>JAZKBT010000025.1:0-39984 GCA_040388475.1 Bacteroidota bacterium | reverse complement strand
GTGGGCCTATATGAAAGACATCATGGAAAGCAATGCGGATAATTCACCGGTTAGCGTACCTTTAAAAGAAGTATTTTATTTACCATAAAGTTCCAGGCTGAAAACGATTGACTATGCTGATTGAAAAAAAACTGATCGCTGATCACAACGACCAATTGCTCTCAAAACATACCCGTGGTTTTGCATTTGTGTCTGAATCTGTTCCGGGTATCAACGGGATCCTTCAAAAATTAAAAGATTTCCAGGTTGCTATTCCTTCATGGGCACTCGGTACCGGCGGTACACGCTTTGGAAGATTTAGTGGGGGAGGTGAGCCGGCTAACCTCGAACAGAAAATAGAAGATGTGGGCTTACTGCATGCACTTAACAGGTCAAGCGGCGCGATATCATTGCATATACCATGGGATATTCCTGAAGATGCATCAAAAACAAAACAACTGGCAGCACAGTACGACCTGCGTTTTGATGCTGTGAATTCAAATACTTTCCAGGATCAGCCGGGACAAAAACTCAGTTATAAATTTGGGTCACTTCAACATGTTGATAAGGCGGTACGTAAACAGGCCATCGATCATAATATTGAAGTGATCAGGCATGGAATTGAACTGGGATCAACTGCTTTGACAGTTTGGTTATCTGATGGATCGTGTTTCCCGGGCCAGTTAAATTTCAGAAAGGCATTTCAAAATACACTGGAAGGATTGCAGGAAATTTATGCAGCACTTCCCTCTGATTGGAAAGTATTTGTTGAATACAAAGCATACGAACCCAATTTTTATTCAATGACTGTTGGCGATTGGGGACAATCTTTACTATACGCGAATAAATTGGGAGACAAAGCTTATACATTAGTCGATCTCGGCCATCATTTACCCAATGCAAACATTCAGCAGATTGTAGCCTTGTTATTGAATGAAAAAAAATTAGGAGGCTTTCATTTTAATGATAGCAAATATGGCGATGATGATCTGACAGTAGGCAGTATCGACCCTTACCAGCTGTTTCTCATCTTTAATGAATTGGTAGAAGGAATGGATGCAAGAAATATGAATCATGCCAATGATCTCGGCTGGATGATCGATGCCTCACACAATGTAAAAGACCCCTTAGAGGATCTGTTGCAAAGTGTGGAAGCCATCATGATCGCTTACACACAGGCTTTATTGGTTGATACGAAGGCATTGCAGGCTGCGCAGGAAAACAATGATGTTGCCAAAGCACAGGAAATATTGCAACAGGCATACCGTACAGATGTTCGCTCCATTGTTGCTGAAGCACGATTGCAATCAGGCGCAGCACTGTCGCCCATACAATTGTTCAGGGAGCAAAAGATAAGGGAACAACTGATCAAAGAAAGAGGAGAAAAAACGGTAGCAACCGGGCTCTAAAGAATATTGAATATTGCGCCTGCGTTGTAGCTTCAGCGCAAACGTTGAACAAGGAATATTGAAGAATGAATTCAAAAGCTGTCATACTTATTTTTGATATTGGTAAAACAAATAAGAAATGTTTTCTATTTAATGAGCAGTACAAAATTGTTTTAGAACGATCTGTTCAGTTCCCGGAGACTAAAGACGAAGATGGGTTCCCCTGTGATGATGTGAATGAATTGTCGCGATGGATAAAAACCTCCATCGATGAAATATTCAATCTGCCTGAATATGAAGTAAAAGGAATTAATTTTTCTGCTTATGGCGCCAGCTTTGTGCATATCGATGCCGATGGTCGACCCGTTACCTGCTTGCAAAATTATCTCAAACCTTATCCGCAGGAGTTACAGAAAAAATTTTACGATACTTATGGAGGCGAAACGAAACTATCTGTTACAACTGCTTCTCCCGTATTAGGAAATCTCAATTCCGGTATGCAGCTATACCGGTTGAAATATGAGAACCCGAAATTGTTTGATAAAATACAGTACTCTCTGCATCTTCCGCAATACATCAGTTACCTCGTTACGGGTAAAGCATATGCAGAGATCACAAGCATTGGTTGTCACACCGGGCTTTGGGATTTTTCAAAAAGAATGTATCACGACTGGGTATACGAAGAAGCGCTGGATGAAAAATTTCCACCCGTACTTCGATCCAATGCAGCCATAGATATCACGATACGTGGTAAACAAATAAAAACAGGCATTGGCCTGCATGATAGCTCATCAGCCCTGATCCCTTACCTGGCCTGTTTTTCAGAACCATTTATTTTAATCTCAACCGGTACCTGGTGCATCAGTTTAAATCCGTTTAACGATGAACCGTTGACTGCTGAAGAGTTGCAAAAAGATTGTCTTTGTTATCTTGAATATCATGGACGCCCGGTAAAAGCGGCCCGCTTATTCGCAGGAAATGAACACGAACAACAGGTGAAAATATTAGCGGAACATTTTAATGTGCCGGCTGATCAGTATCAAAAAACAATATTCATTCCTTCCGTGTTTGGGAAAATAAAAAACAAAACAAATATCGTTGGAGTCGAAGCAGGATTACGTGTATCAGCATTTGAAAACAGGAATCTTGCGGAGTATCAAACCTATGATGAAGCGTATCATCAATTGATATTTGATATCATTCAGCAGCAGCAGGTATCAACCTCACTGGTTCTTTCTTCAAAAAAGATCGGGAGGATATTTGTTGATGGCGGATTTGCTAAAAATCCGGTGTATATGAATATGCTGGCAGCTGTTTTCCCATCGATGGAAGTATATGCGGCATCCGTATCGCAGGCAACAGCTATTGGTGCCGCTTTAGCGATACATGCAGACTGGAACACACAACCAGTTCCCGGCGATATGGTTGAACTGAAATATTATACTGTAACACAATAACGGCTATTTTTAAATGTACAGTAAGAGAAATTGTGGCTATAATGTCTGCCTGTTTAATCGATTGCATTTGTAAGTAAACTTCTATATAACAAGGATATTTCGTAGCTGATTTTTGTATCCTGTCAAGAAATGAACAGGATACGCTGCTTCATATAAAAAAATCTGATCAGCTTTTTCCCAACGCCAGTCTGCATTTCAGCCAGTCAGGAAAATCATCTTTCACCAGTACGGTGCAGGACGGTAAAGATTTTAAAGCTTTCTATTTTTAGTTGTGTTTAATTACGCATAACCAACTTTTAATCAAGTTAACCCAAACGATTGCTACCATGAAAGAGACATTACGCTTTTGGCGACATTGTATGCTTTTTTCGCTTCTCTCCCTGGGGTTCATGTACACTCCAATTCTAACAAAAGCTCAAACAAAATCAGTTATCACCGGTAAAGTGGTTGATGATGCAGGTAAGCCGCTTGAAGGTGCTACCATTGAAGAAAAAGGTACCACCAACCGTACCGCTACCAGGGCCGATGGCAGTTTCAGCATTTCTGTTGCAGCCAATAGAACCCTTGTGATAAGTTCTATAGGTTTTGCACAACAGGAAGTAGCGATCGCTAACCGTGCAACACTTTCCATCACACTTGAAAAAGAAGTAAAGGATCTTGATGAAGTGATTGTAGTAGGTTACGGTACACAAAAAAAGAGTGATGTAACAGGCTCGCTTAGCCGTATCACAGCTGAAACTATCCGCGAACGCCCGGCGCAAAACGTGTTACAGGCATTGCAGGGTAAAGCTGCCGGTGTAAACGTTTCTTCAAACCTCAAACCAGGTGAGCTTCCCATATTAAGGGTACGAGGTAACCGTTCTATCGGAGCCTCCAATGACCCGCTATATGTAGTAGATGGTATTCCATTGGTAAACTCACTCGGGGTGAACTCATTTAATATGAGCGATCTTAATCCAAATGATATCAATTCTGTTGAGATCCTTAAAGATGCATCCGCTACCGCTATCTATGGTTCACGCGGTGCAAATGGTGTGGTGCTTATCTCAACCAAAAAAGGTCAGAAAGGAAGGGTATCCCTTAATTACAATTCTACTGTTTCAGTTGATTCATATAAATCATTAACAGATTGGATGGATGGTGGACAATATATTGACAGGTGGCGCTTAAGCCTCATCAATGGCCGTCTCTATCAAACCACAACAAACACAAATTTAAATCAACCCGCAACGATGGGTTATCCTGATCCTTTTCTGGATCGTGATAAAATGGGACTCGCTACCGACCCCGTTGCATTGGCATCTGTTTGGGCAGGGTATGAATGGACAGCATACGGCGTAACGCCTAAAACGCGTGCAACTACTGCTGAAGAGCAGGCAATGGGTTGGCCCGCACAGGTTCCTGTGTACAATGCTGCAAACATTCGCAGTTATGATTGGTTGGCTGATGCAACACGCCAGGGCATCACACAAAATCACCAGGTGGCTCTTTCTGCAGGAAACGATATTTCCCGTTTAGCCATCTCTTTAAATTATTATAATCAGTCGGGTGTTCAGAGAGACCAGAATTATAAACGTTATTCAGCGAATATCAGTGGTGATATCACGCCTGTTAAATGGCTCACACTGGGAACTTCTGTGATCGCTTCGGCTTCGCTTCAGAACTTTGGTATCAATGGTCCGAATACTTCGAACACAGGTTCAAAAGATCTTTATTCAAGAGCGTCAGACCAATTTCCTTATGCATTACCAAGAGATGCAAATGGTTTCTGGATCAGGAACCCTGGTGGTAACTTATCCTTATGGAATCCATTGATCGATATCGACCAGGCATTAAATGAAAGACGTACCGCTTCTGTTTTGGCGAGTATGTTCACTGAAATAAAATTCACACCATGGTTAAAATACCGAGCCAATTTCGGCGTGCAGTATCGCCATTTCCGCTCAGGCGCCTGGACAGGTCCTGATGCAACAAGCCATCTTACCAATAGGCCAAGTACAGCATCTTACGCAACCGATGAGAATTTTTCATGGGTGATGGAAAACCTCCTTTTCTTCAATAAAACTTTTGGTAAACATGCCATCGGCGTTACCCTGTTGCAATCATCACAACAGGCACGCAGGGAAAACACCAGTACAAGTGTAACAGGTACGATCAATCCTTTGAGTTTGTGGTATGACCTTGCATCGAACACTGCCGGAAACCCGGGATATGGAACAGGTTACACTGAAAACACACTGGCTTCTTTTATGGGTCGTGTGAACTATACATTCAATGATAAATACCTACTTACCTTCTCAGGCCGCGCAGATGGTTCATCCGTATTGGCTCCTGAACACAAATGGGATTTCTTCCCATCATTTGCATTGGCCTGGAAAATGCAGGATGAAAAATTTCTGCGTAATGTAAACTGGATCACTGAACTGAAACCACGTTTGGGTTACGGTGTGGTAGGTAATTCATCTGTACAACCCTATACTACTTCCGGTCCGCTCAGCAGAAATCCATATGCATTCGGTTCTTCCGCAGCTATCGGCTACCTGCCGCAACTGGTTCAAAACTCTTTACTGAAATGGGAAGAGACAGCACAAACAAATTTCGGTGTTGACTTTAGTTTGTTTAAGAACCGCCTATCAGGATCTATCGAATACTACCAGCAAAATACTTCTGACCTGATCTTCCCTAAAACACTCCCGGCTGTATCAGGATATGTTCAGAAATTTGAGAACATCGGTAAAACAAAAAATTCCGGTATTGAGATCACACTCTCTGCAACCATCATCCAGAAAAAAGATTTTAGCTGGAGCACGGATCTCAACTGGTCAAACAATAAAGAAGAGATCGTTGAACTGATCAATGGTAAAACGGATATGGTTGCTGACCGTTTATTTATCGGACAGCCATCACAGGTGTTTTATAACTATGCAAATGCAGGTATCTGGGGTGGTGACGCAAAAGATCTTGCAGAAATGGCACTCTTCAATGCAAATGGAACTTTATTCCGTCCGGGCACCATTAAAGTGGTTGATCAGAATGGCGATAAGAAGATCGATGCATCAGACTTCGTTATCCTCGGTACGCCACGTCCTAAATGGACGGGTGGGATCACCAATAGTTTCCGTTATAAGAACTGGTCGCTCAGCGCCTTTGTTTATTTCCGCTGGGGACAAACTTATTTCGGGGGATATCCCAACTCTTATGGTGGTGTAAACCCGAACGGACGCGTGGAGAACGATCTCTGGTCGTGGACAAACCAGGCCGGTCGTTGGCCGATGCCAAATGCTTCAGCCAGTCAAACCAACCTGACAGCTGCGATGCAGTATAATGATGGTTCATTTGCGGCAGTAAGAAATATTTCGCTTTCGTATAATTTCCCAAAAAACCTGATCCAGAAAATTTCTGTTAAGGACCTGGTATTTAATGTGCAGGTACTTAATCCGTTCATCTTCGGACCAGGTGTAGTGAAATGGGGAATTAACCCGGATGATGAAACCAACTGGGCAATCGCTTCATCTAATACAAACCCGCTTGGTGGAACAAACAATAATACGATCCTTCCGCAAAGTGTTGTATTTAGTTTGAGGGCAACTTTTTAAAATAAAAATTATCAAAAATAATTTTATGAAATATACTAAGAACAAATATTTTTTGATCACGGCGCTGGTGGTGATGGTCATTACCTCACTGGTTTCGTGCAAAAAGTTTCTTACTGAAAAACAGGTATCGAGCCTGACACAGGATTATTATAATAACGAAAGCGGCCTGAACTCACTGATCAACGGTTTATATGTGTATGCCCGTGTAAAGCATGAGTGGGAAGCAAATGGCGCCAGGTTAATAGAACCTGAAACGGATGCCTATATGACCGCAACACCTGCCAATGCACAGATGACTTCTGCTACCTATGGTACAGATGTAAGTTCGATTGCAACAAACAATGTCACGAATTTCCTTGGAAGCGCTAATTCCAATTACGCGCCGATGGGAGGGTACCCGCATATCAATAACTGTAACATTGCACTTGATGTGATCGATAACGGTAAACCCGGAAAGTTTGGCACCGACGAAACATACCGGAAAATGAGGAGGTCAGAAATATTGATGTTACGTGCGTGGGCCTACTACCTTGTATCAAATCAATTGGGAGATATACCATTGCTGCTTACGCCAAAACGCGAGGATAATGGTATTTATTTCTACCCAAAAGCAAAACTGGAAGATATCTATAAACAGATCATCGGAGATATGCGTTATGCATACGACAACCTTCCCGCAACAACAACCGAACGCGGACGTTTAACAAAAGCAGCTGCGGGTCATTTCCTTGCAAAACTTTATTTGAACCGTGCACAGGCAGCGGGCTTTGCAAGCAGTGGTGAAACACATCTCAAGATGTTATACAAAGGCAATGTTACCACCGACCTGGATTCCTGTATCACATTTGCTACAGCAGTGATCGACAGCAAGGGCGGCGCTGCCGGACTGGCTCCTGATTATTTTACTTTATTTAACCCTGCGGTATCAGAAACTGCACCACATGCAGAGGTTTTATGGGCAGCACAGTTTGATCTTAACATTACGCTTGACGGACGTTTCGGCGGTAACCGTTCATGCAACTACCATACAGGAGATTATACAAACCTTACAGGTGTTACACGCGCACAGGCCTATGGCCGTCCATTTGGTACTTTCAAACCAACAGACTGGGCATACGATAATTTCCGCGATAAGGTATATGATTCACGTTACTATAAAACCTTTCAATACGAATATATCAGCAATATGCCAGCTGCTACCAGTACTTCCTATGTATGGAGCACAGATGCCGCTGCCTGGTGGAACGCTAATAAACCTGCGGGTCAGCCTGCAGTAACTGCGAACAGTAAAAGAATATTAAACGGTTCGCGTGCACTTATTTACCTGGAGAATCAACCAAGTGAAGCGCTTGATTCAACAATGGTGATGAGCATGCCTTTCCAGTTTATGGTTCGCTGGATCAAGTCGTCTGTTTCCGGTAAATTGTATTATCGTCTTTGGCAGAATGGTGCCAATTTAGGATTGGGCACACAACAGGCACCTTATCTTTCTTCCAAAAAATATGTTGACCCATTAAAGGGGGGAAGCAGCGACGAAGCTAATTTTAACAGCGAAAGCGGGACACGCGATGCCATCCTGATGCGTTTGGCAGAAACTTTCCTGATACGCGCAGAAGCCAATGGGCGCAAAGGAAATTATGCTGCTGCCCTGATCGATATAAACATATTGCGTCAACGCGCAGCGTATAAATCCGGCGAAAGCAGACCAGCACCTTTAGTAGAATGGGAACCTAAAAGCACTCTGCTTGCTGCATCTGAAAAAACTGCACCGGTTTATCCTGCCAACGGAGATGCTTATTCAAAGATCACAGTAACAGAGAATCATTTTACACCCGGTACACCACAGGCCATCGCCGAAGGTTATATCCCTACTGTTTCATCTAAGGCCGATATGTTCATTCATTTTATTTATAATGAAAAAGCACGTGAGTTCCTGTCTGAGGGTCTTGCATGGGAAGATCAACACAATGCGGGAATCCTTTATGACCGCGTAGAATACCTTAACCAGATGGCATCAGATAAAGCGGGTTTATGGCCTGTAGCTGCCAACACCGGGAATGGCGCTGGCCAGGATGGAAATGGTAAAGGACAAATGAAAAAGACCTACACATTCAGGCCATGGCCGAATGCTTACCTGGTTCAGTTGACAGATGATAAAGGTAAACCATTGGATGCCGCAGCAAGATTGGCTTATCAAAACCCAGGGTATTAATGGCAGGCTTATAGCAGGTTTTAAGTTTTAGTTTTCGGGAAAAGGACAATCTGTTGATTGTCCTTTTCTTATTAAATGACTATTTTCAGTTCCAGGCATATTTAACAGCATGAGAGCATATCATCTTTTTTTTGCAGTAATTTCCTTTATTTGTGCTTATAATGTTAGAGCACAATCTTACAAGTTTGATTTTGGTTCGGGTAAAGCGATCGAAGGTTACACCAAGATTACACCTGCCAGCAAATATGATCAGCAGGCTGGGTATGGTTTTTTACCGGGTAGCTTGATACATGCTATACAAACCAAAAAAGGGAATGGCCTTTCTAAGGATCTCTTAACAAGTGCACAACCATTTTTCTTCTCTGTAAGATTACCCGAAGGAAATTATTCTGTAAAAATATTGTTAGGCGATGCGGATGGAACATCAGCAACAACGGTGCGTGCTGAGAACCGGCGTTTATTCCTGCCACATATCGCGACAAAAAAAGGAGAACTGGTTAGCAAAACATTTACCGTGCATATCCGCGACAGTATCATTCGGGATGATGAGAAAAACATCACCGGAAAAGTGAAACTAAAACCGCGCGAGGTTAATTATTTTCATTGGGATGATAAGCTCACGCTTGAATTCAATGATTCGGCGATCAAAGTCTGTGCAGTAGAAATAACAGCTGCAAAAAAAACAACCACGATTTTTCTTGCAGGTAATTCAACAGTTGTTGACCAGGATAAAGAACCCTGGGCAGCCTGGGGTCAGATGTTCCCGTCTTTTTTTGAACCCGGGAATATTTGCATTGCCAATTATGCGGAATCTGGGGAAACCCTGAAAGCTTTCAAAGCTGAAAAACGTCTTGAAAAACTCATCAGTATGGGCAAACCGGGTGATTATTTATTCATTGAATTCGCACACAATGATCAGAAACCTGGCGGCTCGCACCTGGATCCTTTTACAACATACAAGTCTACACTGAAAGAATGGATCACTGAAGCGATCTGTCATGAAATGATACCGGTACTGGTTACATCCATGCACCGGCGGAATTTTGATGCCCAGGGGCATATCATCAATACACTCTCCGATTACCCTGAAGCCATGCGTCAACTCGCAAAAGAAGAAAAAATCACTTTGATCGATCTCAATGCAATGAGTAAGATCTTATACGAAGCCTGGGGCCCTGAGCGGTCACTGAAAGCTTTTGTACATTTCCCTGCCAATAGTTTTCCCGGGCAGGACTCGGCTTTAAAAGATAATACGCATTTCACTACGTATGGTGCATATGAACTCGCACGTTGTGTTTTGCGAGCCATCCAGCAGGCAAATATGCCAATCACAAAATATATCAAGAAGGATATCCCGGTATTTAACCCGGCCAAACCCGATCCATGGGAGCGATGGTATTGGCCGCTAAGTCCGCTGACAATATCGGTAAAACCTGATGGTAATTGATGGTTTCACGCAAAGGCGCCAAGGAGCAAAGGCACTAAGGGTTGCTCGCTTGGATGTCACGTTTCATTATATTTCAGGCCTAAAAGATCTTTGGGCCTTTGCTCCTTGACGTGAAAAAAAATTGTAACAGGACACTTCAGGACGGCAAACCACCCTCAACATATTATTTTACAGCACACTTGCCTGCTATGCTTATGCGAACCTACAACATACCCCAAAAAAATACCCAGTCATCTGCTGCCTCACGTTTAGTGATTTTATTTCTTTTTGTAGTAATACTGGTTGTAACAGCAAACGCACAACCAGTTATGGAAACCGGCGGGCAAAAAATGCCCAACGAGTGGATCGATAAAAGTACCGGCCATAAGATCATCAGGCTCACACGGCAGGAAGGAAGTAGTATGAGTTTTTACTTTCACAATAATCCATTTATCGGCAACAAAATGATCTTCTATAACAGCAGCCTGGAACAACCCGGAGCTGTTACAGATATGAAGCGTGAAACCTATAATTTGAATGTAAAGAACAAGCAGCTCTACATCGTGGATCTCAAAACACTTACTACACAACAACTCACACATGAAACATCGCCGATGAATGGCGAGATCGTTTCAGTAAAGCGTAAAGAAATTTTCTACCAGGTAAAAGACAGCGTGTATTCTGTAAACGTTGAAACAAAAAAAAGAAGACTGGTATTTGTTTTCCCTGCAGATTTTAAAGGAGGGATTACCACGGTAAATGCAGATGGAACTTTATTGGGTGGCGCGAGAAGTACAGATGCAGAGAAAGAAATTTCTATTAAGAACCCCGAGAAAAAAGATTTCTTCAACCTGATCTTTGAAGCACGCCTCCCAAGAACGTTATTTACGATCAATATTGCAACAGGAAAACTGGTAAAAGTGTTTACTGATAGTGCCTGGCTAAACCATGTGCAGTTTTCTTCAACGGATCCTTCTTTACTCATGTTTTGTCATGAAGGCCCCTGGCATAAATTAGACAGGATATGGACCATAGACCTCAAAACAAAAAAAATAATGCTCATGCACAAGCGAACCATGGATATGGAGATCGCCGGTCATGAATGGTTTGGATCAAGCGGAAAAAGAATCTGGTTCGATCTGCAACAGCCAAGAGGAGAAACCTTTTTTGTTGCAGGTTCAGATGTGAAAACAGGCGCAGAAGTAAAATATAAAGTAGAGAGAAATGACTGGTCTGTACATTATACAAGCTCCGAAGATGAAAAAACGTTTGCCGGTGATGGTGGCCATCCAGGCTCAGTGGCCAAAGCAGAAAACGGGCAATGGATCAATTTCTTTACTGTAAACGGAGATCGTTTGCAGTCAGAAAAGCTGGTGAATATGAAATACCATGAGTACAAACTCGAACCCAATGTTCATTTCAGTCCCGATGGTAAATGGATCATCTTCCGCGCTAATTTTGAGGGAATAGAAAATGTTTACGCAGTTGAAATAAAAAAATCATAGATGAAAATTGTTTTCTTATTGGCAGCAACCTGTTTTTGTTTCCCTTCCTACGGACAGGTAAAAGGCAATGATGTGAACACACCGTTGCATGCCTTACAACCCGCTTATCATATCCCTTATGGTGCGCCAACTATCGACAATGTAAAAAAAATTCTTAAAAAAGTATTTACTTATCTTGATGCGGTAACACCTGCACAATTTGCAGACAGGAAAACGCAAGCGGTCATAAATGATCTTTCTAAAATAGATACGAATACTGTTTTTAAAACAGCAGATTTTCGTTTAACCAGTTATGAGTGGGGTGTAACTTATGGTGGGATGCTATTGGCTGGAGAAGCAACGGGCGATACTACCTATACTCATTACACAAAAAAGCGATTACATTTTATTGCAGATGCCTGGCCCGCATTTACAAAATTATACCAGCAGTATCCAAAGAATTCAAATCCGCTTCGTCAACCGGTTGCGCCAAAAGCATTGGATGATGGTGGGGCCGTTTGCGCGGCGATGATTAAAACATTCCGGATGGATGGATACGCAAACCTGCGGCCTTTGATCAATCACCTGGCTGATTATGTATACAGCAAAGAATATCGTTTTAAAGATGGAACACTTGCGAGAAACCGCCCGCAGAAAAATACGCTTTGGCTGGATGATATGTTCATGGGCATACCAGCCATCGCACAAATGGGAAAACTTACGGGCGATCAAAAATATTATGATGATGCGGTGAAACAGGTACTGCAATATTCAGGAAGAATGTTTAATAAAAACCTGGGTGTTTACATGCATGGATGGGTTGAAGAAATGACTGTGCACCCCGAATTTCATTGGGCAAGAGCGAACGGATGGGCAATGATGGCGATGACAGAACTGCTGGATGTGCTACCGGAGAATCATCCCAAAAGAAAACAGGTAATACAACAACTGAATGCACAGATCAAAGGAATTACTTCTTTGCAATCCGGCGAGGGGTTCTGGCACCAGCTCGTAGACAGGACAGATTCCTACCTGGAAACATCTGCAACTGCTATCTATGCATATTGTATTGCACGTGCTGTGAACAAAGGGTGGATAGATGCAAAAGCCTATGCACCCGTAAGCATACTTGCATGGAACGCGGTAACAACCAAAATAAATGAACAGGGCCAGGTAGAAGGAACCTGCGTTGGAACAGGCATGGCTTTCGACCCTGCTTTTTATTATTACCGCCCTGTGAATGTATACGCAGCACATGGGTATGGCCCTGTAATGTTAGCCGGCGCAGAGATCATTAATCTATTAAAGAATTTTTCATTCGAGATCAACGATAGTTCGCTGCAGTTAAAATTAAAGAACTGACCATGAGAAAATTAATAATCATTGGTATTTTATCTTTATTATCATATTACGCTAGTGCGCAAATTGGAAAACGTTTCCCATCTGAAAGAAAACTTATAAAAGACCCTGTTACCGGAACCATACTTAATTTTTTAACTAGCACACCAACAGGAGATTCCAAAATATACCAGACACATACACAATGGACAGCAGATGGCGAGTGGCTTATCTTTCGTTCAAGCCGCGCCAGGAATGAAGCAATGGCTGTAAATGAAAGGACCGGTGATATGATACAGGTAACAGAAGGCGGTTATTCAGGAATGCTTTGCCTCGCACGCAAATCGATGAAATTATATTTTATGCGGAACGCCTCACAGGACACTTCCCTGCGACGTGCTATGCCAATGGAGATCGTGGAAGCCGATCTTGAGAAAATATTTACAGATAGTAAAGCTGGTAAGATGAGATCGCCATCTTATTATCAACGTGTTTGCGGAATTGTATCGGGAGAAATCAGTGCAGGCAGTGATATGGGACTTGATGCAGATGAAGATTTTGTTTATTTCAAGATTGGAAAAACAGAAGCCGCAAAACATTTATCTCCTGCAACAAAAATCGAATCTTCATTTGGCCCGCGTAACATGGGCGCAGGTCCTGGCGGCCTCATGAGCATGAATATTAAAAACGGCGAATTAAAATATATCGTTTCCGTTCCTTTTCAAATCGGTCATGTGCAAACCAATCCATGGGTACCGGGTGAAATTGTTTTTTGCTGGGAAACAGGTGGCAAATCGCCGCAACGAACATGGGTGGTGATGGCGGATGGAACAGGGCTTCGTCCACTATATCCGGAAGCAGATTATGAATGGGTAACACATGAAGCAGTGATCACCAAAGATGAAGTGGCCATCGCCATTATGGGTCATAGAAAAATTCCCGGAACAAATACAGTAGTTGCTCCGGGAACACCGGTAAGCGGTGCCAATCCCGGGCAGGAAGCTGCATGGGGACCATCCGGCACAAGAGAAAAACCAACAGGCCTGGGCATTGTAAATCTACGCACCCGAGAAATGGTGATCATAGGCCAAACACCCGAAGGAAGCGGGCTCTGGCATGTAAACGGCTCACCTGATGGAAGATGGGCAGTAGGCGATGATTTCAAACGGAATATTTATTTGATCGACAGGAAGACACGCGAGATGATATTGTTATCTGCCGGGCACAAAGAAACCGCCGCAGATCACCCGCACCCAACTTTCAGCGCGGATAGTAAAAAGATCGAAATACAATCTGCTATGTTATCTTCAGACAACCGCTCAATGAATATCTGCATCATTCCTGTTCCGGAAGAATGGCTGAAACGGTATAACAATTAAGAACTATCCTCAAATCCTTCGGTATGCGAAAGAATTTTTTTTTATTAATCCTGGCAGTTAGCTTCATTCAATATAGTCATGCACAATTGCAATGGCCGGCGATCACACAAACAAACAAACCATGGACAAGATGGTGGTGGGAAGGAAGTGCAGTAAATAAAAAAGATCTTACTGTCGCCATGCAGCAATACCAGGCGGCAGGATTAGGTGGACTGGAGATCACACCGATCTATGGCGTTAAGGGACATGAATCAGAGTTCATCGATTTCTTATCTCCGAAATGGATGGAGATGTTACAACATACTTTAACCGAAGGGAAACGTTTGAGTTTAGGCATTGATCTCGCAAACGCAACCGGCTGGCCATTTGGCGGACCATGGGTTACACCGGCAGATGCATGTAAGGAAGCATACATTAAAAACTATACGCTGAAAGAAGGAGAGCAACTGAAAGGATCAATCCGTTTTACACAACCACCTTTTTACCGGTCGGAAAGCGGGATGAAAGTGGATCTGAAAACATTATCCTATCCCATCGCCACGAATAAAAATTTACAATCCTATGCTTTCGACCAGGTAAGATTTGAAATGGAGCTGAAACCAAACACGGTCTTAGCATATAATGAAAAAGGTGATATGCAGGATCTCACTTCAAAAGTAGATACAGCGGGAAAATTGAACTGGACCGCACCTGCTGGCAATTGGAAACTGTATGCCTTGTTTATCGGTTTCCATGGCAAGATGGTTGAGCGGGCCGCGCCCGGTGGCGAAGGTGATGTGATCGATCATTTTAATGCTGATGCGCTGAAACATTACCTCAATCGTTTTGATGAAGCATTCAAAGGGAAAAATATCGCAGGCATCCGTTCATTTTTTAATGATAGTTATGAAGTGGATGATGCAAGAGGACAAAGTAACTGGACACCCGAATTATTTCGTGAGTTTGAATTGAGAAGAGGCTACGATCTTAAAAAATATATTCCGCAATTATTCGGAAGAGACAGTTCTGATATCGGGAGAAGGGTGTTGTCTGATTACAGGCAAACCATATCGGATCTGCTGCTTGATAATTTTACCAAACCCTGGCAGCAATGGGCCACTGCAAAAAATAAACTGATCAGGAACCAATCGCATGGGTCACCTGCTAATATTTTAGATCTCTATGCAGTGGTGAATATTCCCGAAACCGAAGGAGCTGATATACTCCGTTTCAAATTTGCAACCTCTACTGCCAATGTAATGGGTAAACCTTTGGCCTCTTCTGAAACTGCCACCTGGCTGAACGAACATTTTCAATCTTCATTGGGCGATGTAAAACAGGCGGTTGATAAATATTTTGTTGGTGGCGTTAACCATGTTTTCTGGCACGGTACCAATTACTCACCGCAAAATGAAGCATGGCCCGGATGGTTATTTTATGCGGCCGTTCATTTTACACCTGCCAATCCTTTCTGGAAAGATTTTGGAACACTGAATAATTATGTAGCAAGATGCCAAAGCTTTTTGCAAAAAGGAAAACCGGACAATGATGTACTGTTATATTTTCCATATAACGACAAGAACGCAGAAATGGGCCGCGACCTGCTGCATCATTTCGATGGAATGGCTGGCTTTGAAAGAACTGTTTTTAAATCGAGTGCTGAGTGGTTATTACAACAGGGATATGCATTTGATTTGATCTCTGATAAACAAGTACTCAGTGTCAAGAATAATGGAACCTTATTGCAAACCAGTGGCAGTGGTAACTACAAAACGATCGTGCTGAGCGATGTAAAATATATTCCATTGGAAACTTTCCGGAAGCTGGTACGTTCTGCAGAACAAGGTGCTAATATAGTTTTCTATAAAAACATACCTGTAGATGTACCGGGAATGACGGATCTGCAAAAGCGAAAAACAGAACTCTTACAAACCATTGCCGGTTTATTGTTTTCTCCTGTTGGTAATACAACTGTAAAGAAGGCAGTAATAGGTAAAGGTTCCTTTTTAGTTGGCGATAACCTGGAAGAATTATTGAGCGAGGCTAAAACGCGAAGGGAAACGATGGTGGATAAAGGTTTACAATATGTAAGACGCAAAACAACAAACGGCCATTATTATTTTATTTCCAATCCGGGTAAAGCAACAGTGAATGAATGGATCAATCTGAACACTACAGAAAAAAATGTTCTTTTGTTTGATCCGATGAACCTTGAGAAAGGATACGCAAAAACAAGAACAGAATATGGTGTAATGCAGGTGTTGATCTATCTTGATGGTGGTGAAAGCTGTATTCTTCAAACTTCAAACGAGTCTGTTCATTCAGAATCGAATCCATACCATATCGTAACAGCTACTCCTGAAGCGATCCAGGGAAAATGGAAATTGCAATTTTTGAATGGCGGACCGGAATTACCGCCATCGGCAGAATTTATTAAGCTGGGTTCATGGACAGAACTTGGCAATGATGCTGTAAAGAGTTTCAGTGGCACAGCGCAATACAGTATACATTTTTCAAGACCAACTGTTAAAGCTGATGCTTACCAGCTTGATCTTGGCAATGTGCAGGAAACAGCAGAAGTTATTCTGAACGGGAAAAAAATAGCCACATTGATCGGGCCATCTTTTAAGATAAAAATTTCAGCAACAAGTTTGAAAGATGACAACCAGCTGGAAATAAAAGTAACCAACGGGATGCCCAACCGTATTGCCGACCTTGAACGGAGAGGCGTAGTATGGAAGAAATTCTATAATACCAATTTTCCGTCACGCCTGCCGTCAAACCGTGGTGCGGATGGAATTTTCACAGCAGCAAAATGGCAACCCAAAGAATCAGGATTATTGGGTCCTGTAACCATACAGCCATTACAATAAAATAACGTATCTTAAAAACTGTATCATTGATTATACAACTGAATGGAAAATACAGGCATTATCATATCAAAAGAAGAAATGCAGGAGCGTCTTACATCTATCCTGCTCAAAGAAGGGTTTACAGAAGCAAAAGCTGTTCGCTGCGCAGAGATCTTTACCATGAACAGTATTGATGGCGTGTACACACATGGTATCAACCGTTTTCCAAGATTTGTAAAATATAGTAAAGATGGTTTTGTAAAAAAGGATGCAGAACCAACTTTGCAACATGCATTCGGCAGTATCGAACAATGGAACGGTAACCTTGGCCCCGGCCCTTTAAATGCAGAACATGCTACTAATTCCGTTATGCGCCTTGCAAAAGAACATGGGATGGGCTGCGTGGCATTATCCAACACCAATCACTGGATGCGCGCCGGCGCTTATGCGTGGCAGGCCGCTAAAGAAGGTTTTGTTTTTATTGCCTGGACAAACACCATTGCCAATATGCCTGCATGGGGTGCAGTAGATGCAAGAGTAGGCAATAACCCTTTGGTAATGGCTTTACCACATGGAGAAGAAGCGATTGTGCTGGATATGGCCATGTCGCAATATTCTTTGGGTCACATGGAACTGTCCGCCATGCGGAATGAAATGCTACAGGTAAATGGCGGGTTCAATCAGGAAGGTGTATTAACCAATGATCCATCCGCTATCCTTGCCACGCGCAGGTTGTTACCAACAGGTTATTGGAAAGGTTCCGGCCTCGCACTTTTACTCGATATCCTGGCTACTGTTTTATCAGGAGGGTTGTCAACCGCTGAGATAAGTAAAGAGAAAGTAGAGTATGGATTATCACAGGTGTTTATTGCTTTTGATATTTCTAAATTAAATAATTATTCTTCTATTGCAGGAATGGTTGAAAAGATCATCGATGATTACCATGCTTCTATTCCGGTTGAGGGAGGAAAAAAAGTTACTTACCCCGGTGAGCGTGTAATGCAGACAAGAAAAAAGAATCTGGCTAACGGAATTCCTGTTCAGCAAAAAGTGTGGAATATCATCATGGATCTGTATAATGGTACAACGGACCTGGCAAATACCAAGTACATATGAATCGCATATATAAAATTTTTGTTTTCTGCCTGTTTGTGTTTGCTTATTTGAATGGCTTTTCGCAAGTAAAAGAAATTCAATACTTGTCAGGTACAGGAAGTGACCGCACAGTAAACTGGGACTTTTTCTGCACAGGGGGAAACAAAAGCGGCTACTGGACAAAGATTCCTGTACCATCCTGCTGGGAACTGCAAGGATTTGGCAATTACAATTACGGACGTGATTACAAAACAAACGGGAAGAATTTTCGATTTAATGATGAGAAAGGAATGTATAAGCATGTGTTCAATGTTCCGGCATCATGGAAAAATAAAGAAGTAAACATTGTGTTCGAAGGAAGCATGACGGATACGGAAGTTAAGATCAACGGAAAGAGTGCCGGTGCCGTGCACCAGGGTGCTTTCTATCGTTTCAAATATAATATCACAGATAAGCTAATTCCCGGTAAACAAAACCTGCTTGAAATAACAGTAAGTAAAATGAGTGATGATGCCAGCGTGAACAATGCGGAACGCCTGGCAGATTACTGGGTATTTGGTGGGATCTTCCGTCCGGTATATCTTGAAGCTGTACCGAAAGCACATATTGATTATACAGCAATCAATGCAAAGGCCGATGGTAGTTTTGGCATGCAGGTATACCTGAAAAATATCCAACAGGCATTAACCGTTACTGCAGATATCGTCGATAACAAAGGAAAGATCCTTGCATCCCTTCACTCGCAGACAGCAAAGAACGATTCGGTTATCGAGCTCAAAACAAAACTCAACAATGTTTTGCAATGGACAAGTGAAACCCCCAACCTGTATAAAGTAAATGTATACCTGAAGAACGGTTCGCAAACCAGTTATCAGACCACTGAGAAATTTGGATTCAGAACCATCGAGATCAGGAGAGGGGATGGCATTTACCTGAATGGCGTACAGGTAAAAATGAAAGGCACCAACCGCCATTGTTTTTGGCCCGAAACAGGAAGAACATTGAATGATGCGGTTCAGTTGCAGGATGTATTGTTGCTGAAAGAAATGAACATGAATGCGGTCCGCTGTTCACATTATCCCCCTGATAAAAAATTTCTTGAACTTTGTGATTCATTGGGATTATATGTGTTGGATGAACTTGCGGGATGGCAGAAATATTACAGTACGGCTGTTGGACAAAAGTTGGTGAAAGAAATGATTATCCGCGATCTGAACCACCCTTCCATTATTTTCTGGGACAATGGCAACGAAGGCGGTACCAACAAAGAATTGGATAAAGAATTTGTAAAATGGGATTATTCACAACGACCGGTTATTCACCCGCATCATCGCCCGGGTAATGATTTTAATGGAATTGATTGTAACCATTACGAAGACTATTACAGCACGCAAAAAATATTAAATGATTCATTGATCTATATGACAACCGAATTCCTGCATTCGCAGGATGATGGCGGCGGCGGTGCGGCTATGAGTGATTTCTGGGAACTGCATTGGAAAAGCAAAAAAAGCGGCGGTGGCTTTATCTGGGCAATGGTGGATGAAGCTGTTGTACGGACAGATTTTAACAATGTACTCGATGCAAATGGCTTGAATGGCAACGATGGCATACTCGGTCCGCATCGTGAAAAAGAAGGAAGTTTTTTTGCTTTGAAAGAAGTATTCTCACCGGTAAAAATTTCCATGAAAGATCTGCCGGTGAATTTTGATGGGAACATCAACATAGAGAACCGGTTTCATTTTACCAATATCAATCAATGCAGTTTTCAGTGGGCATTAGTGAATTATTATCTGCCGCAGGATAAATTTTCGGGATATACTGTTCAACAAAAAGGCATAGCCACATCATCATCTATACTGCCGCTTGGCAATGGGAGCATTCAATTATCTATTCCCGCTGATTACAGGAAATATGATGCTCTGGTACTTGTTGCTTTTGATCCATTTAAAAAAGAGATCAATAAATGGATTTGGAAAATAAAAACCAATACCGACCTGTTAAAAAATATTGTTGTGATGAACGATAGCACCAGCTCCGTCACAGAAACAGATACCAGTTACATCATGAAAGGAAATGAAGTATCTGTGATGCTGAATAAGAAAACAGGTTTGCTCAACGGAACAAAAAATATTACATCGGATAACTTATCTTTTGCAAAGGGACCGGTATTGGTGCAGGGCAATGCAACAGTTGTTTCGTCCAAACAATACAGGGAGGGAAAGAACAGTGTTGTTGAGTTTATGTATGATGGTAACATGAAGTACACAAGATGGATCATGTATGGAAGCGGATGGGTAAGCCTCGAATACGAATATGCATTGAATGGGTCATATCCCTTTGCCGGTGTGAGTTTCAGCTATCCTGAAAATTTTATACTCAGTTCAAAATGGTTAGGTAAAGGGCCATATCGCCAATGGAAGAATCGCTCGCAGGGCACCCCGGTAAGTGTGTGGCAGAATCAATATAATAATACACAAACAGGCTATTCACCTATTGTGTATCCTGAATTCAAAGGGTATTATGGAGAGATCAGCTGGATGGAATTCAATACAGTGGAAGGGAAATTTTATGTAGCGAGTAAGGATACAGGATTATATGTAAGGTTGTTTGATTTTTATGGATTAACAGGCGTGCGCCCACATCCGGAATTGCCGAATGGGAATATCAGTTTCCTGGATTGTATTCCGCCGATCGGTACCAAGCTCGCCCTGAACATCAGTTATAATACATCAGCCCTCGGACCGCAAAGTGAGCCAACCAAAATAACAGCACCCATCAAACGTACTTTGTATTTTTATTTCGGTACACCCAAAACAAACGGGAGTAAGGAACAATACAGTCGACCGTTAATTGATAATGTTTTCTAGACTTATGCGAATTCTATTTCTTCCGATACTGATCATGTGTGCATTTGTAACCAAAGCACAGGTTGAGGATACTACGCAATACTGGCATGGAAAAGAACGCGTACTTCGGTATCATCCCGAAGGTGAAGACATTGTGATCACCAACGGCAACCGCCGTTTTACAAGAGCATTGTACGGTACAAATACTGCATTTCGTGCAGAAGCAGGAGATCTCCCTGAGTTTGCATTGTATATGCCGGGTATGGGTGGTAATATCAAATTCGGATTGGTCAGTGGTAATAAAACCAAATGGCTGATCAATGCGGACCAGATCACCGCAAGATATCGTGCAGGAAGTATGTTATATGATATAAAAGATGCGCTGCTCGGTACAGGCAAACTGCATATTGTTGTATTGGCCCTGGCCGATGCAGAAGGTGTGATCATAAAGATCAAAACTGAAGGGATCGTAGCACCGGTAGAATTGGTTTGGGCCTATGGCGGTGCTACAGGGAAGAAATTTAGTCGCGATGGAGATATGGGGCCAGATCCAGAAAGTAGTTTTTATTTGAAACCTGAATATTGTACCGACAATCGTTATACGATACTGGATGGATATTTCAAACTTCGCTATGGAACAGGTGAGATATTATCAGAAGAGGATAGGTATGAAAATAAAAATCTTGCTGGCGAAAGAATAAATCCGCAAAAAGGAAAGGAACAATTCTTAACTGGTATTTTTCCATCAGCATCTGCCGTTCATATCGCCGATGCAGCGAAACAAAACTCGCCTGCGGAAATGTTTGCATCTTCCTCTTCCAAAACACCAGCTATAGCAGGAAAGATCAAAGTAGTAAACAATGAAAACTATTTTTTTTGTTTTTCAAAAACAGATAGCAGTAAGCAAATATCATATACTGCTCTTGCCAATTTTTTTGACAAAGCAGAAATGGCAAGAAAATCAATAGCAGGCAGGATTAAAGTAAACACACCAGACCCTTACATTAATACCATCGGCAGTGCATTAAGCATTGCAGCGGATGCGATATGGGAAGCACCTTCTTACCTCCATGGTTCCGTAGGCTGGCGTATGCGTTTGAATGGCTGGCGTGGCGCCTATACAGGAGATGTACTGGGTTGGCACGACAGGGCCCGCTTGCATTTCAGGGAGTATGCACAATCGCAGGTTATTACACCGGCTTCAGGGCCAATCGTTGCGGATACTGCTTTGCACCTGACGCGTCAACTGGAAAAATTGGGCACTTCACTTTTCAGCAGTGGCTATATCAGCCGGAACCCCGGTGGTGACCTCAGGCCGCATCATTATGATATGAACCTCGTGTTCATCGATGAATTGTTGTGGCATTTCAAGTGGACAGGCGATATTGAATTCATCAAAGAAATGTGGCCCGTAATCAAACGTCATCTGGCATGGGAGAAAAGAAATTTTGATCCCGACAATGATGGCTTGTATGATGCGTATGCTTCTATCTGGGCAAGCGATGCATTGCAGTATAGTGGCGGGAGCGTAACACACAGCTCTGCTTATAATTACCGCGCAAATAAAATGGCTGCAGATCTTGCATTGTTAATAGGAGAAGATGGAAAACCATATCGTGATGAAGCAACAAAAATAATAGAGTCTGTTAACCATGTTTTATGGATCCCAGGCAAAGGTATTTATGCAGAATTTAAAGATGCATTGGGTTTGAAAATTCTTCACCCCAATGCCGGTTTATGGACCGTGTATCACAGTATCGATAGTGAATTACCGGATGCATTCAAGGCTTATCAAACCTTACGCTATGTAGATGCAGATATCCCGCACATTCCTATTAAAGCAAAAGGATTACCGGATGGGTATTATACACTAAGTACCAGCAACTGGATGCCTTATAGCTGGAGCCTCAACAATGTTGCCCTTGCCGAATTGATGCATACAAGTTTAGCCAACTGGCAGGCGGGAAGAAATGAAGAAGCATTTTTACTCTGGAAAAGTTCTTTACTCGAAAGCATGTATCTCGGAGGTAGCCCCGGTAATTTTCAACAGATCTCCACTTATGATGCGATACGTGGGGAAGCTTATCGCGACTTCGCAGATCCCGTTGGCATGACCGCAAGAAGTTTGATCCAGGGTTTATTTGGTGTTTTACCGGATGCATTAAACCACGAACTCACTATCAAACCGGGTTTCCCATCGGGATGGAGTAATGCTTCACTTGAAACGCCTGACGTGAAATTTTCTTTTGCAAGAACCGGGCAAACAGATAAGTACACGATCGTTCCATCTTTTCAAAAAAAGATGCGTTTGAAACTTTTGCTGAAAGCAAACGCAGTATCCATATCCAGTTTATTGGTGAATGGAGAAAAAGTGGCGTGGAACAATATTGACAGTGCGATCGCTACCCCTATGATTTCCATCAATATGAATATAGCTGAGAAGTACGAGATCACGATTGTATGGAAGGGTATGAAAGCGGATACAGCCGTTTTGCAAAGGATCTATGCGAAAGGCAATGTATTATCACTCCGTTTCCTCAATGCTTCTATACAACATGTGTACGATCCCCAACAGGTGTTGGGTTCGATCAATATAAATAACCATGTATTAAATGCGAAGTTGATTGGTGAGGTAGGAAACAGAACTGCCTTTGTTCAATTAAAACAGGGAGAACTTAGCTGGTGGCAACCGCTTGCCTTGAACATCAGGGAGCCTGTAGAGATCATAGGTGATAATGCACAATTGAAAAATTCATTGCAATGTGTTATCAGGAATAATACGGATCATACCATAAGCGGATCAGTAGAAATAAATAAAGATGTTGCAGGTTTTTCAGTGCAGGTGACGATCCCGCCATTTGTCTCAAAAAAAATAAATGCGCCGGCAGATTATCTGATCGCAGGAAGTAATGAAGTTACCTATACATGGACAGAGGCCGGACAGACACAAATGGTAAAACAAAACATTACCAGTTGGAATATAAATAAAAAGCCAATGTTTCCACTACAGCCGGTTATCATTGACCAATATTTTAATGATAAGGTCACAAACATTTTTAAAAATCAATACCTCTCTCCACGTCCCGCTACTGTCACATTACAACTGCCAACACAAGGTATAGGTGAGTGGACGCATCCAATGTTAACGGCAGTGATCAATGATTCAGGATTCAGGCAAAGAGCTGTTAAAGGAAATTTATTCTCAATACCACAAGGCATACATTTTAATACACCAGCTGATTCTACGAAACCAAATATTCTTTTTACTTCCCAATGGGATAATTATCCGAAAGAAGCGCTGGTGCCCTTATCCGGTAAAGCGTCACATATATACCTGTTGATGGCGGGCTCAACCAACCCCATGCAAAGCAGGATGGTGAATGGGGCAGTGATCATTGATTATGTTGATGGAAGCGCTGATACCCTACTCCTTAAAAACCCGCAAACCTGGTGGCCGATAGAACAGGATTATTTTGAAGACGGCTATGCGTTCACTACGAATGCACCCAGACCGGTACGGGTACATTTAAAAACGGGGGCCGTGATTTCAACGCTTGATGATCCTGGCAATAAGTACAATGGTAAAATGATTGAAGGCGGCGCAGCGAATGTCTTGGATCTGCCATTACAAAAGAATAAAGCACTCAAGGAACTTCGATTGCAAACATGGAGCAATGATGTTGTGATTGGATTGATGAGTGTAACTTTAGCACGCTGATTAAATAGATCGCTTCACATAAATCAATACTATATATTGAAACGTTTATTAATCCTTTTGGCCTTCATTACCGCTTCAGATCTTGTCTATTCGCAAAATGAAAAGGTGTACATGTTTTCCTATTTCATCAACAACGGACAGGACGGTCTGCACTATGCTTATAGTAAAGATGGATTGATCTGGACCTCATTGAAACATGACAGTTCTTTTCTGCAGCCAACCGTAAGCAAGGATAAATTAATGCGCGACCCATGCATTATCCGCGGAGCAGACAATTTGTTTCATATGGTTTGGACCGTTAGCTGGAACGACCGCGGTATTGGTTATGCTTCTTCAAAAGATCTTGTACACTGGAGTGAACAACAATATATACCGGTAATGGAAAAAGAAGATTCTGCAAGAAATGCCTGGGCGCCTGAGATCACGTATGATGCTGTGAATAAAGAATACATGATCTATTGGGCAACGACTATCCGTGGCAAATATCCTTCAGATCCGGGTGTGGAAGCGGGTTACAATCATCGCATCTATTATACAACCACTAAAGATTTTAAAACATTCAGCGCAACAAAAACACTGTATGATAAAGAGTTTAACGTGATTGATGCAACCATTGTTCCAGATGGAAAGTCGTTCATCATGTTCCTGAAAGATGAAACACCCAAACCGGTGCCGCAGAAAAACATTCGGATCGCCACTTCATCTACATTAACTGGCGATTATTCTTTGCCAACAGCACCTATCACCGGAAATTATTGGGTAGAAGGACCAACTGCCATAAAGATCGGCGATAGCTGGATCGTTTATTTTGACAAATATCGAGACCATAAATACGGCGCCGTTTCTTCAGCCGATCTTGTTAACTGGACAGATATATCCGGGGAGATCAGTTTTCCCAAGGGAACCCGTCACGGATCGGTATTCACCATTACTCAAAAAGAATTCGCAACCTTTTTCAATCAATAATCTCTCTGTGAAACTCTGAGCCCTCTGTCTCTGTGGTAAATCCTCCGCTGCGATCATTTTTTCACCACAGAGACACTGAGGGCACAGAGTTTCACAGAGAGTAGCTGAACATCAGGACGCTTCAGGATGGCTAAAACGCTGAAAACGGTACATTAGACCCTTAAACCGCTTGTCTGCCATGAGGAATATGAAACTAAATGCTATCCTGTTATTTTTGTTACCAGCTTCAATACTATTCTCCCAGAAACCAAAATTAGATTGGGTAAGCAAAGTAGGCGCACGCCCATTTGTTACACCCACCAAAATTTTCTCTGCCAATGACTACGGCGCTGTGAATGACGGTACTACACTCTGTTCCCCTTCTATACAAAAAGCCATCGATGCATGCGCTGCAAAAGGCGGCGGTATTGTGACGTTAAAACCCGGAACCTATGTAAGCGGTTCTATTTTTTTGAAAGACAAAGTAAACCTGCGTATTGATAAGGGAGTACTGATACTTGGCTCACAGAATTTTGACGATTATCCCGAGATGGATACCCGTATTGCCGGTATTGAAATGAAATGGCCCGCTGCATTGATTAATATCATCAATGTAAAAAATGCCGCTGTATCCGGTGAGGGTGTGATCAATGCAAGGGGAAAATTTTGTTGGGATAAATACTGGACTATGCGTAAAGACTACGATGCAAAGGGCCTGCGATGGATCGTAGATTATGATGCAAAACGTGTGCGTACTTTGCTCGTACAAAACTCATCGGATATTAATCTCAAAGGCCTTACATTTAAGAACGCCGGTTTCTGGACGGTGCAGTTATTATACTCCCATCATATAACGGTTGATGGATTGGTG
Source organism: Bacteroidota bacterium (assembly GCA_040388475.1). Taxonomy (GTDB): domain Bacteria; phylum Bacteroidota; class Bacteroidia; order Chitinophagales; family Chitinophagaceae; genus Sediminibacterium. The sequence continues at coordinate 13,416 of JAZKBT010000025.1, read as the reverse complement.
ATTAAGAACAACGAAGATGGCAACGGCCCAAGTACAGATGGTATTGATGTAGATTCTTCTTCATGGGTGTTGGTGGAGAATTGTGATATTGATTGCAACGACGATAATTTCTGCTTAAAAGCCGGCCGTGATTGGGATGGACTTCGCGTGAACCGCCCAACAGAATATGTAGTGATCCGGAAATCGCTCGCACGAAGAGGAGCCGGTCTTGTAACATTGGGTAGTGAAACATCTGGTGGCATCAGGCATGTATTAGCCACTGACTTGATCGCACATCACACCGATAACGGCCTGCGTATAAAATCTGCAACCACGCGTGGGGGAACGATAGAAGATATTTATTTTACAAACTGCACGATGGATTCAGTAAGAAATGTTTTCAGCTTTACCTTAAACTGGAACCCGGCTTACAGTTATTCTGAATTGCCCAAAGGATATAATTATGAAACCATTCCCGCACACTGGAAATCCATGCTCCAGAAAGTAACGCCCGTAGAAAAAGGAATACCGCATGCAAAAGACATTTATGTGAACAATTTAAAAGTCACCAACGCACAGAATATTTTTACCGCTTCAGGCCTTGAACAATCCTGGTTAACTAATTTTGTTTACAGTAATTCAGTTTTCGGTGGAGATATCATGGGGCCAATGGAATTTACCAAAGGTTGGAAATTCAACAATGTAGTTTTCGATATCCAAAAAAACAAACCAGCACCCAAACCCGTATCACGCGAAATAGAAGAAAGACAAAAACAATAGCTAATCAAAATCGTGCAATGGAGCCTTGGTGTGCATATTTTTAAATAGTTAAAACACTATGAGATATTTAAGCCTCTTATTACTGGTAACCATCGCATCATTCACATTGATCGAAACCAAACCAACCCTCTACATCATCGGCGATTCAACCGTTAAGAATGGTGATGGCACAGGAAAGAACAGCCAATGGGGCTGGGGTTCGGTTATAGATGCATATTTTGATACCAATCGCATCAGTATAAGAAACCATGCCATTGGCGGAAGAAGTAGCCGTACATTCATTACGGATGGCCGTTGGGATAAGATTCTCGAAACATTAAAAAAAGACGATTATGTGATCATGCAATTCGGTCACAACGACAGTGGCCCGTTGGATGATACCGCGCGCGCAAGAGGAACGATCAAAGGAATCGGGAATGATAGCATCGAAACATACAACCCCATCCGGAAAGTAAAAGAAACGGTATATTCCTATGGCTGGTATATGCGTAAGTATGTACATGAAACAAAAGCCAGGGGCGCAATACCTGTTATCTGTTCACCGGTACCACGAGCTAATTATAATAAAGAAGGGAAGATCGTTCTCAGTGATTATGTTTTATGGGCAAAACAGGTTGCAGAAGAAACAGGTGCTCTTTATATTGACCTGCAGGAATTGATCGCAGTGGAGTATGAAAAAATGGATTCTGTGATTGTAAATAAATTTTTTCCGGCAGATAAAACCCATACCAATAAAGATGGTGCGATATTGAATGCTGAAAAAGTAGTGGCTGGTATCAAACAACTGAACAAGAATCAGTTAAAAAATTTCCTTAAATAAATCAAATTCTTAGTGCCTCTTAGTGAGCTTAGTGTCTTAGTGGTTTAAAAAACCTGAACCACCAAGTCGCCATGACACAAAGTTTCACAAAGCGATTCTGTAATCTTAATAAACAAATGCATGAAAAAAGGATTTAAAAAAGTAACCTGTTTTGTTTTCTTATTAGTGGCGATTACCGCTAATGCACAAAAACTCCCAAAGAAAAAGGAAACACTGGATGCCATGCGTTTGGCCAATGCCTACTTCATGAATAAATGGCCCGATGCGGGCAAGACCATTTTTACAAATATTGAAAGACCCAGTAATATCTGGACACGCGCCGTTTATTATGAAGGTTTAATGGAACTATACAAAGTAGATGCCGATACCAAATACAAGGATTATGCCCTGCAATGGGGTGAGTTTCATAAATGGAACCTGCGTGGCGGTATCAAAACAAGAAATGCAGATAACCAGTGTTGCGGGCAGATCTATATTGACCTGTACCTGATGGATAAGAAAGAAGAGTATATCAAAAATATCAAAGCATCCATCGATAGCATGATGATCACGCAAAAAAAAGATGACTGGAGCTGGATCGATGCGATACAGATGGCCATGCCTGTATACACTAGATTAGGTGTTGTGTATAAGGATACAAAATATTTCGACCGCATGTATGAAATGTATGCCTTCACCAAATACAAACATGGAGGTAATGGATTGTATGATCCTAAAACGGATCTGTGGTGGAGAGACAAAGATTTTGTGTACCCAGCTTACAAAGAACCTAATGGTGAAGGATGTTATTGGTCAAGGGGTAATGGATGGGTAGTGGCAGCATTGGTAAGGGTATTGCAATTGTTACCTAAATCAGACCCGCATTACCAGGAATATCTCACAGATTTTCAAAAAATGTGTAAGGCATTATTACCGCTGCAACGCGAAGATGGTTTCTGGAACGTGAGCCTGAAGGATCCCAATCATTTTGGCGGTAAGGAATTAACCGGTACTTCTTTGTTTACCTACGGCTTCGCCTGGGGAATCAATCATGGACTATTGGATAAAAAACAATTTTCCCCTGCAATTGCCAAAGCATGGAACGCATTGCTCAAAGATTGTGTGCATCCCGATGGCAAACTCGGTTATGTACAGGGAACCGGTAAAGAGCCCAAAGAAGCGCAGCCCGTTACTTATGAAAAGATACCTGACTTTGAAGATTTTGGATTGGGTTGTTTTTTATTGGCGGGAAGTGAAGTGTATAAGATCAAATAATTTTTTTGCCACACCTGCTCGCCTGAGCTTTGCGGGCGAGGAACACACAGATTAGCACAGTTTTTTCTGAGCTAATCAATACGCTTACCTTAACTAAACTTTGGTTCTTTGTATTCCGATGCCTGCTAACTTTGTATGTACCTCACTTACTATTTCAATGTTTGTGTTATGAGATCAAAGTTTAGTTGTATTTCCGTTGTTATATTGGCCGCAATGGTCATCGTCAGCTGCAGTTCTTCAAAAAACAGCCAGCAATACGGCATCGCCCAATCGGCCCACTGGCAGAAAGATTCGCTGGTGATAGATGGCAGCGATAGTGGTTGGACAAAACCGCTCACTTATCACGATGAAAAACAGGGACTGTTTTACTCAGTTTCTAATGACGACAGAAATCTATATATCACCGTCTCCACAAAAAATGATGCCACTATCCTACGCATACTCAGGGGTGGCATGACGCTTTATATCAATAGTCACGGAACAAAAGATGAATACGGAGCTGCCGGCATCAGTTTTCCAACGGGTAATAATAACAGTAAGGGAGGTAAGTTATTATACGACCGACCTGAATTGGCACAGGATAAAAATATTGCATTGCATGGCGTTGAAGATTATTCACTGTTTGGTTTTCGTGTAATAGGCAGGCCTGAAACTTTTGAATATGGTCAACAAAATGCAGAAGGTGTTGAATTGGCCATCGGCATGAGTTCATCCAAAGAACTGATCTATGAAGCAAAGATCCCATTGAATTCTTTTCTTACAAGAGCAACAATGGTAAACCTTAACAGGAAAAGTTTTGCTGTGGGTTTTGTGCTGGAGAGTATGCCGGAACAACCTGGTAATGGGGGCGGCGTATCTGTCGGCGGTGGAGTTAGTCTGGGTTCTTATGGTAGTGGCGGAGGCGTAGGTTTATCGATTGGTACCGGCGCTATTGGTGACCTGTTCAGGAAAAAATCAAAACCTGTTAAGATCTGGAAAGAGCTTTTGTTTGCAGACGAACCTTCCGTAAAGTGATTAGATGATCGTAGAATAGTTAGATCCATTTATCCTTTATCGCCTATTTAACCGCCTGTATCTTCACGAAGGCGGGCCAATGAAGAAGATAATTTCGTTGTTGCTGAATAAGTTATAAACCGGGTTATCCGCTCTTGAATTTCTAATTAGTAATTGCTACCTATCAATTACTAATTATCGTAAATTCCTCTATCAAAACCACTACCATGTCCACTACCCGAAGGAAATTCCTGAAAACTTTAGGCTCTTCCAGTTCATTGTTATTGGCGGGCCTGCCTGCTTTGGCGGATCAGTCAAAAATTCAAACACTGCTATCACAGGCCAGGGTTACGGCAAATGATAAAATACGTATTGCCCTGATCGGCTCAGGTATTATCGGTCATTATGATACCGATACTGCATTAAAAGTACCAGGTGTTGAGCTGGTGGCAGTAGCTGATCTCTACACGGGAAGACTCGACAGGGCCAAAGAAAAATGGGGAAAGGATCTGTTCGTTACACAAAACTATAAAGAGATATTGTCGCGCAAGGATATTGATGCTGTTCTCGTTTGTACCTGTGATCACTGGCACGATCATATCACGATCGATGCATTAAAAGCCGGTAAGCATGTGTATTGCGAGAAACCCATGGTGCATCATGCAGAAGAAGGTCTTGCAGTAGTAGCTGCACAAAAAGCCAGCGGCAAAGTATTACAGGTGGGGAGCCAATACGCGAGTAATGTATTGTTCCTGGAAGCACAGAAATATTTTAAACAGGGTGTGATCGGTGATATTACCTATGCTGAAGCGTATGTTGACAGGAACTCAGCCAATGGCGCATGGCAGTACACGATTCCGTCTGATGCAAGCACAAAAACCATTGCATGGGACCTGTTCCTGGGAGATGCACCCAAAGTAGCATTCGATCCCGTACGTTTTTTTCGCTGGAGAAATTACAAAGCTTACGGAACAGGTGTTGCAGGTGACCTGTTTGTACATAATATCACAGGACTGCATACAGTAACAGGTTCCAAAGGCCCCGATACTATTTTCGCAACGGGGGCTTTGAATTACTGGAAAGATGGCCGTGATGCGTATGATCTTGTTACAGGTATTATGCGTTATCCAAAAACAGAAACACACAATGGTTTCCAGTTCTATACCCGCGTTAACCTGGCAGATGGAGCAGGTGGAGGAGGAGGGACACGTATCATAGGAACAGAAGGTGTGATCGAACTCAGATCAAATAATATTAAGATCAAACATTTCAAAAGACCCATTGCGCCCGGTATTGGTGGGTATGATTCTTTGGAAAGTTTTCCAAAATCTATGCAGGAATCTTTACTGGCCGAATACAATGCGAAATATAGTGCCGAAGATCGTAAAGCAAAAGAAGGAGAGGAGATTTCATTTGAATCACCTAAAGGATACGATTCGCGGCTTGATCATATGATCAACTTTTTTGAATCGGTAAGAACCGGTAAAGCCTCCGTTGAAGATGCGTCTTTCGGATTGCGTGCAGCGGGCCCGGCCATCCTTTGCAATACCAGCGCTGAATTAAATAAAGCAATTCATTGGGACCCGAAGGCTATGCGGGTTGTTACTGCAAAAGCATGATAGGTTTTAATGATGTTGTTTTTGAGAATTCTCTGTGAAGCTCCGTGCCCTTGAAGAAGTGGTTTCAATCACAGATCCCTGCTAACAACCTCACACATATTCCATCAGGCGATGTATTTAGCTGGGCATAGTTGAGTATCTTACTTTATTAAATACACTTTTATTATTTATTCATGAAATCCAGACTTACCAGGTTTTTACTACCCGTTTTATGTATTTCGATACATGTTGCTGCACAGCAAAAAAATGCAGAAGTATGGTTAACGGATCCGGTCAACAATATTTTTTTTCAAAAACAGTCTTCCCTATCTTTTTCCCAAAGACCCGAAGGCGGTTCAATGCCTTTTATTGTTGTTGATGATAAGAAAACTTATCAATCTATCGATGGTTTTGGATTCGCATTAACCGGTGGGAGTGCGATGAACATGATGAAGATGAGTAAGACTGCACGTTCGGCTTTGATCAAAGAATTGTTTGCAACAGATAAAAATAATATCGGCACCAGCTATCTCCGCTTAAGTATCGGAGCCTCAGATCTGAATGAAACTGTTTTTTCTTATGATGATCTTCCCGCCGGGCAAACGGATACCGGGCTGATCCATTTTGACCTTGGTCCTGATAAAAAAGATGTGATACCTGTTTTAAAAGAGATCCTGGAAATAAACCCATCCATTAAAATAATGGGCTCTCCCTGGTCGCCTCCCACATGGATGAAAAACAACCATGATACCAAAGGAGGCAACCTGTTAAAAGAATATTATCCTGCTTATGCGAAATACTTTGTACGCTATATACAGGAAATGAAAAAGCAGGGCATTCGTATTGACGCAGTGACTGTTCAGAATGAGCCGCTGCATCCGGGCAATAATCCCAGTTTACAGATGTTTGCACCTGATATGGCAGAATTTGTAAAAGATCATCTTGGGCCTGCATTTGCAAAAGTGAAGATCACTACAAAGATCATTGTCTACGATCATAATGCCGATAAACCGGATTATCCGATTTCCATTTTAAATGATCCCGCAGCAAAAAAATATATTGATGGATCAGCTTTTCATTTGTATGGAGGTAAGATAGAAGCTTTATCAGAAGTACATGATGCGCACCCTGATAAGAATTTATATTTCACTGAGCAATGGGTAGGTGCACCGGGAAATTTTAAAAGGGATATTGCCGAACACGTTCGCAAGTTAATTGTAGGCGCCACACGCAACTGGTGCAAAACAGTGATCGAATGGAACCTCGCATCAGATCCTGCATATAAACCGCATACCGATCGCGGCGGATGTACGAGTTGTCTTGGCGCAGTAACGATAGGAGGAGACAGCATCAAACGAAACCCCGCTTATTATATCATTGCGCATGCAGCAAAATTTGCGCGCCCGGGTTCAGTAAGAATCGAGTCTTCTGTAGAAGAAGTATTACCCAATACAGCTTTTAAAACGCCTTCCGGGAAAACAGTACTGATCGTTCTGAACAGTGGTAATACTGTTAAAAGATTTGATATTGTATCTAATAATAAAATAGCAAGAGCAGAATTAGCTGCAGGCGCTGTTGCTACTTATATATGGTAAGGGCATTTTAATAACTTAAAATCATGACTACTCATGCGGGTAAAATATTTTTTTACATGTATCCTGCTATTTTCTTTTCTGAATAAAAACCAGGCGCAGGGTTTTTTAAAAGCACAAGGAAAAATAATCGTTAACGGCAAAGGAGAAAAATTCATCCTGCGTGGTATGGGTATTGGAGGATGGGTGTTGCAGGAAGGTTATATGTTTAAACTGAGTCATCTTGGCCAGCAGTACCGCATCAAAGAAAAAATAAAAGAGTTGGTGGGTGAAGAAAGAACAAACCAGTTCTATAATGAATGGGTGTTGAATCACACAACTAAAACAGATATTGATTCGATGGCATCATGGGGATTTAATTCCATCCGTTTACCCATGCATTATAATTTATACACCTTACCTGTAGAACAGGAGCCGCTAGCAGGAAAGAATACCTGGCTGGAAAAAGGTTTTGTCATGACGGATAGTTTGCTGAAATGGTGTAAGCAAAATAAAATATATCTCATCCTTGATCTGCATGCAGCTCCCGGTGGGCAAGGCAATGACCTCCCGATTTCAGATCGTGATCCTGCCAAACCATCTCTATGGCAGAGCGATGCGAATAAAGAAAAAACAATCGCTCTCTGGAAAAAATTAGCGCAACGCTACGCAAAAGAAGAATGGATGGGTGGCTATGATATCATCAATGAACCCAACTGGGGATTTGAAGATGAAAAAGATTTCCGTGGGACTGCTGAACAAAAAAATATCCCGTTACGGCAATTGATGGTTGATATTACAAAAGCCATCCGTGAAGTGGATAAGAGGCATATCATCATCATTGAAGGGAATGGTTTTGGAAATAATTACAATGGGATTATGCCAACATGGGATGATAATCTCGTGATGAGTTTTCATAAATATGGGAATTTCAATAACACAGGTTCTATCAGCAGGTTTCTTGATCTTCGGGAGAAAAATAATATACCACTTTGGTTAGGCGAAGCAGGCGAAAATTCCAATACATGGTTTACTGAAGCTATCAGTCTGGCAGAAAAAAATGATATCGGTTGGGCATGGTGGCAAAGCAAAAAAATGAACATCAACAATCCACTGGAAATCAAACAGCCGGAGAATTACCAGAAGTTTCTTGATTACACCTCAGGCAAAGGACCTAAACCAACAGAAGAAGAAGCGTGGAAGATCTTACAGGAACTATTAAACAACCTGAAGATCAAAAATAATATTTACCACAAAGATGTAACAGATGCCATGTTCCGGCAGGTGCGTACAACAGGAACAAAGCCTTTTAAAAGATTGGTGATCGATAAAACAACCACAACGATCAATGCAGTAGATTTTGATATGGGCAGCCAGCGTATTGCTTATTACGATAAAGACACTGCCCGCTATCAATATACACCCGGCGTAAATACGGTGGGAAACAAAGGCGGTACTTATCGAAATGATGGAGTGGATATTCAAAAGGATATGGATGGACCATTTATTTTCAATATAGAAGATGGAGAGTGGTTGCAGTACACTGTCAATGTCAAAGAAACCGGAACATATAAAATCTTGTTTGCTACAGCAGCTGATAAGAACCAGGGTAAAATTTCTCTAATTGATAATGGTACGCCAGTAATCACTGCTGCGGAGATACAGGCAACTGGTGGCTTACAGAGTTGGAAACCGACCGTTACAGGAGAGAATATCAAGCTCGCAAAAGGCATGCATACTTTTCGTATCTTTTTTGATACGGGCGGGTTTACTCTTCGTAGTATGACGTTTCAAAAACAAAACTAATGAAGGTTAGAATTAAAAAGAGGTTATCATTTTTGGCATTGATCTTCTTAGGGATTTGTCAATTATCCTGTTCTTCACAAAAAAATACAACTGGTAAAACCATTTCAACTATCGAAAAGCAAGCACAGGAGTTGTTGCGAAAACAAATCATGGATGAAGCTGGGTGGGCAATGACACAACTTCCTCTTACCATCACATCGGAAACATCCCCGAGAAGCGCGGGTAGCAAACATGATTTTTTTTCGGAGTCAGACTATTTTTGGCCCAACCCGGATAATCCCAATGGTGCTTATAAAGAAAGAGATGGCATTACCAACCCTGATAATTTTCTCGCGCATCGTAAGTTGATGATCCGTTTCAGCAAGATCATCGGTGCATTGGCTTCGGCATATAAATTAACCGGTGATGAGAAATATGTAAAGCAAGCCATAATGCATCTTAAAGCATGGTTTGTTGACCCCGAAACCTTAATGAATCCCAATCTCCAGTATGCACAGGCCGTACGGCAAGGAGCTACCGGGCGTAATTACGGGATTATCGATACGATCCATTTCATGGAAGTAGCGCAGGGCGTGATCGTAATGGAGAATGCTGCTTTATTTGATAAACAAACCGCCATAGATATCAAACAATGGTTCAGCCGTTATATCACCTGGCTAACCACGAGTAAGATGGGGCTTGCAGAAAAAAATATCAAAAATAATCACAGCACCTGCTGGACGATGCAGGTAGCTTCTTTTGCAAAACTTTGCAACGACAAGGCTATGCTTGATTCCTGCAGGCTGCGGTTTCAGACTGTTTTACTTCCCAATCAAATGGGTATTGATGGAAGCTTTCCGCTTGAAACAGCGCGTACCAAACCTTATGGTTATTCTATTTTTAACCTGGATGCCATGGTTGTGCTGTGCCAGATACTATCAACACCATCCAATGATTTGTGGAAATATGAAACAGCAGATGGAAAATCTGTAAAGAAGGGGATTACTTATTTGTATCCGTTCATCGAAGACAAAAATAAATGGGGTTTTCCTCCCGATATAATGTATTGGAACGACTGGCCGGTTGCACAACCTTTTCTTTTATTCGGGGCTAATAAATTCGGTGAAACAAAATGGTTTGAAACCTGGAAGAAACTCGATCATCAGCCTTTGGTAGAAGAAGTGATCCGGAATTTGCCTATCAGGCATCCTTTGATCTGGTTGTAAGAAGCATGATTTTTATATTTTAAATGTTGAATGACAGAGTTCATCATTCAACATTTAGCATTCAACATAATTATTTTGAACTGTTGCGCTCTATCAAACTACTCTTCAATACAATCTTATCAATTCTGTTCCCGAAAGTTTTTTTCTCTATCATACGGAATAATAGGGACGCGGATTCTTTTCCTATTTCAAATGCCGGTTGTGTAATGGTTGATAAAGACGGTGCAAGCAGCGATGCTGTGCGGAGATTGGAGAAACTGATGATCTTTAATTGTTGTGGTATTTTTAATTTGATCTCATTACACACATAGTAAGTGGAGATCGCCAGTTTTTCTACTGTAGAAAAAACACCATCCGGCCTGTCTTTTTTCGATAATAGTTTTTTGATCAGCTGCAGGTTACTGGCATTGTCATTGGTGCATTCAATGATGAGTTTGGGATCTTCTTTTAACTTGTATTTTTTTAATGCGTCCTGGTAACCACTTACTCTTTTATGTGTGATCGATAATAAACTTGATAATGACAAGCACGCGATCTTTTTACAACCTGCCTTGATCAGGTGTTCGGTAGCCTTGAATCCGCTGTCATAATCATCAGTGGTAACAGTAGGGCAATCCATAATCTCGGGAACACGGTCGAAAAAAACAAGGGGGATACCGGTATCATGCAGTCCAGTGAGGTGTTTGATGCTATCCGTATCCCGGCAAAGGGAAATCAATACGCCATCTACACGGCCACCCTGCAGGTGCCTGATCGTTGATTCTTCATTGGTGAAATTTTCATGCGTCAGGTAAGTGAGTACATGGTAACCTTTTTGTTGCGCCACCATTTGTATCCCATCAATCGCCAATGCAAAGAAATTATTGGCGATCTCAGGAATAACAACTGCTATCGTGATGCTTTTTTTTCTTCGCAAACTGCTTGCGAAAGGGTTGGGCTGGTAGTTCAGTTTTTCGGCCATCGCCAGCACCCGCTTTTTTGTTTCGGCACTGATCTCATAGCTGTCGCGCAAGGCTTTGGAGACAGATGAAATAGACAATCCCAGTTCTTCAGATAATCGTTTTAAATTGATGCTGCTCATAAAATGGACCCATTTATAACAGAATACAGGTATTGATTTTCGTAGAGGTGAGGTCCTAAGATAGTATTTTTACGAAAATCGGAGAAAACGTTTTCGTAAAATTTACGAAAACCCGATTGTTATTGAGTTATCGAAATGCTTTGAGGAGGGTATTATTCTCTTGCCGCGCCTTCAGGGCGTGGATAAAAGGGTATGCTCTAAAAAAAATCGGGCTTTAGCCCGGAGTATACACTCCGGGCTAAAGCCCGAAAAAATAAATGTGGATATAACACTATCCACGCCCTGAAGGGCGTGGCAATATCAATCCCTATTTCTTTCCCTTCATCGCTTTATAACGCATCATTGCTTCAACATAATAATAATCCGCATAAGTGAGCGCAACATCAACTTCTGAGTTACCCGGAAGATGTCCTGTACTGTGTTTTAAAATAAAACCACCATTCTCACCAACAGGCGCTGTATAGGTGCGCGTGGCTAGTTCCCTGATCACTTTTTCTGCAATGCCTACATACGACTGGCTTTTTTTGGCATCCACATATTTACTTAATTCCAGTAAAGCAGAAGCCATAATAGAAGCTGCAGATGCATCGCGGTAAGTAGCAGGAATCTCAGGCGTATTGTAATCCCAGAACGGAATTTTATCTGCCGGAAGATTCGGATGTGTCAGCAGGTAATTTGCGATCTTATTTGCCTGTTGTAAATATTTTGGATCTTTTGTTGCGCGGTACATGACAACATAGCCATACAATCCCCACGATTGTCCTCTTGCCCAGGCAGAATAATCTGCATAACCCTGAGCCGTCTGTTTCACATTTACATTACCTGTTGCCGGGTCGTAATCAACCACATGCCATGAACTGAAATCAGGGCGATAGTGATTTTTCATTGTTGTATTTGCGTGTGTAACAGCGATCTTATAGAATGAAGAATCACCGCTGTGTTTGGTGGCCCAGAACAAAAGCTCAAGGTTCATCATATTATCGATGATCACAGGGAATTTCCATTTTGCGGTAGCGCCCCATGATTGTATACAACCTACAGTTGGATTGAATCTTGTTGACAATGATTTGGCACTGTTCATCAATATCTCTTCGTATTCTTTGGTGGGCATCAAGCGGTTGGCGTTACCGAAGCTGCAGAACATCATAAAACCGAGGTCATGTGTTCCTTTGTTAAACTGTTCTTTCTCTAACAATTTTTCTGTTCTTGTTGCTTCTACCCATAATGTATTGTCGTGCGAGTTCTCATAGAGATAGTTGAGTGTACCGGGGTAGAATCCACTGCACCACCAGCCTGAATTGCTTGTTTCAGATTTTTTGGTAAGTGGGTTATAATTTTTGGGCAATACAGTTGGGGCTATATTCTTTGCCATGTATTTATACTGATCGGCTGCTTTCTGTAAGGCAGAATCGATCACTTTCAATAAAGGTGTTTGCGGTTTTTGCGCAAACGTATTGCCTGCCATGAATAGGAGGGCGAATACGATCACGATCTTTTTGTTCCTGTGCATAGGGAGTTGATTTGTTTGAAAATATATCTTCAAAAGTAAAGAAGAATGCCATCCCAAATAATTGAGATGGCATTCAAAATATTGCGTACTAAAAAAAGAACAATTACTCAGGGATCTTATCCAGCGCCGGTACGTTAGTGGCAGAGCCGGTATAACCGAGGTTCTGGTTAATATGTCCATCCGTATTGGCAAGAATAGCTGCCTGCGGAATTGGCCATAACACGTGGTACTGGCTTATTCTCATCTGGTCACCGTGAACGGTAACAAAATTAGTTTTATAGAAAATATTCTTTTCAAGAATACGATCAACCATGAAATTTGAAGTAGAGAAATTGGCTACTGTATATGTTTTACCGTTATCCGCAGTTTTACCGGTCTTTGCATAAATATATGCAATCCTTGTTAACTCGGTTTTACGTGGTTCTTCAAAATACAGTTCACGTGCCCTTTCATCCAATACTGTTGCGATGCTCATTTTTGCAGGAAGGTAAGCATCACATTTTGCCCTTGTACGAACTGCATTTACATCAGCAGCCGCATTTATCAGGTCCCCTTTCCATACATAAGCTTCTGCACGTAACAGGTAAGTTTCAGCTAAGCGGAAAACATACCAGTCTGTATGACCACCCTGCATAGGGCTGTTCTCTGTATCCGGTATATACATTTTGTAATGAGGCCAGGGGTACCAGCTACGTAATGTATCAGAGCAAAGCAATGCATTGGTAGTGCTATGATACAAGTGCAGCCTTCCACCATATTCCGGGTCAACGCCTTTCAGTGCCGGGTTGCTGTAACGCAGGTTTTCCATATACATCCAGT
>JAZKBT010000024.1:0-34841 GCA_040388475.1 Bacteroidota bacterium | reverse complement strand
AGCGAACCCTCAATGGCGACCAGGTATTGGATCTGAACCGTATCGATTTTGAAAGGGCCGGAAGCGGTCGTAAGGCAGGTTATAAGTTTTCTATCGAATTTACCAAGGGTCGTGTGGCCAATATCATCAGCGGATCGGCACTGGCTTCTGATCTTGCATTTGTGATGCTGGAAGACGCAAATGTGAAAGCTTTGTTATTACAGAACCATTACGTGGTTTCCCTCAATACCAAGTTTCAGCTGAGCCTGAAGAATGTTACACCAAAAGAAGAAGCGGCACAAACTTCCGGTAATTCAGAAGAAGCGGCTGGTTAATTTACCTGGTTATTCTCCTCAATTTGAGATCAAATTTTTGTCCTTTACTTAAGAAGTAAAACGGACCCGAAGGGCTATTGGGCATACCCGGGTTGAGTTTTCCATTGATCTGGTCAATATCATAAATGCAGACATAGGAAACGCCAATCACTTCGAACAGGTCTTTCTGAACTACAATAGCGGTACTTTCATCCAGCCCGATGCCCAAAAGATCCGGGTATTTTTTGATCACATCCAACAGGTCGAACATGCGGTTCCTTTTTAAATGATGCTGGTCGATAGTTACATGGTGTATAAAATCAAGACCTTCTGTGTGATCGCCAATCATTAGTGTGTTTCCTTTTGTATCTCCGCGAACCATAAATGATCCCTGTATGGTTGCACCGGCAGAAGTGCCAGCAATTACACCGCCTCTTTCCAATACTTCAGTAAATGCTTTTTGTGCACGCGTATGTAGGTATGCATCTGCCAGTTTCCATTGTCTTCCGCCACGAAACCAGATACCGGTTGCTTTTTTGAGTGGTGCAATAAACTCTTCTGTATTAGCGATCTTGGGATCACGTGTGTGAAGAAAACTGATCTGCTGTACGCCTATTTTTTTCAATGCTTCTTTTTCTGTAGATGCGCCCCTGCTGATAGATGAATCTTCATCAGCTGTTGTTATAATGATGATATTGGCATTGGCTGCACCACCGGCCAGCTCAACAAATTTTGACCAGATCTCCGGCCCAACGTTTCCCCCGCCTACAATTATTAAGGATCCTTTTTCGGGGCCGATGGTTGCGGGTGTTTGTGCATTTGAGTAAATACAAAACAGGAACCCTGACAAAACAAATAATATTCTTTTCATCTTACTATTTTTATGGTTCTCTGCGTAAACTCTGCGCTCTCTGCGTCTCTGCGGGGAAAAAAACTTCGAGATTAATATCTAAGCGAAGGGCTCACCGCAGAGACGCAGTGAGCGCAGAGTTATCGCAGAGGGTTTATAACATACTTTTTACTGCACCACCATCAACCGTTATCGTTTCTCCTGTTACAAAACGGCTCATTGGACCTAGCAACCACAACGCGAGGCTGGCAAAATCAGCAGCTTCTCCCAATGCGCCAACAGGAATTTGTGTGATGGCTTTTTGTTTTACTTCATCAAACGGTTCGCCGGTTTGTTCGCTTTTCTTTTTATAGATGCGGTCTATTGCGGGTGTGTTATGTGAGCCCGGACCAAGTATATTTAATGTAACACCGCTTTTTGCTATTTCCTGCGACAAAGTTTTTACCATTCCTACCACCGCTACACGAAGTGAATTACTTAGCACCAGGTTTTCCAGCGGTTGTTTTACAGAGGAACTTTCTATATATACAATCCGGCCGTATTTCCGTTCCATCATTCTGGGTACAAATGCCTTTGTGATGGCCACTTTCCAGCGAAGAATATTTTTGTATGCCGCATCCCAATCTTCCAGGGTAGTTTCTAAAACAGTTTTGGCAGGTGGACCGCCTGCATTAACCACCATCCCGTGTAACGGCCGCTCGCCAACCATTTGTATTAGTTGCGACAGAATGTTTTCATCAGAAATATCACCGGCAATGATCTCTACCTGCGTTGGTGCGGTTGATTGCAGTGTTTTTAGTTTTTCTTCTCCCCGGGCAACAGCAATAATGTTGGCGCCTTCTTTTAGCAATGCTTCTGCGATGGCTTTTCCAAAACCGGATGTTGCTCCGCCGATGATGAATAAATGGTTTTTGATCTGGAGATCCATTTGATTGGTTTTCTGATTAAAGATACTGTGTTTTGATATCGAACGGATTATGCATAACCGGGTTTCGGCCGGAGGCCGATGGATAACAGTCGCTCGCCCGGAGGCGAGCGACTACGTATAAACATGCTTGTAGAAAAACCAAAAAATTGGTAGCTTTAAATAAAAACATTCATTATGCTTACGAAAACCACTCACAAATTTTTATCGCTTTTATTTGTTTCTGTTTTATTGTTCTCGTTTACGAAGCCCGTTTACCAAACCAATTTCTCAGGAACATGGACACTGAACGAAGGGAAAAGCGAGCTGGGCCAGTTTGGCGCGCGTGGCGCGATTAGTAAAATTGTTATTGACCAGAAAACCGATGGCATCAGTGTTGTTAAAACCACAACGGGCCGCGATGGTAACGCAGTTGAAACAAGTGAAACATTGGTTGAAGGAAAAGAATCAGAAACGCCTTTTTTTGGTGCCGGTAAAAAGAAATCTGTTTTAAAATGGGCGGCAGATGGCAATACGTTCAATGTGAACGCTACTATTGCCATGGATTTTAATGGCCAGTCTATTGAAATGAAAGGTCTTGAAACCTGGTCGCTTAGTGCAGATGGTAAAACACTTACTTTACAAAACAATATTACAACCGCGCAGGGGGAGTTTGCTACCAAATCTGTTTTCGATAAAAAATAGTGTTATGGATCAAAAAGGAAACATTGCCCGTATAGCGGGCAATGTTCTTTTATGACAGGACCTGTTCACAAATACTTGGCATACTATTTTTGATAGTAGACAAAATACATTTTATGGCACATTTTGATATGAGCATACCACACCAGCTTTCGCAGGAAGAAGCGTTAAAAAGAATTCAGCGCCTTCTGACTGAAACAAAGAAAGAACATGGCGATAAGATCAGCGGGCTTACTGAAAAATGGAATGGCAATACCGGAGAATTCAGTTTTACCATCATGGGTTTTGATATATCGGGCGTATTGACCGTTAACAAGGATGCGATTGGCCTGGATGCTGAACTTCCTTTTGCTGCTTCATTGTTTAAAGGAAAGATCAAGGAACTTATTAATGAGAAGGCCGGGGAATTGCTGAAACCATAATCAACCCAAAGAGGGTATGGGCGTGATGTTTAGATTATTTATATACTTCCCAATATAAAATTGCTTCTTCTTCGCTTTGTACTGCATAATAAAACGCGGGTGTTCGAGTGCGATGATCTTTGCAAAATATTTTTTCTCTTCGTTTAACTCCCTGAGAAATTTTTCATTCTTACCCGTTCCAAAACAGAATGCGGTATCTGTATCTACTCCGAAATTAATTTGCTTTTGAATGCTGTCAGTGATGAAATCATACACCGCAGCAGTGAGTTCTTTACTGTCGTAATAATTATAATTCACCTCTTTCCCTTTGTCATTCGTTAATGTAAACCCCAGCGGGCAAATAGAGTTGATGTATATTTTTTGGTAGAATTTTTCGGGGCCGCCAAATGCATCGATCATTTCATAAATAAATGCGGATGATGGTTCATGCTTCATGTCGCCATGAAAAGGGATGCCACATTTTTCGGTTAGTCTTTTTGGATCCGTAAATGGAATGCCAGTGATGCCTCCACCAAACCTTCCGGGATTAATCCCCAATATAATGTGCCGGGTAAGGTGGTCATTATAATATTTATGATAGAACAGCGCGGCAACCTGGTTCACTTTTTTATCTTCCCTGAAAGGGTTCATGATCCTGATCCCTTCGGGCAATTCGCCGGTGAACTCAATGGTTTTATTGAAATGAATGACCTTTTCTGCAAATGTTTGCATGATTCCTCTTATAACGCAATCTATCGATATTTTGCCTTGTTTAAAAATGGTATAAAAAACAAGGGGTATAAAAAACAAAAAGGCCGCCTCTTGCAGGCCGCCTTATGTTAATTAGCAGTTTGGATAAGTACCCCAAATACCCCCCTCGTGCTTATCAATTTAGAATGCTAATGTATCCGGTAATGAATCGATAGCATAATCAATTTGATTAAACTGGTTTTATAGTAGATGAACAGGGTTGAAAAGTAGATAAACCTGGCAGGGTGTAAAACAAATGGAGCAAAATGCAAAAGAATAATGACTACTTAATCTTTAATACCTTGTAAAACTTCTTCAATTCCCCGGTCTCATCGGCAGTAAGTACTTCGTTGTTATCATATTTTGCCTTAAGAAACAACACACGTTTGTGTTGGGGGTATTTTTCGAGGATGTCATTGATGAGTTGTCCTGCAGTTTCATCTTTCTGATAAATAGGAGATGCGGTGATCGTTTCTGTTGATTTATACCTGGTTGGCATTTTTAAAATAATGGCTTCCAGTGTGCCGAGCCAGCTCTGCTGGATCTCTTTTACTTTCTGCGCCTTTGATAATAACCCTTCCAGTTGTTTTTTACTAAGGCTCCCGCGTTCTTCATACTGGTGCATCAGGCTCATCACAAACAGTGCATCCGGGTTATGTGCATACAATGCATCCAGGACCTTTGCGATGATATCAATGCCGGGTTTGGGTTTGTACATGATATGCAAAGTTAATCGAAGTGTCGGTTTTGGCTGGGAGTTATATTGCAAAAGCCTGATAAAACGCATCATGCTTTCGCATGTAATTATTAGCCTTGAACCAGCAACAACCACAAACGCCAAACCACAAACTGTTTTCAAATAGCCTGCACCAGGTCTTCAATAGCCAGGCCGTCTTGTTCGGGGTGTACTTTGTCACGGAGGATTTTTTTGGCCTGTTCAACTGAGGCCGCATCCATTCCCATCATATTACCCATCTCAATATTATCAAGACCAAGTTTAATCAGCGACATGAAACGTTTATTCGTGAGAGAGAGCCCTGGGAGTTTTTGTTCGAGCCTGGTAAAAAATCCTTTGTATACTTTATCAAATAAGATCCTGAAGTCGTTCCATTCAGCATCTGTAAGGATCGTGGAGCGCACAAGTTTTTCAAAGTTCTTCAGCCTTTCATCATATGCCGGGTCACCTGCCAGGTTATTTTTCAATCGCTGGAGTTCTAATGAGAACTGTTCTATTAATTCGTTTTTCTGCCGCGCGTTCTCCCTGAAATTCTGTAAGAGCTGCCGCGCATTTTTTAGTTTTTCTTCTGCCTGTATCTTTTCTGCCTCCAGTTTAGCGGCTCGGCTGTTTGCTTTTAAACGGTTGCGGCTATAGATGAGTAACAGCATCACAACAAGTAAAACGAGTACGAGAATAACTGTATTCCGTTTTAATGCAGAAGCTCGTGCATCGGCTTCGAGTTTGTCAATATCGTTCAGGTGTTTTTCCGTTTCCAGTCGCAGCAATACTTTTTTATATGCCTGCTGGTCCTTGCTGGTAGAAAGACTGTCTTTCACCAGCATCAGCTGGCGCTGTGCTTCTAATGCCTTTGCCGGCTGTCGGCTATGTTCAAAATAAAGAGCCAGTGTTTCGTATAAATGTTTTCTTGCCTGCGGTGTAAAATAAAATTTCTGTAATGCGATGGCGCTATCTATTTTTTTTAATGCGGGTGCCATCCTGTTCTGTAAAACATCTATCCGCGCCAGAAACAACATATCAACGTAGGCATCACCCCATTGTTTGTGTTCCATACTCAGGTGCGCCGCTTTTTCCAGCATGGGATAAGCGATGGAATGCCGGTTCGAATAAAAATATAAGGCACCCATATTACTGTAACAAATGCCCCGCCATGCCGAATCCTTTTGCTCAATAGCAACATCCAGGGTTTTCTGAAAATACACCAATGCCTGTGCCGTATCGCCACGCTGCCTTCTTATCATCGCTAAAGTATTCAGCGATTGTTTCTGAACGTAATTATTTATTTTTTTCAGTTGCTGAACACTCTGTAAAAAGGTTTCGGCTTTATCATAGTCACCTGTCTCATAATAAATACTGCCGATGAAAAAAAGTATCTCATCGCTATCCTGCACTTTTGCATAACCCAGTTCATGGAAAATATTATCGGCCCTGAGCAGGTATTCAAAGGCAAAAGGATAATTTTTGAAACTGTAATAATAACGTCCCATGCGGTAATTGCAGATTCCCGTCATTAATGGCAGATGGTATTTTTCTGTCTTCGCGATAGCATCCAGGTGCAATTGTGTAGAGAGAGGATTGACACTGCGTATGCGTGCATATTGATCGGCCAATAAAGAGGTTGATAAACATTCAAGCTGTTTATCGCTCATTTCACTTGCTATTGCCATCAATTGTCTGATGGAACTTAAAGCAAAGACCGAATCTTTGTGTTTAACCTGGTTGTTAAAAATGTCCAGCGTTTTAGTAACACGTTGTGATGCGGGTGTTGATCTTACCGCATCAAAAACACCAGCCATACAGGATGCAGTTATAAACATAGAAAGGCAACCGACGATAAAAATACGCATCCGGGATACAGGTTTGGGAGGTTTTAAAGTTACTATATATATGTATATCTCTGCAGAAGAGGGGCAGAGAGAGGATCATAAAAAAAGCGAGCCCTGCAGGAGCTCGCTTTTAAAATTCATTGTGATTAACTTCTTACCAGATCGCTTTTGCTGCTACAAACGTTCCGTTTGCATCAAACGCAACACAGTATCTCGTATTGTTCGCATCAATCACCGCTATGTATCCTTTCAAAACGCCTGCAAAACTTACACTGAAAGCTTTATCAAGCACATAGTTAGGAAAAGCATTCCCCAGGAACGTTAACGCTGCAGTTGGCAAAGTTGCTTCTGAAACCGATACCAGTCCGGGTATTGCGCTCAACGAAACACGTGCGATAAATATACCCGTGCTGCTGAACAGTGATGCATACAAACCATTATTCTTAGAAAGCACGAGATAATTACCTCCCTGTACTTTGAATGCCCGCAACAATGTATCACTTGCATAGGTTGTAGCGAAGTAAGCAGTAATTGCAACCGGTAAGGCGCTGAACGCAACGGTATCTTTATGCAAGCCATTACGTTTTTCAAAACGGCCCCCAATATGCCAGCCCGGTCCGTTGATGTCTCCTTTCTCGCGCTGCTCAAGCACTTTTACAAATGTGCCATCAGCTTTAAATTCCAATCCCACTGGTTTTCCGTTAAAACTGATGATCACTACATAACCTTTCACAGTACCGGTTGTATCTTTTACTGCGAATGCTTTGGAAAAACTAAAGCCGGTATAATTGGTGCTAAGGTATGTTTGAATCGTAGCAGATAAAGAAGAAGGCTCTATCGGATCGCGATGTGTTCCTTTTTCACATGGGTTGATCAGGTACACAGAATCTTTGGTAGCGCTGCCGCCATCGGACCCGCCCCCAAATACTGCGATCGTTGATGAGGTTGACGTAGTAAGCAAGGTTGCTTCTAAATTTGCATTCCCTGATATCTCTTTCTGGCATGATGTGGCACCTGCTATGATTAAAAAAGCTGCTATCAAATAAGCGTAGGTTGTTTTCATTTGCTGTTTCATGTTTCTCTGTTTTTGTTGATTAGGTTTTTCGATTGCTTTATTGTTTCTTCCTTCCAATTTTTTTATTCTCTCATGCTGCCAGGATCCCTCCCCTGGGACTTATTAATTTTTTTGATCGGCAGTTTTCCTCTTCACTTTTTATTTTTAATTTTTTAATTTTTACTTAGCGTTAGCCTTCTGTTTTCCACTGGCAAAACACGAGGTATAATTTATCATCGCTTATTACACGGCTCCTGCCGGCTGATTTTTTTGATGAAAGTTTATAGGATATTTTATTCCTTGATACCGGTGGAATCCATTTTTTAGCGTACCGTTTCCTGCGGGTGGGTCCCAAAGCCTGGTAGTAAACTGTTGCGGTTTCTGCTGTTCTTGTTTGTCCTGCTATTAAGAGAATACCTGTTTCCGTTTGCGGCGGCGAAGACTTAAACAATACATCCAGGTCGGGCATGAGCCTTGACTGGGTGAGCATAAGCATTTGTATAAAACCGAGCAACATGTACATAGAGCAGTTGAGGGAATGATGGTTAGTTAGAACGGTTTTGCGATTACCAGGTTGGCTGCTCTTATGGCAAATACATTGCCAGTTTTTGCCGGTAAAAGAGAATAATGCTGCAACAGCAGCTCCAGGCACATACAATTCATACACAGGTTTTAATGGTTACTTAAAAACGGTTCGTGTAGAATTGTGTAATGGCACTGGTTTAGGATGGTAACAAGGGCGTTACTGGAGGTTAGATACGGAAAGAGGAGGGAGTGTTGTGATAGAAATGTTAAAAGAGCAATTGAAAAGGCAATTAGTAATTAGTGGTTAGCAATTAGTAATTGTTCAAGCACAAAAAAGCCGTCAATATTCATTCGTTCTCTTTTGCGAGAATGAATATTGACGGCGGCACCTACTGAAAGAACTATTAATTATTAATTATTTCCCTCCCACTTCCCCTCCAACACTTTAATAAAATACCCACCCACCACACTCCTCGCCTGGAACCCAACCTGCTTCCCATTGGTCGTCTCGTGCCAGTCGCTTAGCGGTACGCGCGTAGGTGTTTGCTCTGCAAATTTTTGCAATGGTGTAATAAAGGCTTTAAAATCTTTCGGATTATTGGCAAGCGTTGCTGTCCACATGATCCAGTCTGATTTGGTGTAGGTTTTACGGCTATCGAGTGGCAGGCCAAAATCGTTTTGTTTGGTGAGATAGTAGGCAACTTCTTTACTATACACAGTTGCAGGAAACAGTTGCAGGTTCAATAATTTATCCCAAACCAAATTGTATTTCTGGCTCCAGCTGTTCTTGTTATCAAATGTAAGTGCGTAATGATCCCCCGCGTCTGCAATCTGCATCCAGCGTGTAGCCATGTCTTTCGCCATCGCTTTGTATTTTGCGGCGATGTCTTTCTTTCCTAACATCTGTGCAAGCATTGCATAGCCCCCCAGGCCAACAATCGCTTTTACAGAGAGATTGGCATTGCGCGCCAAATGACCCGCAAAATCATCTGTACATAATTGGTTGGATGGATCAAATCCTTCCTTGCTTAAATACTCGGCCCAGGTAGTTAATGTGTGCCAATGTTTTTCGGCATACTTCGCATTCTTTTCCGCTTTGGCAATGGCGGCAGTTAAGATGAGCATATTACCGCATTCTTCCACCGGCATATCTTCTCCGTAGGTTTGCCCGTTGGCTATTGGGTAGGTTCCCAGGTCATGCGCCGCAAAAGGCTTGGCCCATTTACCGCTTTCGCTATAATAAAAAATTCCGTTGAGCATTCCTTTTAACAGATCAGGATTGTAGGCAAGGAACAATGGGGCCGACGGATACGTTACATCAACCGTATTAATAGATCCGTTGCTGAAATTTTCTTTCGACAGGAACAGGATCTCTCCCGAAGGACTATGCAATAATTTATGCGCCGAGATCGCCTGGCGATAACTCAACACGCAAAGTTTTGCATAATCTTCGCCGCCTGTTTTTAACGCATCGTTATAAACACGTGTATTCACCGAATCGCATTGTTTCATTATTTTCTTATGATCCCTGGCAGCGAGTGTGAATTCATATTCAATGTTAGAACGCGCAGGCTGTTTCCACCAGGCTTTCAGGTTCTGTTCAAAATATTGAACTGCATACATATCATCATACCCGATCATCATCATTTTTTCTTTCGGCTGCGCGGATATTTTTTCCATTGGAAATACTGTGTTCAACGCAAACTGTTTTCCTTCAAAATCTTTGAATGATCCTTTCAAAGAAAAGGCATCCCGGTAATTGGCTGCTGGTGTTATATTTTGCTCGGCATTCATTGAATTGGGGACAACCACGTATACATAGCCCCAATCGATCCGCAGGTCATCTCCTTTTTTCTCCAGCATGGGTTGTTCTTTGGTGCCTGCTTTTAACATCGACAATCCATTGATATTTGCTTTACCCGCCACTACTGTTTGTGATGAGTTGTTTACTGCAAGATTGGTTGATATACCCGTGTACAATTGTGCATCATGTGTTTTTCCATCATTGGAGCGCAGTATGAACGACAGGTAAGATACCGGTCTCGATAACAAATCAAGATCGCTCATGATCAAAGGAGAAGTAAAAGTCAGTTTCAGATCCACTCCGCCACAGGTAAATTGATACGCCGTTTGTGTTGCTTTTACTTCAACGCTTTTTTGTATTGCAGCCACAATTTCAGGACCGGATTTGAATGGGGGTTCGTTCATCAAACCCACATCCAGCCATGCGCCACCGGCTGTATTTGCGCAATGGATGGCAATTACATTATCTCCTTTTACCAGTTTACTTTTCATCGCATCCGTTAGCTCAAACAACTGGGGTTTTCCATTCCAGCAATTACAGGTATAAACAAGAGAACCATTGAGGTATACTTCCACATTGTCATCGTGGTGGAGTTTCAGAAAAAGTTTATTGATATCAAGATCATTTAAAACAAATGATCTTCTCATCCAGATATCCTTGCTTGTCCATAATGTTTTTGATCGGCTTCTGCTCGAGCCGAACGGTGCAGTTCCTGTTTTCCATTGTGCATCATTAAAATTTTTATTCATCCAGCCTTCTGCAGGTTCTGTTTCTGTGAATTTGCATTGATAGTTCTGTTCATCTGCCGCCGGCAAAACGGTTTCGTATACTTTTTCTTCCGTACCGAGAAAGCGATATAGCTTGTCATCTACTTTAATGATCCCCTGTATGGATTGATCTGTACCCGTCCAGTGTTTGGTAGGAGAAGTATTCAATCCATCTGAAAATGACCATACACTGAAATACGGGTCATGTGTAATCAGTGGATAAGCCGGCGCTTTAAATACCTGTGCAGATGCGCAAACAGAAATGATTGTGAACAGGCAAAACGAAATAATTCTCATGTGGTTTGTTTTAATATTCTCTGCGGTTGCTTCTGCTTCTCTGCACCTCCTCGCCCGCTAAGCTTAGGCGAGCAGGCGCGGTGAATGCGGGCTGCACTATTAGCGGGCATTTATTCACCGCAGAGTCGTTACAAGTTATTTTATTATTTTGAAGGAACGGTTAATACCGTTTTCTCACTCACAGGAATACCAAACACCGGGAACCCTTCTGCACTCCAGCTAAATTTCTGTGCACGCGGAGTACGGAAGCGGCCGCAACCTTGACCCGGTTCGCTGTTCGCATGATACAATATCCAGTCTTCCTTTCCATCCGGTGATTTGAAGAAAGAATTGTGTCCCGGTGCATACACTTTGTTTTCCGGCGATTGTTTGAAAACCGGCTGTGGTGATTTTTTCCAGGAACGCGGATCCATCAGGTTGCTGTTTACGGAAGTGCGTAACATTCCCAAGGCATAGTATTCGGTCCAGCAGCCGCTGGCTGAGTAAATTAAAAAAAGTTGATTGCCATGCACCAATACTTCAGGACCCTCGTTCACATTTACATGCGGCGGATTATTTACATCATTAAGATCGCCATGCATTTCCCAATCAAGTTCGGGCGCTGATAATCTCACGCGGTTGCCGGCAACGGTCCATGGATTTTTCATTTTAGCAATATAAATATTTTGTTGTCCATTCATATCTCCTTCCCATCCCGACCAGATACAATAAAGTTGTCCTTTGTTTTCAAACACAGATCCGTCAATGGCCCATTTATCATCAGGCGTTGTCAGTTTTCCTTTCATGATCCACTCGCCCTGCAAAGGATCGCGCGAACTGTTTTCCAATACAAACAACCGGTGTTGGTTATTATTACCACTATCCGCTGCGAAATAGATATACCATTTGTTTTGTATGAAATGAATTTCGGGTGCCCACAGCTCTTTAGAATAGGGCCCTTTTGCAGGCGGTGTAAAGACTACTTTCTTTTCTGCTGTCTTTAAGTTGGCAATGCTGTTTGTTTTCCAGAGTGTAATATTTTTTCCGGTAGTGTGCGTGTAATAATAATAACCATCCTTATAAAAACTAAAAGGATCAGCACCGGCGGGAAGCAAGGGGTTCGTAAATGTCTCTGTTTGCGCATGAACAGGTTGGAAAAAAATGATCGCAAACAGTAAAAGAGCAGGTAACCTAAGGGCTTTTCGCATGATGGGTTCTTTATGGCAATAAATAGTAGCCCTTTAAATTTATTAAAGTTCAACGGATCATGAACAGATAAACCCGAAAACGATTTCGGTGGTACGGTTTTTTGGTAGGTAAGTTTTGGGGCCGCCCGTGGAGATATAACCTGATCCGATCACCGGAAGCAGGTGTTAACTACAGGCAATTTCCAAAACCTGATTTGCGTCAGTAATGCGCTGAATACAAAAAGTAACTTTGTCGTACTTAAAGAAATTTTATGGCATTTGTTGATTATTACGAGATCCTGGGTATCAATAAAAATGCAACAGAAGATGATATCAAAAAAGCCTATCGCAAACTGGCGAGAAAACTGCATCCCGATCTCAATCCCAACGACAAAGATGCCAACAAAAAATTCCAGCAGCTTAATGAAGCCAACGATGTGCTGAGCGACCCTGAGAAAAGAAAAAAATACGATACTTATGGCGAGAACTGGCAGCATGGCGAAGAATATGAGAAAGCCCGGCAGGCGCAGGGCCGGCAAGGTTTTGGCGGAGGTCAATCTTTTGCCGGTGATTTTGACGGGACCGATTTCTCGGATCTTTTCGGATCCATGTTTGGCGGAGCAGCTGGTGGCAGAAACGCCCAGGTAAAATTCAAGGGACAGGATTATAACAGCGAATTACATCTTTCACTTCAAAACGCTTATACCACGCATAGCCAAACATTATCTGTCAATGGCAGGAATGTGCGCATCACCATCCCCGCCGGTGTTGAGAACGGACAGATCATTAAACTAAAAGGATATGGCGGAAAAGGAATGAACGGCGGGCCGGATGGCGACCTTTATATCACATTCAATATCGCCAATGATGCGCGGTTCAAAAGATCAGGTAACGACCTGTATGCTACAGAAACCATTAACCTATATACCGCGGTACTTGGCGGAGAGATCATGATCGATACCATGAATGGAAAGATCAAGTTGAAAGTAAAACCCGGGACACAGAACGGAAGCAAGACAAGAATAAAAGGAAAAGGGTTCCCGGTATATAAAAAAGAAGGGGAGTATGGCGACCTGTTTATCACCTACCAGGTGCAGACACCAACTGATCTTACTGAAAAACAAAAAGAATTATTCACCCAACTGGCTGAACTCTCAAAATAAAAAATGTATGGAAACGCAGGAATACATACCGATCGATGTTTTTTGCCGGCAGCATGGTATTACTGTATCATTGATCGGATCGTTACAGAATTTCGGGTTGATAGAAGTGATGCATATCGGCCAGGTTGACTGCATACCGGTTGATCAGCTTGGTGAAGCGGAGAAGATCGTACGTCTTCACACCGAACTCGACATAAACCTGGAAGGTGTTGATGTGATCACGCATTTATTAGAAAAAATAAAAGAAATGCAGGCGGAAATATTGTTACTGAAGAACCGTCTTGCGTTTTATGAATAATGTCTAACGTGTTGTATTATTTAGCTGCCTAAAACAGTCGTTAGCTCTCTGCGGTAACTCTGTTTCTCAGCGACTCTGTGGTAAAAAAATCTCGAAAATGCTTGATCTCTGCTGTTCGAAACCCTATTCATCGCAGAGTCGCGGAGAGGCAGAGGTTTCGCAGAGTTAGTTAATAGCACAACACGTTAATTCCTATTCTCTTTTCTCCAACCATTTCGCCAATGCCTTCTTAATAGCCTCACCCATTTTTTGTTGATTAACGGGGTCCTGTAAAAAATCATGGCTCATTGCATTATCCCCTATTTCCAGGAGTACCCGAATGGGAGCGGTATTTACATGTTCATCAAGGCTATAAAAAGAAAGTTTGCCGGTTGTTGCGCAACGATAATCATTCCGGCCGGTTGTACTATCCAATAATACGCCACGGTTCTCCAGGTTTGTAACAGATGAAACGGCCGCTATCAGGTCGGCCGCCAATGAACGGTTCTCCGCTTCATGCTCATCGCCATAATGTATATAACCCCATATGGCGTGACGCTTGCTTCCGCCATTGTTATGCAGCGCAATAAACACGTCCGGTTTATGTTTATTCGATTGCTGCAGTTCCCATGCATAGCCTGAGATCTTTCCATCAACCACCGCGGTAGTATGTGCAATCACCGTATTGCTGCCACTATCTGCGTTGTGCACATCCTTTCTTCCCAAACTCCATACTTTGTATTCTTTGAATTTGGGTTTGGTTGCCATAGCTGCTTCTCCAATCGCGTTGCTCACTAGGGCCTCGTTAAAATCCTTCCCCGTATTGGTCTGGTGGGAGGGTTGCCAAACGATGATTGGCTTCTTTTTGGGTGGCGTGTAAGAGGTTAGCACTAACAGGAGAAATGCAACAGCTGTTTTTTTCATAAGAGAGAATTATTCCCGCAATTTACTATTGATTAGTGGGATAAAACACAAACAAGTCAACCGTGCCTCTGCGCCTCCGTGTGTCAAAAAAATTCACACAGAGGCACAGAGACACGGTTTTGTATTCAAAATACTATATTAGTACTGTCTTTACAAAAGCTCTAAATCGCCAGCCATGATCACCAACTTTTTTAAGATCGTTTACCATGATTTTATTTCTTTCTGGGGATTGAATCCCATTGTTGAGATCTTTCAATCCGGCCAGTATGATAAACTGCTTACGCTTGAAGGGATCAAAGCCTGCATCATCCCCATCCTTCCGTTTCTTCTTCTCATCGAGATCATACGTGCAGCTGTTTACAAACGTTTTAAAATAGAAGATTACAAAGTGCCTTTCCTGACTTTCGTCTTCAACCGTTTTATCAGCCGCTTTATTTCTATTGCTGCCATTTCTTTTTGCATAGGCGCCTTAAGTAAATATGCGGTTATTACAACAAGCTTCTCCTGGTACTGGCTCATCTATGGATATATTGCCTGGGAGTTCTCCCATTTTATTTACCATTACCTCGCACACAAGGTCCGTTTGTTCTGGTGCCTGCATGCGAGTCATCATGCACCCGAAAGCATGAACCTGAGCGTTTCATATACGCATTTCTTTTTAGAAGGACCTTATGCAGATGTGATCAGGACCTCTATCTGTATCCTTGCCGGTGTAAATCCACCACTACTGTTCCTGATCATGTTTATTGATGGCACCTGGGGAACGTTTATTCATATCGGCCCTAATATTATGCAGAATGCGAGAATGGGTGTTTTGAACAGGTTTATTCTTACGCCATCGCACCACCGCGTACACCATGCGAGAAACCCTTTGTATATGGATACCAATTTTTGTAACCTGTTAAATATCTGGGACCGTTTATTCGGCACATTGCAAAATGAGGAGTACCATACGCCGGTAGAATACGGTGTTACCAGAAAGATTAATCACAAGAATTTCTGGGATGTATATTTTGGAGAGATCGTTTTTTTAGGACGCGATATTATAAAGGCTCCCGGCATCAAAAACAAATTCCTGTACGTGTTTATGCCTCCGGGGTGGAGTCATACCGGGGAACATAAAACCGCAAAGATGATCAGGAAAAAAGTATTGCAGGAAAACAATCGTCCTGAAGAAAATGATAGTGCGGAAATGATTGAACAAGAAATCCCTGCTGTATAGTTATGTTATGCGAATCAGGGTTGAATTGTAAGAGATGAAGGTTGCAAAGACAGAATGTTCTGAATAGTTGTTATCCTGGTCCTTCGAGAATTAAAGCAGTATCGCAAAGGACATTAAGAACCGCAAAGGACGCCATGCACAATCGAGGTTCTTAGCGCACTTTGCGATACCGCTTTTATATTTCCTTAGTAAAACCCGCCACCGGGTTTGAGGCTCACATTACATATAAAACGATTCTGAAATGATCTTTCCATCTTTCACCTGGTAAACACATAGTTCAGACATATCCATTCTTCCTTTTCCTTTCATGGTCATATCCATCCGCATTACCATGGCAAAGGAATTGCCGGCAACAACAGGGTCTGTTACATCTCCGCCGTGCATGGCTTCAACCATATCCTCGAACTTGCGGCCCTTTTCTAAAATGGCATCAAGTCCTTTGGTTTCTTTTTCAAACTCTGGTGTTGCATAAGGTTCAATGCTTACTGCATCATCTGCAAACAATTCTTTCTGCGCTGTTTCAAAATCGCCTGTGCGGCAAAGTTCAACAAGGCGTCTTGCGATCTGGTCGGTTGTCATGGTAGATGTTTTTATAAAATTATTCAGAAAAAAGTAGTCGCTATATTATCTATAGGTTACGCTTACCAGCCTTTGCCGGTTTTACATCGTTTTATTCTCTTTTACAATATCCCAATACTCTTTGCCATAGCCCACCAGTATTTCGGATCCTGCAGGAATGTCTTTGATCGCAGTAATATACACTTTCAGTCCCTCCTGTTCATATTTGCAATTATTACGAATGCCATTTACCTTACTCAGACCTTTTGCATCGTTTGCATAACGGGCACGGGCGCGGCTGTTTTTTTTTGCGTCTATCACATGATCGCGGTTGATGTAAAAAACATAGCCGTTAAATTCATCTTCCGACCTGATTTCTTTCCATGTGCGAATGCGGCCCTTGTATTCGACAATACGCTCTCCTTTGCGGATAGCTTTTTTCGTGAATAACCCCTTCCCTGCTTTTTTGAGCAGCGATCGTTTAATGATCAGATTTTTTTCTAAAGATGCCATAGTAATACAATGGATGCAAAAGCCGTTCCATGTCGTTTTTATAGGATTGTGGAAGAATTCACTCTACGTGTGATGAGATTTATCAAAGAACGTATAAAATCAAGTCTTCTCTCTTATTCACTTGGATGTTTACACATATTTACATATTTTAAACTTTCATTCACAGCATTGTGCTGCGTGCAAACGATCCCCCCTGGTGTTGTTGTTCAGATAAGATCATCATTTCATACGTTCATATTATGCCAAAACCTATCACCATTGCTAACTTTCTTGCACAACTAAAGGCGGACCTGATCGGGAAAGATTCTTATCGCGGAGTTACGCTAACCTATTCATGGCTCGCTAACCAGTTCGGTCATTTTTCCCTGGGCTTTGTTCCAACACTGCTACTTTATCGTTTTCTTTTAAAAAAATATGGATTTGATTCCGCTGCAAAATGGGCGCCGATCATTGTTGCCGGCACATGGATCGCCTTTGAAGCATATAATTTCCTGGGTCCGCTCCTGTCAAAAAAGCAATCGAAATCCAAATTGGTTTTCGTTGCCCAAAAACAAGAGCCCTATACATTTAAACCCGCATGGGGGAACGTGGCTTTTGATACCATTACCGACCTGGGATATTTTTCTCTTGGCGCTTTTTGCTGCGCACATATTTTTTCGCAGTACACTTCTCATAGCATAGTGATTTGGTCGCTTATCATCGCGCTGTTGTATCCATCCTTTTATTGGTTCCGAACTAAAATGTTTTTACAGATCCCAAAATTTCCTTTCCAGTTTCGTTTGAGCCAATGGGATAATGATATTGATGAAGTGGGTGCAAACAATGTAAAAAAATTTCTTGCTGCAAAAGAAAAGGATGGGATGCAGTTATTGGTTTTTGGCACAAAAAACAGCGGCAAAACCAGTTTAGCTGTTGGCATCGCCACTGAATTATCTATTAAAAAAAATCCATCCGTTTACACAACGGCTACCAAATTGTATAGCATGTTTGCAGAAAGTGCCGATCCTCCGCCCGAGGTGGGTTTTTTATGGGGCTGGCGAGGCTCTTCTGTTTTTGTGATCGATGATATCAATCCCGGGGAGCCCATTACCGGGGAAATTGTAGACGCGAAAACTTTCCAGGGATATCTTGACGCTCCCTCTCCCATCATTAATAACAGGAAAGCGATCATTGAAAAAAATGTGATTTGGGTATTAGGTACACTGGACCCGGAAAAAAAGATGTTACAACCCTGGATAGATATGTTGAAAGATATCGGCGTGAAAGAAGACAGGATATTACATGTGGATCTGTAAACTGCTTATTCAAGTATATGATTGTCGTGCGCAAAACTGATCAAATGCGTGAGGCTCTTTACATCAAATCTTTTATACATCGGGATGATGCGTTTTTCAATAGCCGATGGCGAGACTTTAAAATAATGCGCCACTTCTTTGAAAGAGTATCCCTGTGCAACCAATGATAACGCTTCTTTCTCTTTGCCGGAAATAGCATAGTAATGAAAAAGCTGTTTGTTCAGTTCTTCTTCAAATGCAGATTTTTCGGGTCCGTAGGCAGCATACCGCATCACTTTACCAAACTTAATACTATGGCTCACCTGGAAACGGCCGATGATAGCCGTAACCGTTCCATTCTCAGAACCGAATACGCCTACTTTTGAGATCAGGGGAACCGGCTGACCGTTCTTATGCATCTTTTTCAGTTCCATGGTAAAGCTATACTTCTCCAGTTCTGTTTTTTTATTAAGAATGAATTGCAGGGCTTTTTCATTGAACTCCTCGGAAAAGGGTGCGTATTCGGGAGAGGTGCTATACAAAACGATGGGCAGGTTGATCTCATCATCCTGATAACCCAATACTTCTTCCCATCCACATGCGTACAACATTCTACCTTGCTTAAAGGAATAGATATATACGGCCTCTTCCGGGAAACACGGAATGGTTTTTTTGAAATGAATCGCCTCTTCACTAGAAAGGTCGGCCGGAATAGCTGTAATAAATGATCGTAAAAATTCTCCCACAGTCTCTGTTTTGGTATAACGGAATTGGCTGATTTAAGATACAAAGAAAAGTAAATACCTGCGTTTTTTCGCAGTTGACCCACTTTAGATGATACGCTACTTTTACGAAACTGATTCCTGAAGTATATCCTATCCTATAAAGAACCATTTCGTCGATTAAAGAATATCTCTTTATTGGCGGTTGTCAATTTTACAAACCTCCGGTTTAATAAGCAAACACAAGCTATTTTTTATGCAGACAGATTTTGGATATGCATGGTATTATGCCATCATTTTGGCTTCAGTGATTCTCATGAAGACTTTTTTTATTGTTCTTAACCGTATGGCGAAGGATACCCTTACGCTGCCTGCTAATTTTTTCCTGTTAACGCTTGTGTTTTCGTATCTCGGATTATCGGCCGGTTTCGTTATTGACTATATACGTCAACCGGCGATTACCATTGCGGTATTGGCAATGCTTTCTTTTGCCTGCGGAACCATTGCCGTTATATTTAACGATAGGTACAATACAGGTTTTAACAAAAAAATTGCCTCGTATTCACTTGTTTTGATCACGATGGCAATAGCACTCGGTTCAAAAGCGGAAAGCTTAAACATCAAAAGGCAGGAAGACATAGATGCAAAAAATATTTTTCAGCGCGAAACAAAAGATGAAAAATATAAGGCATCCCTTAAAAAAAGCGAGCAAGCATTCGTTTTGTATCAATCCATGTAGCAGACAAAAGCCCGGAGCATTTCTGTTCCGGGCCTTTTGTTATGGTTGATCTATTTAACTTTCGTTCTATACTTTATAATACTGCTCCCATCCTTTACGCGGAGGAATTCCCACCAACAGATCATTCGCCAGTTTATTATTTGTGATCTTTTTGGTTTTCCTGTCGAACTCCAGTTTGGTATTTAGTTTTTGCGACATCACACCCAATGAGAACATCTGGCTAAGCGGTCCTGCAATGTCAAATGGTGAACGGGTTTTTTCTTCCCCTTTACAGGCTTTTAGGAAATTGGCATGGTGATTAGACGGGCTGACAGGAACTACCGGAAGTTTGCCTGCCATATCTTTTGCTTTTTCCGGTGGTATGATAGACAAGGTACTACCATGTGACCCTCCTTTAAAAGTAAGTTCCTTACTATAAATAATTTTTCCCGGGTTTAGTCTGGCGTTTTCAATTTTTCCAGTGCTTGGCGGTGGGATATTCGGATCAAGTCCTGATACACCATAACCCGCAGGTATTGGCGGAAGATTGTTAACCCCATCATACCAGGTAATATCCATTGCCGGCATATTGCCGCGTTCGGGGAACCTGAATAAGATAGTAGAAGCTTGCGGATAGAAGAATGGATTGTGTCCTTCAGCCTTTAGCATACTCACTTCATAAGGCAATCCAAGATCGAGGAATTCGTGAGCAGTATCAAAAATATGCGCGCCCCAATCTCCCAATGCACCTAATCCGAAATCATACCAGCAGCGCCATTGGCCGTTTACCAGGTTCTTATTATAATCATGTGGTTGTGTTACACCCAGCCAGATATCCCAATCCAATGTTCCCGGTTTGGGTTCTGCCGGCGGGAAACTTTTGATATTGGTATCCCATCCATGCCAGCGGCGTGAGCTATTCATATGGCCCACCATGGAAGTAACATCTTTAATGATGCCAGCTTCTTTCCAGGCTTTGAATTGAAAATAGTTTGCATCAGAATGGCCCTGGTTGCCCATTTGGGTAACCTGTTTAGGGTGTTTCTTAGCCATTGCCATCATGAGTTCGATCTCGTTAAACGTTCTGGCCATTGGTTTTTCTACATACACATGTTTACCCAATGCAAGCGCCATCATAGTAGGCGGAAAATGCGCATGATCGGGGATACCTATGCTAACCGCTTCTATCTGGCTGCCCATTTTATCGAACATGGTTCTGAAATCCTGGAAGCGTGGAACATCAGGAAAATCTTTCAGCACTTTGAGTGTTTGCTCCGCACCCATATCAACATCACAAAAGGCAACAAAGTTTGCGAGGCCGGTTTTGGCAAAAGCAGCGACATCTTCTCCCCCCCGGTTGCCAATACCGATACAGGCAAGGTTAACTTTTTCACCTGCGGCCACAGGTTTTGTTCCCCATGGTGCGGCGGCTTTTGTAATAATGGTTGGAAACGCAGATGCTGCCGAAAGAAGGGCTGCATTTTTTAAAAAGGACCGTCTTGATTTGTCTGAAGGTTTCATTAGAGTACAATTATATGGTAAACAAATTAGCAGATTCCAATGTAGTGCAAAAAATAAAATGGTACTCTTAAAATCGGTGAAGAAATACGAAAACGATGGCGGAGAATGGATGGCAACGCGGATTGGACGGATCAAACGGATTGGCACGGATAAAGCGTCAAAAAAATCTTTAAAATCCGTTCAATCCGCGTTGCCATTATTTTTTCCCTGTTGTTTCGCCTTTAATCAACACAATCTTCGGCCTAGGCGCCGCTTTCATATCCTCCCCAATATAAAAACTGGTATGCGGCGGCTGGTTGTATCCAACATTCTGCCATGCAATACTTACCCGGTATTGCGGATCATGCATTAATGTATACATGCGATGTTTGGTAGCAATGGGTGAAATAAAAATACGCAGCTCTTTATTGTCGGTTGTTCTTTCAATCAGTTCTTCGCGCCAGTCGCCCAGAATGTCTGCACTTAATGCCGGTGTTGATTTGGTACCGTTATTAGAAGAACAACCTTCTGCAGTAAATATTCTTCCTGTTCTGTATTTGTCAATATGATTGCCATCCAATAATTCACGTGTAAGGTCCCCATCCCAATAGATCAGGAAATTGGTTGAGATGGGATCGGGCCCGATCTTTTCGCCTTTCATATTATACAATCCATCTGAACCGCTCCACCACATTTCTGCACCGGGGTTTGTAGCATCAATGTTTTCTGCCACACCACGACCCACATCTTTGTTCATACTTCCTTTCCAGAAGATCTCCCCGGTTCGTGCACCATACAATGCGGCGCCGGGACCGATGGTTTTATCTTCAATTTCGTGGATGCCAAAAACCTCCATCCCTGGTCTTGAAGGATCCAGGTCGCTCACATGCAAAGCGTCTCCGTGACGAAGCCCTGTTGAGAACAATCCTTTCCCATCATCATCAATGATCATGGATCCGTATACCACTTCATCTTTTCCATCTCCATCCACATCTGCGATGGAGAGGTTGTGGTATCCCTGTCCTGAAAATGCATTCTCTCCATCTTTTGAATCAAACACCCAGCGGGAACTAAGCTTGCCGTTTCTATAATCCCATGCAGCCAACACACTTCTTCCATAATAGCCGCGACACATGATCACACTTGGATGAACACCATCGAGATAAGCCAGGCCTGCGAGAAAACGATCAACACGGTTTCCATTGTTATCATTGCCACCGTTGCCACCATGTCCACCCCAGCCATCAGTTGGATACCGGTTGGGAATATAATCGGTTGTTGCGAGCGCCGCACCGGTGAGTCCGTTGAATACTGTAAAGAATTCAGGTCCTTTTAAAATTTTTCCATTCGCATCTCGCCAGTCTTTGGTAGAGTCGCCAATGGGTTTTCCCTCTCCATCAATTGTTCCATCTGCTGTTTTCATCGCTATTTCTGCTTTACCATCACCATCCAGGTCATATACGATGAATTGTGTGTAGTGCGCGCCTTCGCGGATATTTTTGCCGAGGTTGATGGTCCATAATAATGTTCCATCAATTTTATATGCCTGGAAAATGGGTGGATCGGTAATTCCATTAGATGGATTATCTCGGCCACGTCCTGCCTGGTGTAAAATAATTTCATACTCACCATCGCCATCCAGATCACCAACGCTTGCATCGTTCGGTGTATAGCCGGTAATATTTTGTAGAGGGATAGATAAATAATTTTGAATCGGTGCATTAGCCGTTAAAGTAAAAGGTTTGCTGCGCGATCCTTCGTTTCCATTTACAAGCGTTTTCACAACATACTCATTGGCTTGTGTAAGATCTGCTTTCGTATCAAAAAAAATAGTTCCCCCTGTAAGCGGTTTACTATTCAGCTTTATTATTTTGTTTCCGGTTGTTCTGTAAATATTGAATGAAATATTACTTGGCTCTGTTCCCAATATTCGCCAGCTGATGTAAACGGAGTCTGTACTTTGCCTTAATGCAACAAGACCCCTTCCGAGGTTTTCCATTTGTTTTTGTGCGGTAATGATCGTTGTTGAAAGTAAAAGGAGGATGGATAAACAGGTTGCTTTTCTTTTTATCATGGCGAGTATGGTAAGATAGCAATGTACGGACTGTCACTTCATTTGCTATCCTGTTGTGTCCTGAGATTTTTTTCACGCTAAGGCGCGCTAAGGGGCAAAGCGTTCTCGGTCAATTGGTCTTTACTATTAAATGCTGTCTGATATTTTTCGGAGAGATCGTCCCGTCTCACTTTGCGCCTTTGCGTGAAACTTATTGCTTGTCCACAAACTGCTGAAACGTATCATTATACCTATCCCCTATATCCGGAAAACGATTAAGCAATTCATCTATCGCCACAAAATCATCAGCATTCAACTCAATATCCACTGCACCCGTATTCTCAATCAAATATTTTCTCCGCTTGGTACCGGGAATAGGAATGATATTATCCCCCTGCGCCAACACCCACGCCAATGCCAGTTGTGCCGGACTACAATTTTTTGAAGCAGCTATGTTTGCAAAACCTGCGGCCAGTTGCCTGTTGTTTTCTGCATGTTGCCCCTGGTATCTTGGTAATTTATTTCTGAAATCTTTTTCCGACAGATTGGTGCTCTCTGTTGTATTAGTGATCAATCCTCTTGATAACGGGCTGAAGGGTACAAATGAAATACTCAGTTCTTTGCATAGGGGGAGTATTTCTTTTTCTACATCTCTTGTCATAACCGAGTACTCACTTTGCAACGCACTCACCGGGTGTACCGCATGCGCTTTTCGAATAGAATTGGGTGATGCTTCTGATAAACCGATAAAACGTATTTTTCCTTCGGCAACTAAATCAGCCATTGCACCCACCATTTCTTCCACCGGCACATCAGGATCAATACGGTGAGCATAATACAGATCGATCGTATCTGTTTGTAAACGTTTGAGACTTGCTTCTACTGCTTTTTTAATATAGGAAGGGGAAGCGTTAAAACGCAGCTTCCCTTCTGCATCATTATAAAAACCAAATTTGGTGGCGATGAAAATTTTATTTCGGTTTGGCTTTAAAACTTTTGCAACCAGTTCTTCATTTTTTCCACCGGCATACATGTCTGCTGTGTCCCAGAAATTGATGCCGAGTTCTAATGCTTTCTCAAGCGTTGCGATGGATTCCATATCATCGGGTTCTCCGTAAGCATGGTTCATGCCCATGCAGCCGAGACCGAGGGAGGAGAGTTGGATGCTTGTATTACCAAGTGTTCTGTATTTCATAGCATAAATTTAAACTATTCATCGTTTCGCCGTTGTTGGTATTATTACCACACATGTTCGAAAGATATTCAGGTTTCGAATTAGACAAAGATTCGAATTAGTGAAACGGCCTGCACCGTCATTGCGAGGTGCGAAGCAATCTATGTTACGAAATTCGGACTGATACGTTCAGTAAATAACCCGCAATTCTATGGTTAAATGCCACAGATTGCTTCGTACCTCGCAATGACGGCCGCGCGTGCAAACACGTCGACCAATAGCAACATGTCGAGTCTAAAAGCTGAAATTTCTTGTGGATACCAGACCCGGTGTATATATCTTATCTTCAGGATACGCTACAGGCTTCCAAACAAAGACCCATGAAAACAATAAAACAGTTGAGCCGGCTTCTCATCCTCTTGTTTTTTATCCAGGGGTTTCTCCATGCGCAACCTTCTCAACCCCAAAAACCCGTCCCCATTATTTTCGATACAGATATGGGTCCCGACTACGATGATGTAGGTGCCATTGCCATATTACATGCCCTGGCCGATAAAAACGAATGCCGCATACTTGCCACCATGGCCAGCAATAAACATAAATATGTAACAGCCACACTAAGCGTACTCAATACTTATTTTAACCGGCCAAATATTCCTATTGGCGTAGTAAGGGGAAATGCAGTGGATATGGACGCACCACAAAAATGGGATTCATTGATTGTTGCCAGGTATCCGCACTCTATAGCATCCAATGAAACCACCATGGATGCAACTGAACTGTACAGGAAAATATTAGCCTCGCAACCGGATAAAAGTATAACGATCGTTACGGTAGGGTTCCTCACCAATATGGCTAACCTGCTGCAATCAAAACCGGATCAATATTCTCCACTCAGCGGGAAAGCATTGATACAGCAAAAAGTAAAATGCCTGGTTAGCATGGCCGCCTGTTTTGATAAAGCATTGATGCCTTTTAAAGAATTTAATGTGATGAAAGATTCCATTGCTTCCAAAACAGCATTCGATAACTGGCCCACACCCATTATTTTCAGCGGGTTTGAAATAGGGGTTAAAATACATACGGGTCTGCCGATTGTAAACAGCCCTATTGTACACTCACCGGTAAAAGATGTTTTTGCCCGCAGTATTCCTCTCGACCCGAATGATAAAAACGGGAGGATGAGTTGGGATGAAACAGCAGTGCTGGTTGCAGTAAGGGGTTATCAGCCTTATTTTGATGTTGTGAAGGGGAAGATCATTTGTTATGCTAACGGTAGTACTGGTTGGGATAGCGGCGGTGATCGTGATTATTATTTAGTGCAGAGGATGGGGGTTGGGGAGATGGAGAAAGTTTTGGATGAGTTGATTATGC
Organism: Bacteroidota bacterium; assembly: GCA_040388475.1. Lineage (GTDB taxonomy): Bacteria > Bacteroidota > Bacteroidia > Chitinophagales > Chitinophagaceae > Sediminibacterium. The sequence goes on along the minus strand of JAZKBT010000024.1, from coordinate 9,294 downwards.
ATCAGCCCCGGAAGAAATGAGATCTATTTCCCTCCATTCCCCCTCAAATCATTCACACAATCCACATCCAACCCCGGTATCGAACCACTCAAACCCATCAGTCCTGAAGTTTGAATACCATAATACATCAGGCAAGTGGTATTGACGCAATGTGATTTGTGACTCGCATCTTCATGTGGTTTTACCATGCTGGTACCGGTATTCACCAGCCCGAGCAGGTGGCCCATTTCGTGCATCAGGGTTCCGGATTCTACTTTTACGCGGCTCGCCTGGTTTACGCCACCGGTTTTGGCCTGTATGGTTTTTTCAAAAACAGTGATAGATGTATTCCAGAAAGAAATGCCTGCTACATCTGTTGTGCTATAATCAGCATCGGCAAAATAGATCCATACGGAAATGGTATTGCCAACGGTGTAGATGCTGCGGTTCCTGTCTTCAAAATTGGCAACCTCCTGTAACGTTGCAGTTGGGGCACCAAAAGAAACCACTTGTTTTTGTGTTACGTTAATACCGCCGGGTTTATTGAGATAGGTGTTTAAGAAATTAACCAGGTTGCTCACGGTCTGGTCTTGCGGTTTCATGCCCGGCGAATACTGGATCTCAAGATTCAGAATAGTAAAAGCATTCGCGCTTAATAACTGGTTGGCCGACTGGCCCACGGATTGTTTATCAATCGCAGAATTGGGGCCAGAGTTATTTACGGTAGAAACCGTTTCTTTTTTACAGCCGCCCAGCAGGGCCACTATCAACAGTACCGGGATAATGCGTTTCATGGTATTGGGGTGTAGGTCTGCTGATAGAATATAAAAACAGTGCCAGATTTTCAAAAAGTCTGGAGTAGGGTTGCCGGATTTTTGGATAGCTCTGTGTTGGCGGCACCCTACTCCAGTCTTCAGACTTTTAACTCCTGACTGCCGAAGGCTATTACAAACTGGCAAGATCATTTTTTAAAGCATATAAAACCAACCCCACCCTGCTTTTCACCGCAAGTTTTTCGAACACGTTTTCCCGGTAATTCTCTACCGACCTTGGCGCAACATTCATTTTGGCGGCAATCTCTTTATACGTGAGTTCAGATACGCACAATTTCAGAAACTCGATCTCCCGGGTGGTTAGTTTTGATTGTTCAGTTTGCGGGTCAAGGGTTTGAAAACTGCGCAGCATTTTTCCGGATACCATTTCATTCAGGTAAATGCCTTTGGTATGTATTTCTGATATGGCCCGGTACAATTCCGTTGGTTGCGACTCCTTCAGTACATATCCGCCGGCGCCGGCTTTCAACATACGGATCACAGCAAGATCCTCGTCAAACATGCTGAGTGCAAGAATATTAACCAGTGGATAATGCTCCTTTACCCAGGTAGTTGCATGGTAGCCATCCATAATGGGCATGTTAATGTCCATCAGCAATACCGAAACAGATGCATTGGCCGGAAGTTTCGTTTGCAGTTCCTTGCCATTCGAAGCCTCGAATACAACTTCTATCTCTGCAAATTCAGAAAGAAGGTTGGCAATACCACGACGGAAAAGTGCATGGTCATCTACTATGGCGATTTGTATCGGTGTCATCTTTTGTATTTGGATATGGAATAAGAATGGTGATACTGGTACCGGCTTCTTTTGTTGAAAGGATCTCAATGGTGCCGCCAAGTAAATCTACACGTTTGCGCATATTGGCAAGACCAAGTCCTTCGGGTTTACCGGCTTTCTCCCCCGGATCAAACCCGCTTCCATTATCGGTTACCTGTAACTGCAATTGATCATCCTGGTAATGCAGCAGAATATGCAGCCGGTCTGCGGCCGCATGTTTGATGGCATTGTTTAACGCTTCCTGCAACAGCCGGTACAGGAACAGGTCTTTTTCCGGGTATGAAACGTCCAGTTTGTCTGTGTCATTGATAAATTCAACCTGATAAAACCCATTTCTTTCCAGCCAGCCGATTTCCTGGGTAATGGCCGCCACCAGGCCGCCCTGCAATACCATTTCACCATGAATGATCTTTGATAACTGGCGCAATTCGCGCACAGAACGCTCAACCAGCAGTTGTACTTCCTGCAGTTTATGTTTTGCTTTATCGGGTTCATTGATATTGATGGATCCGATGGTTACATTGGTAAGGCTAAGCAACTGCCCGATATTATCATGCAGATCGCCCGCAAGATTTTTCCGTGTCTGCTCCTGCACTTCCATTTCCATGGTAAGCAATTCCTGCCTGTGCAGGTATCCTTTTTTTACATAACGTACAACAGACATTACGATCACTACCGTGCTCACCATAAACAGCAACACGGTGCATACTATCGTTATAAATAATTCTTTCTCTGGCATAAAAAAGCGTATCCGAATAAACAGTACATTAATATATTGATTACCAGCGACAGGTTTATCAGTGATTTGGCTAAAGGCAGATGATACTTAACCAGGTAGACCATTGAGCCCATATAAGGTGTTTGACAGCAATAAAATATTATTAGTCCGATGGAGATCCAGAATTCCGGTATCCGCGATATCTGCCTGAACTCTTTTGTGTCTGATAAAAAGTACAGGTGGGCCAGTGAAAAGCACACAATAAAAAAGCCACCTGTTGCAATGATCGCCCCGTGAAATTGCGTGATGCCATTTTTATCGAACACCATTATTACCCATAAAACCGGGAAGAATACCAGGAACCCAAGTTCAATCTTTTTGATCCAGGTCCTTGTATTTGCCTGGCGCAGAAAATATGTGTAGAACATAAACTCTACCAGCAAAAATATATTGTACATCGCGTTGCGATACCTGCCTTTTATATGCAGCGCGGGAAATGCCACATTGGCCAGCAATTCTATCACCAGGGTAACGGCAAGAAATATTGCCATATACTTCAACCGCCGTGCATATTGATAGCGGAAACTAAGGAGGCTGCAGCCAAAGGAAAAGGCTACAGCCGCCAGGTAGAGATATAAAATGTAGAAGGACACGCATATAAATATAACAATGATTTATTTTAACTCGTCTCCATCGCAATTGCTTCCCGGGGGGCAGGGAACAGCGGTATCATATGCGCCCTTCACCGCATCGAATTCTTTCGTTGAGATGGCGTTGGGAATATAGAATAATAGGAGCAGCCTGCCTGTTGTAGGTATCGTTTTTTTAATAAGTGCCCCTTTTTTAATAGGCATCTTTTTTTTAACAGGGTCTACGATATCCTTTTCATAAACACCCCATTTCATCGTAATGGTCTTGATGGCGGCATTTGTTTGCTGCTGGCATAAAATATCCCTTCTCCAGGTATTAAGATCCGCCGTGTCGTACCATAAAGTGTGTACTTCCTCTTTAAGCATATCCATACCATATTTAAAATGATCGTACCATGTCTGCGCCGAAGATTTTTGAACCGGAACCACAGATTTTGTCTTCAGATCAAAAATATAATAACTACCGAAATCGCGGTGGTAGGCACTGCCATCAGCTTTGGTCAGCACAAAAATGGGGAATATCATATTATGGTTTCCATTCGCATATCCGTCATCCGTAGCATTGCCTGTTTCATCAAATGAGCCGAAATAAATTTTCAAGCCGCTTGCCGAGGGTTCTGTACCAAGCAACTGAAAAAAATTATCCAGCTGAAACGTTCCTACAGATAACGGGTGCGGTTTGCCATAGTGTTTTTTTAGTTGTTTCTGGATGCGGCTATTATTATCAAAAAGACCTGCCCGGGTATTATATAAAGTGTCTGGGATCTGGACACGCGAACGAATGCATGGCACTTGCGCAAATGTTACCGCTGTAAAAGCAAACAGCAGAGGGAGTAATAAAAAGATTCTTTTTTTCATGGTGGTTGTTTTGGTTATAACCACAATATGGTAAACAATGCTGACTTGGGCAACGGGTATTTACCCCTTTTTCATGCATGTATAAATACGTACCCATCAACGTAGAAGAACGTTTTGAATCCCCGCTACTTCGGGCAACTTTTGACCGTTGTAACAATTGCAGAAGATAAGCTTGTACTTAATCCTTCAATTCAAAACTAACCAATCATGAAAGCTTTATTCGTATTACTTGTATTAACCAGTTTTACTGTCAGCGCACAAGACGGTTGTATAAATGCCAAAGAACCATTGGATAAGGCGGCATTCCGGAAAATGATCAACCGGCAATTCAATTACGCAATTTTAGGAAGCAATACGCCCGTTTCGGGGTTCAAGTTTGAAACAGCCAAGCCTACCATCACACTCACCGGGAGTCTTGTGCCACCAAAAACACAGAATTTTATTTTAAGTCTTTCTCTTACCGGGGGCGTTACAGATAACATCGGACAGCTTTTTTCCGACAGGAAATTAAATGGTTATTTCAAATTGTCAACAGGCTTCAATTTTGCACTACCCCTCAGAAAGGGAATCTATAACTGGGACAAGATCGCCGATACGCTGGATGACGGAGTACCGATGGTCACCGCCGACCAGGAAAGCCAAAAAAGATATGATAGTAGCCAGAACACAAAACTGAATGCTGCTTTCAAAAAGGTTATTTGTGCAAACAGGGAAACCATATCAAAGCAGGTAGAAACTTCAGCAATTGTGATAAGCGCTTTGGAGGTAGACTCGTTTACCACCTTCCATGCATTTCTCAGGGTGGTAACAAGAAAATACAAAGCCCTGAAGCCCGACAGGTTTCCCGGCGAAGTAGATTCTGTGAGAGTATTAAAGATTTTAAATAATTACCTAGTTAAACCCGATTCTGTTGAAACTGAAAATACATTTACAGTATTTGCATCGGGCCTCAAGATAAAAAGTACAGCCGCCATAAAATTAGAGCAGTTGCTAGCCGACTATACTACCTCGAAAAAAATACGGAAAACAGATTATCAAAACCAGCAGCATGATTACGCTATTGAAAAATTAAAAAACATCTGGGTAAAAACACGTACCCATTGGCTCAATATTACACCGAGTATTGCTAATTCTTCGCTTAAGCTTTTCGATGAAACTACGAAACACCTTACCGATTCAAACTCTGCGCTGTATGGCATAGATATTTCCTGGAACTGTTACACAAAATATAAGGGCCCGCGTTACACTTATATCCGCGCCGGTATCGGATTCACACGAACCAATAATCTTGAAGAGCTGGGCACTTTAGATTACCGTACTTCCGCCAGGCAGGCCAGCACAACAGATTCTTTGTTTGAAGAAAAAACAGGAACCGCTTATAAAGGAATGATCAAACACGCAAGTGAGTTTAATGCATACGGCGAATTGTATCTGGCTCCTTTAAAATTTCCGGTTGGATTATATTCAACTATCAAGTACAGGAAATCAAACGCGTGGCTTAACAAAGAAAAAATATCCCTGAATATCGGGGTGATCTGGAATGTTGTAAACAGCGACGCCGATGCAAAAAATATTTTAAGCATTATCCCCTATGTCGGCTGGTCAAACATACTTCCCGATTATTCAGATGCAGGAAAAACAAAACAAAATAAAGCAAGCGACCTGTTCTCCGTTAATATCAAATTCGGCATACCTATTAACCTTGGCAAATAATAATACAACTAAGCCGTTTCGTTAGGTTATGGTAGTAAAAGAAAAGGCTTTAACATAAGAAGTGTTGAAGCCTTTTTTCTTTGCTCACCAAACAATCGATAAAATGATTCCTTGTACATCCCTGGCCGGCATGGTAAAATCAATTTGGCATGATTTTTTATATATAAATCTGAAAAATCAAAACAATTGCATGGAACCAGTTAGAAACAAATCCCGCAACAGACCCTTACCTTTTAGTGAAGAAGCCTGTCATCAACTTGCTGAGAAATATAATATTGCAGTTGACAAGCTACAGGAGCTGGCCCGCGAACTCGGCGTTGCCCTCCCCAATTTTGAAATGTATTTGGCAGTGCTTACTTCTGAGGCAAAAAAGAATAGACAATATGCATCATAGCAGCCCGGGGTCATAGAACGGATCTGAGATAAAAAACCGGGTAGAAACAAAAAACCTCAACAATACTGTTGAGGTTTTTTCTGTGGCGTGGGCCGAGGCAGAATTCTTCTTTACCTATATTTCTTTAAGAACGATTGGTGAGCTATGCTCGGTTTTTAATCCACTTAAAGCATTGCCCCATTCGTTAAAGTCTTCAGCGCGGTACCCGTATACGCAATCATAGCTTGATCCTGTGCAACCTGTAAGATCTTCCATAAAGGGAATGGTGTTATCAATGCAGGTAAAACTGGTCGCTGCTTCATCATAAAACCAGAAATAGTCTATCCTGACCGTAGCCGCTTCTGTCTTTTTTACGTTTGCAAAAACTGCAAACGCAACTGCGAGAATTACCGCGCCTACTTTGAGGCGATTAGATAGTTGTTTCATAGTGATAATTTTTAAATGATGCTTACTTTTTTATCAGGATTTCAGCTTGTAACCTGTTTATTATAATAAAGATTTTGTTCCCCATTTTTTTTATCGACCATTATAACATAATAAATAAGAACAGTAAGAAGGATGTTTAAGAATAGGTGCTGATTCCATGTCAGTTTTTGAATAACACCGCCACAGGAACAGGGTAGTTTAGATAACCAAAGTTTCATATAAATGATGTACCCCGTAAAAACCAGGAATATGATTAGTGAACCGTATAAGCCTAAACGTTTTGTTTGATTAATCGTTAATAGTAATACGAGTATGATTTCTGAAACTGGTACAATTACTGATATTATTTCAGCAAGACCTTCAGGGATATGCGCAACCATCATTGATTGCCTGAAAACATCCAGGTTCAATAATTTATTAACAGCTGTATACGCAAACAGAAATATCAGGATCAGCCTGGTGACCTGGGTAACCGTATTTGAATAACTTGGTTTCATATAAAAAGTTTCGAAGCCATAATGCTGTTTATTTCACGTTTTATAACGCGTACAGTATTTATGAACGTGATACTTTATCAAAAACTATCGGGGAAATGGGGGGAGAATACCAAAAAAGCACTAATACGCTTTACAAGCAACTAAAACTATAATATTTAACTTCTAAGATTAAATAATTAACGCCTGTCTTATTAAACTAAATTAAATATAAGCATTTTTAGTTTCAAAAATAATTTGTTTCATCACAAAATTCCGGAATATCGGAACGGCCCATTACAGAGCATTAAAAAACCCCAACATTATTGCTGGGGTTCTTTTAGTGGTGTGGGCCGGGATCGAACCGGCGACACAAGGATTTTCAGTCCTTTGCTCTACCGACTGAGCTACCGCACCTTCGCTAAAGCTTCGGTGCGCGAGGCGCACCTTACCTAATTTATCAACACCTTTCGGCATCGCCCGCTGCAGCCTTGGCGTAAGCGGGCTGCAAATATAGGGTCGTGGGCTTAAATTCAGAAATTATCCACAAAATAATTATGCCCCCAGCCCCTAAAGGGGAGTTAGTATAGTTTCTTAAAAGAAAAGCAAGCCACGAGGATGACTTGCTTTTCTTTTAGAATTACTTCTCAACTCCCCCTTTGGGGGGTTGGGGGTGATTAAAACTCACAATTCTTCGGCGTCCTCGCAAACGCAATCACATCCCTGATATTCGTCATCCCTGTTACAAATAATACCATTCTTTCAAAACCCAGTCCAAAACCAGCATGTGGCACGGTTCCGAAACGACGGGTATCGAGGTACCAACTGAGCTCTTCGGCGGGGATATGCATTTCTTTCATACGCTGTTCCAGCTTGTCGAGTCTTTCTTCTCTTTGTGAACCACCTACTATTTCGCCGATACCCGGGGCGAGGATGTCCATTGCGGCAACGGTTTTGCCATCGTCGTTCTGACGCATGTAAAATGCTTTGATCTCTTTGGGATAGTTGGTTAAGATCACCGGTTTTTTAAAATGCTTTTCTACCAGGTAACGCTCATGTTCACTCTGCAGATCAACACCCCAGCCTTCTACGAGGTATTGGAATTTTTTCTTTTTGTTGTGGTTGCTTTCGCGCAGGATATCGATCGCTTCTGTATAGGTTACTCTTTGGAAGTCGTTATTGAGAACAAACTCCAGTTTTTCTATCAATCCCAATTCACTGCGTTTATCCTGCGGCAATTGTTTTTCTTCTTCAGCCAAACGTTGCGCGAGAAACTCGAGATCCTCGCGGTTATTATCCATCACGTATTTAATAAGATACTTGATGAACTCTTCGGCAAGATCCATATTGTCTTCCAGGTCGTTGAACGCAACTTCCGGTTCTATCATCCAGAACTCTGCCAGGTGGCGGGTTGTATTGGAATTCTCTGCGCGGAACGTAGGACCGAATGTATAGATATCACTAAAAGCCATCGCGCCCAATTCTCCCTCGAGTTGTCCGCTCACAGTGAGGTTGGTGCTTTTTCCAAAAAAATCTTCTTTGAAATTAATACTGCCATCTTCATTCTTTGGCGCTCCTTCTAATGGAAGAGTAGTTACGCGAAACATTTCTCCTGCACCTTCAGCATCACTCGCAGTAATTACCGGGGTATGTAAATACACAAACCCTTTCTGATTAAAAAACTGGTGCACCCCAAACGCCAGTGAATGACGCACACGAAACACCGATCCGAATGTATTGGTACGGAAACGCAGGTGTGCTTTCTCCCTCAAAAATTCAAGGCTGTGTTTTTTGGGTTGTAATGGATATTTCTCCGCATCACTATCTCCCAGTATTTCTATGCTGGTTGCTTTTACTTCAATCGATTGTCCTTTACCAACAGATGCAACGATCTCGCCAATTACTTTTACCGATGCATTGGTAGTGAGCCTTTTCAACAGCGCCTCATCAAAAGATCCCAGTGTTGCAACTACCTGTAAATTATTATTGGTACTTCCATCATTCAGTGCTATGAACTGGTTGTTGCGGAAAGTGCGCACCCAACCCATTACGGTTACCTGTTCTCCTGCTTTACCATTCGCGAGCAGTTCTTTGATCTTGGTTCTCTTATTGAACATGTTTGTTTGAATTTGCGGATTGGCGAATTACGAATTAGCGGATTTTTATTGAATAATCCGCTAATTCGTAATCCGTCAATCCGATAATTGAGTTTTTGGTCTGCAAAGATAACGAACCAGTCCTCCGCAACCCGTTTTAACACCCATTCTTACTTAAAACACGGTAATTTTTCTTGTTTTCCCGAAAAACTGGCTTAACATTGCAATGGAAACCAAACCAGTTCTGTCTATCACTTAGCTCGCGACACACCGGTTTACTCTCTTTCCAGATCAAAACAATACAAACCCCAATCTATCTGAGTTCCGATTTCTTTAGACTGGATTTTTAACCTTTGACAATTTGAATTTCCCCTAT
>JAZKBT010000023.1:0-9463 GCA_040388475.1 Bacteroidota bacterium | reverse complement strand
TTGACCCAATGAGTTACGAGATCAAACAACACGATAAGTTTAAGTTTATTGAAGAGGGTGAGGGCGAAACATTGCTGTTATTACATGGTTTATTCGGTGCTTTAAGTAATTTCAAGGACCTGGTTGAATACTTCAAAGGCAGTTATAAAGTAGTAGTGCCTTTGCTGCCTTTGTTCGACCTCGATATATTTCATACTTCGGTTGGCGGTTTGGAAAAACACGTTCAAAAATTTATTGAAACCAGGGGTTACAACAACATTCACTTATTAGGTAATTCATTAGGCGGCCATGTGGCGCTGGTGCATATTTTAAAACATCCTGAAAAGATCAAATCATTGATCCTTACAGGAAGCAGTGGATTGTTTGAGAACGGTATGGGTGATAGCTACCCTAAACGCGGTGATTACGAATACATCAAAAAGAAAACGCAGGTAACTTTTTATGATCCCAATACCGCTACCAAAGAACTGGTTGATGAAGTATTCGAGATCACCAATAACCGTATAAAAGTGATCAAGATCATTGCCCTGGCAAAAAGTGCCATACGCAATAATCTTGGTGAAGAACTGAGCCAGATCAAACAGCCAACCTGCCTGATCTGGGGAAACAATGATACCATTACACCTCCTTTTGTGGGACGCGAATTCAACCGCCTTATCCCGAATAGTGAACTGCACTTTGTTGACAAATGCGGCCACGCCCCGATGATGGAAGTTCCTGATGAATTTAACAGGGTTTTAGATGGGTTTTTAAACAAGCTGAAGTCTTAGTTCCAACCCTGGCACGGTTTTCAGCGTATATGAAGGAAAGAACACATGCTCGCATCGCAACTCATAAATTCAAGTTTTCCTGCAGTCAATTTATTTGACAGGGTCTCCCTTGCACTTCAGTTAATGGATGAATACGATGTATTGCATTTGCCCGTATTGAGCGAAGAAAAATACTCAGGCGTGATCAGTAAAGACGACCTGCTTGATGTGGACGAAAGCCATTTGCTCACGTCTGTACAATCTTCCCTGATGCATATATCAGTTAAAGGCGAGGAATATTTTTTATCTGCCTTGAAGTTGATCGCAGAAAATGAATTATCGCTCTTACCCGTTGTAAACGAGCAGGCCGAACTCGCGGGGGTGATCTCTTCGAAGGACCTGCTGAAACGCGTATCATTATTTATCGGCAATGAGGACCGCGGCGGTATCATTGTATTGGAAATTGACAAACGGAATTTTTCTTTTGGAGAGATCAGCCGTCTGGTGGAAACCAATGATGCATACATCACCCAACTCAATACGTATACAGAAGCAGACACAGGATTGGTTGTGGTTACACTAAAAGTGAACAAAATAGAAATATCAGATATCGTAGCTACTTTTCAGCGATATGAATATGTGGTGCGTTTTTATTTTGGGGAAGAATCTTATGCGAATGAGCTGAAAGAGAATTATAATCATTTGATCTCTTATCTGAACATGTAGTGAATCAAACCGTGCCTCTGTGCCTCTGTGCGTGAAAAAAAATTGCAGACGGAGGCACAGAGGCACAGTTTTTTTGGATTCAATATTCATTATTCAAATCCCCTATTTTTACCAATCAGTAATCAATTTGAACCGGAGATGAGGCTATTGCGTGTAATTGTTTTTCTTTTTCTGATAGGAGCCACCGTTCCCTGCATTGCGCAAAATACCCGTTTACCAAAAGATACGATTCCTGTTCTTGTAGGTCTCCCCGCACACAAAAACACACCCGTAACCATCGGCAGTATTTTCCTTTCGGGAAATAAAAGAACCAAAAGTTTTATTGTTTTGCGGGAAGTGCCGTTTGTAACCGGAGATCATTTTACCGAAGGAGAACTTGAGCTGCAACTCATTCTCGCCAGGCAGCAGATCATAAACACCAGCCTCTTTGTTGATGCGAATGTGTATGTATCGGCACGTAACGGTGATGTGGTGGATATCAATATTGACCTGAAAGAACGCTGGTATTTTTTCCCTTTACCATATTTCAGACTGATCGACAGGAATTTTAACCAGTGGTGGGTTGAACAGAAACGAAGTCTCGAAAGGGTGAACTATGGTATCAAATTCACACAGAACAATGTGAGCGGCCGTAACGATAACCTGGATGTATGGCTGATCAATGGTTATACACAACAGATCACATTACGTTATGATCTTCCCTTTTTTGACAAAACATTAAAAAAGGGATTTAATGTCGGCATCATATATGCTACCCAGAAAGAAATCAATTATGCAACGGGCGATAACAAACAGTTATTCTATAAACAGGATTCGGTTCCTGCAAGAAAAGCATTGCGGTTTGATTTTACCTATTCCTATCGCCCCGATGTAAAACAGCGCCATTATTTTCGTGTATCATACAATGATGAACAGATCTCGGATTCGGTAGTAAAAAAGAATCCGCTGTATTTTCCTGACAAAAGAAGCAGGCTTCAATTCATAGATTTTGGTTACCAGTATAAATATTATAATGTTGATCTCATCTCGTATCCTACCAACGGATTTTTAGGCGAAGCGAATTTGTATAGACGCGGCCTGGATAATGTGAGTGGTCTCTGGCAGATCAGCGGCAGGGCCGTGTATGCAAAACCGATCACCAAAACATCTTTCATGCATTTTGAGGGCCTTGCAATCGCCAAAGCGCCTTTCCGCAATTTTTTTGTGAATGAACGCTTATTCGGCTACGGTTTTTACCAGTTGCGCGGTCTCGAATATAATGTGGTGGACGGAATGCTGGGTGGGGCATTGAAAACAACGTATCATAAACAGATCCTGTCATTTGTTCTGCACAACCCTTTCAAAAGTAAAACGCACGATAAAATCCCTTTCCGCATTTTCCTGAAAGCGTATGGAGACCTTGGTTATGCTTATAGCCCATCGCCAAATATTACCAACACCCTGAATAACAAACTTCTCAGAACCTGGGGTTTTGGGATGGATATCGTCTCCATCTACGATTTTGTATTTAAAATCGAATACAGCTTTAACCAGCTGGGAAAGGATGGCTTATATTTACAGACGAGGAACGACTTTTAAGATCAATTAACGGATTAGCGGATTGCGAATTAGCGAATGATAAATCCGCCAATTCGCAATCCGCTGATCCGCCAATCAATATAAAAATGAAAGTAGCTATCTACAGTCGCGGTCTTGATTTCGAGCAGGAGAATCCCCTCCTGATGCTGATCGAAGAATTGGCCCGCTACGATACCACCATACTCATCTTTCACCAGTTACTCGAGCAGTTTACATTGCCCAAACACCTGCATGAGAAGATCACGCCTTTTAAGACCACAAATGATCTTGACGAACAGATCGATTGCCTGATCAGTCTTGGGGGCGATGGTACTTTGCTGGATACGGTAACACTGGTACAAGATAAAAACATCCCTATCCTGGGAATCAATTTCGGGAGATTAGGGTTCCTGGCAAGTATCAGTAAAGAAGAACTGGCCAGCGCGGTAGATTCATTGATCAACCATACTTACCTGATAGATAAGCGGTCGCTCATGCACCTTGATTCCAATGAACCACTGTTTGGTGAAACGCCTTTTGCGCTGAACGAGTTTGCGATACATAAAAGGGATATTTCTCCAATGGTAAAGATCCATACTTACCTGAACGGGGAGTTTTTAAATACGTATTGGGCTGATGGATTGATCGTATCAACACCCACCGGTTCTACGGGATATAATATGAGCTGTAACGGCCCCATTATGTTCCCCGAATCGGCCTGTTTTGTGATCACACCCGTGGCACCTCATAACCTCAATGTACGTTCGATCATTGTGCCCGACACAAACGTGATCTCTTTCGAGGTTGAGAGCCGTGCCGACCAGTTTATCTGCGCACTGGATGCCCGGCGGGAGATCGTGACCAAATCGATCCAGCTTGCGGTAAGGCGGGAGAAATTCGGGATCAACCTGGTACGTTTGAATGAGAACAGTTTTTTATCAACCCTCCGGACGAAGCTCACCTGGGGACTTGATAAGAGAAATTAAATAGGAGATTACAGGCTTTTAGGTTGCAGGACCATAGGTTTTACTACAGGAATCTTTGGTTTTGTTACAAAAAATCAACCCATAATTCATAAGAATTAACTTTTATGGTAATGATTTTTGGTGCTATTTTACAATATATAGCGATTACACCGGGAACTATGCTTAGAAAAATCATCACTATTATCTGCCTGATCATCGGCCTGCAAAGAGCCGGCGCCCAAATGTTGGAGCCATATGTGCACCAGGGCGAAGTAGGTATTTCTGTAGGCGCGGGTCATTATTTTGGCGATCTTAATCCAAATACAGGACTTAACCGCCCAAAACTGGCGGCAGGTATCTTTTTTAGAAAACAGGTTTCCAATTATATCGGCGTAAGATTATCTGCTGATTTTGTACAGTTGGGTTATTCAGATGTTTATAGCAGCAATCCCGTACAGGTATCAAGAAATCTCAGTTTCAATTCAAATGTTTGGGAGATAAGTCTTGCCGGTGATTTCAATTTTTTTGAATTCCATCCCGGTTTTGAAGGATATGAATTTACCCCTTATGTGGGCCTGGGAGTAGGCGTTTTTTCATTTGATCCCTATGCCTATCTCGGGGGAGAAAAATACCTGTTACGTACCTTGGGTACAGAAGGACAGGGAAGTTCTTTATATCCCGATCTGCAGCCCTATAACCCAATAGCCATCAGCATTCCGCTAACCCTTGGCGCTAAATATGCCCTTAACGAGAGAATGAATGTATTTGGAGAATTTACTTACCGCATGACCAGTACCGATTACCTGGATGATGTAAGTGGTTTATACGCACCCGACGCATTTCCCCCATTACCCGACGGATCACCTTCACCCGCTTTTTTATTGCAGGACAGAAGCTATGAGACCGGCACATCTATCGGAATAAAAGGCAGGCAAAGGGGTAATAGCCTGCAAAAAGATGCTTTCGCCACTTTCAAAGTGGGCATCTCCTTCAATTTATCTTCTTACCGTTGCCCGAAGACCAGGTAGTGTATAAGGCTATGAGCTTTGAGCTTGTGGACTGCAACCCCTGGAGTTCAGGCTTTTTATAGGAAAACAGCATTAAAGCGGATGGCTCGCAGCTCACAGGTTATAGCCCGCAGCTTTTTTTCCCCCATGAACCCCGATTTTGTTAGATTTGCAACCTAATTCATGTTTCTGTATGGAGGAGAGCCTGATAGACAGGATCGATAAGGGACGCTTGCCGGTGCATATTGCCATCATTATGGATGGAAATGGGCGCTGGGCAGAGGAACAAGGACAGGACCGCCTGTATGGCCATTTTCATGGGGTGGAAAGCGTGCGCAACATCGTGGAAGGAAGTGCAGAACTGGGTATACAATACCTTACCCTGTATGCATTCAGTACCGAAAACTGGGATAGACCCCAACAGGAAGTAGAAGGTTTGATGGCCCTGTTGGTAGAAACCATCCGCAAAGAAGTACCCACACTTAACAAGAACAATATCCGACTGCATGTGATCGGTGATATGAATATGTTACCCAAATTTGCGCAGGATGAATTGAAGGAAGCGCTCGATATGACAAGCCAGAACACCGGCCTGAACCTCGTGATGGCGTTGAGTTACAGCTCACGCTGGGAACTGGTGAACGCAGTAAAAAATATCGGGATCGATGTAAAAGCAGGAAAGATAGATCCCGCAACCATCAGTCACGAAACCCTTCAGCAATACCTTACCACCAGCCAGTTTCCCGATCCGGAACTGATGATCAGAACCAGTGGTGAATACCGGATCAGTAATTTTCTTTTATACCAGTTAGCGTATGCCGAACTATATTTCACCAATACCCGCTGGCCCGATTTCCGGAAAGACAACCTGTATGAAGCCATTATCGACTTCCAGGCAAGAGAACGGAGATTTGGCAAAACAGGGCAACAAATACAGGAGGAAACCCAATTGGCATAGCATATTTAACCCCACAACGCAATACAGCGGGTGATTTAACAAAGACTTTTCATTATTCCAGTTAATTTGCCCCACCTAAAAACCCGAACCATTTTGCTGAAAAAACTGGTATTTTTTAACCAGTCGGCAACTTTACAAACCGAAACGGATGCAGAAAGTGTACAAAATTTTAGTGTTGGCTTTAGTAACATCGCTCGTGAGTTCTTCTGCACGGTCGCAGGAAATACCGATACCTGACACAACCATTACTTCTATCGACGTTGACCTGCTTAATATCTTCAACCAAAAAACAGCCAGGAAATACAAGATCTCTGCCATTAAGGTAACAGGTAATAAATTTTTTGATGAAAACCTTTTACTCTCTATTATCAACCTCAATGTGGGCGATGAGATCTCAATACCGGGTGGCGATAATTTCTCAAAAGCCATTACCAAATTGTGGCGGGAGAATTGGTTCTCCAACGTTGAGATCTTTATCACCAAACTCGAAGGGAAAAATATCGAGATAGAGATCGCCGTAACAGAACGCGCAAGATTATCCAAATTCTTTTTCAAAGGTGTTCGTAAAGGAGAAACAGAAGAGCTCTCCGGTAAAACAGGATTAGTGCCCAATCGCGTGATCACCGAGAACATGAAGATCTCCGCAATAGAAGCCATCAAAAAATTCTATGCCGAGAAAGGGTACCTCGATACAAAAGTTACCATCGTAGAAAGAAAAGATACTACGTTCAACAACACACTCGCACTTGATTTTGTAATTGATAAGGGTTCGAAAATAAAGATCAACAATATCAACATCGGCGGCAATACCATAGAAGCTGCCAAAATCAAGAAGCAATTAAAAGACACCAAAGAAAGATCAAGGTTAACACTGAACCCCAGTTTTGATTCGGGATATATTGTAAAAGCAGAACGTTACACATTTGAGCAGTATGTAAAAGAGAACGGTTACCTCACCTACAGCAAAACAAAAAAAGTACTCGATCCTTATATCCGCTTGAAATTAACAGGAGCGAAATTTGACGCAAAGAAATTCTCAGACGACAAAGAGAACATTCTTGAATATTATAATACCCTTGGTTTCCGTGATGCGGTGATAGAAAAAGATACGGTTTACCATGCAAAAAATGGCGGACTGAATATTGATATCAAAGTGAACGAGGGCCACCGCTATTATTTTGGTAATATCAACTGGAGAGGAAATACCAAGTTCCCCGACTCAGTGCTTACCGCCATCCTTGCTATCCGCAAAGGCGATATCTATAACCTCGAGACACTAAACAAAAAGATCGGAAAATCTTCTTCACCCGATGGTGGGGACATCAGCGGGTTGTACCAGGATGATGGTTATCTTTTCTTCCGTATCGAACCTGTTGAAACTGCGGTTTACAATGATACCATCGATTATGAATTACGTATTGTAGAGGGCCCGCAGGCTACCATTAAAAATATCCGCATCAGCGGTAACGACCGTACCAAGGAATATGTGATCCGCAGGGAATTGAGAACGATACCGGGTGAGAAATTCAGTCGTGCCGACCTGGTCCGTTCACAGCGTGAGATTGCACAGCTGAACTATTTTAACCAGGAAAAGATCGGTATCGAACCTGTTCCGAACCAGGAAGATGGTACAGTTGATATTAACTATCGTGTGGAAGAAAAATCAAGCGATCAGTTAGAATTGAGTGCAGGCTGGGGTGGTTCTATCGGTTTAACAGGAACATTGGGCGTATCGTTCAATAACTTCTCTATCCGTAATATCTTCAAGAAAACGGCATGGGATCCGTTGCCAATGGGTGATGGGCAAAAATTGAGTCTCCGTATACAGAGTAACGGTAAAGCCTTCCGTTCGTATAACTTCTCATTCACTGAACCATGGTTGGGTGGAAAGAAAAGAAATGCCTTAACGGTGAGCGTGTACAATACCAAATACGGGCAAACCTATGACCCGATCACAGGACAGTATGATCCAAGCGTTGCCGATTCAAGGTATATTTCTACCACCGGTGCAACCGTAAGTCTTGCCAAACAATTAAAATGGCCCGATGACTTTTTCTCATTGTCAATGGGTATCAACTATACACGTTACAAACTAAGTAACTACGCGATCGATCCAACGAACCTGCCGGGTTTTGACAATGGTATCGTAAACAATATCAATTTCAGGATCGCATTACAGCGTTCATCAGTGGATCAGCCATTGTTCCCTAAATCAGGTTCCAGTTTCCTGTTGAGCCTGCAGGTAACACCGCCCTATTCATTGATCGATAAAAATATCATTTCAAAAGCCAATCCATATAATTTCATTGAATATCATAAATGGAGATTCAACGGAGAATGGTATGTTCCATTGGGCAAACCACATGGAGAGGACAGGAACAAACAGTTTGTATTAAAAGCATCTGCTAAATATGGTTTCCTTGGCCGCTTCAACTCCGATCTGCAGATCTCACCGTTTGAAAGGTTCCAGGTGGGTGATGCGGGTTTAAGTAACCAGTTTGCTTTATTGGGGTATGATATCATTGCGCACAGGGGCTATCCGGTGTATGATAACTCAGACCCAAGAGTGAACCCTGATAAACAGCAGGCGAGCCAGTACTTTACCATCTTCAATAAATACACGTTGGAAATGCGTTACCCGCTGAGCCTTAACCCAAGCAGCACCATTTATGCGCTCGGGTTCTTTGAAGCGGCAAACGGCTGGTATAGTTTTAAAGATTACAACCCTTTCAAACTCAGGCGCTCAGTTGGTATAGGTATGCGCTTCTTCCTGCCGATGTTTGGTTTGCTCGGATTCGATTATGGCATAGGATTGGATAGGTTTACACCCGGTGGATCGCTTAAAGATGCAGCAAGGTTTACCTTTATGCTGGGCTTTGAGCCGGAATAACCAATCAAACCTAAACCTAACGTTATGAAAAAAACATTGTTACTCTCTATCGCGTTCTTAGGATTGGCTTTTGCCAGCCAGGCCCAACGCTATGCCATTATTGACACTAAATATATTCTCAGCAAGATCCCCGAATACCGGGATGCAGATACCAAACTTCAGCAGATCGGGTCTCAATGGCAGAAAGAAATAGACGATAAGCAAACTGCATTGGATAAAATGTACAAGAATTATGAAGCAGAGCAGTTCATGTTAACAGAAGAACTCAAAAAGAAAAGAGAAGACGAGCTTTTCCTGCGTGAAAAAGATGTACGCGAACTGCAGAAAAGACGTTTTGGTTATGAGGGCGACCTGTTCAAAGAACGCCAGAAATTAGTTAAACCGGTACAGGATAAGGTGTACAATGCCATACAAAAAATGGCCATTGCCAAAGCTTATGATTTTGTACTGGATAAAAGTGAAGGAATTACCATTATATTTGCCGACCCCAAACTCGACAAAAGCGAAGACGTTTTGAGAGAGTTGGGTATAAAATAGTTTAAACCAAAACCAATCATAAATTCACTAAAATGAAGAAATTATTATTTGTGTGTGTGGCAGTTGCAGCAAGC
>JAZKBT010000022.1:0-23779 GCA_040388475.1 Bacteroidota bacterium | reverse complement strand
GCTAACCGGTGAATTATCCGCATTGCTTTCCATGATGTCTTTCATATAGGCCCACCATTTCTGCATTACCGGCTGTGAAGGCAATTCATCAAGTTTTGTTTTGTCGTCCACTTTCAAAATACCAAAAAGACTGAGCGTGGTCTCATCAAGAAAAATAGAATATTCTTTTATGCCGGTATCTTTCAACAATACTTCCAGTTCCGGCCATAATTTTTCATGACGCTTTGCATATTCTTCTTCAAAGCCTTTGTGTAATTGCATTTTGAATGCTACTCTTTGCATGTTGTCAATTTCTATTATAATTAAAGTTGACAGATGATAGTTGTCAGATGGCAGAAATATAAGTCTGTCAACTAGCAACTGTCATCTGTCAACCGTTGCAAGAAAAAAAGCGGGTTGACAATTGGAAAACCATCAACCCATTCGACTGCTTGTCGTAAAAAAAATTATCGTTACCGCACAAACGCAGTGGCAACACCGCCATCTACATTTAATACGTTACCGGTAGATTTATTCAGTAGTCCGCCTACAAAAGCAAAACAGGCATCTGCAATATCACCTGGATTTATGATCTCGTTCAGCAATGTGCGTTTGGCATAAAACTCGGGCAACTCTTCTACTTTTACGTTGTATGCTTTGGCTCTTCCTTCGGCCCAACCGCTTTGCCAGATCTTACTGTCGCTGATTACCGCATCCGGGTTCACAACATTTACACGGATCTTATCTTTTCCTAATTCTGCTGCATTCAAACGGCTTAAGTGTAATTGCGCCGCTTTGGCAGAACCGTAGCCGGCATTGTTAGGACCACTGACCAATGCATTCTTACTTACAATATTCAAAACATCACCACCCATATTTTGTTTGCGCATGATGTTGACGCCTTCCTGGGTTACGGTGAATTGTCCTTTAACCAACACATCATATAAAAGATCCCAATCTTTCTCGGTATGCTCTTCTATAGGCTTTGAAATGGAAAGACCCGCACAATTCACTACAATATCAACGCCGCCGAAAGAAAGCGCTGCTGTTTCAAATGCTTTTTCAATATCAGTGCGGCTCGTTACATCGAGTAATATGGTATTGAACACATCGTTTCCATATTCTTTTTGAAAAGATTCTTTAGCGGTAGATAAACGTTCTGCATCATTATCATTTACAACAATACACGCGCCTTCATCAGCAAATTTTTTGGCGATGGCTTTTCCAATACCGCCTGCGCTACCCGTGATTAACGCGATCTTACCAGAAAGTGCTTTGGGTTTTGGCATGCGCTGCAGCTTGGCTTCTTCCAGCAACCAGTATTCAATATTGAATGCTTCCTGCCGTGGCAAAGAAGTATAAGAAGAAATCGCTTCCGCTCCCCGCATTACATTGATGGCATTGGTGTAAAACTCGGCAGCTACTCTTGCCGTTTGTTTGTTCACTGCAAAGGTGAACATTCCAATGCCGGGATACAATATCACTACCGGGTTGGCATCCCTGATAGCGGGGCTATTGGGGTGCTTGCATTTATTATAATACTCAGCATACATTTTTCTATATACATCAAAAGCAGGAGCGAGTTTTTCCTTAATCGATGAAACATTACTCAGATCTTCACCCGGAGTTAACTGAAGAACAAGCGGGCTGATCTTTGTACGCAGGAAATGATCAGGGCAAGATGTACCCATGGGTGCGAGTCTCTCGAGATCTTTTGAATTGATATAAGTCAACACACGTTCATCATCAGAAAAGTGGCCGATCATTTTTCTTTCCGATGAGCAGAATCCACGCAATACAGGTGCCAAAGCAGCTGCCTGTTTCAGGCGTTCTTCTTTTCCAAGTGATTGAATTTTATTTCCACCAAAAACGGTTCCATTCTTTTCAACTGCATCTTCAATATATTCTGCGCAGCGCTCGATTACTTCGAGCGTGTTCATGTAACTTTCATAAGCAGTATCGCCCCAGGTAAACAAACCATGTGAACCAAGCATGATACCGCGGATGCCGGGGTTTGCATCAAGACAGGCTTTCAGTTTCAACCCAAGATCAAACCCTGGTTTCTGCCATTCAACCCAGCCAATGGTTCCATTGAATAATTCCTGTGTGATCTTTTTGCCGTCTTTAGCAGCAGCTATCGCAATAGCTGCATCAGGATGCAGGTGATCAATATGTTTAAAAGGAAGAAAGCCATGTAAAGGTGTATCAATAGAAGGCGCTTTGGAAGCAAGGTCAAAAATGCAATGATTGAACAGTTCAACCATTTCGTCTTCATGCTCTATTCCCCGGTAAATATTTTTCAGGCTTCGTAACCTGTCAACATACAAAGCAGCCAGGCCACTTGCTTTTAGCGTGCCAAGATCGCCACCACTACCTTTCACCCACATCACTTCTGTTTCCTTACCCGTAAGCGGATCCTTCGCCACTGCCTTACAGGATGTATTTCCACCGCCGTAGTTGGTGAGCCTGAGATCGGCGCCCAATAAATTGGAACGATAGATCAGCAGTGCTACTTCATCTCCTGCCATGGATGCGGCTTTGGCCTCATCCCACAGGTAACTCACGTGTTTAAAATTAGTTACTGTATTCACCTCTGTTCAATTAAGTTTTAAAATATTATTGGACACGAATTCATGGACACGAATTGCACGAATTTTCACGAATGTGTACTAAGATAATTCGTTTCAAATTCGTGTAATTCGTGTTTTCAATTCGTGTTATTTATTTTAACGAGTTACCATAGCCCACAATCATTACAGATGCAATAATGGTGAGGATGCCTATCGTTATCGTTGTTTTTGTTTTACTGCTAACACCTTTCCATTCCTTTAATGCGATACCCCACATATTCGCTACTAAAATGATGAATGACATATGCAGGATCCATGAACTTGCGCCATTACCCATTTTACTTTCGCCCATGCCATAAAAAAAGAATTGTAAGAACCAGGTAGTACCCGCCAATGCACAGAAAAGATAATTTTTAGCAAGTGGTGTTTTTTTATTGGTGTAATCACCAAAGGTTTTATTTTTTGCATTCAATATCATACACCAGATAAAATTGGTAGTGAGGCCACCCCAAAGTATCACTACAAAGATCACATTGTTCTGGTAAAGAAAATTTCCTTCTCCCGGGTGTACTGATTGCCAGTTTGCATTGGCGATCTCAGCCATTGGCTTCCCGGCTTCTATTCCAAAATTGAAGAATGCACTGAGTATGCCTGAAATGGTTGCAATGATCAATCCTTTTACTAGGCTGAATTCTTTTACGCTTTCTTTTTTTAATTCCTCGGTAAGGTCTTTTTCCTTCATCATACCTGCACGTCCGCAGATCGCAATTCCGATGATACAAACCAATACACCCAGCAACACCAGTTGTCCACCGGTATGATGCATCATAAAATCAAGTGTCTGTGTTTCTTTGCCGGGCGTGGGAACATAGTTGTAATAGATAGCCGGTATCAATGAACCAAAAGCAGAACAGAAACCCAGTATCACCGAGTTGCCGAGGCTCATTCCGAGATAACGAACACCAAGTCCGTACATCAGGCCGCCAATACCCCATAACAACCCCATTAAAAAAGTAGTACCCAATATCTGTGATGAAGAATTGCGGATGATCTCTGCAAATCCAGGGATCGTAAGATATGCAGCCAATGGCGGAACGATGAGCCATGAGAACAAACCACCTATGATCCAGAAACTTTCCCAGCTCCAGCCTTTTACTTTTTTATAAGGCATATAAAAACTACCTGAAGCAAAACCACCTATAAAATGGAAAATAACACCGAGAATGATACCCATGAGCAGAAGTTTTCAATTATGGCAAGAAAGATTCAATTTACTATTTTCAAAACTATCAATAATAATAAATTCCCTGTCATGTACCGTCATGGTTAATAATTCACGGATTAGTGAATTAACGAATTGAGATGAATCCGTTAATTCACTAATCCGCAAATTCAGTATGTTTGGAAAAGCATTGTAAATGCTAACAAGCGTTAACAAGGTCTGTTGCCATCATGAAAAAGAAAAGTGTCTTCCAGCATTTATTCATCGATTATTATTCTGCTACGCCCAAGTACCTGCAGCTGGCCAATTCCATTATTAAAGCGATCGGTGATGGCAAGATCCAAAAAGATGAACTGCTCCCTTCCATTAATGAACTGAGTTTTGAATTCGAGATATCGAGAGATACAGCAGAGAAAGGATATAAATATTTAAAAAAGATCGGCGTACTCGGCTCTGTTCCTGGCAAGGGCTATTTTGTTCAGGATACCAACCTCAAGCAGCAACTGAAAATATTTTTGTTGTTCAATAAACTCAGCCCACACAAAAAGATCATTTACGATGCAATCGTTACTTCGCTGGGAGAATTGGCTTCTGTCGATTTTTATATCTACAATAATGATTTTGATTTTTTTAAACGCCTGATACAAAACACCAAGAAAGATTATACGCATTATGTGATCATCCCGCATTTTCTTGATGGCGGAGAGAATGCACATGATGTGATCAACCTGATACCTAAGGACAAACTGATACTGCTCGACAAACTCGTACCGGGTATCGACGGGCAATATGGTGCTGTGTATGAAAATTTTGAGAAAGATATCTATGGTGCATTGGAACAGGCATTGCCGCATTTAAGCAAATACCATACGATCAAGATCATTGTTCCTTTCTACACCTATCATCCAAGAGAGATCTTAAAAGGCTTTAACCGCTTTTGCCAGCAATATGCTTTTAATTATAAAGTAGTACACAATATTGCAAATGAACCTATCAAAGAAGGGGAAGCATATATTAATTTGATGGAAGATGACCTGGTGACGCTGATCGAAAAGATCTTATCCACCAAAATGAAATTAGGCAAACATGTGGGTGTGATCTCTTATAATGAAACACCATTAAAGAAAATAATCCTCAATGGCATCACTACCATCTCAACTGATTTCCAGATGATGGGTGAGAAAACGGCGCAATTGATATTGGAGCAATCCGTGCAGCATGTTGAGATCCCATTTTATCTTACGCTGAGGGCCTCTCTATAAAAAATCCCCTCGTAAAAGGGGACCATTTCTTATTCAGTAAAAACAATAGCTTATCCATTTCAGGTTCGTCCAAAACAACAGACAAACCCGGGATACACAACATTGTCCAATGTTAATTTTTATTCTTCTTCCTCTACTACTTTGATCGGGTTCCTGCGTGATGGAATGATGGTTTCTTCATCATCACTCAAATACACCCAGAAATCATATAATGCAAAAATGTCGCCCGGGGTTTTCGGCCCGCCATTTTCATTATTGCGCTCATAAGAACCTAATAATTCACCTGAAAATTTCAGCTCTTTCAGTTTTTGTTCGTGCGCTAGTTCTTTAAAACTTTCAATTGTCATGATACATTATTTTTTATTCATACTCTCTAACCGGGCGCAATCTAATAAGAAAAAAACAAATCTGCCCGGCTTTTCCCCATACAGTTATTACTTAAAACCATTAAGCGCCCTCTGTACAGTGATATCATTCCGGTTGCTTACTTCAAAAAAACCACCTGTGCGCCAGATCTGCCTGGCCATTAATGTCTGCATACGTTTTAATACATCACTTTTCCCCTTTGTTGTAATCGCCGACAGGTCGATGGTATCTTTCCTTGCATAGGAAACAAGTCCTGCCCACTCTTTTTCACCAGGAATAAATGTATTAGCCAGGTCGGTGGGTGTTTTGATATTGCTAAAATAATTCCTGTTATCCAGGTAGTATTTGTATACAAAATTATTGATAGTGCCCTTATAATACAGCTTTACCATCAGCGGGTCCATATGCGTGGTATCGTACGGTACGAATACATCGGGTGTGATACCGCCACCACCATATACGATGCGGCCACCGGGTGTTTTATACGATTTGCCCGCGGGTTTTGATGTGTCGCCCTTTACCACTTCGCCATTGTGAAAACGTTCAACCAGTTCTTCCTCATATGATGACTTTCCCTTGCTGTATGGTTTCTGGATATTTCTGCCAAGTGGTGAAAAATAACGCGCGATGGTAAGACGTACGGCACTTCCATCTGATAACTGGAACTGTTGCTGCACCAATCCTTTACCGAAAGATCTTCTGCCGATGATGGTGGCCCTGTCCCAATCCTGCAAAGCACCAGCCAATACTTCACTGGCGGATGCGGTACTTTCATCTATTAATACTTCGAGTTTGCCTTCTTCGAAAATACCGTCGCGTTTACATTTATACTCATTTCGAGTCACATGCTCGCCTTCTGTATAAACGATCAGTTTATCATCGCTTAAGAATTCATCGGCTATATCCGTTGCTTCCTTCATCAATCCGCCGCCGTTACCCCGCAGATCGAGGATCAATTGTTTCATTCCTTGCTTCTGTAATCTCTCCATGCCCTGCATAAAAGCCTCATAGGTGCGCTCCGCAAATTTGTTGATGCGCAGGTAACCTGTTTCTGCGTTGATCATATACACCGCATCAATCGGTGATACGGGTATCACATCCCTGGTGATCGTTACATTTTTCTTTTCATTGCCACGCAATACCTGCAGGGATACTTTTGTATCCATCGGGCCCCGCAGTAATTTTCTTATCGCTTCAGAACTGATCTTTTTACCGGCCACTGGTATGCTGTCATCTACTTTCAGCATCCTGTCACCCACCTGTAATCCTGCTTTTTCCGAGGGGCCGCCTGCCACTACATGCATCACATGTACTGTATCTTCCAAAATCTGGAACTCTACGCCAATACCCTGGAAATTACCCATCAACTCTTCATTAACCTCTTTTAGTTTGTCGGCAGGTATATAAACGGAATGAGGGTCAAGATGTGATAATAATTCATCAGCAGCTAACTGGTTCAGGCTGTCGGCAGGCATTTTGTCTACATAGCGGGCTTTAACCAACTCTACCAACTCCTGTAATGAGGTTCTGCGGTTCATAGTAAAGAACCTGTTACCTAGTGTTTTATCTTTTAACTGGTAACCAATCATCATTCCAATTACCATCACAATGGCAAAAAGCACCGGCAGCCAAATCTGCAATTTTTTACTTCCCATAATAACACTTCTAAAATCTTAATTGAAGCGTCAAATATCCATAATATGTTTGAATGAGGGGAGGAAGCTTTGTTATTTAGGATAAATGGGAAAAAATAGTCTGGGGTCAGAAGTCTGGACTCTGGGTGATCCGAGACTCCGGACTCCAGACTTCTGACTCCAGACTCCGGACTTTTACTACTGACTTTTAGTTCCTAACTCCTAACTTCGCCTTCAAACCTAAGAAGATAGATGTCAGTTATTTTGATTGCAGACAGCGGGGCCACCAAATGCCAATGGGCACTGGTAAAAGATGGGAAAAGCAAAATCATTACCACGCAGGGCATCAGCCCGTATTTCCTTACAGGCAACCAGATCTCGGAGCTGCTTTCCAAAGAATTGATCCCGAAGCTTAAAAAGGCCCCTGTTACCCATATTCATTTTTATGGAACCGGTCTGGCTGACCCGGACAATACTGCTATGGTAAAAAAAGCATTACAGGGCCTTTTTCCAAAGGTAAAAATTGAAGTACAGACCGATATCCTGGGCGCCGCAAGATCTTTATGCGGAAAACAAAAAGGGGTTGCCTGCAACCTTGGCACCGGAACCATCTGTTGTTATTACGATGGGAAAAAAGTGGTAAAGACGAGTCCTGGACTTGGTTATGTATTGGGTGATGAGGGCAGTGGAAGTTATCTCGGCAAAAAAGTGATCCAGTACTATCTCTATAACACGTATGATGAAGAACTGAGGGCGCGTTTCGAAAAACGCTTTCAAACAACACAAAAAGAAATACTTGACCGTATTTACAAACAACCATTAGCCAATCGTTACCTGGCTTCTTTTGCCATTTTCCTGTCGGAGAACCGGGGACACTATATGATCGAAAATATTATTGAAGATGGATTGAATGATTTTTTCTTCACCCATTTGTACAAATTCAGGGAAAGCTGGACCATGCCTATCCATTTTACCGGCAGTATTGCATTTGGTTTTAGAGATGTATTGAAAGACCTTTGCGATACTTACGAACTGGAGCTGGGTAAAGTGATCAAGGCCCCGATGAAAGGATTAATTGCGTATCACCAATAAAAAAAGGTAATGTCAAAGTTTATTAAAATAACAGAGCAGTCTTCTACTTACAGGCATCTTGAAAAGATGTCGATACTTGAATTATTAGAGAATATCAATAATGAAGACAGCACAGTACCTGCTGCGGTAAAAAAAGCCATTCCCCAGATAGAAAAACTGGTAGCAGCCATTACAGACAAAATGCTGGATGGCGGACGTTTGTTTTATATCGGCGCCGGTACCAGCGGTCGTTTGGGTATTGTGGATG
Source organism: Bacteroidota bacterium (assembly GCA_040388475.1). Classification (GTDB taxonomy): domain Bacteria; phylum Bacteroidota; class Bacteroidia; order Chitinophagales; family Chitinophagaceae; genus Sediminibacterium. The sequence goes on along the minus strand of JAZKBT010000022.1, from coordinate 15,407 downwards.
CAAGTGAGTGCCCGCCATCATTTGGTGTGCCCTACGGTTTGGTGATCGGTTTGATAGCCGGTGGCGATAAAGCCATTACACAGGCCGTTGAGTTTGCGGAAGACAGTACCGATAAAGGATGGAACGATCTGCAAAAACATTTTATCAGTGATAAAGATGTGGTAGTCGGATTGGCTGCGAGCGGTACCACCCCTTACGTGATCAGTGCATTAAAGGAATGCCGCAAACATGGCATTATTACCGGAAGCATCAGTTGTAATCCGAATTCACCGGTTTCGGTGGAAGCGGATTTCCCGGTAGAAGTAGTGGTAGGACCTGAATTCATTACAGGAAGCACACGTATGAAAAGCGGTACGGCGCAAAAACTGGTATTGAATATGATATCCAGTTCGGTAATGATACAATTGGGACGTGTGGAAGACAATAAGATGGTGAACATGCAGCTAAGCAATGTTAAGCTGGTTGACCGTGGTGTGAAAATGGTGATGGAACGTCTTTCGATAACAGATTACGAAAAAGCAAAGGATCTCTTGTTAAAATATGGCGGTGTGAAAAAAGCTGTAGAAGCTGTTACCGCCTCTTAGTGGGATAGTGTATGCATGAAATAGAACCTTTTTATAACTGGCGGCATATCTATGTTTCCGAGGAAGATCCCCGCTCTCCTTTTTTTGGCAGAAAATACAGTGAGTTCGAATTTTCACAAACGGTTTACAACTATTATATCCATCCGCAATGGGATGATTTTGGCAGCAGAACGCTGTACATGAAGATCATCTATGTAGACTATGAACTCAATTTCTGCGTTATCGAATTACTGGGCGAATGGAACGATGCCATTGAAAATGATATCATGGAGATGAAACGCGAAGTGATGGATCTCATGTATAATGAAGGCATTTACAAATACATTCTTATTGCCGAAAACGTTCTCAACTTCCACAGCAGTGATAAAGAATATTACCAGGAATGGTACGATGAAGTAAGCGAACAAAACGGCTGGATCGTTGCACTGAATATGCCCGAAGCCACACAACAGGATTTCAGAAAGAAAAAACTCAATTACTATATAGAGTTAATGGAACTGCCGGAATGGAGAGTGTATAAACCCTATCATTTATTTAAGAAGATAGATGGAGAGTTGATGAAAAGACTTGATTAACGAATTAACGGATTGCGGATTATCGAATTCGCCAATCCGCAATCGCTAATCCGCTAATTTCTCCTCTTCCATTACTTTCAACTCGATCCTTCTATCGGGAACAAGCCAGATGATCGCAACAGCGGCGTATAAGGCTAAACTGATCCATGTATTTACAAAAGCCAGGCCGATAGCGATCGCATAGATCACAACGGAAATGATCCCTTTTCCATCATTGCCTACGGCCCTGCCCAATGTAGAATCTTTGCCATGCAATTGTATGAGGCATTGCGCTAAAATATAATAGGCAACGCCTGCCATTAAAAGGATCACACCAAATAAGGCGGTTGGTATCGTGGCAAAATGATTTTCGCCCATCCAGCCCGAAGCAAAAGGCATTAAGGACAACCAGAAAAGCAGGTGGCTGTTGGCCCACATGATTTTGCCATTGATCTTATGTGTAACATGCATCAGGTGATGATGGTTGTTCCAGTAAATTCCGATATAAATAAAGCTGAGTATATAACTCATAAACACGGGCAATAAAGGTTTGAGCGTTTCCAGGCTGTCTCCATGCTGCACTTTCATTTCGAGTACCATGATGGTGATGATAATAGCGATTACTGCATCGCTGAAAGCTTCTAATCTTCCTTTACCCATTGTTGGAATTTGTTTGGTTTTGATACTAAGATAAAGCTTTTAGGTATTAGGCTTTAGCCATTAGCATGTTTGGCGAATAACAAAAATCTGTTTACCTTAACAGCCTTATTTTTAACGATAAAATCAAAGAATATGTCATTACCCGTAAACAATAAAAACAGCGGCAAGCCCGGCAGCAAGGGCCCGAAAGGCGGCATGGGACAGGGATCTAAATTCATAGCGAAACCCGGAACCAAAGCAACAGGCGCTACCAAGAAACCGATCAAAACCGGTGGATCAAGAGGAAGCTGATCTTTGAAAATATTGAATGTAGAACAAGGAATGATGAATGTTGAAGGAATTTGACAGGCGTTGTTCCTTTTTTATTTGGTTGATTTTATAAGTCAAGGATGATCGTAAGGTTTTCTCTCAATATTTTGATTGAAGTTTTATCCAGTGTTCCCAACTTTTGAACAAACCGCTGGTTATCTATCGCCCTCAGCTGGTCAACTAAAATATCGGAAGGTTTTGTTGTTCCCGCTTCTTTTTTTGTAAGATGAATCCGTAATATAGATGCTTCAGGTATTACGTTTGTTGTTAAGGGGCAGATGATAGTTGATGGATGCCCTGTTTCAGTTAACAGGTCGGTTTGAATAATAACAACCGGGCGTAATTTGCCAGGTTCTGTACCGAAGCGTGGATTCAGATCGGCGAACCAGACATCGTATTGTTTAATCCTGGTTGCCATCTTCAAGCAGTTCCATATCACGTAATACGCTCATTGAATTGCTTCTTACCAGCATTGACTCTGCTCCCAGTTTTTTCCTCAGCAAAAGTTTGGTATGATGCGAATTATAAAATTCGATCGCTGCATTGATATACCGGTTCCGGGGCATTTTTAATGCCTCCGTTATTTTCTCGGTTTCAGCAAATACGCTCTCGTCTAATTTTAAGGATAGGTTTTTCATGTCAAAAAGTATATACCACAAAGATATACATTTTTGATATGCCCCTCTAAAATGATTTGTTTTCATTCCACAAACTTATACAAGTCTACAGGATTGAAAACCAGGTCTTTGTACTCATTTTTATCAGTGAAAACACCTAATAGAATGTCAACTAAATGGACATATTGTTATTTGAGCCGCTCCGTAATCGACAACCCGTTCTTCCGCAACGTATCCAATGCAATATCATACCCCGCATCAGCATGCCTGATCACACCCATCCCCGGGTCATTGCGTAATACACGCGCAATTCTTGCGGCTGCATCATCGGTGCCGTCTGCTACGATCACCATACCGGCATGTATACTGTAGCCCATACCAACCCCTCCGCCATGATGCAGGCTCACCCAGCTGGCGCCACCAGCCGTATTCACCAGGGCATTTAACACCGGCCAATCGGCAACAGCATCGGAACCATCAAGCATCGCTTCTGTTTCGCGGTTGGGTGATGCAACAGAACCGGTATCCAGATGATCGCGGCCGATAACGATCGGGGCTTTTACTTTACCCGTTCTTACGAGTTCATTAAATGCAAGACCGGCTTTTTCGCGCTCACCCTGTCCCAGCCAGCAGATCCGTGCGGGCAATCCCTGGAAAGCAATTCTTTCCTTCGCCATTTTCATCCACCGCTGCATGCTTTTATTTTCGGGAAAGAGATTGATGATCACTTCATCCGTTACAGCAATATCATCCGGGTTGCCACTTAATGCCGCCCAGCGGAACGGGCCCTTTCCTTCACAAAACAACGGACGTATATATGCCGGAACAAACCCCGGGAAATCAAATGCGTTTTGTAATCCCCTTTCCTGCGCACGTGCGCGCAGGTTATTTCCATAATCAAATGTGATAACACCACGTTTTTGCAATTCGAGCATGAGCTCTACATGAAGTTTCATACTGTCGTAACTCAGTTCAATATATTGAGCGGGGTCTTTTTCACGCAATGTATTTGCTTCTGCATTTGACAAAGTATGCGGCACATAACCGATCAATGGATCATGCGCTGAGGTCTGGTCTGTCAAAACATCAATTGAAATATTTCTTTCGAGCAATCTTTGTAACAGGTGTACAGCATTGCACAATACACCAATACTTAATGCTTCTTTCTTTGACTTCGCTTCCAATGCGCGGTCGATAGCTTCATCAATGTTTGTGTATTTAACATCAAGGTATTTTGTTTCCAGCCTTTTATCAATGCGCCATTCTTCTACTTCCGCAATCAAAGAAACACCATCACACATGGTTACTGACAAAGGTTGTGCACCACCCATACCACCAAGACCGGCAGTAACGCTCAATGTACCTCTCAGCGATCCGCCAAAATGTTTATCGGCAACGGCTGCAAAAGTTTCATAGGTTCCCTGCACAATGCCCTGGGAGCCGATATAGATCCATGATCCTGCAGTCATTTGCCCATACATCATCAATCCTTTTTTCTCCAGCTCCGTAAAATGTTCCCAGGTTGCCCACTTGGGAACCAGTTGCGAATTGGAGAGCAACACACGTGGTGCATCTTTATGTGTTTTGAGCATGCCAACAGGTTTGCCGCTTTGTATCAGCAGGGTTTCATCATCTTCTAAATCCTTCAATGCTTTGATAATAAGGTCAAGACTCTCAAAATTGCGCGCAGCTTTTCCTCTTCCGCCATATACGATCAGGTCATCAGGTCTTTCTGCCACTTCAGGATCAAGGTTGTTTAACAACATTCTCAATGCAGCTTCCTGTATCCAGCCTTTGCAATTGAGTTTGGTTCCTGTTGGTGTTTTGTAAATAACGGGGTCGTATTTCCGTGCAGACATGGGCAATCGGTTTTATAAGTCAAAAATCAAAAGTAAAAATTCAAAACTGTGTTTTGAGTTCTGATTTTTGACTTTTGCCTTTTGAATTTTGAATTAAGATTAGCTGTTTAATAAACAAGGTCCTCATAAGCCGCCTGCAACTCATTATAAGCGTGGTTATCCCCCACAGTCTTAGCCGCGGCCATTCCCTTCTCATACCATTCAATGGCGAGTGCCGTTTCTTCCATTTTTTCAAGGAGTTTGGCGAGATGATAATAAGAACCCACATATTCGGGCGAGCCTGTCAAAATATCCTCAAATAACTGCCTGGCGCCCGCATCATCACCGGCTTTAATATATTCCAGCGCCAATGCATGCCGAAGGAAATTATCATTCGGGCTGGCCTTTAAAAATTCTTTGATCTTTTCAATCCGGTCCATGAGCCAAAGGTAGGGGTCTATGGTCCATGGACCATGGACCATAGACAATGGACAAATATTCCGCCCGAAAACTTTGCCACTCTAAAATCCTTCCTATATTTGCAATTAGTTGTTTATGCAACTATTGATTGTTAGTAAACCAATAATATGAAAATTTTAGTCTGCGTAAGCAAAACGCCTGATACCACTTCCAAAATTGCCTTTATCAATGGCAATACCAAATTTGATGAAGCAGGTGTACAATGGATCATCAATCCCTACGATGAATGGTATGCATTGGTACGTGCCATTGAATTAAAAGAGAAAGATCCCGCAACGGTGATACATCTTGTTACAGTAGGCATGGCCGATTGCGATCCCATCATCCGCAAAGCATTGGCGCTGGGTGGTGATGAAGCGATCCGTGTAAATGCAGACAGCAGCGACAGCTATTATATCGCCGCACAAATTGCAGAAGTAGCAAAAAAAGGTGCGTATGATTTGATCTTTACAGGTAAAGAAACGATCGACTACAACGGTTCATCTATCGGTGGCATGGTGGCAGAATTGGTTGATGCACCTTATGTATCACTCGCCACTTTATTTGAACTGAATGGAACAACCGCAACCATCACCCGTGAAATAGAAGGCGGTGAAGAGATCTGTGAAGTAAACCTGCCCGTTGTGGTAAGTTGTCAGAAAGGTGTGGCCGAACAACGCATACCCAATATGCGCGGAATCATGGCAGCACGTACCAAACCTTTACAGGTTGCCGAACCCGCAGCGATCGATGCATTAACAAGTATTGTGAGTTACGAATTACCTCCTGCAAAAGCTGGTGTTAAATTAGTGAGTCCTGATAACGTTGCAGAATTAGTAAGGTTATTACATGAAGAAGCAAAAGCGATATAATACCATATTGGAAATAATGCTCTTCTTCCTGGAATTTTTAGTCAGTGGATTCTAGGCAGCAGAACTTATCTCAGCATCGTTACGCTCGCCTTTGCGAAGCTTCGGCGAAGCAAGGTCGCACACTTGTACAGTTAGTTCTTTATTCAGCATTATCAAATTATCACATTATCAAATTATTACTCATGGTTTTAATATTCGTTGATCACACAGAGGGCCATATCAAAAAAGCATCTTTCGAAGTAATGACTTACGGTGCCAAGCTCGCCCAACAAATGGGTACTACTGCAGAAGCATTATTACTCGGCACAGTTAATGATGACCTTCCTGCGCTCGGAAAATATGGTGTAAAAAAAGTGTACCAGGTTTCCAATGAAACACTCAACCATGTAGATGCACAACTCTATGCCAAAGTAATTGCAGAGGCAGTTACTGCAACGGGTGCCAATGTGGTTGTGTTCTCACATAACCAGACAGGTAAAGCTGTTTCTGCAAGAGTAGCTGCACGTTTGAAAGCCGGTATTGTTTCAGGCGCATCTGCATTGCCAGATACATCAAATGGCTTCGTAGTTCGCAAAACAGTGTTCTCAGGTAAAGCATTTGCCAATGTAAGTATCAACTCTCCTATCAAAGTAATTTCTTTGAACCCCAATAGCTACCAAACTATTGCCGGTGAAGGAACTGCTGAAGTGGCGTCTTTGAATGTTGCCGTGGATGTTTCTAAAATAAAAATCACTGCTGTTAACAAAGTAAGCGGTGAAGTGCCGTTAACAGAAGCGGATATTGTAGTAAGCGGTGGCCGTGGTTTAAAAGGTCCTGAGAACTGGGGTGTGTTATTAGATCTCGCCAAAGAATTGCATGCAGCAACAGCCTGCAGCCGTCCTGTAGGCGATGCACACTGGCGCCCGCATCATGAACATGTTGGACAAACCGGTGTACAGATAGCTCCCAATTTATATATCGCATTAGGTATCTCCGGTGCCATACAACATCTGGCAGGTGTGAACAGGAGTAAAGTAATTGTGGTGATCAACAAAGACCCCGAAGCGCCATTCTTTAAAGCGGCGGATTATGGTATTGTAGGTGATCTGTTTGAAGTAGTTCCGAAACTGACCGAAGAGATCAGGAAGATGAAAGCGTCTTCTTAGAAATGTTGAATGTTGAATTTTAAATGTTGAATGAGGTTGCTTGCTCCACTACATTCAACATTTAAAATTCAACATTCAAAATAAAAAATTACTCCGATTTACTAGACAGCGCCCGATAATCTTCTCTCACCGGCGTAAATACATCCAGCAACTTACAATCCGTGACAGCTATTCCTGAATGAAGCACATTCGATGGGATCACGATCACTTTGCCGGGACCGAAACGCATCACTTCTCCTGCAACGGTTAATTCAAATTCTCCTTCTGTAACAATCGATGCCTGTTCATGCGGATGGGAATGTTCGGGTACGATGGAGCCTGCTTCTACTTCTAAAAAATTCAGGGTCATTTGTTCTGTGTGAATAAAGCGGGCGTGATAGCCTTTTATCATTTCTATCGGGTTAACGGAAGAAAGATCTATTTGTGGCATAACTATAGTTTAGAAAAGTAAGTTAATCAGAAACTCTAAATGGCACGCGGATGACGCGGAAAAAACGAATTTTTGACGGATCTGTTTTGTTTTATCCGTGATGATCCGTTTTTTCCGCGTCATCCGCGTGCCATTGTCCGCAATAAAAAGAGGTTGCCTTTTTTAAGACAACCTCTTTCAAAATTTTATCCAAAGAAAATTATTTAGCAAACACGTGTATCGCCAATTGAACATCTTTAGAAGGACCATTATAGTTAATACCTAATGCGGTTCTGTCAACACTAAAGAATGCCTGTGCAAAAAATCCTTTATCATCCGAGCTACGGATCAGTGCAGGAAATTTAACCGGGAAAGAAGCTCCTTTCAGTGTAAGATTGCCACTGATATCAGCAGTGTTCTCACCAGTATAATTTACGGAAGTGATCTCGTAAGATGCTTCAGCAAATTTCTCAACATCAAAGAAATCGGCTCTTTTCAGGTGACCGTTCAAACCATCACCACCTCCTGCGTCTGTTACTTTCAGGTTGGCAAGATCGATCACAAATTTTCCGCCGGTTAATTTTCCGCCCTCCACATTCACTTCACCACTTTTCAACGGAAAGAAACCTGTATGGAAATCGTTCTTTTTAGAAGCTACCCAATCAATGCGGCTCTTTGCTACATTCACTGTCAAAGGAGCCAATGTTTTACTGCCGGTACCCGGCACAAAAGAATAGATCCCTGTTAAGAAGGCTATGCCTGCTAATGCTACAATTGCTTTTTTCATAATTTTCGGTTTTATGCATTTTTTTCAATCCCCAATATACAGTGTTTTTTACTACCTGCCAAAATCAATGTTCAAACAATAAATATTAAGTCTATGGCTGAATTCTCCTTTCACTTATCTTCGCGCAAATATTTTTACGAATGAATCTGCACGAATACCAGGCGAAAGAACTTCTGAAAAAATACAATGTACCCGTTCAGGAAGGCATTGCAGTAGATACCGTTATGGCGGCCGAAGAGGCTTACCGCCAGATCAAGACGCAAACAGGCAATAGCTTTGCTGTGATCAAGGCCCAGATCCATGCCGGCGGCCGTGGAAAAGGAAAGATCAACGGTAGCGAACAAAGAGGTGTTGCTGTTGGCAAGAGTCTTGAAGACATAACATCGATCGCTAAAAATATATTGGGTGGTACACTGGTTACCATTCAAACAGGCGCAGAAGGTAAAAAAGTTAACAAGATTTTAGTGGCTCAGGACGTGTATTATCCTGGTCCTAATCCGGTAAAAGAATTCTATCTCTCGATCCTGCTCGACCGTTCTAAAGGCATGAACGTAGTAATGTATAGCACGGAAGGTGGTATGGACATCGAAGAAGTAGCACACAATACCCCTGAAAAAATATTTAAAGAATGGGTTCATCCTGGTGGTGGCTTACAGGGTTTCCAGGCGAGAAAGATTGCTTTTAACCTGGGTTTGAGCGGTGAATCGTTTAAAAGCTGTGTAAAATTTGTAACCAACCTCTACAATGCATACCTGGGATTGGATTGCGGTATGCTCGAAATCAATCCATTGTTTAAAACCAGTGATGATAAGATCATTGCGGTTGACTGCAAAATGAATATCGATGACAGCGCGTTGATGCGCCATCCTGATATTGCAGCGCTGCGCGATGTTACAGAAGAAGATCCTACTGAAGTAGAAGCAGGTCAATACAATCTTAATTTTGTAAAGCTGGATGGTAACGTGGGTTGTATGGTAAATGGTGCAGGTCTTGCGATGGCAACGATGGATATGATCAAATTAAGTGGCGGCGAACCTGCCAACTTCCTGGATGTAGGTGGTTCTGCCAATGCGCAAACGGTAGAAGCCGGTTTCCGTATCATCTTAAAAGATCCGAATGTAAAAGCCATACTCATCAATATCTTCGGCGGTATCGTTCGTTGCGACCGTGTAGCAGCGGGTGTTATAGAAGCTTTCAATAAACTCGGCAATATCAATATCCCTATCATTGTTCGTTTACAGGGAACCAATGCGGTAGAAGCAAAAAAATTAATTGATGAAAGCGGATTGAAAGTGCAGTCTGCGATACAATTAAGTGAAGCAGCTGATCTGGTGAAGAAGGCGGTAGCGTAGCGTTAAGAGGTAAAGAGAAAAGGAGATAAAAGAGTGTGATTGTATATGCTTTTTTATCTCCTTTTCTCTTTTTTATCTCTTAGCCCACAATTTTCACTTCCGTTATCGGGCTGAACGTATAATGCAAACCCGTCTTGATCTCCACGCATTCAAAACGTTTTCTTCTTTTTGCACCTTTGCGAAATAATTTCCCGTTCTCAGCTTCAAAAATAGCCCCTTCGGGCACATCAATCATATGCAGGAAGCCTGCTTTTTTTACGGCATCATATTTCCGCAGCACCAGTAACAATTCTGTTTCACCATTCGCTGTGGCAGATGGGTTGATAATAGATTTCTGCAGCGCTCTTTCAATATCTGAAGGAAAAATTTTATGATTAACAAAATCAACTAATAAAATACTGTAGTGATTCTTCCATTCTTTTCCATGCGGTTCTACCCTGTTCTTGTATTGCTCATACGTTAACAGGTGCGCCAGCTCATGTAATAAAGTAATAATGAACTCGTACTTGTTGAGGTTGCCATTTACACTGATGCGGTGGTTACCACCCCAGCCGGAATGCCGGTAATCGCCCAGTACGGATTTACGTTGTTTGCTGATAGTGAGGTGAACTTTAAAATGATGGATATACTCCACCACTTTCTCAAAACTTCCATCGGGTAAAAATGCAGCGAGGGCCTGCATCGGGTGTTCGGATACAGCCATTATTTTTTAGGGTTCAACCGTAAAGAAATGCGTACTTCCATCCAGGTATACAAAATATACAATCCCATTGCAACAAAAATAGCGTTGATGCTTCTTCCCTCTCCTGCAGCAACCAGGTAGATCATGGCCGCTGCAGCCAACACAAATAATTTCAGGAAAGTGCCCGCCATCAATCCGCGGATCACCGCGCCTGAACTGAGATTCGGGTTACGGAGACTTTTTAACTGAAACCAGATATTCACCATACCTACTCCGAATAATAAAATATTGGCTACAAGCACCACATCAATATTTACATTTTTGTTTTTCAGTTTATTCTGGAAAGCCAGCAGTATTCCAGTCAAAAGAAGAAACGCTATCAACAGGGGCCTGGTCAGTTGGCTATATTCTTTTTTCATATCATTTTTTTGAAGTGTCCTTCACCACTTTTATCAAAAGCACGACCAATACGAGCAAAGGTAAGAGCCAGATCAATATGGGAAAGTCTATACCGGTATGCTTATCCAGCCATTTTCCGGCAAAAACCGCCACTAACAATGCCCCGGCCAGCTGTGCGGCAAAACCGGCATATTGCATGAGCGTATTCCTGGGTTTTTCTTCCTGCATGAAGATCAATCGTTAGAGGGGTCGGGTTTGGGTAAAACGGTCGGGACCGTATCTAATTGTGAAGGGGTATTGCCTGATAAAACTTTTTTTACACCATCCAGGTACTGGTCCTTGTATTTCAGGGCCTGCTCCAATGAATCGGTGCGGATCTTTAATACCTGGAGTGCCGTACGGCTCTCACGCGTTCCATAACCCGGAATATAATATTTGATGGGTGAAAAAGCGATCAAAGCGATCGTTAATCCAACCAATAATACGAATACGGTACTCAGCCCGATATACACGCTGAGCCTTGTTAAACGAAAGGTTACCACCTCTTCGTACGTATCATCATTCATTACCACCAGCCGGTAACTGTTGCGGAGGCGTTTTAGGGGATTATTGATCTCGGGATTACGCATTTTGTTAAATCAGGCTAAAGGTAACAATCAATCCGCTTTTCACCATCCTGAATTAGGAAATAACTGTATTTTTAAACACATTTTATGTATCTGAGCAACATACGAACATACAACCGAAGACATACGTGGATGATTGCCTGCTTTTTGGGGCTGTTTTTCCAGACCCTGGCTATCCACAGTTCTGCGCAAAATCTTTCTTATGAATTGAACCTTAAGAAACCAAAAGCATACGAAACGAGAGAATTACCTTCTGAAAAAACAGGCAATAAAAAATTTAATACCCCCAGAAAATTCTATAATAACCTGGTGAGCCGTTTCAATTATTATTTTAATGCGAATAATATATTGAATGAGACATTGGACAATGCAAAATCCAATCACACAGATGATTATACGCAGCTTCTTTCCTTCTACAATTATACACTGGATGAAACAGCTAAAGGGCGTATCGATTCCGTGCTCTATAAAGCTACCGCCGGCATTGTATTGCACGATCTGCGTAGCGATTGGGTGGATAAATTATACCTCTTAATGGGTAAAGCCTATTTGTACCGGAAGGATTTTGATTCTGCTGCGTATGTTTTTCAGTACATCAATTATGCATTTGCACCGAGGGATAATGGCTATGATATCCCCATCGGCAGTAATGCAAGCAATACCAATGGTGTTTTTACCATCGCCACGCGTGAGAGCAAGAGCCTCTGGAAAAAAATCGCCAGTTTCCCGCCAAGCCGCAATGAAAGTTTTTTGTTACAGGTAAGAACTTATGCAGAACTGGATGAATTAACAGAAGCCGCAAGTTTATTGGAACTGATCAAAACGGATCCAAATTTTCCCGGGCGTTTGCAAACAGATTACCACGAGATGATGGCGTATGTGTTGTATAAACAACAAGCGTATGCAGAGTCTGCCGATCATTTATTACTTGCACTTGATAATGCGGAAACCAAATTAGAAAGAGCGCGTTGGGAATATCTTGCCGCACAATTATACCAGTTAGGCAGCAGAGACGATAAAGCTATTCTCCTGTTCGAAAGATCCATTCAGCATACCACTGACCCATTGATGGAAGTACATGCCCGCATGAATATTGTAAATCTTGCTGCCGGTGCAGTGGGAGATGCTATCCAGCGCAACCTCGATGAATTATTGAAAATGGCAAAGCGTGATAAATACGAGGACCAACGCGATATCATTTACTATGCCGCTGCTCAACTCGAACTCAAAAGAAAGAATTATAAGGCTGCAGAAAATCATTTGCTGAGCAGCATCAAATTCAGCAACAACCCGCTTCAGAAGCAATTGAGTTTTTTATTGCTGGCTGATATGAACTATCCTTTAAAGAATTATGTGTCTTCACACAAATATTACGACAGCACGCAAACTGCACTGCTCAAGGATATTGATAAACAAAGAGTGAACGAACGGAGACCGGCACTAAAAATACTCAGCGACAACCAGGCCATCATTAACCGCGAAGACAGCCTGCAAAAGCTTGCTGCGTTACCCACGGAAGAAAGAGATGCTTTTGTGAAGAAATTATTAAAACAACTAAGAAAAGAAAAAGGATTAAAAGACCTGGATGCGGCCAATCCCACATTTGGCAATACTTTAGCCGGGGCAGCCACAGCACCCGCAGATCTTTTCAGCAGCAACACATCTGAATTTTATTTTTTAAATAATTCACTGAAAGCACGTGGTTCCGTTGAATTCAAGAGCCGATGGGGCACAAGGCCCAATGTTGACAACTGGCGCAGACAGTCGGCCGTAAATAATGCTATCACAACCAATTTAAAAGCTACTACCGATCTGCCACCAGGTGTGACAATGAAACCATCCGAACCTGAATTGAGTTTTGAATCGTTATCAAAAAATATTCCGTTAACGGGTGCACAAATAGACAGTTCCAACAGGTCCATCATCAGGTCGTTGTTAAGCAATGCGTTTACTTTTCAAAACCAGCTGGAGGATTATCCTTCTGCAATTGAAACCTATGAAGAGTTGATGAGGCGTTATCCTGAAAGTGCCGAAGTAGAACAGGCACTGTATAATTTATCTTATGCCTATAAAAAAGCCGGTGATCCTGTAAAAGCAGATGCTGCAGCAGCACAGTTAAAAAGATCATTTGGAAATGGCAAGTTGGTGGCACAAATGAATGCAGCTGCCAATACAGCGAAAAATGCCGACCCTGCAGAAAAGCAGTATGCAAATATTTACAGCATGTTCCTCAGTGGAAAATTTGAGGAAGCGAAAGAAGCCAAACTAAATGCGGATAAACAATTTGGTAAAAATTACTGGACACCACAATTGCTTTATATCGAATCGATCTATTACATCAAGCAAAAACAGGACAGCACAGCCATTAACAGGCTGGAAAATATCGTAGGGCTGTTTGGCAAATCTCCTTTGGCTGAGAAAGCGAATACCATGATTGATGTATTGAAAAGAAGATCACAGATAGAGAATTATCTCACCAATCTTAATTTGGACAAGGGCGCTGATCTCACTTCACGAGGTGTTGATCTTAACAATACCTCTACGGTCATTGCTAATTCGGGAAGAAAAAAAGATTCTGTTGCTGCGCCAAAACAACTAACAGCTGCACCGAAACAATTGGCAGACCTTAGCAATACCAATACTGTTTCAACAGCAATACAGGTAAAGAAAGATTCTGCGGGACTGGTAACACCCAAAGGATTAAAGCAGGTTCAAATTGGCAATGCATTTATCCCGGAGCCGGCTGTTAAAAGCAAGACGTATACCTTTAATGCGGCAGATACACAATACGTAGTGGTGGTATTAAACAATGTTGACCCGATCTTTGTTACAGAGGGTCGCAATGCATTCAACCGATACAACCAGGATACATATTCTGATAGAAACATACAGGTATATAACCGTAAGATCAATAACCAATACACTTTCCTGATGCTCGGCCCGTTTGTGAATGCGAGCGATGCGGTAACTTATATTGATCGCACCCGCCCGCTGGCCAAAACTAGGATCGTACCATGGCTAACGCCTGACAAATATAGTTTCAGTATGATCAGTAATCTCAATATGGAATTATTGATCAGTAAGGAAGATGTGGAAGGTTATCATACCTTTATCAAACAAATATTTCCCGATAAATTTTAAACAAGAGCAGGAATAGGTCCTGGGTTTTACTATAAATACTTTATCTTATTCTATATGACCAAGTATGTAAGAATATTCTGGCGCATTTTCTTCTGGGGTTTTGGTGCAGTAATCCTGTTATTGCTCATGATCAGTTGGGGATGGATTGGCGACATGCCATCCATTGATGATATTGAGAATCCATCTGCCATGCAGGGTAGCCAGGTATTTGCAGATGACGGAACGCTGATGGGTAAATATTATATTGAGGACCGTGTGAACGTGTTGAATAAAGACATCAGCAAACACGTGATCAATGCACTGGTGGCAACTGAGGATAAACGTTTTTATGACCATAGTGGCATTGATGGTTATTCATTAATGCGTGCCGTATTTTTTCTCGGTACCGAAGGAGGAGCGAGTACTATTACCATGCAGACCGCCAAGAATCTTTTTACAGAGAACTGGAGCACCAAAAATATTTTTCTCAGGGCAATACAGAAATTAAAAGAGGGAATCATCGCTGTTAAGCTTGAAAGAACTTTTACCAAGGAGGAGATCATCACACTCTATTTGAATACGATTGAGTTTGGAGACAATGTATTTGGTATCCGGAATGCATCCAATACTTTTTTCCAGAAAGAACCCGACCGTTTGAATGTAGAAGAGGCCGCGGTATTGGTGGGAATGATCAATGCACCGGGTATTTATAATCCACGAACCAATCCCAAACGTTCATTGGAAAGAAGGAACCTGGTATTGAACAGGATGGTATCAAAAGGTTTTCTTTCAGAAACAGAAGCCGATGTGTTGAAACGTAAACCCATGGAGCTTCATTACAAAAAACTCAATGAGAACAATGGTCTCGGCCCTTATTTCCGTATGATATTGGGCGAGGAGATGAAGAAATGGTGCAAAGAACACAAGAAAAATAACGGCGACAATTATAATTTATACCGTGATGGATTAAAGATCTATACCACCATCAGTCCGC
>JAZKBT010000021.1:0-27573 GCA_040388475.1 Bacteroidota bacterium | reverse complement strand
AAACTTTTGAACCCTTTGATTTCTAATGACTTTAATCTCACGTCTGATCCTTTTTTAAGTACCTGCGAACTTACAGTAAATGGGGTACAATTTCCGAATTGAAAAAATAGCTGTGTATAATAGGTGGAGAAGTAACCTCCTTGCCCCCTAAAGGGGGAGTTGTTACAGACATTCTAATTGATTGTCAATACCTTACAAGGGTTCATTGATTTTTTCTCTCGATCTTTTCAGCCACTAATTTTTTCTTGGTTCTACGAATTTTAGCCGCCAAAATCGTGCCTTTGTGTCTTCGTGTGCAATCCTCACAGGTACCATATATTTGTTTACAACCCGTTACATTTTGCCAAAGATCATTTTCACCGTAACCAACGACCTTACCTACGACCAGCGCATGCACCGTATTGCGGGAACCATGGCTGAAGAAGGCTATGAAGTGTTGCTTGTTGGCAGAAAAAGAAAAGAATCGATTGAACTTACCACGCAGGTTTTTAGACAAAAAAGACTGGGGTGTTTTTTTGAGAAAGGTTTCCTGTTTTATACCGAATATAATCTGCGGTTATTCTTTTTTCTTCTTTTCCAAAAAGCCGATATCATTTGCACGATTGATCTCGATACAATACTGCCGGTTTATTTTGTTACAGCCATCAAAAAACAAAAAAGGGTGTATGATGCACATGAGTTATTTACCGAACAGAAAGAAGTGATCACAAGGCCGTTGATTCATTCCTTCTGGCTGGCGGTTGAGAGATTTGCGGTACCCAGGTTCAGATCGGGATATACGGTAAATGGATTTATTGCCGATGAGTTGTGTAAGCGATATCATGTAAAATATGCAGTGATCAGGAACCTTCCGCGTTTAACAACATTGCCTGTTCAGCTAGAACAAAAAGAAAAATGGGTCTTATACCAGGGATCTGTTAATGAGGGCCGTTGTTTTGAAACATTGATACCTGCCATGAAAGATGTGAATGCAAGATTAGTGATTTGTGGTAAAGGCAATTTTTTTGAGCAGGTGGTTGCACTGGTAAAACAACATCAACTCGAATCAAAAATTGAATTCAAAGGATACATCAAACCGGGTGAATTACTTGCATTAACCCCTGGTGCCTATATTGGCCTGACCTTGTTTGAATCAGAAGGGATGAACCAATACCATTCATTAGCCAATCGCTTTTTTGATTATCCTATGGCAGGTATTCCGCAGGTTTGTGTTAATTATCCTGAGTACGCTGCCATCAATCAACAATATACCGTGGCGTACCTGATTAACGATACCTCAGCAGAAACCATTGCTACCGCATTGAACAATTTACTATCCGACACTGTTCTCTATGAAGAACTCAGGTTGAATTGCCTCAGAGCAAGAAATATGTTGAACTGGGAAAACGAAAAACAAACCTTGCTGGATTTTTATAAGGCACTATAAATGGAGAAGCATCTACATATCATTTCATTCAACGTACCCTACCCCGCAGATTATGGCGGTGCTGTTGATGTATTTTACAAATTGAAAGCATTGCATGCGCAGGGGGTACGTATCCATCTCCATTGTTTCACATATGGCCGCAGCGAACAACCTGAGTTAGATAAATATTGCGCTACTGTTAGTTACTATGAAAGATACATCGGCCACAAAGGAATTTCAAACACTTTACCCTATATCGTTTCCAGCAGGAAGAATGAACAATTATTACAAGATCTTTTAAAAGATGATCATCCCATTTTAATGGAAGGTGTTCATTGCACGTGTTTGTTGTTTGACAAACGTTTCAGCAACCGGAAATGTTTTGTGAGACTGCATAATGCGGAGTTTCAATACTATGGCGACCTGTGCAAAGCAAGCTCCTCTCTCATTAAAAAAATGTATTACTGGATCGAGAGTAGGCTGTTAAGATCGTATGAAAAAAAGATTGCCGCAAAAGCTGTGTTCCTTGGTATCACACAAAAAGATACCGAGGTATACCGTGACGAATTGCATTGTAAAAATATTCATGAACTCCCGCTGTTCATTCCCGACTGGCATGTTCAATGCCCGGAAGGAATGGGTGCTTATTGTTTATACCATGGCGATCTGAGTGTGGACGCCAATGAAAAAGCAGCTACCTGGCTCATCGAAAAAATATTCAGCAAACTCAATGTTCCTTTCGTGATCATGGGCAAAAATCCATCTGAAAAATTATACGAACTGGCGCAGGAGAATGGTCATACCTGCGTGGTGGCAAATCCTTCTGATAAAGAAGTGCAGGATATGATAGCGAAAGCACATATTAATGTGCTACCGTCCTTCACAACCACCGGAATAAAAATAAAATTAGTGAACGTATTATTTAATGGAAGGCATTGCGTGGTGAATGATGCAACGGTTGCTGGAAGTGGTTTGGCATCGGCTTGTCATATAGGAACAACAGCCAATGCTTTTAGAGAGATCATTGCGCAATTGTATCATCAGCCTTTTACGGGGGAAGAAATAGAATTAAGAAAGCGTTTACTCGCTCATCAATTCAATAATGAATTGAATGTAAAAAAAATGATCAATTGGATCTGGAACAAATAATATCAGCTATCGATATCTGCAGTTCTTACTATAAGCTTAATTATTAATTACTAACTACTAATTATTAATTAACCATCGCCGCCGCACTGTCAATCACCTTACCGCCTTCCGTGGTCAACCTACGTGAGGGATAACGATTGATCACAATAAAATCATGCGTAGCCATCAAAACTGTAGTACCATAATCTTTCGCAATTTGTATCAGCAACTGCATGATCTCATCACTGGTTTCCGGATCGAGGTTACCGGTTGGTTCATCGGCCAGTATTAATTTGGGGGAATTCAGTAAAGCCCTTGCGATGTCCACACGCTGTTGTTCGCCACCACTCATTTCAAATGGCATTTTAAATCCTTTGCTTCGCAGACCCACTTTATCCAATACATCATTGATCTTCTCTTCGATCAGTCTTTCATCCTGCCAGCCTGTTGCTTTCAGAACAAAACGCAGGTTCTCATGCACATTTCTATCTGTAAGCAATTGAAAATCCTGGAACACCACGCCAAGATTGCGGCGCAGGAAAGGTACTTTTTTCCAATCCATCGTACGCAGGTCGAAACCAACTACAGTTGCCTGCCCTTCGGTAAGCGTAAGTTCGCCATACAATGTTTTTAGCAAGCTGCTTTTACCGGTACCGGTCTTTCCAACCAGGTAAACGAATTCACCTTTATCCACGGTAAAATTCACATCACGCAGGATCAGGTTTCCGCCCTGGTAAATGTTCGCGTTTTTGATTGATACAACTGTGTCTGACATAGGGCTAAATTACAATTTCTAAGTTGGATTTTCTCAATAATAGTGTTAAGAATAAGGAATCGGAGTGCGTCACTGCGAGGAACGAAGCAGTCTGTGTCGCAAATTGTAAGGTTTCCGAAATGGTTAGCACAGATTGCTTCGTTCCTCGCAATGACGTTCAAAGACTCATTACCCGCTAATAATCATAGACCAATTCGCCGAATCTTCCTTTTAATGTCAAAGACGATTTCTCCGCACTTTCCACTCTCCCCACGACCTTTCCTTCAATATTAAACTTCGCCGCAGCATCGATCATTTTCTGTGCTGCTTTTTCATTGGTAAACACCTCCAGGCGATGGCCCATATTAAATACCTGGTACATCTCCCTGAAATCTGCGCCTGAATTCTTTTGTATGAGCTGGAAGATCGGCGGGATCCCGAACAGGTTGTCTTTGATAATGGCCAATGGTTTGGGCAGGTATTTCATACACTTGGTCTGACCGCCGCCGCTGCAGTGGATCAGTCCGTTGATATCATCAAAATGCTCATCAAGCAATACTTTCAGCAAAGGCGCATAGGTACGTGTAGGCGATAATAATAATTTTCCTACAGTAATTTTTTCACCACTTACTTCCAGTTCGTCGCTCATTTTATTTTTACCGAGGTAGACAACTTCATTATTCAGTTTGGGTTCAAAAGTCTCGGGATATTTTTCCGCGTAATATTTACTCAATACATCGTGCCTGGCGCTTGTTAAACCATTACTTCCTAAACCACTGTTGTATGCTGTTTCATAAGATGCTTTGCCTGAGCTTGCAAAACCAACGATCACATTACCGGCATCGATCTTATCATTGGTAACGAGTTTGTTTTTGGGCCAGCGGGCAGTCATGGTACCGTTTACCGCAATCGTTCTAACTACATCTCCTACATCAGCAGTTTCACCACCGAGGTAATGAATATTAACGCCATAAGTTTTTAACTGGTCGAAAAATTCCTGTGTACCGTTGATCACGGCCTGCAGTATTTCACCGGTGATCAGTAATTTATTCCTGTCGATGGTGGAAGAGAATAATAAATTATCGGTTACACCCACACAGAGCAGGTCGTCCAGGTTCATTGCTACCGCATCCTGTGCAATGCCTTTCCACACATTCGCATCACCGGTTTCTTTCCAATACAAATACGCGAGGATACTTTTGGTACCTGCGCCATCTGCATGCATGATGTTCACCCAATCCGGGTCGCCACATAAAAGATCGGCATAGATCTTACAAAAAGCATTCGGGTACAGGCCCTGGTCGAGTTTCTGGATAGCTGCATGCACCTCTTCTTTTTGAGCAGAAACACCGCGTTGTGCGTATAAAGACATGTTGGAAATTTTGGAATTGCTGCGAAGGTAAGGCATGACCATGGACCATAGACCATGGACCATGGACATTTTCCCTACTTTTGCCTTCATTATGAGAGTACACCGTGAATTGGCCGGGTCCTTGCCGGAATTTAAGAATGCAGTTGTAACCATCGGCACTTTTGATGGGGTGCACCTGGGCCACAGGCAGATCATCAAGCAAATGAAGGAGGAAGCGGCGCGAATCGGCGGTGAAACGGTGATCATTACTTTTCATCCACACCCCCGCAAGATTATTTCTTCGGTTCCGGGAGACATCAAATTACTCAATACCCTTAGTGAAAAAACGGCTTTGCTGGATGCGGCAGGCATCGATCACCTGGTAGTGGTTCCCTTCGACCATCTATTTGCGAACCAAACCGCAGAACAATACGTAACCGATTTTTTGTATAAATATTTCAAACCACATACCGTGATCATCGGTTACGATCACCGTTTTGGCAAAGGGCGTGAAGGTGATTACCAGTTAATGAATGATTACGGAAAGAAATTGGGATTTGAAGTGAAAGAGATCTCTGAACAACTGATGAACCAGATCGTGATCAGCTCCACAAAGATCCGCCATTCATTAATGGAGAATGATATCGAGACCGCCAACCGGTTTTTGGGCTATCCCTATTTTTTTGAGGGAACGGTGATCGAAGGAAACAAACTCGGCCGCACGATCGGCTATCCAACCGCCAATCTTCATATTAGCAGTGAGGAGAAATTGATTCCGGGGAATGGAGTGTACGCGGTAGAAGTTAAAAGTCTGAAGTCTGAAGTTAGAAGTTTGAAAGGGATGATGAATATTGGTGTTCGCCCTACTGTTGATGGGAAGAAACGTGTGATAGAGGTAAATATTTTTGATTTTGATGAAGACATTTATGGACAAACGCTGCAGGTGCATGTTCATTATTATTTGCGTGGTGAAGTGAAGTTTGAAGGGTTGGAAAAATTGAAGGAACAGTTGCAGAAAGACAAACTGGATGCTTTGGAGAAGCTGTTAGCCATTAGCATTTAGCTGTTAGCTTGTATTGTGTTTTGCTAAAACCTAATACTATTTTTTAAATAACGCATCCGGATCAAAATCAATGATCTGCCGGTAATTATCCAATCCAAAGATTTCCGCCAGCCTGATCAGGCTCTCGATCTTCACTTCGGTGACCCCATTCTCCCATGTAGAAAGTGTTGAACGTCCCACTTCCATTTCAGAAGCTACATAACGTTGGTCAAAATTACGCAGCTCCCTGATGAGCCGGATATTTCGGGCAATGCGCATTCGTTCTTCACTTCTTCGATACATAGAATTTTTTCAAGGATCAGCAGATCGGGTTAACCATACAATAGTAATGGCTTTCCCGTTTGAAAAAAAGGGTGAAAACACGCTATAATCCGCAGTATTTAGACGCTAATTTTCACCCCGTAGATAAGTGTTAGCACAGGTAACATTGTTCCCTGTCCATTAGTTGGATTTGCTTCCTGGTCCTGTGAATTTTATACCATCATTTGGCCAATGGTAATGGGCTTGAATCAACTCCGACAACTTTGCCCCAATAAAAAATAGTAAGGTAGGACCCATGGTTGAAGTGGGCATAAAGCAAGTGCTTTTTCAACAATACCATTCAATCGAAAAATATGAAAAAGATTTTTTTGATTAGTATCACCATGATAGTAACAGGTACCATTTTTTATTCATGCAAAAAAGATTCAACCCATATCACAACAGAGGATCAGGCTGTTCAACAGCTTCTGCAGTCTGAAAGCTTTGTGGATTTTAGTAAAACCTTTGTTCCGGATGTAGCAGGTTTATTGCAATACCACAGGTCAATCAAGATCCAAAAACAATCAGATGATTTTAAAAAGCAGGTAAGCCTCGCAAATAATGATGAGTTAAGGCTGGCCAACACCTACCGGGCATTTTCGCTGAATTTTGAAAATGCTGTGTTGTTAAGAAACAGGATAGACAATGACCTTCTCCGTTTGTTCAACCAAAATAAATTTTTATCAAACTTCAATGAGGTCCAAACCCAGAACATCATACTAAATGCTCTGGATATCGTGAGAACCTCAACCGATCCAAAATGGCAACTGGTAAAAGAAGCTGTCAACAACAGGATGGCAAGAACGTCGCCGAGGCTTTTTTCAATACCAGAGGAGATCGATCCTATCGACATAGGTCCCATTGACATAGATCCCGGAGAGATATATCCTGGAGATATGGGTCCGGTAGATCTCAGAATAACCTGGGACGAAATATGGACCTGCACGAAAGAAGCTGTTGGTTTTGGTGCAGCAGGTATTCTTGGCATCGCCGGTTTGAAAAAACTAGCCAGTGAAGGGTTCCAGGAAATCATCATAACAACAACCAAATTCCTGGCAAAAAATGCAGGTTGGTTTGGTCTTGCTATTGCTGTTATCGATTTCAGTGCATGTATGTACAGAGAGTCTAACGATTAATATTAATAAAATGAGAACCCTATTAATTTGTTTCGGGATACTAACGCTTCTTGTTCCCATCGTTGTTATCATAGGCAATATTTTTGGCAAGACACTGATCTCAGCTAATGAATATTTTTTTATCGTACTCGTTTTTATAGCAGGGGTTGTGCTATATGATAAAAAGAAGGTTGATTAGTATACTGCTCTATTTAAAAGAAAGAAATATGGGTAGGTTCTTTCTTTTAAATGCCCTCACCGTTGAGCGCAGTGGATGGTGTTTCGCATGATGAGGTTGTGGTCGCATTTTGATCACAACTTCATCATTTTACAGACGGGTATATGCTAATTTCAAAACGAAAGTTTCACGCAAAGGCGCAAAGAAAGCAAAGAGGCAAAGATTTTTCTTGGCGCCTTTGCAATCTTGGCGCCTTTGCGTGAAAAAATTCTTCCTTGTACGCAATGGCACGTTATACTGTTTGTTCTTTTTCCTAAAGGTTTCCTGTAACTTAACAGTATACAGATCGCATTGCCTATGACCATTCAGAATTTTACAGCCCGTATTTATTTGAATATTTTATTCTTAGCTGTTTGCCATCTTTCTTTAGTTGCTCAAACACCTGCTACACAAAAATGCGGTTTTGTTCCGGCAGGCGAACTCAAAGTGTACTATTGCGAAAAAGGCAAGGGCCCTGCTGTTATTTTTCTGCATGCAGGTTTTCTTGACAGGCACCAGTGGGACAAACAGGTAACATCTTTGTCCAAAACACATCGCGTTATTGTGATGGATCTTCCGGGGCATGGCGAAACAATAGGTACAGACACTTCCATTCGCATAGCGGAAGTCATCAATCGTGTAATGATACAACTGAATATTTCCAGGGCTTCGTTGGTAGGCATGTCATTAGGCGCAACCTGTGCCATTGATTTTGCATTGTCGTATCCCGGGAAAACATTGAAACTATTACTCTGTTCACCCGGACTAAACGGATGGGAGGATGTAATGAAAATGGATTCATTAAGTAAACGTCTTTTTGTGCGCACTGATACTTTTTTTGATACAAAAGATCCTGAACCGGTTACGGAGAACTATGTTCATTTCTGGCTGGATGGTCCATTTAGAAAAGCGGCGCTAGTTGATTCATCGGTTCGTGGATATGTTTACAGAACGGCACTTGCAAAAGTTCAGAATGGTGCGAAGACCGGGCCGATATTCGACAGGAAGAAAGCAGCAAAACGTGTACAATTGATCCGCAAGCCTGTTACGATCATTTACGGCAGCATGGATATTCCATTCACAATGCATGTGTCAAATTACCTGAACAAAAAGATCAAAGGCTCACAATTGCGGGTGATTAGTGGAACGGGGCATTTGTTTAGTTTGGAGAAGCCGGTTTTGTTTGAGCAGTATTTGAGGGCGTGGATAAAATGAGTTTTCCCGCTGTATACTTATACTGTTAAATCTATTGTAGAAGCGAACCTTTAACAGCAGCACGAACCTGTCGCACATAAAGAAGACTACCTTCCATTCATGAAAAAAATTATACGCTTATTGTGTTTCGTTGCAATGCTACTCCCCGCGCTGTCTGTCTTTTCTCAAAACTATAAGACGGTTGAAGACACTGCCAGGCTGAACAAGGAATATGTAAATGCGACCAATGATCTTGTAGAACTAAATGCAAAACTGACCATAGCACAAAATGATCTACCAGGTTTGCAGGCAAAGGCCCGAAGTGCAAATACCGATGCTGTTAATGCAGCTTCTGCCAGCAGCGACCAGGCATCTAAAGCCACAAGCGGAAGTGTTAGTGATGCAAAAACCGCGAAAAAGAAAGCTGATAAAGCTTACGATGAAGCGAAGGACTCAAAAGCTGCCAAAAAGAAAGTTAGCGACCAGGAAGATAAAATAACCGGGTACAAATCAGATATCAAGAAAAAACAGCAACGGATTGAAGCGTTGGATGTGATGCGTGTGGCAATAAATGCGAAAGTGACAGCGAAAGGTTAGTGTTATAATATTCATCAGTTCTCCGCAGAGTCTTCCGCCGCGGCGGAGAATGGAAAATGAATAATGGGATGATATCACACCATCATCTTCACCGCCATCTCCTTCATCAACCCTGCATCTGTAGTTCCACCATCATGCACACCCACACTCCTGAGATTGTATTGGTGTAGAAGTAATAATATTTTCTCAACCCCCGTGTAATCATATTTACGTGCAGCGCCTAAATAATCACGCACAAAATAAGGGTTCACACCAAGTGCAGCGGCAACTGATTTTTCATCGGGGCTCGGCACACTGTAGATCATAAATACTTTGCTGAAGAAATTATAGAGAGCAGGCAGGATCATTTGTATCGGCGCCGCTTTCGGGTTGGCTTCAAAATAGCAGATGATACGAATAGCTTTGGCAAGATCTTTCTGCGCAATGGCAGCCTGCAATTCAAATACATTGAACTCTTTGCTTACGCCGATATAATTTTCAATATCATCTTCGGTGATATTTTTTCTAGCACCTAAATTAACCGCGAGTTTTTCAATTTCGTTTTGGATCCGGCTGAGGTCATTACCAATATGATCAACCAGTAAATGTAATGCTTTAGGCGAGATACTTAATCCATGCTGCTGCACCATGTTCGAGGCCCATTCGGGTAGCTGGCTGTCGTACATTTTTTTGGTGGTCAGCATCTCCCCTTTCTGTTTTAAGAGCTTGGAGAGTTTGGAACGGCCATCTACTTTCTTTTCCTTATAGCTCACCACGAAAACAGTAGAAGGCAAGGGATTCTCAATGTATCCTTCCAGTTTTTCAATATCACGCATTTGCTGCGCTTCTTTTAACAGTACCACTTGTCGCTCGGCAAACATGGGGTAACGCATACAGGCATTTACTACCGAGGCCCAATCTGCATCTTTTCCGTAAAAAATCGTGAGGTTAAAACCGGCTTCTGCTTCATTCAGTATTTTATGTTCAGCATGGGAAACCACCTGGTCGATAAAAAAAGATTCCTCCCCTTCTAACCAATAGATAGGCTTGAAAACCCCTTTTTTCCATTCTCCTATGATCTTTTCTGCCGACATGGGTGCAAAGATGTAGTACGGGGCACGAATGGCGAAATATGGGGGGTGAAAGTTTTAAACATCCGGAGCGTCGGTCCATAGTACATGGTCCATAGTCGATTGCCGAAAGAGATAGAGGTTCAAATTTTGATCATCTGCTATGGACCATGGTCTATGGACTCGCAAATTAAAGCACAATTGATACCCGCTCCTCCGTCAACAACGGCAGATCCTTAAACCGCAATATCACATTGGCTGTAACCACTACATCACGCTGGCAATAGTCAACAATACGGGGCAGGTTTTTCTCCTGGTAATAAACATCCTGCACCATACTTCCATCAATATCTGATTTGGACGTGGGTATGCCCAGTACATTGGCCAGTAAATGAAGCGATACATAGTTCTTGTTATCGCCAAATTTCCACCAGTTGAGCGTATCGAACATCTTTACTTCCCATGGTTTCTTATCATGAAGCTGCAGGCATTCGGGCAGGGGCAGTCCATTGATCAGTAAACGGCGGCAGATATAGGGGATATCAAATTCTTTAATATTATGCCCGCCAAACTGGAAATTGCGGTGATGCTGGTGCATTTTATTACATAATTCCGTAAAAATCCGTAGTATTTCTACCTCATCGTTTCCTGAAATACTCTTCATTTTCAGGGCCAGCTGCTTATCCTCATTTTCATAAAAAAAGGCGGTTGAAATGCAGATAATCTTACCAAATTCTGCAAGGATGCCCGCTTTTTTACGATAAGTTTCTGAAATCGGCTCGCCTTCTGGCACGGTTTTCGATATTTTGTCGAAAAATAGTGTTTGCCAGCTGGGATCCATATCAGTATAGCAGGGATACTGGGGCACCGTTTCAATATCAATCAGCAAAAGTTCTGTGAGCATACGATAAAAAATTTTAATTTTCCAAATCCCAAAAACCCAAAAACATGAGTTACACTGCAAGCAACAACCCAGGGCCAGGATCACAGTATCAGCAACCCAAAGACAACCGTAAACTAATATACGGAATTCTGATAGCCGCGCTGATCGGCACATGGGGCTACATTATCTACGACAAAAGCAAAACACAGGAAACCGTAACGCAATTGCAGACACGTGTTGTGAACATCGACAGCGCACGTAATGCCATTCAGCAGGATTTCTTAACTGTTTCGGCTAAAGCGGATTCGTTAACACAGAACAATATCCAGCTGAACACCGACCTGGCCGACAGGAAATCAGATATCCAGAAACTGAAAAGCAATATCGGCAACATCCTCAAAAAGAAAAATGCCAGCGATGCTGAACTGGCACAGGCCAAAGAAATGATCGGCGAACTGAACGGTAAAGTTGACGGCTATCTTGCCGAAATAGAAAAGCTGAAAGGTGAGAACATCCAGCTAACTTCTACCAATCAACAACTCAACACAGAAAAAACCCAGTTAACGGCAGAAAAGCAAGGCCTCGAGGAATCGCTTACTGCCACTAAAACGGAAAAGAAACAATTAGAAGACAAAGTGGATGTGGCTACTACCCTGCACGCTTCAGCCATCCAGATTGTACCAATCCAGGTAAAAGGCAGCGGTAAAGAAAAAGAAACGACTACTGCTAAAAGAGCCAACCTGATTCGTATTAATTTCAACCTGGATGAAAACCGGGTTACCCCTTCAGGTACAAAAGATATTTATGTTGTAGTAACCGGCCCGGATGGCAAACCTATTACCGAAGGAACTACTTTCAATACACGCGAAGACGGCAGCAAAACATTTACCAGCAAAGTAAGTGTAGTGTATGAACAAGGTAAGCTCACACCGGTTAGCTTCGACTGGAGGCAATCTGATAAATACAAAGAAGGTGATTACCGTGTTGAGATCTATAACAACGGATTCAAGATCGGCGAAGGTGTTAGAACATTGAAGAAAGGCGGATTATTCAGCTAAGTATTTATCCTTTCTATATACGGAGGCAGTTACTTATGTAACTGCCTCTTTTTTTAGTAGACCAATTTGCGGATTACGGATTGGCGGATTTGCGAATTGGTGCATTAAAGAATTACATTTACTTTTTAATCCGGAATATTCATTTCGTCAATCCGTCAATCCGTTAATCCGCAAATCCGCTAATTGAATATATGAAACCGCATTGGCTCAACTGGAGGATCATTCTTGTTTGCATAGCGATCCTGCTTGTTAGCGGAACCATTTTTTATTCGCAATATGTTTCAGGGAAAATAGCACGCGAAGAAAGAAAGAATGTGGAAGCATGGGTAGAGGCACAGCGTACCATCCTCAATTCATCAGACAGTGCAAGCATCAATCTCGCAACAAAAATCTCTACGGAGAACAGCCAGATCCCGATCATTGAGACCAATGAGAAAGACGGTATCACGGGAAACTATATCAACCTTGACACCATTGAAATAAAAAAAGACCCTGCTTTTCTCAAAAGAAAACTCGCAGAATTTAAACGGTATAATAACCATCCGATTGTAATGGTGCTGAAAGAAACACCTTACACAGCCAATCATTATTATTACGGAGAAAGTGAGTTGCTGAAAGAAGTGCAACTCTATCCTATCGTGCAACTGGTTATTGTTGCCCTCTTCATTACCATCGCGATACTTGCATTACAAACCTCTTACAAAAGTGCACAGAACCAGTTATGGGCATCGATGGCAAAAGAAACCGCTCACCAGCTGGGCACGCCTGTTTCGAGTTTACAGGGCTGGCTCGAAATATTAAAAGAACAGGAAACCAACAGTACTATCGTGCCCGAGATCGCAAAAGATGTGAACCGTTTGTTACTCATCACCGATCGCTTTGGAAAGATCGGCAGCGAACCACAACTTGAATGGCGGAAACCCGCGGAGCAAATTCATTTTATGGTGGACTACATGAAAAGAAGAACGGGAGGACAAGTGAACTTTATTTTTGATGATAGCGATATAAAAGATACCATCACGCTCCTCTCTCCTCCCTTGTTTGATTGGGTATTGGAGAACCTCATCAAAAATGCACTGGATGCATTGGAAGGAAATGGCACGATCAGTATCACCGCAAGTACCAATGAAATGTATGCATTGATCGATGTGACTGATACAGGCAAAGGCATTGCCAAAAATAACCTGAACAATGTTTTCAGACCTGGATTTACGACGAAAAAAAGGGGATGGGGATTGGGCCTCTCTCTGAGCAAGAGGATAATTGAGCAGTATCACAAAGGAAAACTCTTTGTAAAATGGAGTGAACCAGGCAAAGGAACTACGTTCCGTATTATTCTTCCTCTTCAGAAACCACAGCAGCTGGCGTAACGGTCAATCCAAAATAATGCATGGCAGTGTGCCATTGATGGATCGATTGCGGTGTTGTGGTTTCTACATACAGATTGGCTTCACTGAAAAGACGCAACAATTCAGATTCTGCACCGGCAATCTCTTTGTTGTTCTCAGATTCACCAATACAACGGAAACAGCTGTACATGCGGGATAATTTCTCATCCGTTAAATGATCGAACGCATGTTGCTGCATCAATTGTCCTGCGGCATTCACCAGTAACTCATACGATGTCGTTTTCATATCCGATGGTTTATGTTAGCAATTACGTTATAAGACAACCAAAAGAAGGAAAACGTGTATTAGGGAATTGTTAAGGGAGTGGGATGGTGGATAAAGTGGGGATAGCAGTAAGTTGAAAGTCAAAAATGAGAATCGAGCACCCAACTTTTGACTTTTAACTTTTAACTTCCTCTAACCCTGTCTCTTCACCGATCCACCGCTATTCACATTAATATCGCGTATCAACCCTTCGCCTTTAAAACGTACAAAACCACCGCTGTTTGCTTTTGCTGATATTTCTTTGGTAACGGTTATGTGTACACCCGCACCGCTGCTTACTTCTGCTTTGCAATGCGTAGTGGTTAATGAATAACCGCGGAACTGTGCGCCGCTGCTGCCGTCAACATCTAATGATTCTACATTGCCTGTCAACGTGATCATTCCACCACTGTTCATGCGTGCGGTAAGTTTGCTGAAGCTGATATCAGATGCAGTAACAGAACCACCACTGGTTGCACGGATGGCATCTACATTCACGTATGATACATATACTTTTACTTTCCAGTTCTTGAATTTGTTCCAGAATTTCCAGTCATCACTGGCGCGTGATAATTTTAAAACACCATTCTCTACAACCGTTCTTACCTGGTCGAGATATTCAGTATTGCCCACGCTTACTGCCAGTTCTTCTTTATCACCTTTGCTCATGATCACTTCGATACCTGAGGAAGTTTCAATGGCATGGAAGGATGTGATGGTTCTTTTCTGAACATTATCATCATATACAACTTTCTGTGCCTGCCCGTCCATCCAGCCTGCGAGCAGCAAAGCGATCACGATTATTCTTTTCATGTTTATTTTTTTGAGTTGAACGAACAGGTTTTAAAAAAGTTACAAAAAAAATATAACTATATTTTTAGTTATAAAATAATATTATTAGTTTCACTTCACAAGTTTAGAAATGCCGGAAATGGCTAACCGATAAAACGAAATATATGAAATACCTGTTATTGGCTTTTGTAATATCGTTCGTGATCCCGGAAACACCGGTAGTAAAATATTCCATCAAAGGAACAGTTAGAGGAATGGCATCCGGTTGGATCTTCTTTACCAGGCCTGATTCCACAGGGTTTATTTTTGGAAAAAGAGATTCAGCAAAAGTTACTGATGGCCGATTCGAATTGTCGGGTGAGGCGCAGCCGTCAAGAGTGATCGTTGGATTCAAAAGGGGAAAACAATACAGTTTTGGTGGCGAGCTCTTTCTTGATAATGGTACCCTTACCATTGAATGCGATCCGGATCATATGGATCAATTGAAAGCCGGCGGAACGCCTGCACAGGATCAATACAACCGTTTCATGGAAAAGAACCGCCCTAACTATTTACAGGGCAACGCCACGTATGGCGCTAAATTGAGAGCAGAAAGCAAACACAATAAAAGAGCAGTGGATAGCCTTGATAATATTTTTCCTTTGTTACAAAAGAAAACTGCCGCGATCATTGCTGAACAGGTAAAAGCCAATCCTAATTCGATAGTATCGGCTTACCTGATGAAAACATATTTATCATCCAATCCTGACCCTTCGTTATTAGAACCTTTGTACACTACGCTGTCAGAAAACATAAAAAGATCGATGTATGGAAAAGATGTTTTGAAAGCACTCGAAGCAGGCAGGCGTACAAAGATCGGTTCACCCGCACCACATTTTGAAGTGCCCGACCAGTTTCGGAAAAAAATATCATTGGCTTCTTACAAAGGGAAATACACGCTAATCGATTTTTGGGCAAGCTGGTGTGGTCCATGCCGCGCAGAGAATCCAACTGTGCTGGCCGCTTATAACCATTTTAAAAATAGAAAGTTTGAAGTGCTTAGCATCTCAATGGACGTCAGTAAAAAAGACTGGCTGAAAGCTGTTAGCGAAGACAAATTACCATGGACACAGGTTTGTGATCTGAAAGGATCAAAAAGTGAAGTAGGAAAAATGTACGGCATCAAAGCCGTACCAATGAATTACCTGCTTGATAAAGAAGGTAAAATCATTGCCAAAAACCTTCGTGGTCATGCATTGGAAGATAAACTGGCAGAAGTACTGCGTTAAGGTTATCGTAGTACGATCGCACCCAAAGCAGGTAAATTCACTTGTATCTTATAACATTTTGAAGGCTTATCCACCAGTTCACTCCTGATCTCAGGATTGTAGACATCACCTGTTCCCCAGAATTCTTTACTATCACTATTAAACACTTCGGCCCATTTGCCTTTGCCGTGAACATAGATCTCCCAATCATTTCTCACAACGGGTGTTACATTTAATATGATGAGCATGTTGTCTTTTTCCTTCTTCCCTTTCCGCATATACACCAATACAGATTCGCTTCTGTGATTCAGATCTACCCATTCAAAACAGCCGGGTTCAAATTGTTTTTCATAGAGTGCGGGTTCGGAACGATACAATTCATTTAATTTTTTTACGCAATGCTTCATTCCTGCATGCGGCGCATGTTCCAGCAGTTCCCACTGCAGTTCGCTTTTATAGTTCCATTCATTGGTGGATCCGAATTCGTCGCCCATGAATAAAAGCTTAGCACCTGGATGTGTGAACATGTATGTATAGAGTACGCGGAGGTTGGCAAATTTCTGCCATTCATCACCGGGCATTTTATATAACATTGGACTTTTTCCATGCACTACTTCATCATGACTCAGCGGCAGCATAAAATTTTCATCGTAGAAATACATCATACTGAATGAAAATTTATCCTGGTGAAACTGGCGGAACAAGGGATCCATTTTAAAATAATCCAGTGTATCATGCATCCATCCCATCATCCATTTCATTCCAAAACCTAAACCACCCTCAAAAGTGGGTCTGCTTGTTTGTGGCCAGTCGGTTGATTCTTCTGCGATGGTTTGGATATCTGGAAAATCGCGGTACAAAGTTTCATTGAGATCTTTGATAAATGCGATCGCTTCAAGGTTACCATTGCCTCCATATTCATTAGGTTCCCATTGGCTCGCATTACGGCTGTAATCGAGTCGCAGCATAGAACTCACTGCATCCACACGAATACCATCTGTATGAAACTGATCGCACCAGAAACGGGCGCTGCTGATGAGAAAAGATTTTACTTCTCCCCTTTTATAATTGAAAATATAGGAGTTCCAATCGGGGTGATAGCCTTTCCGCATGTCTGCATACTCATAAGTATGCGTGCCATCAAACATAAATAAGCCATGCGCATCATACGGGAAATGTGAAGGCACCCAGTCCAGTATCACACCAATACCTGCCTGGTGAAAAGCATCCACCATTGCCGCATAATCCTGTGGTGAACCAAAACGTGAAGTAGGTGCAAAATAACCTGTGCCCTGGTAACCCCAGGATCCATCAAATGGATGTTCCATTACCGGCATAAACTCTACGTGTGTAAAACCCATTTCCTTTACATAGGGAACAAGCCTCTCGGTAATCTGCGTATAAGTATTGTACGTTTCTTCATCATGTTTATCTGGGCGCATCCAGCTCGCAAGATGCACTTCATAAACGGACCATGGAGAAGAAAGTGCATTGTGTTTTTTTCTTGTCTTCATCCATTCGGCATCCTTCCACTCATGATCCGTTTGCCAGGTAATGGATGCAGTGAACGGTCTTTTTTCCCAGAAATGGGCAAATGGATCACCCTTATCTAATTTGATCCCTTTAAAACCGTGTATATGATACTTGTAAGCTTCACCTGCACCGATATTCGGAATAAATCCTTCCCAGATACCCGAATTATCCTGCCTCACTTTTAAAGGATGCGAGCTTTTATTCCATTCATTAAAATAACCCACCACTGAAACAAAAGTTGCATTGGGTGCCCATACCGAAAAATAAGTACCCCATGTATCCAGTACCTGTAATTGGGTATTGCCAAAAAATTTATACAGGCTATAATGTGTACCCTGTTGAAAGTTCCTTACATCCGTATCCGAGAAAAGTGAATAATTCCATACTGCCTGTTCTGTATCTACAAAATGTAACTCCTCATATTTTTTAGTGACAGGCTTTCCAACTTTTGAATTGTTTGGTGCTCCTGTAACCAGGTTGGTGTTTAAGCGTTCTGAATTTTTATTGTTTCCTGATGGCATATTTACCGGTTATCAAATAATAAAAAAAATTAACATTAATTAACAACTAAAAATTTAGTTACATCAACATATTTATGGAATTTGCATATAAACTGCATCCTTACCTAAACTAACTGCTGCTTAATTATGAAAAAAATTACTGCCGTCATGGCAATCCTGTTCCTGCTTGCCGTTTCCCCCCTCAATGCGCAGCAACCCGTTCTTAAAGGTAACATAAGTGATACCGCCGCCAAGCAAAATCTTGAACATGCCTTAATTACCTTATTAAGAGCAAAAGATTCCACCCTGTATAAATTTGGCAGAGCCAGTGCTTCAGGCGATTTCGAGATCAAAAATCTTATGCCGGGAAAATACAAACTGGTGATTACCTATCCCAGTTATGCTGATTATGTAGATGATATCACAGTAGCTGATAAACCCGTAATAGAGTTAGGCAAGATCGGATTGATCACCAAAGCACATCTTTTGGAAGATGTTGTTGTTCGTCAGCAGATCGCCGCCATACGAATGAAAGGTGATACGATAGAGTACAAAGCAGACAGTTTTAAAGTGAGGGCCGGTGCAAGTGTTGAGGAAATGCTTCGAAAAGTTCCAGGCTTCCAGATCGATAAAGATGGAAAGATTACTGCACAGGGTGAAAAAATAGAGAAAGTGTTGGTAGATGGAGAAGAATTCTTTGGTGATGATCCTACCGTTGCTACCAGGAACCTGGATGCAGCCGCAATTGATAAGTTCCAGGTGTATGATAAAAAAAGTGACCAGTCAACTTTTACCGGCATAGATGACGGAACAAAAACCAAAACACTAAACCTCAAAATGAAAGAGGATCGTAAAAGAGGTGTTTTTGGTAAACTCGAAGCAAGTGCCGGCCCTGATGATAAATGGAACAACAGCCTGATGGCAAATGCCTTCAAAGGAAAAAGAAGATTCTCCTTTTTTGGTATCATGAGCAGTACCGGTAAAACAGGTTTGGGTTGGGATGAAATGAGTAAATATGGCGATGCCGGCAGTACACAAACATTCACGATGGACGACGGCGGCATTGCATTTGGGATGGGCAGTTATGATGATTTTGGAAATACCTACGGTCAGGGTGTTCCCAAAAGCTGGAGCGCAGGCATCAACTATGGCAACAAATTTGACGAGGACAAGAAAAACCTCAACGGAAGTTATAAATACGGAAAGGTTATAACAGAAGGAACCGGAACCACTATATCACAATCTATTTTGCCGGGTTCACTTTTCTTTAATTCGCAAACCAGCACTACTTATACCGACAAGTACAGGAACTCACTCAATGGCACGTATGATTGGTCCTTTGATAGTTCTTTCTCAGCAAAACTTACTTTACGCGCCTATAAAGGAAATACCAAAACACATTCATTATTCGCCAGCGAGGCATTGAATGCATCGGGTATTCCTGTTAACAGTAGTAAACGCAGGAGTTCTTCAGAAGCAGACGATCAGTCGCTCAATGCATCACTGATTTTAAGAAAGAAATTCAAGAAACCGGGAAGAACGCTTTCACTGAACATTGATCAACGATATGTAGAAACCAACACAGATGGTTTTTTATATGCTGTTAACAGTTACTATGATAAAGTAGGAAATCCTTTCGGGTCAGATACAACAGACCAGGAAAAAATAAATGGCAGTCTCAACAAGGCCGTAACCGGAAGGCTTGCATATACAGAAGCCCTTTCTAAATCCATCACCATGGAGTTGAGTTATGGATTGGGCAAAACACTAACCGAATCCAAATTATTATCGTATGATAAAAATGGTGCAGGCAAATATGAGAACCTGAATAAGCCGTTCAGCAACAGTTATGCGTACGATATTATGAACAATACAGGTGGTGTGATGATGCGTTACAATTCAAAAAAATATACCATCGCAGCCGGTGGAGATATATCGAGGGCCGATATAGAACAGAAGGACCTGATCAAAGACTCTGTTACGAAGTACGCCTATAAGAATTTATTTCCAAGGGCTAACCTAACTTATAAATTCAATGCCAATAAAAGGCTCCAGCTAAACTACAACGGTAATACCAGGCAGCCGACTATCCAGCAATTGCAACCTGTGGCAGATAATACCAACCCATTGAATGTTCAGGTAGGTAATCCTGACCTGAAACAGGAGTTCAATCACAATATCAGTCTCTACTATAATGATTACAAAGTATTGAAAGAACGCGGCATCAATGCAAGTGCGAGTTATGGAACTACCGTGAATGCGATTCGTAACAGTACAACCACTGACACTCTTAACAGAACACGTTATCAATATATAAATATGGATGGTAACTATAATTACCGCGCAAGGTTTGGTTATGGCCAGAAATTGCCGAAACTATGGGATATCTATGCAAACCTTTCCTATTCATTTTACCAGAATGTGAGCAGCAGTATTGTAAACGGACAGTTTAACCAGAGTCATAGTGGCAACCAAAGTATCAACCTCAGTTTCTCAAAGTACAAGGAGAATAAGTATGATGTGTATATCAATCACAGCTATAGTTATAACAACTCATCTTCCAGTATCCGTAAAGATGTAAATAACAATTACTGGAGCATGAATACCTATGCCAATCTGAACATTCATTTACCGGCAGGTTTTGAAATTTCACAATCATTATCAGCTAATTTCCGTCAAACTACACCCGTATTTAAAACAAATAACAATGTGATTACCTGGGACGCTTATTTCGGAAAAAAAATATTTAAGGATAAGAAAAGCGAGATCCGTTTATCAGCCTTCGATATTCTCGACCAGAACAAAGGGGTGAACAGGAACACAAGCGAGACCACTGTAACAGAAAGAACGTTTGAAACATTACACCGTTATTTCCTGTTATCATTTGTATGGAACTTTACTAAAAACGGAGCCGCAGCAACAGCAGCACCAACAATCATGGCCAGATAAAAAACAGATAAAAAAAATATTATGAAACTTTTTTTGATCATACTCGCAACAGCAGGCTTCGCACTAAACAGCCAGGCGCAACAATCTTATATTGTTAAAGGAAAAATAGAGTACGAGAAAGTGGTGAATTCACTTAAGGTCCTCGACGAAATGATGACAGGTGAGAATAATGTATTTGCAGATGCTTTTAGAAAAACGATGCCGAAAACTTCAAGTACCTATTGGGATATGTATTTCAATAATGATAAAAGTCTCTACAAACCCGGCAGAGAAGTAGTTGTTACACAAAAAGCTCCGGATTGGATCAATGGCCCGGCTTCTGATAATATTGTGTTCAATGATCTTTCCAGGCAAACCAGTATTTCTCAGAAAACTGTGTTTGAAGGCACTTACCTGATCCAGGATAGCCTTCGAAATCTTAACTGGAAGATCACCAATGATACAAGAACCATTGCCGGTCTTGAATGCCGCAAGGCAACCGCCATTATGATGGATTCGGTATTCGTAGTTGCATTCTTTACTGAACAGATCCTTTGCACCAGTGGTCCTGAAGGTTTCAATGGATTACCAGGGATGATACTCGGTATTGCTATTCCGCGTTTACACACAACCTGGTACGCTACAAAGCTGGAACTGATCGAGGTAAAGGATACAGATATTGCCGCTCCTAAAAAGGGGAAAGTATCAACCAACAGCCAATTACAACAACAGCTCAAAAACTTAATAAAAGATGCCGGCAGCCGTGGTCATAGAATGATGTGGCAGGTCACGATCTAAGTTGATACTCATGTAACGCTGCATTTTTTCTATAGCGAGAGAAGGCGCTGGATCATTTTGTTGCAGGAATATAAATAAGAAACGTCATTTCGAACGTAGTGAGAAATTTCATTGGGCTATCAGTAAGCTTCATGAGATTTCTCACTACGTTCGAAATGACGTTCTTTGTTTTTGTTTCTTTATTTCAACCAGCTTTCGTGACATTCACAGCCATGGGTCCTTTTTTTCCTTCTTCTACATCGAATGTAACGGTATCGTTCTCTTTCACTTTTTCTTTTAGTCCGGAAGCATGAACAAAATATTCTTTGTCATCCGATTTGATAAAACCAAATCCCTTGGCTTCATTAAAAAACTTTACTGTACCTGTTTGCATGTTTGTTGGGTTTTTATTTAAGTAGTTCTAATATAACCATTTTTTGAATGGGATGGTAAAATGATCCGGTAATATGGTTCCGCTAAGCACATTCCTGCCTTTAGAGAACACTATGGTTCGCTCGAAAGGGAAATACGCTTTCTCCTGTCGTATTATTTATCATCATCCTTTACCCACAATGTAAGGATACCACCTATGATCATAGAAGCGCCGCCAAGCACAATCGTGCTTAGTGTATTCGCATGAAATATTTTCATCGTAAAAAATCCAAGTATGGTCGCTGCTACGATCTGTGGTATCACAATAAAGAAATTGAATACACCCATATAATAGCCCATTTTATTCGCAGGCAATGCACCTGATAAAATAGCATAAGGCATAGACAGAATACTGGCCCAGGCGATCCCTACCAATCCCATGGATACAGCGATCCATTTGGGATCCGTGAACCAGCTGATACTCATGAGCCCGATACCACCTATCAACAAACAGATCATGTGTGTGATCTTCCGATTGGTACGGTAGGCGATCAATGGTATGATAAAGGCAAACAAAGCCGCTACCCCATTACGCACACTGCTGCATACACTCAACCAGTCGGCACCATCATTGTATTGTTTTTTAACACGTTCGAGTTCTGACTTTTCTGCATCAGAAAAAACTTTATTGGCCGTGTCTGCAAAATGATTCGCAAGATTGATAGAAACGGTAACAGGATTTTGATCAGCGCGATATTGATGGATCTCATTGATATCTGCCTGTAAGGACCTGAATAATTTTTTCGTCTTTTCATCCGTTGTGGTCCCGGCCAGTGAGGATTGAACAGAAGCTTTCATCCTGGAAACCATGTCCTTGTCCACTTTCATGTTATACTTATTATTCGTAACCGCATTGGTACTGTAGATCCACATCGCGAACAAAGCGAACCAGGTGAAGAATTGTACCAGCGCCAGTTGCGCCATGGTCTTCGGCATTTTAAAAATACCACCGAATGTTTCTTTTACCCCATCCATGAAACTGCCCTGTTTCACTTGTTTCCTGAATTCTTCTATGTTCTCGGGTGGAAATTCTTTTGTGGTAAACACAGTGTACATTACTGCGCTTAAGAAAGCAAATGCACCTACATAAAAACTCCATTTAACTGAGTCAGGTATCTTGCCGCTCTCTGCAGTGTTACTTAGATGAAACCAGTTGGTAAAGATCCAGGGAAGTAATGCGGCGATCACAGATCCGATACCGATAAAAAAACTCTGCATGGCAAAACCCGTAGTGCGTTGTTTTGGCGGAAGTTTATCGCCAACAAAAGCCCTGAAAGGTTCCATGGAAATATTGATGGATGCATCCATGATCCATAACATACCCCCTGCCACCCATAATGCGGGTGAGTTAGGCATGAACACTAATGCGATGGTTGCAAGAATGGCACCAATAAAAAAATACGGCCTTCTTCTTCCCCAGTAGGGGTGCCAGGTACGATCGCTGAGATAACCGATGATGGGTTGAACGATCAATCCAGTTACAGGTGCCGCGATCCATAACAAAGGGATCTCATCTTTATTGGCACCAAGTGTTTCAAAAATGCGGCTGACGTTCGAGTTCTGCAGTTCAAATCCAAACTGTATTCCTAAAAATCCAAAACTCATGTTCCAGATCTCCCAGAAACGAAGTTTCTGTTGCGGAGTTCCGTGGTTACTCGTGGGGGTATTAGTGGTTGAGGCCATGGCAATCGTTTAATAAACATGTATAAAATACACTTGCTCTAAAATACAATAAAAAACATCCGGCGAAGGATGTTTTTTAGCTATTAGGTTTAGCTATTAGCAGTTAGCATTTGGGTAGCACGAATAGCTAAAAGCTAACGGCTAATAGCTAACACCTGTCTTAAATATTAAATCCATCCGGCAACACCGCCAGCTTCTTCACTACCACAATTCCATCTTTCACTGTATACAAAGCATGATCTGTATTCGCTAAATGTTTTCCGCCATTGATCCTTACATCATTACCGATACGGCAGTTTTTATCAATGATGGCATCTTTGATATAGCAACGTTCACCGATACCGATCATGGGTAATCCTTTCTCTTTATTGTTAGCCATTTCTTCAATGGTCTCATAATAGTCATTACCCATGATATAAGTGCTTACGATCGTGGTGCCGTGACCAATGCGTGCACGAATACCGATAACACTCTGTTCGATGCGGCTGGCATGAATAATAGAACCTTCTGCAATGATCGTTTTCTCAAGAGTTGTTCCGCTGATCTTGGCCGGCGGTAACATTCTCGCACGGCTGTACACAGTTTTATCATTGTCAAATAAATTGAATGGCGGGATCTCCTGTGTTAACGCAAGATTGGCCTCATAGAAAGAATAGATGTTCCCGATATCTGTCCAGTAGCCATCATATTGAAAACTGCTTACTTTAAAATGCGCGATCGAATCAGGAATGATTTCCTTACCAAAATCCGTTGCATTGGGATGTGCTGTATTCAACAGATCATACAAGATCTGTTTACTGAAAATATAAATGCCCATTGACGCGAGATAATTTCTCCCCGTCTTCTGCATTTCTGCTCCTGTATCGCTTGTCCACTCAGGCAACAGATCCTTCTTTGGTTTTTCGATAAACGAAGTGATATAGCTTTCTTCATCTGTTTTCAGAATGCCGAATTCAGGTGCATCACGTTCATCAACAGGAATCGTAGCGATGGTGATATCAGAACCTTTTGCCCTGTGCGCTTCCATCATCTCATCAAAATCCATTTGATATAACTGGTCGCCACTAAGTATTAATATGTATTCAAATTCCATATTGGAAATATGGCGCAAGGATTGTCTCACTGCATCTGCCGTACCCTGGAACCATCCCGGATTATCAGGTGTTTGCTCTGCTGCCAGTATATCAACAAAACCCGTACTGAACGCGCTGAAGTGGTACGTGTTTTTGATGTGTTTATTCAGGGATGCAGAGTTGAACTGCGTTAATACAAACATGCGGTTGATATTGCTGTTAATACAGTTGCTGATCGGTATATCAACCAAACGATATTTACCTGCGATGGGTACAGCGGGTTTGGAGCGACTGGATGTTAAAGGGTATAAACGGCTGCCCGCTCCTCCTCCAAGGATAACAGCTACAACAGATTTTGAGATACTATACATATGAGCAATTTTTCTTTTCGACAGCAGACCATAGTCCATTGACCATGGACCATAGTTATTGTAAACTCCGTCTTCCATGGACTATGGACCATGGTCTATGGACACTACCTCACACTCTCATACACTTCCGTATACTGATCAACCGTACTTTCCCAGCTATGATCGATCTGCATCATGTGTTTCCGCATTTTTTCCATCTGTGTTTTATCCTGGTAAACAGCAACGCCTCTTCCAATGGAATAATCCACATCATACACAGTTGCATAATTAAAACGGATACCGAAACCATCCGCATCACCCATATCTACCACTGTATCCTGTAAGCCACCAGTACTTCTTACGATCGGAACAGTTCCATACCGCATGGCATACATCTGGTTCAGTCCGCAGGGTTCTACCCTGCTTGGCATTAATAAAAAATCTGCGCCAGCATACATTTTATGGCTCAGTGTTTCATCATAACCGATCACTGCATTGAATATGCCTGTATAAGGATCTACCATTTGTTGAAACTGCCACTCCACTGAGGTATCGCCACTTCCCAATATGAGGAAACTTGCTTCGCCCTGTGTATGGTGTATGGAAGCCTGGATAGCATCGGGTAAAATATCAGCCGCCTTCTCTCCTACCAATCGCCCGATAAAAACAAACAACGGTTTTGTTGGATCCAGTGAAAACTGTTTGCACAATGCTTCCTTATTCTTTTGTTTACCTCTCGTAACATCCTTCACACTGAAATGCTCCGTAAGATATTTATCTGTAGATGGATCCCATACTTCATTGTCGATGCCATTCAATATCCCGATACATTTTCCTCTTTCGTATTCAAATAATTTTTCGAGTCCATTTGAATTGTAGCGGAGTTCATTCATATAACTCGAACTAACAGTAGTAACTTTTGCGGCGCATTTTACACCTGATGCAAGTGGGTTGATGTTGTCTGCCCATTCGAGCATTCCTCTTTTCCAGAGATCCCATCTTGGTATGTAACGGCTCTTATCCCAGCCCATCCATCCCTGGTACTGTCCGTTGTGAATGGTGAAAACAGAAGGCACATTTTTCAATCGTGCAAAATCATAACAATACTGCATCATAAAAGGGATGAGACCTGTATGATGATCATGACAATGAACCACATCTGGTTGGTGTTCCCAACTGCACATCCAGCTTACTACTGCTATCTGGAAAGCGGTGAAACGTTCCGTGTCATCATCATACCCATATACTTTTTGCCTGTCGAGCAGGCCATTGATATCAACAAGAAAAAGATCGAAACCCAATTTATTGGAAGGCTCTTTAATAATGGTGTAATCAAAGAACCAGTTACCAAGATTGGCAGATCCTTTGAAATCTACTGTCCATTCGTTTTCATAAAGAAATTTGGTACGGTACATGGGCATCACCACTTTGGCGATATGCCCGGCTTTACATTGGTACTTTGGCAAGGCGCCTACTACATCACCCAATCCTCCTGCTTTTGCCACCGGGTAACATTCTGCTGACACATGTATAATTTCCATGAAACGGGAGGAATTTGTCTTTCAAATTAAGTCACTAAACGAATTAAAACAAATAAATAATCATATTTAGCCGGTATAAGAGCGATGTTTTTTATAATTGAAATCCCACCCAAAAAAATGCTGGAAACAGTGCAACAGGTTTAGAAATTTTATTGCCACAGAATACACAGATTAGTACAGAAAAAATCTGTGTAAATCTGTGTATTCTGTGGCAATAATTTGAATATGG
Organism: Bacteroidota bacterium; assembly: GCA_040388475.1. Classification (GTDB taxonomy): domain Bacteria; phylum Bacteroidota; class Bacteroidia; order Chitinophagales; family Chitinophagaceae; genus Sediminibacterium. The sequence goes on along the minus strand of JAZKBT010000021.1, from coordinate 721 downwards.
CAGGTTAAAAAATCATTGTCTTCCAAGACAATCCTTTCTCATGTCCTGGAGAGCCATAAACTATTTTTTTCCTGTCTTGTATCCGCTTACAGCATAATACAGTATAAAAAGATAACATGGCAGCAATATCAGGTAACCCAGCTGCCTTGATCCTACCATTTCGGAAACCTTACCATATAGTGGTGGAATGATCGCGCCACCTACGATACCCATGATCAATAATGCAGCTCCGGTCTTGGTAAATTTGCCTAATCCTCCTAAAGCCAGGGGCCACATGGCAGGCCATACTACCGCATTTGAGAATCCTAATAAGGCAAAACAAACCACTGCCAACATACCACTGCTAAACATGGCAAGCAGTACAAGCACAATGCTCAAAATAGTATTAGCGACTAAGGCTTTTTGCTGCGATATATATTTAGGAATAAAGATGATTCCCAGAACGTAACCAAGCAGCAATCCATAACCTGTATAAGATGCGAATTTGGAAGCATCTTCCAGTTTATATCCTAATTCTTCTCCAAAGCCAGCAAAGGTATCATAGCTGATCACCTCCACACCTACATAAAAGAAAAGGGCAAACGCTCCTAACACCAGGTGCGGGAACTGGAAAATACTTGTTTTGTTACCTGACTGGATGTTAACGTCAGATTCCTCATTGTCTTTGATCTCAGGTAGTTTTAAGAAAAAAATCACAACAGCCAAAACAGCCAATGAAATG
>JAZKBT010000020.1:0-19720 GCA_040388475.1 Bacteroidota bacterium | reverse complement strand
TTTTTAAATCAACTGTAATTTTTAAAAAACCAAAAATCAATTGAATCATGGCTGAAACAAAACCAACTGCAGGTGCTGCGGTAAAAAGCCCGTCCTCTGCGCAACCTAAGAAGAGCGGTAACACAATTTCATGGATGGCGCCACTTTTATGTATCGTTTTTGGATACGTGATCTGGCGTTTTGTGTTGGGTGCCCCGGGTAACTTCACAACCCCTGATCCTAATGGTGGTTTTTGGCCACAGCACAAAGGACCTAAAGGTACACTCACCAAAATGTATGAAGGTGGTATCATCGTACCTATCCTGATTGGTTGTTTTTTAACTGTACTGACTTTCTGTATTGAAAGGTTCCTGACTGTTTCAAAAGCATCAGGTAAAGGAAGTATTGCTGAATTTGTCCGTACAGTTCAGTTCCACCTTGCTAACAAAGAAGTGGATAAAGCACTTGCTGCATGCGATAAACAACAGGGTTCTGTTGGTAACGTAATGAAAGCAGGTCTGAAAAAATACAAAGAAATGATCACCAATACAGAACTCAACACTGAGCAGAAAGTATTGAATATCCAGAAAGAAGTAGAAGAAGCAACTGCTTTGGAACTTCCTATGCTGGAAAAAAACCTGGTATTCTTATCAACTATCGCATCAGTAGCAACCCTTTTGGGTCTGTTGGGTACGGTAATGGGTATGATCAAATCGTTCTCTGCATTGGGTGAAGAAGGTGGTGGTGATGCTGCCCGCGAACTGTCGAAAGGTATCTCTGAGGCCCTGTTTAACACAGCTTTGGGTATCGGTACATCAGCTATCGCGATCATCATGTACAACGTATTTACAACCCGTATTGATGGTATTACCTACGGTATCGATGAATCAGGTTTCACTTTAACACAAAGCTTTGCAGCTAACTACAAATAAACCTTTGGTTTTTTTGTGGAATTGACAAGGATTTGAATCATATAATGTGAAATATTAAATAACTAACAATGGGTAGAGCCAAATTACCTCGTAAGAGCACCAGCATCGATATGACAGCGATGTGCGATGTGGCCTTTCTGTTGTTGTCATTCTTTATCTTAACAACGAAATTTAAGCCTGCAGAGGCGATCGCTGTTACCATACCTAAATCAGTGGCTGCCAAAGTGGCCCCGACAAAGGATATTGTAGAGGTAATTATTGACAAGGACGGAAAAGTGTTCCTTCAGCTGGACGACGAGTCAATCAAAGAAACGATTGCCAATACACTGAATAGTACCAAGGGTCTTAACATGAATGTGAAAGCATTCAAAGTTGCCCAGTTCTTCGGTGCACCGTTCGCGGGCATGGCATCGTATCTCCAGCTTCCGGAGGACCAACGCAAGGGTAATTTATTACCCGGCATACCGGTAAAAGATTCATCTAATAATGAATTGACTACCTGGATGAGTGCGGTGGTAAATGCATACCAGGGTAAAAAACCTAATTTCCTTGTAAAAGGGGATAATATAGCCAAATACCCTGCTTTTAAAGCCGTAATTACTGCTTTTAAAAAGAATGATATCCTGAAATTCCAGATGGTAACAAGTCCTGAAGGAATACCGGTTGGCACTGATCTTTGGAAAAAGACACAGACTGGCGAGAAGCGCGAAGAGTAAATTAATTACTAATTAAAACTAAATTCTACCGACATGGCAGAAATGGATACCTCGAGTGGCGGTGGTCATAAGAAAGGCCCCGGAGTCAAAAAAGGGAAGAAATTATCGACCCGTGTTGACTTGACGCCCATGGTGGATCTGGGCTTCCTGCTCATAACATTTTTCATCTTTACCACAACCATGAGCCAGGCTACAGCTATGAAGCTGAACCTGCCCAAGGATGCGGATAAACCGGAAGATCAGAATAAGGCTAAACAGTCGGGTGTTATTACCGTTCTCTTAGGAAAAGACAACAACGTTTTTTACTATGAAGGAGAACTGGAAACCAACGCAGCCAACTTTAAGTCTTCGAACTTCCATGATATCCGTGATGTGCTGATGAAGAAAAAGAACAGCGTGAGGGAACTGAAAGATTACGTTGTAATCATCAAACCTTCCGATGAATGTACATACAAGAACCTGATTGATATTCTGGATGAAATGACGATCACTGTCAGTACACGTTATGCGCTTGTTGATATCCTTGATATTGAAACGAAACTGATACAAATGTCAGAAGCATCGGCAACGAATACAAGCAACTAGTATGGAAATTTCATCAAAAAGAATCTAATCACAAAAGCGTTTTATTATGGACATAAACAAAATTCTATCCGCAGATATCCTTGATATCCTTTTTGACGGAAGGAATAAAGAATATGGTGCGTACCAATTACGTAAGACATATAACAAGCGTATCAGGAATTCCATGATCGGTATGTTCGTTGTCTGCGTATTGTTGATAGGGGGTTCGTTTATTGCGAATGCCAAAAAGAAGGACAAAAATGATATCGTGGTGGCAGACATGAGCCTCGAAAAGCTCCCTGAGGAAAAAAAGCCCGAACCACCACCTCCACCTCCGCCTCCAAAACAGGAGCCACCAAAAGTGGAAATCACCAAATTCACCCCTCCCAAAATTGTGAAGGATGAAGAAGTGAAACCTGATGAAGAGATCAAGGAAGTAGAAAAACTGGAAGATACCAAAATCGGTACCATTAACCAGGAAGGTGCGAAAGACGAAGGTGTGGTAGCCCCTCCTCCTGAAAAAAGTACAGGTGTTGTAGAAGCCCCTAAAGTGGAAGAAGACTACGATAAAGTATTTACCGTAGTACAGATCCCTGCTGAATACCCGGGTGGCTTACCTGCATGGCAAAAATACCTTGAGCGTAACCTGAACAGGGATGTACCGAATGATAACGGTGCACCTGCGGGAAAATATACCGTGGTCGTTTCGTTCATCGTTGCGAAAGACGGAAGTATCAGTGATGTTACTTCTGAGAACGATCCGGGTTATGGAACCAAAGCAGAAGCCATTAAAGTAATCCAGAAAGGACCTAAATGGAAACCTGCTGTACAGAACGGAAGAAATGTGATCTATCGTCACAAGCAAAGCATCACTTTCATTGTATCTGAAGATTAATTTATAGCAAGATCATTATAAAAGATCCCTGCAATTTTGCGGGGATCTTTTTTTGCTATGGACCATGGTCTATCGTCTATGGTCCATAGTCCATGGTCAATAGTTCATGGCTCACAAAAAAAACTGCCATTCGTTATGGAATCTCTCCATAATATTCTCGCCACAAACCCCTGTGGATTTTTTCTTTGTGCGGAATCATAGTAGTAAACCTACTATTATGGAAAAGTCAAGCATTCTCTCTGCAGACCTACTCGATATCCTTTTCGAGGGTCGCAACAAAAGTTACGGTGCCTATGATCTCCGTAAAACCTACGACAAACGCATTACGAGATCAGTGGCAGGAACCTTTCTACTTTGCCTGTTATTTATCGTTGGTTCCATACTTGGTAATGGAAAGAAGAAGTCTTCTCTCAATGAGATTGCCACAATCGTGAACCTTGAAAATTTCAAGAAGGAAGAACCTAAACAGGAACTGCCGAAAATCATTCCTAAGGAGGAACCTAAACTTGAAATGGCCAAAGTGACCCCGCCACTAATTGTTCCTGATGAACAGGTAAAAGAAGAAGATGAAGTAAAAGATGTTGAGAAACTCGAGGACACCAAGATCGGAACCATTAACCAGGATGGGCTTAAGGATGACGGTGTTGTAGCCCCGCCTGTTGAAACCAAAAGTGTTGTTTCTGGCCCTCCCAAAGCGGAAGAAGATATTGACATGATCTATGTTACAGTGCAACGCCAGGCAGAATTTCCCGGTGGGTTGGCGGGCTGGAAAAAATACCTGGAAGGACACCTCAACAGAGATCTTCCATCAGACAATGGTGCGCCTCCCGGGGATTATACCGTTATCGTTTCTTTTGTAGTAGACAGAACCGGTGCGATCAGTGATGTAAGAGCAGAGAATGATCCTGGTTACGGAACCAAGGCAGAAGCCATCAAAGTAATTCAGAAAGGTCCCAACTGGACGCCTGCGGAACAGAACGGACATAAAGTTATTTATCGGCAGAAACAGAATATTACATTCAGGGTTTCAGCTGATTAATGGCCAGGATGCGTTTTCGTTTTTCTAACTAAAAAAAACAATCATGGAAAAGTCAAACATTCTTTCTGCAGATCTTCTCGATATACTTTTTGATGGCCGCAATAAAAATTATGGCGCCTATCAATTGCGTAAAACATATGACAACCGGATCAGGTATGCTTTATCAGGAACGTTTTTGCTTTGTTTATTTTTCGCTGTTGGATCCATTCTTGCGAATGGTAAAAAGAAAATGATCATTAATGATTATGGACCCATTGTTGAATTGAGCAATATAGAACCTGAAAAACCAAAAGAGATACCTAAACCCAAGCCGATTGAAAAACCTGCACCTCCCAGGGAAATGGTAAAATTTGTGGAACCGGTAATCGTACCGGATAAAAAGTTTAATCCCGAAGATGAACTAAAACCGGTAGAGGAACTTGCAGATCCACAGATCGCAAACAGAAATCAAAAGGGAACCATCAGCGAAACGATAGCACTACCCGTTGAAGAAAAAACATCAACAACCGGAACACCTTCGGTTGAGCCTGTTGAAGAAACCACAGTCATCATCAAACAAATACCCGCGCAATTTCCTGGTGGTGTAAATGGGTGGACAAAATACCTGGAACGTAATCTTAACAAAGACCTTCCCTCAGACAATGGGGCACCCGCGGGAATCTACACGGTAACCGTTTCTTTTGTTGTTGATAAGAACGGCATGATCAGCGACGTAAAAGCAGAAAATGATCCCGGTTACGGAACAGCAACGGAAGCGATCAAAGTAATCCGGAAAGGACCGAACTGGATACCCGCAGAACAGAATGGACATAAAGTGATTTACAGGCAGAAACAGAATATTACGTTCCGTGTAGCGGTAGAATAGAACCGGGTGTTTGTAGTTGGGTGTTTGGCGTTAAAGAACCCCAAACACCATACTCCAAACTTTCATCCCCTCTAATGTTCTACTTTTGCAGTGAAAGCAAAACTATGTTAGGACAACTCAGTGGATGGGATGATACGATCGTGGCGCTGGCCACGCCGCCCGGCGTGGGCGCTATTGGCGTGATACGTGTGAGTGGTAAAGAGACATTTGCAGTAGTGAATGAAATGTTCCCATCAAAGGATCTTACTGCGCAGGCTTCACATACGATACATGTAGGCTTTTTACAGGATGATAAAAAGATCCTGGATGAAGTGGTCCTTTCTTTATTCAAAGGCCCCAGATCCTATACGGGAGAAGATGTAATAGAAATCAGCTGCCATGGTTCACCTTTTATACAGGAAAATATTATCCAGTCGATAACCAACCGGGGCGTTCGTGTAGCCAAGCCGGGCGAATTTACGCAACGTGCTTTCCTGAATGGTAAACTGGATCTTACACAGGCCGAAGCAGTGGCGGACCTGATTGCCAGTAATACTGAAGCGAGTCGTAAAACAGCTTTGCATAGCATGCGTGGCGGGTTTTCTTCTGACCTGCACCAACTGCGCGAACAACTGATCCGTTTTTCAGCGATGATAGAACTGGAACTTGATTTCTCACAGGAAGATGTGGAGTTTGCAGACAGAACACAACTCACCAGTTTGATTGATCAGCTGGCACTTTCCACGCATCAACTGATCAGTTCCTTTCAATTGGGCAATGTGATCAAAAATGGTGTGCAGGTTGCGATCATCGGTAAACCCAATGCCGGCAAATCAACCTTACTCAATACTTTGCTCAATGAGAACCGCGCCATAGTAAGTGATATTGCAGGAACCACCAGGGATACCATTGAAGAAGTATTAAATATCAAAGGCGTATTGTTCCGTTTGATCGACACGGCAGGAATCCGTGAGCATACACAGGATGCCATCGAAAGTATTGGCGTAGAAAGAAGCTATGAAAAAATGCGCGCCGCCAATGTAGTCATGTACCTGTTTGATGTGAACGAGATCAACGCAACTGTTTTGCAAACTGTGGTCAACGATTTTGTAAAAGAAAATATCCAATACCTTCTCATCGGAAATAAGATAGAAGGAAAAGAAGCATTGATTGAAAAGCAATTCGGTTCTTTTGAGAATATCATTTTTATTTCTGCAAAAGAACATACCAATATCAATCAATTAAAAGATGCATTGGTTGCCAAAGCGATACATGGTGATATCAATACAGAGAATACTATTGTAACCAATGCACGCCATTTTGATGCATTGCAGAAACTGAGCCGCGCGTTGCATGATGTGCAACTTGGCCTCCAGCAAAAAGTACCGGGTGACCTCTTAGCGCTAGATATCAGGCAGAGTCTTCATTATCTCGGAACCATTACCGGGCAGATCACAAATGAGGATCAGCTGGATTTTATTTTTTCGAAGTTTTGTATTGGGAAGTAGCCTGTGCTGTGTATCAGTCCTCAAACAAACTAAATACAAAAGTGCTCCCTTTACCCAATTCAGACTGAACGGAAATCTTGCCCCGGTGCATTTCTACGATCTTTAAACAGTGGGCCAGTCCTATTCCCGATCCGTCATATTCGGTACGGCTGTGTAAGCGCTGAAATAAGCTGAATATTTTTTCCTGGTGTTTTTCTTCTATACCGATCCCATTATCGGAAACGAAAAATTTCCAGTACCCGTCCAGGTGTTCGGCCCTGATCTGAATCAAAGGTGTTTCTCCGTTCTTCCTGAATTTTATAGCATTGGTAATTAAGTTTTGTAACAAAAGTTTGAACTCTGTGGGGTATACCTGTAAAACAGGCAGTGTTTCGATTTGAATCCCGGTATTGGTTTCGTGGATGATTTTTTGAAGGTCTGCGAGCACTTCCTCCATGATCTTATTACAATCGGTCAGCTGCAATTTTTTTTCCTGTCCAAGTTTTGAATAATCAAGCAGGTCCTTGATCAGCAATTTCATCCGCTCGGAAGATTGTACAATGTAGTCGAGGTATTTGTCTGCGGTTTCATCTATTTTTCCATGGTATTGCTTCCTGAAAAGATGCACAAAACCGGTAGTGGTTCGCAGGGGTTCCTGCAGGTCGTGTGAAGCTACATAAGCGAACTGCTCCAGTTCCCTGTTCTTGCCTTGCAATTCCTGTGTTCGCTGCTGCACCTTTCGTTCCAGGCCTATCGTGGCCTGTTCCAATGCCGCTGCCATATTATTAAAATTATTAGCAAGCACCCCGATCTCATCCTTTGAAAAGATCTTTGCTTTTTTGGTGAAATCACCGACAGTTACCGCCTGGGAAGACGCTAAGATCTCGTCCAATCCCTTCTGAATATTCCGGCTGACAATGATGGCCAGGAGCAGTCCTGTTAATTCAACGGTAAGCGCAATCGCAAATAACAATTGCAAAACAAGTTTCTCCAGCCATCTTGAGCCTTCTCCTAAAGTGTATGAGAATTCATCTTCGAGAATGGTTAACCTGGCATTGATCGGATCAAGGCGTTGTAATATTTCATCTACCTTTTTCTGCGATACGGATGGGGACCTGATTTCTTCATGTAAAGCAGCACCAATGGGCAAGAGGGTGGTGACGAGGCTATCGGCTTTTGCCCAGGCAACCATCGCTTTATTTATGTAATAGACTTTATCGAATCGTATAAAAAGCTGGATCATGCCGTCGAGGTCATCCGGGTGATTTCTGCCTTTTAACAAACCCTGCCGTGCAATATCCAGGTCAGGATCTTCCTTTTGTATTTCAACCAGCACTTCGTGGTCTCCCGATGAAACCTGCATGAATTCCAGAAATTTCCGGTAATCATCTTCATTATGGTTACGGCCATATTTCAGCAATTGATACATGCCGTCTTTCTGCGCTTTCGACCAGAGCCCTTCTCCGCCAACATAAGCTCTTACTGAGGAAAGTATATTAACTGAAAACGTTAAAGCCGCCAACTCTACCACAATCAGCGCGGCCATGATACCAACTGTAAAATAAAGTTTCTTGGAAATGGGGATATTTCTGAACCAGGTAACTAAGGAGAGTTTTGGCATAGGAACTGGATTTCCATACAAATTACTGTTTTTGAACTTCAGAATAAGTCGGATTTATACTACAAGCCAACCATCAATTTTCCAATTGTTGGGGTTTTGCATCTTAGTTCCCGAATCTGTTGCCATTCAATAGCAGTAACCGGAATAAGCACAAAGAAAAGGCTATTGTAATCTATTGATACAGAAGGTAAAATGTCAAAAAATGCACCCCGATGGCCAAACTGCTTCCAACCAGTCGAAGGCAACGCCGGTTACAGTTATTAGATTTTGTATATTTAATTGATATCTTTTCTGACTACTGATCAAGCCCTCATCCAATGTTCAAATACCTTGTTCTGTTTTGTTTTGGCTTTACTTTTCTATCGCATCAACAAGTCTCGGGTCAGGCTTCCTATCCGGTCATCAGGTCTGAATATCTTGAACATACCCTTTTAAAGGAACTTTATCGTGACAAACAGCAATTAGCTGATATCGAATCAGCACTTTTAGTGATTGAAAAATTCCTGAGAGAAGATGATCTTTCGCTGATTTATGCTGATTTTGCAACTGCCAGAATAATCAGAAACAATCTTAAAATAATTGAAAATCCGTCAAACAATCTTTTTGAAATTGTTGCGATAACTTCTGTTACGGATAAGACAATAATTTTCACTGTTAATTCATATCTCTATTTTGAGAAGGCACATGTACAGTTATACAAAAGTTCGTTTAAGATCGGCTTTGCGGTAGAGCAGAAAAAAGTGCTCTTCCCAATCTATCATCCGGACTATATCACAAAAAAATATCAGAACATAAGTTTTCACGTAAATAAGACACTTGCTGAAATTTACCGTTCAAATATGCTAAAGGCTGATGCGTATGTTTCAAACTTTCTAGCTTATGTAAAAGGAAAGTATTCTGGTTTTAACTCTCCCGTTAAGCAATTAAATTATATTATTTCTGATGGGTATTTTAATTCTCTTGAATATTTCAGCATTCAAAATTATTTTAATACTTCTCAAAACCTGGCCAACAACATTATCCTTGATGTTACTGCAAAAGGGTTTTATACACACGAATTAATTCACTATATATTCTCAACCTATAAAATGAAAAGTTTTCTGAATGAAGGCTTGGCTACCTTATTTAGCGGGGGGAAAGGAAGATTCGAAAGTGTACCGATAACAGAATGGAATGCTATCAGGAAAGGGATCAGGTCAGATGAAAAATACCGCGCTGTTTTCGACCATACAGATTCTTTGTTTGATGGAGCATACGCCCATCATGAAATGTATTTTGTATCAGCAGTATTACTGCATCAATATTATTTGAAACAGGGGGATAAAATATTTTTCAGGCAATTGTTTGAAAAACTTGTACCGCTTACTAACAAAGAGGTGTTAGCCTTGATTAAAAAAGAACTGGGTATCACTACTCTTTCAACTTACCTGGAAAGTATTGATGATAATACCTGGATAGCGATCAAGTCTGCCTTTGATAAATTTTAAAAGTGAATAACATTTATGACGGCATGGAAAATTTACTTGACAAAAAAGCAGCACAACGAAAATGGGATGCACGGGGCGGATTGGGTTCAAAAAATAAATTGGCAGTACACCTGCCTAAATCATAAATATTGGGTAATTATACACTCAATTTCAATGCAGATTCATGCACGAATCTGCCTGTGTGTTAAAGAACAACCGGAGAAAGTTTAACAGTTGGCTGGCCTGGTTTTACAAACAATTAATAAAATGAGCAGTTCTCAAAACCATACTGTCTGGATCATCGAAGACGACCTTGACGATCGTATTCTGCTACAGGAAGCTTTTATTGACACACAAATTCCGTGTACGGTTTCAATATTTGGTGATGCCTTTACCGCATTGCAACAACTCGGCACCTGTTCTACTGGTCAGCTTCCATCTATTATTGTTTCTGATTATAATATGCCGGTAATGAATGGTGCAGAATTTATGGAAGCTTTATGCGTGCATGCACGGTATGAACCGATCAAAAAAATCATCTTAAGTACCAGCACTTATTTGTTTGATACGGAAGCATGTCTTGAAAAAGGCGCTCACGCATATTTCATCAAACCTTCAAGCTATCATAAACTGGTTGACGTGGCGTTTTCCATTTTATCTCTTTCTAAATAAATAATGATCGGATGTGTGTCAATGGTGTATTCTTTGAATGCACAGAAATAACTATAAGGTTAACCACTTTCATGAAAAAGATTTTTACTTTATTGTAAACTTGTGGTATGAACCAGGTATCTTATATTTATTTATAACATTGTATCATGAAGAAAATCTGCATCGCTCTCCTTTGTTTTTCTGTTTCAGTATCGGGCTTTACACAAGTGGCTAAACATGTGATCTTTATCACTATCGATGGGTTTCGTCCGGACTATTATTTAGATACACCCTGGCACACACCCCATCTTCGTGCATTGATGAAAGAAGGTGCGTACGCTGAAGGAGTGAACAGTGTATTCCCATCTATGACTTATCCATCGCACACCACTATCCTAACCGGTGTTCAACCGGAAAAACATGGAGTGTATTATAATGCGATGTTTGAGCCGATGGGTTCTACGGGAAAGAACTATTGGCAGGATTCTTCCATTCATATGCCAACCATTTGGGAGGCGGCGAGGCAGAAAGGAATGAAAGTAGCGGCACTTTATTGGCCGGTGTCTGCAGATGCCCCGGTTGATTATAATATTCCGGATGTGGGGAGTGCGGGTGATGTGGCGCGTGAAAATTTTTCCAAACCCGCAGGCTTTACTGCGGAACTAAGAAAAGAATTGTTTGGCGGCGTTGCAAAGATCGATCACGGCAAGGATCAGAACATTGCTAAGATCGCGGCGTATATTATTAAGAAAGACAAACCGGGTTTAATGACGATCCATTTATTTTCTGTTGATCATGCATCGCATCTTGAAGGAAGAAGCGGCAATATGGTAAAAGAAGCCATTGCTGATGCGGATGAAGCAATAGGTATTATTATCACCGCATTAAAAGAGCAGGGAATATGGAACAGCACGGTACTCATGATAGGAGGTGACCATGGGTTTAAAAATGTATCGCGGAATATTTATCCGAATGTGTGGTTAAAAAATGCAGGACTCATCAATGATGAAAAAAAGAACGACTGGAAAGCGCAGTTCTTTACAGTAGGTGGTTCTGCCTGGCTCAATCTGAAAGATAAAAATGATATGGCAACGTTGCATGCAGTTGAGAAAATACTGGATGCTTTGCCTGATACCACGAAACGTTTTTTCAGGATGATCGACAGAAATAAAATGAATGGTGTTGGCGCAAACCCTGAAGTGGCTTTTGCATTAACTGCTGAGAATGAGGCTTCTTTCGGAAATGCCAATACCGGTGATGCGATCCGTTTGAGTAATGGCGGCGCGCACGGCCATTTCCCGGATACCAAAGAAATACGTACTGGCCTGGTTGTACACGGTCCCGGTATTAAACGGGGAGCTGTGATCCCGGTAATGGACCTGCGGGATATGGCACCAGTGATTTCAAAACTATTGGGGCTTTCTTTTCCTTCGGCTGAAGGGAAGGTACCGGAAGGATTGCTCAATCCTTAATTCGGGCCTGCCTAAGGTTTAATATCGTTTTTAATTTAACAGGCCACTTTTTTTACGGTGAAAAGCTGTTAAAGCACCCCTCATGTATGAGGCTGGCACGGTTATTTTATACTTCATTATATAATTATTGTAAACTCAAACTTAGTATAATGAAGAAGTTACTTGTTGCTTTAAGCATGGTTGCAGTTTTTGCATCGTGTAACAGCAAACCAAAAGAGACTGTAGTGGTAATAGATACTACTGCTATCAAACAGAAAGCCATCCTTGAAGAGCAGGCCCGCGTAAAAGCAGAGGCTGATGCAAAAGCATTGAATGATGAACGTGCCAAACTAGAGGCGGAACGTAACAGGCTGGCAGCAACACGCAGAAGGATCTCCTCAGGTTCCGGCTCAAGTACAGCATCAAACCCCAATGTGGGAACAAGTGCGAATGCCCCGGTAACAGGTTCGGGTACGGCAACAGAAGCGCCTAAGAAAAAAGGCTGGAGCGATGCAGCCAAAGGGACCGCGATCGGTGCAGGGGTAGGTGCATTGGGTGGTATCCTGATTGATAAAAATGATGCAAGAGGCGCTATTATCGGTGGCGTGGTAGGAGCAGCCGGTGGTTATATCATCGGTCGTGCAAAAGATAGAAAAACAGGGCGTGTTCAACCGAAACAACCCCCACAACAATAAGATCATCTAAATATTCTTTCAAATTGATTTGTGAAATCTTTATGAGGCGCAGTGTATACTGCGCCTTCTTTTTGTCATCAAAAGAAACACATGCGTTTTTTAGGAATCATATTTTTATGCTGTTTCAGTGGTATGGCGATTGCTCAAAACAATCTGAAAATTTTTATTGAGAAAGAAGATGACCGAAAAGTATTCTATGCACAGAACAATGAATTTTGTCCTGTCTCTGTACAACTCACACTTGAGCTCGATAATATGGCTACAACCGGTTTTGCAAACGGTGTCTTTGTTATTCCGGAATATGCACAGAAGTATAAATTATTTGAACTGACAGGTATCAAACCCAGAAGAAAAACTTCTTATTCCTATTCCTATAGTGCCGTATTCGGGGATGTATTCAAAACAAATTATGATGAGAACTATCGGTATGATCTTCCTTATAAAAAAGGAATGCGTTACAGGATAGAGCAGGGATATAATGGCAGGTTTACACACCAGAATGAGAATGCACTGGATTTTAATATGCCACAAGGATCACAGGTGCGTGCTGCAAGAGCGGGGGTTGTGATTGCGGTTATACAGAATTTTACAGAAACCTGTCTCCGTGAAGAATGCAAAAGAATGGCCAATCATATTCTTATTTATCATTCTGATGGAACGATCGCCGATTACAGTCACCTGCAATACAACGAGGCGCGTGTGGCAGTGGGCGATACGGTTAATAAAGGTGATCTTATAGCTCTTAGTGGCAGTACAGGTTATGCAAGAGGGCCGCACCTGCATTTTGTTTGTTTCCTGCCGGGACTGGATAAGCAAAGGGCCATCAAAACAAAATTCAGAACAGGTAATGGTACAATGGTTGCCTATCTTTCTGAGAATAGTGTTTACCGGAAAGATTATAAGTAAGAACATAAAAAACCTGTTCAGACATGGGTATCTCAACAGGTTTCGCCATGTTCCCGCATCAGTTTAATTAGCCGGGTCTGTATTGTATTTCGATTCCACTTCAAAATTTCCTACCGAGTCGGATTTTAAGGTGATCATTTTTTTGGAACTCTGGATGATGATGTGGTACTCCACGCTATTCTCACTCGATTTCTCAATCACACTGTGGATCTTAAAATCGGCATAGGCTTTTTTCACTTTGTTGGCAATCACAGGTGAAAGGTTTTCCTCGCCATAATATTTAAATGCAAGAACCACATTTCCTTCCTGGTCATACATAAGGCGGTAGCTGGCGTCTTTTTTGGTGAAATAAACCATGTAACCCTGTTTCTGTTCCGACCAGGTAATGCTCCTGGCATCTGGGTAGGTTTTATTAAAAATCTTTAATACTTCTTCATTTACATCTAAGGCGAATGAACTGAAGGCAACTGTGAGGAGGCATAGAATAAATGTTAGCTTTTTCATGATGGACGTTTTTGATGATTGATAGCATAAACTTATCACGAATTAAAAAGCATTGCAAGCCAATATACACCTGTGGTATGCCTGCAAAAGATGCTAAAACCTCTCTTTTTCTGCAAACCAGATGAAGCATGAAATCGAGTACTTGAAATCGATAATTCTGCCATTAAAGCGATGCCAGAAGTTGCAAAGAGCTGAGGCAATTTTTTGTTAATTCGGAGAACTGGTTTTCGGGGACTCGATTTTTTCGCAAATCTCCAGATGGCACCTTCCGGGACGGGCAATCAACGCATTTGCTCGCTTATTCTACCCGGTAGGGTTAAAACTACCCCCCCTGCCGATTAAATACCGGTTAAAACTACAGCATATACCGATTAAATAACGCTTAAAATGTAGGATAAGCACTACAAATGATATAATATTGTTAAACGAGATAATAGTTTCGTGCGCCATTATTAACAGAGAGTATAGTTATGTATAGTGAAAACAGACCTGCCAGCCTTATTAAAAAACACGGATCCGCGCTATACGTTTTACTGTTAACCGGCATGGGCTTGCTTGCTGCATTGGGTTCTTTTGCGCAGGTATTGGATGTTTCTGATTGCCCGGCGATTGATAAAAGAAATAACGGTAATGGGCAGGCAAGCAGGTCGGCGGGTTTATTTTATATCAATAGCACACAGAATAATCCTGTTGCGACGAACGTAGTCGGCACAATCTACCAAACGGTGAATTTTGATCCTACCGCTAAAACCGGTAACGTTATCTTTAAATGGACCAAAAGCACCCCTATAACAAACCTGCCTGTTATTACACGGGTTTGGCTTTCAACGAACAGCAGTGATAACTTTGCCAATGGTACATTAAGTGCCATTAAATTCGGCCCGCCACCGCCACCAGTGGTTGTGGGGCAGAGCTATTATGTGGATTATTCTTTTTACGCATCGAACATGCCACCTGCGGGCAAGGTAACACTTGAGTTTACTGATCCGCAGACCGGATTAGCTTCATTCAGATGTACCTATGATCTTCATTCCGGCGCATCAACTTCGTCTCCCATCATCGATTGTTCGCCCACTATTACTACCCAGCCGGTTAGCCAGAGCATTTGCGGTGCAACTACTGCTGTATTTACAGCTGGGGCTAATGGACATGTTTCGCTTCAATGGCAGGTTTCCACAGACGGAACATCCTGGAGCAATGTATCCGGCGGAGATTATAGTGGGGGCACCACAACAACATTAACCATCAGCAATCCTAATACTTATGATGGTAAAAAGTACCGTGCTGTTTTTGCAGGTAATACAGGTTGCGGTAACACGACAAGTAACGCGGTTGTACTGATCTCTAAACCAAAACCAACGGCTGTTTTTACAGGAGCTTCTGCTTTATGCGGTACTGGTACCCGTAGTATGGGTGTGAACTTAACCGGTTCTGGTCCATGGAGTCTTACCTACACTACTAATGGTGCGTCACCTGTAACCATTTCCAATATCAATGCCAGTCCTTTTTTCTTTTCGGTGAACCCGGCATCAAGTACTACCTATGCGATCAGCGCGGTTTCGGATGCGTATTGCACCAATAGCAGTCCTTCGGGAAATGTTTCTGTGCTTATCAGCCCAACGCCAACAATCACACCGACGAATGCGACGGCTTGTTTTGGCAGCAATAGTTTTAGCCTGGTATATTCTTCTACAGCCAGCCCGGATAAATATACCCTTACAGCCGGGGTGAGAGCAATGCCCGGTTTTTCAACTATTACGAATGCGACTTTATCGGGTTCCCCTGCAACAATAAGTATTCCTTCCGATGCACCTGCCGGTGTATACGATTTTAACCTGGTGGTTACTAATAGTACCACCGGTTGTTCCTCCGTAAGCGTACCCATTACAGTAACCGTGCGTGCGCTTCCTACTATGAATGCAACTGCAGGTACAGGTAACGTATGTGCGGGTGCAACCACAATTTTAAGTGCATCACCGGCAGGCTTGAGTTCTTATTCCTGGACGATCAGTCCTTCTCCTACAGTGGTTGCTACAGGTATAACACCAACTGTTACGGTAGGCAGTAACGCAAGCTATACCTATATAGTTACAGGAACAGATGCTTTTGGTTGTTCATCAACCGCAAGTGTGGGAATTACGACGGTTGCCGGACCAAGTTTAGGTATTACGCCAACATCGGCTACCATTTGTAGCGGCAATGCAACAACGTTAACTGCTTCGGGTGGTAATACTTACTCCTGGAGTCCTTCAACAGGGTTGTCAGCTACTACCGGCGCCAGTGTAACGGCGTCTCCATTAAATACAACTACTTATACAGTAACATCTCAAAATGTATCCGGCTGTCAATCGGTTGGAACAGTTACGGTTACCGTAAATACACCTTCAATTGGTGTTACTTCGAGCGCTACTGTATGTAGTGGAGCTTCTATGGTATTAAATGCAACGGGGGGGACTACTTATAGCTGGTATCCGTCAACCGGTCTTTCAGCCACTACGGGGGCGAGTGTTACTGCTACGCCGGCTGTGACCACCACTTATTATGTTGTGGGAACAGATGGGAACGGATGTTCTGCAACGGCTTCTTCAACTTTGACGTTATCTACAGCACCGATAAACACAGGAACCAGTGTTGGCAACAATTACACGTTTTGTGCAAATGGAACATCAAGTTTTAGTCTGCAGGTAAATACCACCAGAACGCCAACTTCGCTTACCTGGGCATATTCAACCACAGGCGTGTCAAGTCCAAATTCTTATACAAGCTTCACCTCCGCGGCTTCGCCAACAGGTGCCACCTTAACTCCTTCTAATACTTCAACACAGGCAAACCTTACTGTAGGGGGGTATTCTAATGGCGGATATGGAGGACCTAGATTTTTAAGGCTAATAATTGTTGAAGGAGGTTGTACATATAATTATGATATCGTTTTATACGATACGAAAGGTTCGGGTGCAGGTCTGCCCGCGCCAACAGCTACCCAAACAACGGTTTGTAGCGGTACTAATACGACGCTAATGGTTGGCGGATTAAATTCCGGCCTTACTGTTCAATGGCAGTCTTCGAATTTAGTGGGCGGAACTTATTCGAATATCGCGGGCGCCACTTCCAACACGTATACCACAGGGGCACTTACAACCGGTACAAATAATTTCTTTAAAGCAGTCTTTAGCGGAACTGGAAGTTGTGGCTATACTTCAGGGGCAGTAACAATAGCAATTGCCAGTGCTCTGACCGCAAATACGGTCAGCCCATCCACAACCTGCACAGATGGTTCAAGTGCAGTTACTTTAACAGGGTCTGCCATTACAGGAGGCATTTATCAATGGCAATCATCTACAGATAATTCCAACTTTTCAGATATCCTGGGCGCTACCAGCCAGAACTACACTTTGCCTACCAATATTGTTTCGGTAACTACCTGGTACAGAAGAATAGCCAGTTCAAGTTCCTGCGCAACGAATAACAGTACGTCAGTCGCTGTATATCCGCCTATTGCCAATAACCAAATCACAAATGGTACCACTTCTTTCTGTACTACTGCGCCTGCCACTGCACTAACAAATACCACGCCTGTTGGTGGAAATGGTACAAATAGTTATCAATGGAAGTCTTCAACAGACGGTACAGTTTTTAATAATGTTTCGGATGGCACAGGTGGAACTACGCAGAACTATACTACTGCTTCTCACGGTGTATCGTATTGGTATCAGAGGGTGGTAACCAGCGGTGGGTGCAGTTCTACGAGCGGCAGTTTTAAAATCACGGTAAATGCAAATCCGACTATAGGCGTTACTGCCAATTCCACCCAGTGTGCAGGGGCCGCCAAAACGCTAACAGCTTCCGGCGCGGTTACTTATAGCTGGAATCCTTCAACAGATTTATCATCAACCAGTGGTACCAGCGTAATCGCTACGCCTACAACAACCAGAACGTACACAGTTACGGGCACGGATGGTAATGGATGTACAAATACGGCAACTTCAACAATAACGGTCAGCGCAACTCCTGCTACGCCAACATTAAGCGGTTCTTCCGTAACCATCTGCAGCGGTTCATCAACCAACCTGACTTCACTGGTTAATGTGGTGGGGGGAACCACTACTGAATGGTATACCGCGCCTGAAGTAAATCCAAGCTATTTAATATCATCTCCGACAAACGTCAGCACTGCCGGTACTTATTATGTTTTTGCAAAGAGCGGCGGCGGTTGTTATAGTACCGCTTCAGCTTCAGCTACAGTAACCGTGAATGATGTATCTGCACCTTCGGTGGCAGCCACATCCATCAGTTATTGCGCACCGGCTACCGCTGATCTTACAGCGCTTCAGCCTGTTGCTGCTTCAGGAATTACACTAGAATGGCATACCGTTTCCAGTGGACCTTCCGGTGGCAATCTCGTTGGATCACCAACTGCTGTCGGTAGCGGAACTTATTATTTATATGCGCATTCAATTGCAGGTGGTTGTTATGGCCCTGCTTCATCAGCTGTTACAGTTACGATTAATGCAGTAACCAATGGATCAGTTTCTTCCACTTCGGCAACCGTGTGTGCGCCGGGAACTGTTGACCTTACCGCATTGAACAATACAGCCGGCTCAGGAAACACCTACAGTTGGTTTAGTGCCAATAACCCGATCGCTGCCAACCTGGTTAGTATTCCGGGAGCGGTGAGTACATCGGGCACCTATTACCTGTTTGTTGTTAATGCCGCGGGTTGTCGTGGTAATGCTTCATCAGGAGTAGTTGCTACCATTAACGCGAAACCGACAGCGGCCATCAGTTCACCGGCAGCTTTTTGTGGTTCGGTTTCAAGAACAATTACAGCAACGAGTAATGCTTCCAGTCCTTCTTACCAATGGCAGATTTCTACAGATGGAGGTACAAACTGGTCGAATGTTTCTAATACAGGCGTTTATTCCGGCGCAACAACAGCTACTTTAACAATTAACCCGGCCATTGGTTTGGGTGGTAATTATTACAGGTATACAGTAACGAGTGGTGCATCATGTTCTTCTACAAGCGATGCTGCTATTCTTGTTGAAGAAGTGGTTCCTACTATAAATACACAGCCGGCAAATATTACCGTAAACCCAGGTAATACGGCTTACTTTACTGCGAGTATCAGCGGAAGTCCTACTGCAGATTTTCAATGGCAGATAAGTACCAATAATGGATCATCTTTCACAGATATATCCGACTATACAACGTATTCAGGAGTGAATTCAGCAACCCTGGTTATTTCCTCTCCTATTTTAGGACAGAATACTTATCAATACAGGGCCGTTATTTCAAACGCCTGTAATACTTTATTTAGCAATGCGGCGATACTTACCGTTACAACCTGCGTGGCGCCCACACCAACTTTCACCGCGGCTCCATCAGGAAGTTATTGCGTTAACAGTACCAATGTTACTTATACAACAGAGTCTGGTAAAAGCAGTTATGTTTGGTCAGTGCCTGGAATACTCAATACAGATTATACCATTAGCGCGGGTGGAACGGGTTCAACAAATAATACAGTAACACTGCGTTGGCTAACCAGCGGTAGCAAAACAGTTACTGTAAATTATACGGACGTTTGTCCGGGTCTTGTGGTTGCTACAAATACGACTACAGTAATCCCTGCGAGTGTAGGTGGAACTATCAGTGGCGGAGCAACAGTATGTACCGGAACAAATAGTACTACTTTAACTTTAAGCGGTCAAACAGGAACGATTACCAAATGGCAGTCAGCATTAGCGTCAGATTTCTCAGGAACGGTAACAGATATTGCCAATACCACGGCAACCTTAACAGCAACTAACTTAACTGCTACGACTTATTACCGTGCAGTAGTAACAAGCGGATCATGTGCACCAGCGAACAGTGCCAATGGTGTCGTAACTGTTGATCCTGCGAGTGTGGGTGGAACTATCAGTGGCGGATCAACAGTATGTACCGGAACAAACAGTACTACTTTAACCTTGA
>JAZKBT010000019.1:0-151828 GCA_040388475.1 Bacteroidota bacterium | reverse complement strand
GTTCCGATTTCTTTAGACTGGATTTTTAACCTTTGACAATTTGAATTTCCCCTATTAACAGATTCTATTTTTATGTACGACATTTTGCAATTAAATGACATGCTTCTGCCTGAGTTGCTGGATATTGCCGAGCAGCTTTCCATCACAGGTGCCAAAAAGCTTGACAAACAGGGTCTCATCTACAAGATCTTAGATGGCCAGGCAGTTCAGGCTAGTGAGACCAAGGATGACCCCAAGAAAAAAAATGCCCGCCCCCGCAAACCCGTTACGGTAAAAACCACCAACGGTACCGAAGAGGCTGAAGTTATGCAGGAAGCACCTGCTCCGGCTGAAAAAGCAGTAGCTAAAAAGGGCCCGGTTCGCAAACCAAGAACAGAAAGCCCGCGCGACGAACAACCGCAGGAAGAAAACGGTCAACCTACCGGCGCACAGGAAGCCTCTGCAGATGCCAACAACAATAACGACGACTCACATCAACCAGGTGAAGCCGGCTCCGCACAGGAAACACCCGCACAATCTTACCCCCGCCAGCAACAACGCAAAGAACCCGCTTTCAATATCGAGTTCGAAGGCGTGATACTTGGTGAAGGTGTTCTGGAAATGATGCCCGATGGTTATGGTTTCTTACGTTCCTCTGATTATAACTACTTATCATCCCCGGATGATGTATATGTTTCTCCTTCACAGATCAAATTATTTGGACTGAAAACAGGAGACACCGTTCACGGAGCAGTTCGTCCCCCGAAAGAAGGTGAAAAATATTTTGCTTTACTGAAAGTTGACAGCATCAACGGTAAACGTCCCGACGAAGTTCGCGACCGCGTTCCGTTTGATTACCTGACTCCTTTGTTCCCTTTTGAAAAACTGAACCTGTTCACTACGGCTAATAATTACAGCACACGTATCATGGACATTTTTACACCTATCGGTAAGGGCCAGCGTGGATTGATCGTGGCGCAACCGAAAGTGGGTAAGACCATGTTGCTGAAAGAAGTGGCCAACGCCATTGCTGCCAATCACCCGGAATGTTACCTGATGGTTGTTTTGATTGATGAGCGCCCGGAAGAGGTTACCGATATGGAACGCAGCGTTCGCGCAGAAGTGATCGCATCTACTTTTGATGAGCCCGCTGAAAAACACGTGAAAGTTTCTACCATCGCTTTGCAGAAAGCAAAACGTTTGGTTGAGTGCGGTCATGATGTGGTGATCCTGTTAGATTCTATTACCCGCCTGGCGCGGGCACACAATACAGTTGCTCCTGCTTCCGGTAAAGTTTTATCGGGTGGTGTGGAAGCAAATGCGATGCAGAAACCAAAACAATTCTTTGGTGCTGCCCGTAAAATTGAACATGGCGGATCATTAACTATCCTCGCTACTGCCCTGATCGAAACAGGTAGTAAAATGGATGAGGTAATCTTTGAAGAATTCAAGGGTACCGGTAACATGGAGCTATTGCTCGATCGCCGCTTAGCCAACAAACGTATCTTCCCTGCCATTGATCTTACCGGATCTTCTACACGTCGAGATGACCTGTTGTTAGACAAGGAAGTATTGCAGCGCATGAATATCCTCCGTCTTTTCATCAACGATATGAACACGGAAGAATCTATGAGCGAATTACTGAAACGTATGCGCGGAACGAAGGATAATGAAGAGTTCCTGATGTCGATGAACCGCTAATCTGATCACAGATTTCACGGATTTTTATATGATTATAAAAGAGGCTGTCTCAAAAAAGACAGCCTCTTTTATTTTGGAAGGATGGCACGCGGATGACGCGGAAAAAACGGATTGGCGCGGATAGAATATTAAAAAATCCGTGAACACCCGTTTGATCCGTTCAATCCGCGTTGCTATTTCAGTAAATTGGTATTAAACAGTTTCAATATCCTTTTATACTCATCTGTCCAGCTGCTTGGTTCAACAAAGCCGTGGTCCTCTACCGGGTAAGGCGCAAGCTCCCAGTTGTCTTTACCCAATTCGATCAGTCTTTGTGATAAGCGAACCACGTCCTGGAAGTTCACGTTCACATCCACCATACCATGGCACATGAGCAAATGGTTCTTCAACCCGCTTGCAAAATTAATGGGTGATGATTTTGCGTAAGCCAGGCTATCATTAAATGGCTCGTTAAGAATATTGGCCGTATAGCCGTGATTGTAATGCGCCCAATCAGTAACAGGACGCAATGCGGCGCCGGCTTTGAATACATCAGGCGTTGTGAATAATCCCATCAACGTAATGAAACCGCCATAACTACCTCCGTAAATTCCGATACGCCCGGCATCAACACCATATTTATCTACTAAGAATTTGGCGGCATCAACATGATCCTCCAAATCTTTTCCGCCCATAAAACGATAGATACCTGTGCGCCAGTCGCGGCCATAACCACTACTTGCACGGTAATCAATATCGATCACAGTATATCCCTGGTCGGCCAATAAATTATTGAACATGGTCTCCCTGAAATAAGAGCTCCACCAATAATGTACATTCTGCAGGTAACCGGCTCCGTGTACAAAGATCACGGCAGCGCCGTTCTTTTTTCCGGCGGCGGGTTCAAATACGCGGCCATAGATCTGCTGGCCATCGCGTGCGGGGATAGTGATCACTGGCGTATTTCTCCATGCATAGCCTTTGAACTCGCTTGTCATTCCTTTGTTGGTAACCTGTACCGGTTTTTTACCCGGGGCATTTTCCTGTACAAAGAGTTCCCATGGTTTGGTTGTTTGAGAGTAACGGTAGGCGATCCATTTTTCATCGGGCGACATGGTTACTTCATAACCACCTTCCATGCTGGTGATCTTTTCTTTTTTGGTACCGTCTGTTTTTATACGATAATAGTTTTGCTTGCCCGGATGTTCTTCGTTGGTAAGCAAATAAAAATTCTGTTTGTTGCGGCTGAGTTCAACATTCTGTACTTCATACTTTCCTTCGGTAAGTGCTTTCTTTGTTTTTGTGGTTATATCATAGGTATATAAGTGTGAGTAACCGGTTGCTTCACTTTGGAAATAAAAAAGATTGTCATTTATCCAGCCAAAAGTTCTTCCACCCGGACCACCGATCCATGCTTCATCGCGCTGGCGATCGATGGGGTAGAGTTTTCCTGTTGCAGCATCCAGTTTCATGAGCCACCTGTCTTTATTATCCTGTGAGCGGATATCAACAACGGCGAAGGTTCCCGCGTCGTTCCAATAAGGACCACCGAAACTTACGGGGCGGGGAGTTGCGCGGCGCGCACCGAATTTTTTGGGATACTCTTTATAAAAATCCGGAACATCTGTGATGCCGGGGATAGAATCGGTTGATATAAGCATTACCGTATCCCTTACTTTATCATACACATAAAAATCAAACCTGCCCATTGCTGCACCCACTTTTGTGCGGCCGGGGATATCGGTAGTAAAACCGCTCTCGGTTACATAATCAGGAACGATCGTGTTTTTTGCGGCGGCTGGTGCTGTATATAAACGATAGGTGACAAAGCGTCCGTCGGGACTGATCTGTAACCCCTGTAATTGTTTATCGCCGATGCCGATCGTTTTTAATGTATCAGCACTCAGGTCCCTGTTGCCTTTTAAAAAAGCTGTGCGCTGGTCGCGTTTTTCTTTGCGCTCTTTCAGGATCTGCATCAATTCGAGTTGTTGGTGCTGCAGCCACTGTTCCTGTGTGCCCACGCCAACACCCACAGCGCCTCCGGCCCTTTGGCCACCTCCACCAAAGCCCTGCAGACCACCACCTCTTTGACCACCACCTGCTCCACCAAATGAAGCGGGTGCTGCAGTTGTTTCAGCGCCGCTTGTTATTTTGGTGAGTTGAAGTGTGATGCCGGTTTTTGTGTTCCATGCATATAAATTATTGGTTTTGTTATACGCGATCCACTCATCTTTCATAATAAAACGCGGCTGCGATTCATTGTCTTCTGTTTGTGTGATGCGTGTTGTTTTATTTGTTTTCAGGTCTGAGAGATAAAGATCACCGCGATAGGCATATACCATTAATGTATAGCCATTATTATACACCGCGTTATTAAGCGCGCTTATTTTTTGTGTTTCTAAATAATTGGTTTTCTGTGGTTCGGTTCCACCGAGCGCATAAGAATAAACAGAATCGGAAACATTGTTCTGCGGGTTCCAGTTAAAGAAAATATTCTTGCTGTCGAGCGACCAGAATACATTGCTGGGAGAAACGCCGATCCATTTCGGATCTCTCATGATCTTTTCAACCGTTAATGTTTGTGTGTAACCAAAACAGGTTATCAATAATAATAAGGAGACAAATTTGATTTTCATCTGTGCAGTTAGTTTAATGCTATAAATCTATTACAATGTGGTGAGGAAAAAGAAATGCGGTGCGGGATTTTATTTGAATGGGTGAGTGTTTCACGCAAAGGAGCAAAAGGTTTTCTTTGTGCCTTCTCGCCGCTAAGCATTGGCGAGCGGATGCGTGAAAAAAAATTTGTATTTATTTATAGTAGCTATTCTGTTCGATCTCTTCCCGCACTTTATCAGGAACTAAGTAGCGAATCGTTTTTCCCGATTTAATATTATCCCGGATCTCGGTAGCCGAAAGTTGTAACAGTGGCGCATCAAGAATTGTAACAGATGCGTTCCATGTATCCTTCACTTCAAAGCCCGGCCGTTTGTAAATGATGAATGAATAATTTTTGATCAGCAGTTCAAAATTTTTCCATTTTGGGAGATTCTGAAAACTATCGCTACCCATGATGATAGAAAATTCATGTTGCGGGTATTTTTCCTGGAGATAAGTAAGTGTGTCGATGGTATAGGAGGGGCGCGGTAATTTAAACTCTACTTCTGATGCTTTTAACCGGAGATCGCCTTCTACAGCAAGATGCACAAGATGCAGGCGATGATATTCGTTCAGTAAAACCGAAGATGGTTTCAATGGATTTTGCGGCGACACTATAAACCATACCTGTTGCATTTCTGTATGGTTCGCAACAAAACTGGCCACGATCAGGTGGCCGGTATGAATGGGGTTAAAAGAGCCGAAGTATAAACCAATTTTCATCTAATCTGATGATTATCAATTAGTTATGATTGTTCTCTATCTCCACGAAAATACTATTTGCCTCGTTCAGCCGAAGACTTAAATGGTAGCCGGCCACAGAAATAGAGATCGGGTCACCCAACGGTGCTATCTGTTCTATTTTTACTTTTTCTCCGGGTATACAGCCCATTTCCATCAGCTTAATAAAGATCTCGTCTTTCTCGAATGAATGGATCACTGCTTTTTGTCCAACGGCTAACTCTGACAATCGTATCATTTCCTCTTATTAATAGATAAAGGTAAAGGCGCGGTAAAGGTTTTTGTACCGAATTTTGGAATAATAAAATAGCTGTTCTCTTTTGAGCGTTAGGTATTAGTAAACTTGCACAACCACATCATTATAAATAACAATGGCAGTATCATTTCGTTCGGCAGACAGGCAGTTACAATTACCAGGGAAAACGGAATTGAAAGCCTTTATTCAATCTGTTTTCAAAAAGGAGAAACGGGCGCTCGATTCTATCACCTATATTTTTTGCTCAGACGAGTTCCTCCTGCAGATGAACCGTGATTTTTTGAAGCATGATTACTATACAGATATCATCACATTCGGACTTTCAGAAAGGAATGAGCCTGTTGAAGCAGAAGTCTATATCAGCCTGGATAGGGTGAAAGACAACGCAACCACAATGAGAGTCACCTTTAAAGAGGAAACCCTCCGCGTTATTTTCCACGGTGCCCTTCATCTCTGCGGCTATAAAGACAAAAAGAAAAGTGAAATCGTTCTTATGAGAAGTAAAGAGGATCATTATTTGCGTTTATTTGAGAAAAACAGCTAGATGCTCAGATTCTTCCTGGTTCTCCTTCTCGCTCCTGTGCTTTCTTACT
The DNA here is from genome assembly GCA_040388475.1 of Bacteroidota bacterium. Lineage (GTDB taxonomy): Bacteria > Bacteroidota > Bacteroidia > Chitinophagales > Chitinophagaceae > Sediminibacterium. The sequence goes on along the minus strand of JAZKBT010000019.1, from coordinate 145,924 downwards.
CACAGATCTCTTTGATCGAGTTGGAGGTTAGACCCGTTCCCGAACCAGGAATTGATTCGGTGGTTGAGAACTGGAACCGTTCGCAACCGGGCTATGATAAACTGCCCTTACAAGCGAAAAAATTCCTTTACTGGACCAATTACTCCCGAAACAATCCCAGGAAGTTCTGGGATAGTGCTGTTATTCCCTTGCTGGCCATTTTCCCACCAATGAACAAGCCCGAAGCACAAAGCCTGAAAGCAGACCTGTTGAGAGCTGGAAGCCTTCCCATGTTTCGATTGAATGAGGCATTACTTATTACCGCCCAGTCACACGCCTCAGATATTGGCCGCAAAAAGGCGCCCCTTAGTCATACCTCTACCGATGGAACAGATTTCGGATCCCGGATGAAGAAGGCCGGAATCAGGTTTTGCGCCAGTGAGAACATCTCATTGTCCAGTCAAAGCATACTTCTGTCTATGGCCCTTCTTTACCTGGACATTGGCCTTCCCGGTCTCGGACACAGAAAAACGCTTTTAGATCCAAACTTAAAGGAAATAGGAGTTGGCTCTGCCTTATATCGTACAGATCAATACTTTCTGGTTCAGGATTTCGCCTGTGCCCAGAAGTAGAGGTTCCACAAATCCCAGTTTCTGCCCGAAACATTTATGAATTGAGTTATAAAAAGGTTCCACAAATCCCAGTTTCTGGCTGAAACATTTTTTATATTTGAATAATGACAAGGAAAAGATGGACCCCCCAAGAGGAGATTACCGAATCCCTTTTGAGATTTAGAGAAAAAAGAAAATGGCAATTGGCTTACAGAAGGTATGTAATCGACGGACTTCCCAGCGAAGCATACGCGCCATACTTCGGCCTGGATACTCATACATTACGCCAGTGGTTTGAATTGCAGTTTACAGAGGATGTAAACTGGATTCACTTTGGCAAGGATTGGCAATTTGATCATATTGTTCCCGCCACCTATTTTGACTATTCAAACGAGGAAGATCTCAGGCTATGCTGGAGCTTCATTAATATACGTGTTGAAAGGATAGACCTAAACAAGAATCGTGGAAATCGTATTGATGTAATGGCTGTTAGACCTTATTTCCAGGACTTATATGATAAAACAGGATTCTCTCTTTGTCTCAAAATGCTTGAGAAGATAAAGACGATAGAGATTTCAAATATCGAATGCCACCCATTGATTGAGAACTTTATTATTGAGAACAAGGATCATCTTGAAACAATCTCTTCCCTTACAAATGAAGAATTCTATAGCCTTAACCAAGGAGTTCCTTTGTCAGACATCTTACTCGAAAGGGAAATCCTAAGAAAATTCGGCTCAGGGCAAAAACCCTGAAGTATCTTTGCAGCCTATGTTTCCTGAATATGATGTGATCGTTGTTGGGGCCGGCCATGCCGGTTGTGAAGCCGCTGCCTCAGCCGCCAATATGGGTAGTAAGGTGTTGCTGATAACCATGAATATGCAGACCATCGCGCAGATGAGTTGCAACCCCGCTATGGGCGGAATTGCCAAAGGGCAAATCGTTCGTGAGATTGATGCGATGGGCGGATACAGCGGAATAGTGAGTGATCTCAGTACCATTCAATTCAGGATGCTCAACAGGAGCAAGGGTCCCGCCATGTGGAGCCCACGCACGCAAAACGACAGAATGCTTTTCGCTGCCACCTGGCGCGAGATGCTGGAGAATACCCCCAATGTAGATTTCTACCAGGACATGGTTCGCTCTATCATCATCAAGGGAAACAAAGCCTGTGGTGTGGTAACCGGGCTTGGCCACGAAGTAAGATCCAAATCAGTTGTTGTTACAAGTGGTACTTTTCTAAACGGCATCATACATATTGGAGAAAAACAATTTGGTGGTGGACGCGTTGCCGAAAAAGCAGCAACCGGTATTACCGAACAACTGGTTGAATTTGGTTTTGAAAGCGACCGCCTAAAAACAGGAACACCGCCAAGGGTTGATGGAAGAAGTCTCGACTACAGCAAAATGGAAGAACAGAAAGGCGACAATGAAATTGTTGGTTTTTCTTATACCGATACAAAACGAATTAAACCGGAAGATCAAAGAAGTTGCTGGATCACATATACCAATGATACCGTTCATGATGTTCTCAAAACCGGCTTCGACAGAAGTCCTATGTTCCAGGGAAGGATCGATGGAGTGGGCCCGAGGTATTGCCCAAGTATAGAAGATAAAATAAACCGTTTCGCAGACAGGGACCGCCACCAGTTATTTGTTGAACCCGAAGGATGGAACACTGTTGAAATATATGTGAATGGATTCTCTACCTCATTACCCGAAGAAGTTCAATACGAAGCCCTTCGTATTGTTCCGGGGTTTGAGAATGTAAGAATATTCAGACCGGGTTATGCTATAGAGTATGATTATTTTCCACCTACACAATTACAATATTCTCTCGAGACAAAACTCGTGAGCAATTTATTTTTCGCAGGACAGATCAATGGAACAACCGGCTATGAAGAAGCCGCCTGCCAGGGATTAATGGCCGGAATCAATGCGCACCAGAAAGCACGAGAATTAGAACCCGTTATTTTAAAAAGGAGCGAAGCATATATCGGTGTGTTGATCGATGACCTGATCAGCAAGGGAACCGAAGAACCTTACCGCATGTTTACCAGTCGCGCAGAATTCAGAACATTGTTGAGACAGGATAATGCTGACCTGCGATTAACCGAAATCAGTTATCGTTTAGGACTTGCATCACAAGACAGAATGGATAAGGTGATCACGAAACGCGAAGAAGTATCCAAAGTAAAAAAGCATCTCACAGAAACCAGTGTTGAACCGGATGATGTGAATCCCTATTTTTCAGAGATCGGTTCAGCAACCATTACGGAAAAACAAAAGATCGCCAAGATCATTCTTCGTCCGAATGTTGATCTTCCTTCTCTGATGAAAGTGGTTCCGGGTTTAAAAGAATCTTTCACCGATATTTCTACCGATGCATTAGAGCAGGCCGAGATACAGGTAAAGTATGAGCGCTATATAGAAAAGGAACAGGAGATCGTAACCAAAATGAGCCAACTCGAAAATATGGCCATCCCCGCAACATTTGATTACGACAGGGTTGCCGCTTTATCCAATGAAGCTTTGCAGAAATTTAAAAAGATCAAACCCTCCACACTTGGACAGGCCAGTCGCATCAGCGGTGTGAACCCGAGTGATGTACAGATATTGATGGTGTATATGGGAAGATGATTTTTTGCTTTGCAAAAAAGATGGAAGACGGATGACGCGTGCCATTTCAATCACATAAATAATTGATACCTTAGGTTTCATAAACCAGCACTTATGAAACAGACTGCACTACTCGGTTTTCTCTTTTGTGTTTTATTTTTTTCCTGCAAACAGGATTCTTCCCTTTCTCTTAAAGACTACCACGCAATTGTTGACAGTGGTGTTCAAAGCGGTGGTGTTAAAATGATCCCGATAGAAACACCTCTTGGTAAATTCAATGTGTGGACCAAACGATTTGGCAACAACCCGAAAATAAAAATTTTGTTGTTGCACGGCGGTCCGGGCGGCACGCATGAATTCTTTGAATCATTTGAAAGTTATTTTCCGCAGGAGGGAATTGAGTTTTATGAATATGATCAGCTCGGTTCTTATTTCAGCGATCAGCCCAAAGACAGCAGCTTATGGGTTACCGAACGTTTTGTTGAAGAAGTTGAACAGGTAAGAAAAGCACTCGGTCTGAACAAAGATAATTTTTATCTTCTCGGTCATAGCTGGGGCGGAATACTCGCCATGGAGTATGCGTTGAAATACCAGGATAATTTAAAAGGACTTGTGATCAGTAATATGATGAGTGATGCTGTTGCTTATGGAAAATATGCAGCTGATGTGTTATCCAAACAAATGGACAAAAAAGTCCTGGATACCATCAGGGCCATTGAAGCGAGAAATGATTTCGCTAATCCAAAATATATGGAGCTGCTGATCCCAAATTTTTATGATAAACACTTTTGTCGCATCGTCCCAAATCCGATAACACTGCAACGTGCCATGCCACACCTGAATGTTGAACTATATACCATCATGCAGGGCCCATCAGAATTTGGAGTTGGTGGTCGCCTTGCCACATGGGACCGCAGCAAAGATCTTCCCAAAATAAAAGTTCCTACCCTTACTATTGGCGGACAGCACGACACCATGGATCCCGAACACATGAAATGGATGGCCACCCAGGTACAAAACGGCCGCAGCCTGATCTGCCCCAACGGAAGTCATTGTTCTATGTGGGATGATCAGCCGCATTATTTTCCAGGGTTGATACAGTTTATTAAGGATGTGGATGCCGGGTCTGTAAAAAAATAAACAACCTCCTTATTCAAGATTCGTAATAGCACGCGGATGACGCGGAAAAAAAGGATTTGCCAGGATATTACGAAGACCGATCCGTGTGCATCCGTTTTTTCCGCGTCATCCGCGTGCCATTTTCACCGACCACAAACCCACTTTACCGAAATTTCAACGATTGGTTTTTACAATCAACTGATTTCAGTAGTTTTAGAATTCTTCCAAAACCAATTAATGTATATGAGAAAATTCAAGCTCCTGCTTTCCGGGCTGCTGTTCGCATCATTGCTACAGGCCCAGGAAACGTTTCCTGTTAATGGCGTGGCCGACCATCGTGAAGGATGTTATGCCTTTACCAATGCGACCATCGTTCAGAACTCACAATCCACTTTACAAAAAGCAACACTTGTTATCCGCGATGGAAAAATTATTTCCGTTGGCGTTGGTGCAGCCATTCCTAAAGATGCGGTTGTTATTGATTGCAAGGATAAATACATCTATCCCTCTTTCATAGATATCTATACTGATTATGGTGTAGCTCCTGCCACATCTGCAGCACCAACCGGCGGTGGACGCGGTGGTGGCGGTGGCGGATTCGGACAACAGGTTGCTCAAATCGGTTCTGCAACAAAAGGCCCTTACGGGTGGAACCAGGCAATCAAACCTGAAGTGGATGCTTATAAAATATTTACCACCGATGATACCAAAGCAAAAACTTTGCGCGATATCGGGTTCGGTTCTGTTCTTGCTCACGTTAACGATGGTATCGCCCGCGGAACAGGAACATTTGTAACATTGGCTAAAGACAAAGACAATCTTGCGGTGATTAAAGAAAGAGCTTCTGCGCATTATTCTTTCAGCCGCGGAACATCTACCCAGTCTTACCCAGGCAGCGTGATGGGTGTGATCGCATTGCTTCGTCAAACTTACCTGGATGCACAATGGTATAAAACAAAACCTGCAGGCGAAGGATTGAATCTCTCTCTCCAGGCATTTAACGATAACCAGAACCTGCCCCAGATCTTTGAAGCAAATGATAAATGGGGTGACCTGCGTGCCGATCGCATTGCAGATGAGTTTGGTGTAAAATATATTATCAAAGGTGGTGGTAATGAATACCAACGTATCAACGAGATCGCCGGAACAAAGTCTACTTATATATTATCACTCAACTTCCCGGCCGCAATGGATGTGGAAGACCCGAATGATACACGTTTTGTTTCTTTAGCCGATATGAAACACTGGGAACTCGCTCCAACCAATCCCGGCGCTTTTGAAAAAGCTAACATCCCTTTCTGTCTTACCACTGCAGACCTGCGTGATGTAAAACAGTTTATGGCCAATGTTCGCAAAGCGATGGAATATGGTTTAACTGAAACCAGAGCTTTTGACGCATTAACCAAAACGCCTGCAACTTTATTGGGTGTATATGATAAAGTAGGAAGTCTCGAAGCAGGCAAGATCGCCAACTTCGTTGTTGCTTCTGATAATATCTTCTCAGAAAAAGCGGTGATACTGCAGAACTGGGTTCAGGGTGATAAATACAGTGTAAAAGAAGATGCTTGGAGTGATATCAAGGGAACCTATAACCTTGTTCTCGGCGGCGCTGGTGGTACTACTAATTATGTATTGGATGTAAAAAGCAATTCCGCAGCTAACGTAATTGGAAAAGATACGCTTACCGGCACTTTCAGTTTTGATGGCAAACAGGTGAAACTGAGTTTCTCAACCACTCCTGCCAGAAGAGGTGTGGGTGGTCCTGGTGGTGGCGGATTCGGCGGTGGCAGAGGTGCTGGCGGTGGTGGTGCTGCACCAACTGGTCCACGTTTCCGTTTAAGCGGTGTATCCAATGGCGATACCTGGACAGGCATGGGTGAAGATACGGCGGGTAACAAATTAACCTGGTCTGCATCTCTTATTGCAAAATCAACCGCTCCCGATACAACAAGAAGAAGAACCACTCCTACTGCGCGCGTTGGTAAAGTAACTTATCCTTTTGATGGTTATGGATGGGAAGAAGCGCCTAAAGCAGAAAACCTGCTGATCAAGAACGCAACGGTTTGGACAAACGAAAAAGAAGGTAAACTTGAAAATGCCGATGTATTGGTATTGAATGGTAAGATCGCTAAAGTAGGTAAGAACTTAAGCGATGCCTCTGCAAGAGTAATTGATGCAACAGGCAAACACGTTACTGCGGGTATCATTGATGAGCACTCGCATATTGCCGCTGCTTCTATTAATGAAGGCGGACAATCCGTAACTTCTGAAGTACGTATTGCAGATAACCTGAATCCTGAAGACATCAATATCTACCGCCAGTTAAGCGGTGGTGTTACTACTTCACATATCCTGCATGGTTCGGCCAATACCATTGGTGGACAGACACAGCTGATCAAACTTCGCTGGGGTGCTGATGCAGAAGGATTGAAATTTAAAGGCTCTGATGGTTTCATCAAATTCGCTTTAGGTGAAAACGTAAAACGTACCACTTCAACTACCAACACCCGTTTCCCTGATACAAGGATGGGTGTGGAAGAAGTATTGACCGATGCGTTCCAGCGGGCTTCTGATTACCAGAAAGCCATGAAAGCTGATCCTAAAACAAGACGTGATCTTGAACTGGATGCTCTGGTAGAGATCCTCAACAAAAAACGTTTCATTACCTGTCACTCTTATGTACAGAGCGAGATCACAGCAGCCATGCGCGCGGGTGATAAATTTGGTGTGCGTTTCAACACGTTCACACATATCCTCGAAGGATATAAAGTAGCAGATAAAATGAAAGCACACGGATCAAATGCTTCTACCTTCTCCGACTGGTGGGGCTATAAAGTGGAAGTACAGGATGCGATCGCTTACAATGCCGCTATCATGTACAAAGCCGGCCTCAATGTTTGTATCAATTCTGATGATGCAGAAATGGCGCGCCGTTTGAACCAGGAAGCTGGCAAGACCGTAAAATATGGTGGTGTACCTGAAGAAGATGCATTGAAAATGGTAACACTTAATCCTGCCAAAGCTTTACACGTGGATGATAAAGTAGGAAGCATTAAAGCAGGCAAAGATGCGGATCTTGTTATCTGGAGTGCACACCCGTTGAGCATTTACGCGATGTCAGAAAAAACAATCGTTGACGGTATCGTTTATTTCGACAGGCAAAAAGACGCTGAGCAGCGCAAGAAAATTGCAGCAGAGCGTTTCCGTCTCATAAGCAAATTACAGGGAGCAAGAAGAGGCGGCGCACCAACTGTGCCGGCAGAACCAAGCTACCAGGTATTATTAAGCTGCGGCGACCATGAGCACCATAACAGCCTCATCACTTTTGATCTTGAAGACATGCTTATGCTTAACGAAAACAAAAACTAATTAGTTATGAAAAAAATATTCAGCAATATAACCGCGCTGTTACTGCTAACTGGCTTTGTACAGGCCCAGGAAACAGTATATCCGGCGAAAGAAAATAAAGGAAGCTTTGTTATCTCCGGAGGAACCGTTCATATTGGCAACGGCCAGGTTCTTGAAAATGCAACCATTGAAGTAACCAACGGAAAGATCACAAAAGTGGGGCCGGCTGGTTCTGGAAAAGCAGACTATGATGCAAAAGGCAAACACGTTTATCCCGGCCTGATCCTTGCTTCAACCGATCTTGGTTTGAAAGAGATCGGTGCGGGTGTACGCGCGAGTAATGATTTCCTGGAGCTGGGAGATTTTAACTCGAACATCCGTTCGATCGTTGCTTACAATACCGATTCAAAATTTATCAATGTACTCAAAGCGAACGGTATCCTTCTTGCTAGCGTTGCTCCCGAAGGTGGTGTTGTTAGCGGTTCTTCATCCGTTGTGCAGTTAGATGCATGGAACTGGGAAGATGCGGCATACAAAATGGATGCAGGCATCCATGTAAACATGCCAAGCTTTATCGCCCGTCGCGGTGGCCGTGGCGGTGGCGGTGGTTTCCCTGGTGGTTTCCCCGGCGGCTTTGGTGGCGCAGGTGCAGGTGGCGATCCTTTGAAAGCTGCTTTCGACAGGCTGGATGAGATCAAATCGTTCTTCCGCCAGGCAAAAGCATACGCAGAGGAAGCAACACACAAAGAAACCAACCTGAAACTGGAAGCGGTAAAAGGTTTGTTCAATAAAACACAAAAACTGTTTGTACATGGCGACCAGGCAAAACAAATGTTACTGGCCATCGACTTTGCAAAAGAATTTGGTTTTGATGTGGTAATTGTTGGCGGAAGCGAAAGCTACCAGATAGCTGATCTCCTGAAACAAAACAATATCGCCGTGATCCTGGGCCCGGAACACTCACTTCCTGCCATGGAAGATGATGATGTTGATCAGCCCTATAAAACGCCGGCCGCTTTACAAAAAGCTGGTGTATTGTTTGCGCTGAACGATAACGACGAAACAACACGTTACCGTAACCTTTCGTTTAACGCAGGTACGGCAGCGGCATATGGTCTCACCAAAGAAGAAGCGTTGTCCGCAATCACACTGAACGCTGCAAAAATCTTAGGGGTAGCTGATAAAACTGGTTCTCTTGAAGTAGGCAAAGACGCCAACATCATTATCTGCGATGGAGATATCCTTGATATGAAAAGCAGCAATGTATCAGAAGCTTTTATACAAGGACGTCACGTAAGCCTCGATAATAAACAAAAACAATTGTTTGAAAGATATAAACATAAATACGCGATCAAGTAATCACGGATCACGAGGGTTTTATATGATTTTGAAGAGGCTGTCTCGAAAGGGATAGCCTCTTTTATTTTGAGGGAATAGCACACGGATGACGCGGATCGAATGGATTTTGCGCGGGTCTTTTATCATATACCAAATCAAATCTGTACAAACCCGCTCGATCTGCGTCATCTGTGTGCCATTTTTTGCGAAGCAAAAACCTCCTCTTTCTTAAAATCACCCTCCCGTTCATACGTGATAATCATCCTTTGTACTTCTATTTTCCCGCCAATCTTTCTTACGGGAAATTTAACAGTACTCTTAAGTAACCTTTTTATTTTTACTACGTTACCCTTCGTATAACGGCATTTACAAAAAATGCCGTTCGCTGCTAAAAACGCTGTTATGAAACCATTGCTGTTGGCTGTATGTGCCATCCTATCCGCTCACTCCCTATCGGCACAAGTGCAGAAAGAAAGGGTTATTAAAAAAATTCCTGCTGTAAGAACCACAGAGAAGATCGTAATTGATGGGGACCTGAAAGATGAAGCCTGGCAAAAAGCACCGCTCGTGACCGAGATGGTTGAATGGCGCCCCACTTACGGAAAAATAGAAGACTTCGAAAAGCGAACCGAGGTCCGCATTTTGTATGACAATGCCAATATCTATATCAGCGGGTTTTGTCATGAAAGAAGCAATGACAGTATTTCTACAGAACTCGTTGGCCGTGATGTGGTGGGCGTGAATGATTTTGTGGGCGTGATCTTTGATACCTACAATGATAAGATCAACGGTTTTGGTTATTATGTAACACCACTCGGCGAACAGTTTGATGCAAAATATTCTTCTGATGGAGAAGATGGCAGCTGGAGCAGCGTGTATGAGTCGAACGCTAAGATCGTTCCCGGTGGATGGGTGTTTGAAATGCGTATTCCTTATTCCGCTATCCGTTTCAGTAATGTAAAAAAACAGGACTGGGGCATCAATATCACCCGCCGCAATTCAAAAAGCGGTAAACAATATATGTGGAACCCAACCGATCCAACCATCGGCGGAAACTTTTTTGCACAGTTTGGTTTGTGGACCGGGATCGAAGACATTAAACCTCCCGTACGTCTTTCCTTCTCTCCCTACCTCTCCACTTATGTAAACCATTATCCCTACAATAATCCAGCGGTCAAGAATACGGCCACTTCCATCAATGGAGGAATGGATGTGAAGTATGGTATCAACCAGGCATTTACGCTCGATATGACATTGATCCCCGATTTTGGCCAGGTACAAAGCGATAACCAGGTATTGAATCTTACCCCATTTGAAGTAAGATATAATGAGAACAGGAGTTTCTTTACCGAGGGAACCGAGCTGTTTGGAAAAGGAAATTTATTTTACAGCCGCCGTATCGGGGGAGCCCCTTTGCACGCCGATGACGTTGCTTCACAGTTAAAACCGGGGGAGACCATTTCCCGGAATCCAGGCGAAACAAGCCTGATCAACGCCACCAAAGTGAGCGGAAGAACTTCTTCCGGTTTGGGTATTGGTTTTTTTAATGCGATCACCAACCCGCAATATGCAACCATACAGGTGGGAGGAAAAGATTCAAGAAAGATAGAGACCAACCCTCTCACCAATTATAATATCATCGTATTTGATCAAACCCTGAAACGCAACTCAAGCATTTCTTTTATCAATACAAATGTTACAAGAGCCGGCACCGATTATGATGCGAATGTTTCCGCATTCTTATGGGACCTGTATGACAAAAAGAACGACTGGAACCTTTACGGAAAAATAGGCGCCAGCCAGTTGCTGGGTTATCTGCCCGGGGGAAAAACACAGTCGGGTTATACACACAAACTGGGCATCGGAAAGACTGGTGGTCGTTTTAACCTGAACTTCTCACAGGAACTGGCCGACAATAAATACAACAGCAACGATATGGGGTATTTTACCAATAACAACTTCGTTGATCACTATCTATGGATGGGGTACAAGCAGGTAAAACCCAAAGGTTTATTCAATAACCTCTACATGAATTTTAATGGATACCACTCCATTCGGTACAAGCCCCTGGACTACCAGATGGCAAGGATCAACGTAAATGTAAACGGTCAGCTGAAAAGCCTTTGGTATGTTGGCGTGTTTTCAAATTATCTGCCCGAGCAAAATGATTTTTATGAACCACGCAAGAATGGAATGGTGTTTAAGCGTCCTGCCAATTTTGTATATGGTGGATGGTTTGAATCCAATTATGCAAAAAAATTCTCGGTTTCAACAGAGGTGGATCTTAGCTATTCTCCGAAATATGCATCGAAGGCCTACGAGATATATTTCAAGCAGCAATACCGCTTTAATAAAAAACTAACCATCAGCGCAAACACCAATTTTTCTATCTACAACAATAATGTTGGTTTTGCAGCCATCTCCAACGACAGTGTAATCATTGCTCTTCGCAAACGAAACACAGTAGAGAACATTTTTACAGTGAAATACAATTTCAATAATAAAATGGGATTGAGTTTCCGAGCAAGACATTACTGGAGCGCTGTTGATAACAGGCAGTTCTTTAACCTGAACAAAGACGGCTACCTCTCACCTGTTGCGGGAACTTATAACAGCGCCAATTACAATGTAAACTATTTTAATATCGATATGGTGTACACCTGGCAATTCGCCCTCGGAAGTTTTGTAAACATTGTCTGGAAGAACTCTATCAACACTTTCGACCAGAATATCGCCGAAGGATATTTCCCCAATGCCGGTCGCACACTTGATGCACCACAGCTGAACAGCTTGTCGTTACGGGTAATTTACTTCCTCGATTATCTTTCTCTCAAGAAAAAATAGTCTTCTCAAACCGTGCCTCTGTGCCTCTGTGTGCAATTTAATTTTCACACAGAGGCACAGAGGCACGGTTTTTCCTACCTTAGCCCCATGGGTAAAAAACTTTTTCTCCTCGATGCCTTAGCATTGATCTATCGTGCGTACTATGCATTGATACGCAGTCCGCGTATTACTTCCAAAGGAAGAAATACAAATGCACAGTTTGGATTTACAAACACTTTGTTCGACCTGATCAACAAAGAAAAACCAACACACCTCGCCGTTTGTTTTGATACGCACGCCCCAACAGAAAGGCATACCGATTTTGCAGATTATAAAGCCAATCGCCAGGAAGCACCTGAAGATCTCCTGGATTCTTTGCCCGATATTAAACGCATCATTGAAGGGTTTAATATTCCGGTAGTAGAATTGGATGGTTATGAGGCGGATGATGTAATTGGTACGGTTGCCTGGCAGGCTGCCGATCTTGGTTATGAAGTGTATATGGTAACTCCCGATAAAGATTATGGCCAGTTACTGATTCATCCGAATGTTTATATATACAAACCAGGATCATTCGGTAATGATTCAGAGATCCTTACCGCCGAAAAGATCTGTGCCAAATGGGATATAAAAAGAGTTGAGCAGGTAATTGATATGCTTGGGTTAATGGGTGATGCGGTTGATAATATTCCGGGCATTGCGGGTATTGGAGAGAAAACAGCTGCGAAGCTTTTGAAAGAGTTTGACAATATCGAAAATATTTTAGCGAATGCCGATGGTATCAAGGGCGCACTCGGTGAAAAGATCCGGAATGGAAAAGATGCGGCCATCATGAGCAAAAAGCTCGCAACCATTATTACCGATGTTCCTGTTACTTTTCATGAAGAAGATTATCGTTTGAAAGAATGGAACAAAGAAGCATTGGTGGAAGTGTTCACAGAACTCGAATTCAAAACACTTGGAAAAAGAGTATTGGGCGATGAATACAATGCTTTCAATACCGCGCCACAAAGTGTGCAGCAGGACCTATTCGGAAATACGGTTAATGTAAAAACACCCGCAGGTAAAAAAGATGCTCCTTCAGATGTGATCACCGGCGAAGAAAGTCTTGGTTTGTTAACAGAACATAATATTCACAACACGGAACACAATTATGTTTTAGTACAGACCAAAGAAGAAATACAAACACTGCTCGATGCGCTCCTGCAACACACAGAAATTTGTTTTGATACAGAGACCACTAATATTGATGCGAATGAAGCCGACCTGGTTGGCTTAAGTTTTTCCGTTAAAAAAGCAGAAGGATTTTATATCGCTTGTCCCGAAGACAGAAATGCAACACAGGCGATTCTTGATCAACTCGCTCCATTGTTCAATGCAACAAATATTAATTGGGTTGGCCAGAATTTAAAGTATGATATGCTGGTGCTGAAATGGTACAATGTAGAGATCAAGGGCAACATCTTTGATACCATGCTTGCCCATTACCTGATAGAACCCGAAGGACGTCGCAGCATGGACCTTCTCAGCGCCCAATACCTGCGCTACGAACCCGTTCACATCGAAGAACTGATCGGCAAAAAAGGGAAAACGCAGGGCACAATGCGCGATGTAGAGATAGAGAAAGTAAAAGAATATGCGGCAGAAGATGCAGACATCACCTTACAATTAAAACATGCATTTGTTCCGTTACTTGAAGCGAAGAAAGTAGAAAAGGTTTTTAATGAAGTAGAGAACCCGTTGGTGCGCGTGTTAACTGATATGGAATTTGAAGGTGTAAGAATTGATGTTAATTTTTTGAATGATTATAGCAAGGAGCTTGAAAAAGATGCAAAGCAATTTGAGGAAAATGTTTATGCAACAGCTGGTGTTCGTTTCAATCTTGCTTCGCCCAAGCAACTGGGAGAAGTTTTGTTTGAGATTTTAAAGATCGATCCGAAAGCGAAGAAAACAAAAACCGGCCAATACGCTACAGGTGAAGATGTGTTACAGAAATTAGCAAACAACAATCCCATTGTTGCAGACATTTTAGGCTTTCGTGAGTTAACAAAATTAAAGAGTACTTATGTTGATGCGCTCCCGCAGATCATCAACAGCAAAACCGGGCGCGTACATACATCGTATGCGCAGGCGGTTGCTGTTACGGGCAGACTGAGCAGCAATAACCCCAACCTTCAGAACATTCCGATCCGAAGCGATCGTGGAAGAGAGATCAGGAAAGCATTTATTCCGCGCGATGAAAACCATGTATTGATCAGTGCGGATTATTCTCAAATAGAATTGCGCATTGTTGCTGCTATCAGTGGTGACCCGAATATGTGCGAAGCTTTTAAACAGGGCAAAGACATTCACACAGCAACCGCCGCAAAAGTATATGGCGTGGCAGAAGCAGATGTTACAAAGGAAATGCGCTACAAAGCAAAAAGCGTGAACTTCGGAATCATTTATGGACAAGGTGCTTTCGGCCTCGCAGACAATCTTAGTATTTCAAGAACAGAAGCAAAAGAGATCATTGATAACTATAAGAAAGAATTTGTAGGCATTACTTCTTACATGGATGATACCATCAAATTTGCACAGGCGAATGGATATGTTGAAACGCTGATGGGAAGAAAACGCTGGCTGAAAGATATCAACTCATCTAACTTCACCGTACGTGGCTATGCAGAACGAAATGCCATCAACTCGCCCATACAGGGAACGGCAGCAGATATGATCAAGATGGCTATGATCAAGATCCACAATGAAATGAAAAGGGGTTCCTGGAAATCAAAGATGATCCTGCAGGTACACGATGAATTGGTTTTTGATGCAGTAAAAGAAGAAGTAGACGCTCTTAAAAAACTGATCATTGATAATATGACGAGCGCCATGGTATTACCCAACGGCGTTCCGGTGGAAGCGGAAGTAGGATCAGGAACGAATTGGCTGGAAGCACATTAAAATACACCCCATGACAAATACGGAAACCATCAATCGCTTTTACACTGCATTCCAGAAACTGGATTATGCAACCATGCAATCCTGTTACAGTGATGATGCTGTGTTCAATGATCCCGCATTCGGGTTACTAGATGTAACGGAAACCCGGGCCATGTGGGAAATGCTTTGCAAGCGTGCGAAGGATTTTTCTTTGATGTATGGCAATATCAAATTACTCGATGAAGAGTATACCACCACCGACTGGTCCGCGTCTTATGTATTTACAAGAACCGGGCGCCGCATTGTAAACAGGATCACCGCACACATGAAATTCAGGGACGGATTGATCATTGAGCATACGGATGCATTTGATATTTACCGATGGTCGAGGCAGGCCTTTGGTATTCGTGGGTTGATCTTCGGTTGGACATCTTTCATGCATAAGAGAATACAGAAGCAGGCGAAAGAGGGGTTGTACAGGTTTATGAATAGCTAACACACTCATTAGCGAAATTCTGTTTCACGCAACACTTGCGCTAAAGCTTCAGCGTCGGCGCAAAGGGGCAAAGTCGCAAAGAGCCCCTTTTCGCCTGTCTTGTTTACTTTGCGCCTTTGCGTGAAAAAAGCAACTCTCCTGCAAAAAGATTCCATTAAACGGAAATTAAATTTACCTGAAGCCCCGCTCTCACTCACTATCCTTTCTTATCTTTAGTACATGAGTTGGGAATTCTACTTTAAAAGTATCTGGATAATCGGCGCACGCTATTTCATGTTTGCGGCCATTGCCTTTACTGTTTATTATATTCTCTTCCGCCGCCGGTTCTTTTACAAAAAGATCCAGTCCCGCTTTCCAAACAATACGGATATTCTGCGCGAGATGGGGTATTCCGTTTTAACCATTTTCATCTTTGCGCTTGTTTCGCTGATACTGTTCAGGCATCCGAAAGTGGCTCCGCTTACAACAAGGTACACCGCCATAAACCAGTATGGCTGGGTCTATTATTTTCTCGCGTATCCTTTGATGTTTATCATGCACGATACGTATTTCTATTTCACGCATCGGTTAATGCATCACAAACGTTTGTTCAAATGGTTTCACCTGGTGCATCACCAGTCAACCAACCCTTCGCCATGGGCCGCTTATGCATTTCATCCTTTGGAAGCTGTTGTGGAGGCGGGTATCGTTGTGGTATTTATGTTTGCCATTCCTATGCATGTAACACATATCATCTTCTTTTTCCTGATGATGATAGTTTACAATGTGTATGGTCATTTAGGATATGAGTTGTATCCGAAAGGATTCAGCAGAAACATTATTGGGAAATGGATCAATACTTCTATCAATCATAACCAACATCATCAATACTTTAAAGGAAACTACGGTTTATATTTTCTTTTCTGGGACCGTATGCTCGGGACCATCCGCGAAGATTATGATGCGAGGTTTGATGAAGTAAAATCAAGGATCGCCGAAAAGGTGTTAATCCCTTCCGTCCATTCTAATCATCAACAGGAGGAAACCGTTCAGGCCGCTTTGGCGTCCCGACCGGTTTAACGCAGTCGGGACACCAAAGCGGCCTGAATGCTAACGTTTTTTATAAATAGGCACCGTACTGCATGGCTCACCATACATAATGCTTTTAGCAAAGGGCCTGAGTTTATTCGTGATCTCCACATAAGCCGTTTCGGGAATGGCCACATCGCCACAACCCTTTACCACCACACGTTTATCGGTATACTCTTCTCCTTTTACAGCATCAAGGTTTTTTAGTAGCAGGGTACTGATGAGTTTTTGTTCATCTCCGAATACGACATCTTTTGCATAAGGTTGCAGGTAACTGGCCACCAGCATATAGGCCCACATTGGAATGATGGCATCAGCCGAACAGGTGATGGCCACATGCGCATCTTTGTATCCGTCCCAGTCTGTGGTTTGCAGCGCGGCCCTGAAATCTTTTTCTTTCAGGATCAAACCCATGAACAGGTAATCTTTCAGGTCGAACAGTTTGATGGTTCCTTTGGGATAATACTCCTCCAGGTCAAAACTGATCAACCCGCTTTCTGCTACTTTATTTACCAATGCATCACTCATAGTATCTCCTTTACCTAACAAAATTACAACTATCCCGGTTCAGATGTTTTCGGTATGCGAAAATGGAATGGCACGCGGATGACGCGGAAAAAGGCAGATGAGCGCGGATTGAAAATCAACAATAATAAAATCCGTGTCTATCCGTCTTTTTCCGCGTCATCCGCGTGCCATTGCTTCAAATAAAAAAGGGCCGCCTTTTTGAGGCAGCCCTTTCTCTAAAAATATAGTTTGCTACTAAAAGAATTTAGCTCTGTAATCCTTAATTTTTGCTGATTTTTTAAGCGCTTCAAGACCGCGGTAAGAAGACATTTTTGCATTTTGCAAGAGTCCCTGTTTAATTGTGGCCAGGTCAACCGTGCTTGCTTTTGCGCTGTTCATTTCTACTTTGATAGAAAATACGCCTGTAGAACCCGCGATCGGATCGCTTGCTTTTCCGCTGAGCACTTTATTAAATGCTGCACCGATGATCTTTGGCTCACTACCGATTCCTGCGATAAATGGTGCGCTAAAGCTCACGCTGTCTGCACGCAATACTGCTGTACCGGTACTTCCCGCAAAAGCTTCAAGGCTGTTGCCTTTAAATTTGGTTTCGATAATCACTTTCGCTTTTTTCTCATTGCGAACGATTGCTTCAACCGTTGGTCTTGCTTCAAAAGCAGACATCACTCCTGCTTTATTAACCGCAGACACGTAGGCTACCACAAAATTATCACCCTGCTCTATTGGCTCAGAAACATCACCGGCACTGTGGTCGTATACCCAACGCACCAGCGGGCGGTTTTGTCCGATACCTGTAATATTAAAATCATTTTCTTTAATATCATTCGCTCCCAGTACCTGGATATTTGCTTTCAGCGCAGCAGCATTAAATTTCTTTACATCCTTGTTTGCCACTGCAAACTGTGCGGCCGCTGTTCTTGCTGCTTCAGCAGTTTCATTGCTGGCAAGGATCGGTTTAGCGAGATAAGCTATTTTATAAACCGGGTTGATATTCTTTTGTCCGAGCACTTCCATATAATGATAGCCATACTCTGTTTTTACAACAGCTTTTGAACCCACTGGTTTATCAAACGAAAAATCATTGAAGGCCATGGCCATGGTGCCCTGTGCAAAATAATCGTATACACCGCCTTTTTCTTTACTACCCTGGTCGTCAGAATATTTAGTCACCATCGCCTCGAAGCTTGCGCCGCCTTTGATAGCGGTTTCAATACTATCGATCAGTTTTTTAGCAACACTGTCTTCCCTGATTGGCTGGCCGGTTCTCGGATCCATGGTACCAATAAGGATATGACGCACTTTGGCGCTATCACCCCACTGTTTAGTGCCTATCATTTTAGCTACTACAAAATTTGATCCGTCAATATACGGTCCATACACGCTGCCCACAGGGATCCTGGTTAAAGAATCCTTGTTTACCTGCTGCATTTTTGATTTGCTGAAATAGCTGTTGTAATAAGGTATTTCTGTACCCACTCTGGCCAGGAAAGCTTCGGCATCAGTTGCTGCAGCGAAATCATTTTTCAGGTTCAATACCTGTCCAAGTGCAACAGCCGAATCGGCTGCCACCGGGGCGCCGCTGAATGCTACATAAGAAATATTTCTTGTTTCATCCTGTTTAAGAAACTGGTTTTTATGCTTGCTTACATAAGCATTGATCTCATCATCACTCACTTTTGCAAGGCTGTCGCTCACAGAGGCATATGGTACATATACATATGATAAAGAAGCAACTGCGTTATTGTCTGCCGCTTGTTTCTCAAGCAACCATTTTGGCACATACGCAGCCTGGATCAACAGGTTCTGGTATTTGGTACGGAGCGCCTGGGCAATGGTAGGGATGATCAACTGTGTGTTCACGGCTTTTAATTCAGCAGCATTCTTGCTTTTTTTCACTTGAGCAAGGGCTTGTTTCGCATTATTCACCAGGAACTCGCCCGTTTTAGGGTCTGTAAATTGCTGGCGCAGCGGGGAGTTCTCACTGAATAGGATATCTGAGAGTTCCTTAGGAGAAACCTGCAGACCCAGTTTAGCATATTCACCTTCCAGGATCAGCCTTTCCACTTCCTGGTTCCAGAGAGAGCCGATCAACTGGTCACGCTGAGCACCCTGCTGGGCATATTGAGCTTCCATAGCCGCCAGTTTTTCCTGGAAATCGCCACGTTCTATCTTTATACCGTTCACTTTACCGATGGTACTGGTATTGGAAAAAGCGCTTCCACCACGTCCTGCCCCATCTTGTAGAATAAAAGCTATCAAAGCCAAAGCAATGATACCGAAGATGACCCATGCACCTTTGTCACGAATACGTTGAATTACAGACATAATTGTTTAATTATTAGAGTTGTTTTGTCCCGGATTTAAGCGGGAGGCAAAAATAGGGGATTAAAGCATTAGAACAAATTGTGGAAAACAGTGTTTTTACTAATAAATTCAAGTGTTTCGGGCGAAATAAAGGAGCCCCGGTCCGTCATTGCGAGGAACGAAGCAATCTGTGTCCCGAAATACGGCCTGACCGAAATTTGTAGCACAGATTGCTTCGTTCCTCGCAATGACGGTGCAAGCAGTCCAAAATTATATTCACATTCGTCTGTGAATAAGCCCAAAATCCTGTTAGAAAATCGGCTTTTTGCCTTTTCAGAAGTGGATACTGGTGGAATAAATAAGCTTCCATGGTATTAGAAACTGAATAATCACCAAACTCACTTCCATTTTATCCCTGTGAATTAACAGTCAGCCAAAAGTGGATAGTAAAATCTTGGTGATGTGAATTGGGTTATACACGGTTGTTAAAAAATGACTAAGAATCAATCTATATTGATAAAATCTTTGTGGATCATTTTGTGGATTGCAGTGGATAACCCAAGTCTGGTTAACTTTGTCCTTTGGGGATAAGTAAGTTATCCCGATATCCACACCCCTAATAGTAGTAGTTAAGTTTTATAAATAAGTATTATTAAATACTATTACAGCAGTTATGAACAATACAATTTTAGAAAAAGGATTTTTAGACATTGATATTGATCCGCATCTCGATTTATTTGCGGAGATTGAGCGTCTAAAAAAACAGAAGAATGCAGTACTCCTTGCCCACTACTACCAGGAACCAGACATACAGGACGTTGCGGATTTTATTGGCGACAGTCTTGGACTGGCTCAGCAGGCGAGCAAGACCGATGCCGACATTATCGTATTTGCCGGTGTACACTTCATGGCCGAAACAGCCAAGATTTTAAACCCATCCAAAAAAGTTTTACTACCCGATCTGAAAGCAGGTTGCTCACTGGCAGACAGCGCACCGGCGCCGATGTTTAAAGCGTTTAAGGATAAGCACCCCGATCATATCGTGATCTCCTACATCAACTGCAGCGCTGATATCAAAGCCTTAAGTGATATCATCTGTACCAGCAGTAACGCAGAAAAAATAATTGAAAGTGTACCAAAAGATCAGCCGATCATTTTTGCACCGGATAAAAACCTTGGCGCCTGGCTTAATAAAAAGTCAGGAAGAAATATGGTGCTTTGGAATGGAGCATGCATGGTACATGAGATCTTCAGCCTGGAAAAAATAACTAAATTAAAGATCCGTCATCCAAAAGCAAAACTGATCTCACACCCGGAATGTGAAGATGCCGTATTACGTGTGTCGGATTATATAGGAAGCACTACCCAATTATTAAAATACTCGCAAACAGACAGTGCCACAGAATACATCGTGGCCACAGAAACCGGCATATTGCACCAGATGCAACAAAGCAGCCCGCACAAGACCTTTATACCGGCACCCCCAACCAACAGCTGCGCATGTAACGATTGCCCGCACATGAAGCTGAATACACTGGAGAAACTCTATTTATGTATGGAGTATGAACAACCGGAAATTTTAATGGATGAAACATTGCGGTTGGCAGCGAAGAAGCCGATGGACAGGATGATGGAGATTAGTAGGGCGGCGGGATTGATCGGATAAAAAACGGACAGCGTACGCATGTGTTATTTTCACATTGACTTGTTTAAACTGACAAACAATAAAATACATTAGTATCCTAAGCCCGAACCGCTAAAATAGGGTTTTATGCAAGTTGGGCTTGATAGAGTTGATGTAAACTTGTCGGGTTTATTCTATTCTCCTTTTTCTGTTAGTTGCAATTTTGCCTTAAAACAAAAAGATGAGAAAACTAATCGTAACAGAATGGGTTTCCTTAGACGGGATTTTTGACGCTGGTTCAATGAACAAATGGTGGATGCCATTTGATAGCGAAACCCGTCAGAAATATATCCAGGAGACAATCAATAACTGTGAAATTATGTTGTATGGACGAACAACATACGAAATGCTTTATCCATACTGGTCATCATTTAAGAATAATGAACAGGGGGTTGCTGACAAATTGAATAACTGCAAGAAATATGTTGTGTCATCAAAACTGAAAAAAGCTCCTTGGGGAGACACAACTATTCTCGACAAAAATTTCGTAAAAGAAATTGAGAAGGTCAAACAAGAAAATGGCGGTTACATTTTAGTTCAAGGAAGTTCTTCTCTTTTAAAACCATTGTTGGAAGCGGGACTGGTAGATGAACTTAAATTACTTATTAATCCGGCATTTGTTGGAAGTGGAGAACGACCTTTTAGCGAAGATATAAATTGTGAATTGGAGCTTTTACAAATTCAACAATTTGAAAGAGATGTAGTGCTGCTCAATTATAAACCAACGATAAAATAACAGAGAAGCCTGCTGCCAACAAAGGTTTTCCGAAAGCATATAGAACGGGAAAAAATCACAGCCACATGACTAAATTGAATACTATTCCAATAATGGAATTTAAAACAGCCGAAACATTTGAAACCTGGCTCATAAAGAACCACGATAACTCAAATGGGCTTTGGCTTAAAATATTCAAGAAAGATTCCGGGAAAAAGACTATCAGCTATGCAGAAGCACTTGATGTAGCACTTTGCTACGGGTGGATCGATGGTCAAAAACAAGCATATGACGAACAAGCCTGGCTTCAAAAGTTTTGTCCCCGAAAAGCAAAAAGTATTTGGTCCAAAATAAATACCGGACATATCGAAAGATTAATCAAGGAAGGTAGAATGAGACCAGCAGGCTTAAAAGCTGTCGAAAAAGCCAAAGCAGACGGTAGTTGGGAAAAGGCATACGATTCCCCAAGCAAAATGACCATTCCTGAAGACTTTCTAAAAGAACTTAGCAAAAACAAAAAAGCAGAAGCGTTTTTTATGCGTCTTAATAAGACCAATCTTTTCTCCATTGGATTTCGTCTTCGGACCGCAAAAAAAGAAGAGACAAGAGAAAAGCGCATGAAAGAAATTATTGAAATGCTGGCAAAAGGCGAGAAATTCCAATAAATAATTCAGCTTAGTGTCGACAACTATTTGGAAAAAGCCGGCTGCTAACATCGCCTTTCGGTAAAGGAAGATCTTTCCTCAACTACTTCAATATCTTGCCGCTTACGGCCATTTAAAAAACCGACAATGGATATCATATTTCGAAAAGCAAAAATCAGCGACACGGACCATCTCGAAAAGCTTATTGAAAAATCAGCAAGATCTATAAATGCAACCTATTATTCCGCCAGTGAGATTGATGCTGCACTTGGAAATGCGTGGACAGTAGATAAACAACTGATCATTGATAACACATATTGGGTTGTTGAGAATTTAGAAGGACTTATCGTTGGCTGTGGAGGATGGAGCAAACGAAAATTATTGTTTGGAAAAAGCAATGTTGTAGATCCTTCAGACAATGAATTAATTCCTGGTATTGATTCTGCCAGGATCAGGGCTTTCTTCGTGCATCCAGATTTTGCACGAATGGGGATTGGAAAAAGATTACTCGAAAAATGCGAAATGGAGGCCCAATCATTTGGTTTTAAGTCCTTGGAATTAGTAGCTACTTTAAGCGGGGAAAAATTATATTCTTCAAACGGGTATGTTCCTCTAAAATCCTACGAAGTTGATTTAGGCAATGGAATAACGAACAAAGTTGTTGCTATGTATAAGACTTTGATATAAAAACTGCCTCCCAATAAGTATTACGGGAAAGCTGGTATGACAAATAACCACCGAGGCTTGTTATACCATTCTATTTTGTAACTTCATTCATCCCCGCATACCGCGTCCGTAAATATTCCTACTTGTGCTAAAAACGGAAAACCAACATCTCAAATGAAACCAAAATTCGTTTTATTGATCCTGTTAATTTTAGCACAAGCGGGCTGCCATACTTCAGACGCGGTTAACTTAAACTTTGAAAAAGATCTGATACCAGAAGGTATTGCCATTGATGCAAAATCAGGAAAACTATTTTTAAGCAGCCTGAGAAAAAACAAAATTGTAACAGCCGGAATTGATGGAACCAACCCAGCAGATTTTATTGAGAGTAACCAACATGGCTATTTGTCAGGATTTGGTATGATCATAAAAGGCGACACTCTATATGCATTAAGTAATAGCTTACAAAAGAAAGACAACACATCTGTTTTACTGCTATTAAATATTAAAACAAAACAATTAATTGATCAATATAAAATCAGCATCCCCCCTTATGCTTACTTAAATGATCTGACTATCAGCGAAAGCAATGAAATCTTTATTACAGATTCAGAAAGCAACAAAGTTTATAAAATAAAAAGACCCAATAAAAGCCTCGAGGTTTTTCTGGATACGGAAGAAGTGGAACACTCTAATGGAATCGCCATTTCAGACGATAACTCCAAGCTCTACCTGGCATCCCGCAAAGGAATCAGGGTTATGGATCTGCAAACAAAAAAAATGCTCAACCAACCCAACAAAGAATATTCGGGCATTGACGGAATGAAATTCTATAAAAACGGTTTGATCGGAATTATTGAAAAAGGCGTTTGTAGATATTACCTAAACGAAACGGGCAGCGAAATTAAAAGTATGAAACAGATCATACAGTTTGATCATTCATTCAGGTCGCCAACAACTTTTGCTATTGATGGGAACTCGATCTATTTTATTAAAAATACCCAATTGGACAACTTTAATGATAGCACCAACGAAGTGATAGATAATAGAAAACTGGAGCCACTAATTTTATTAAAAAAGAAAATTGACTAACTTTTCTTTGCCGTAAACAAGCACAGATAAAATATACTTAGCGAATTAATCAGATCTCATGAAAAAAAGCGTCTTCATTTTACTGTTGAATTTGCTGGTTGCTCAACTTGTTACGGCACAATCCCCCGAGATCCTTGGGATCAGGAAATACGCAAAAGAAAATGCGGGCAGCATTATCAAAGAGTTCACCGAACTTCTTTCCTTACCCAATGTTGCTGCCGACTCCGCCGGCCAGCAAAAAAGCGCAGCTTTCATTATCGGCATGATGAATAAGCGCGGTATTCAGAAAGTACAGTTGTTAAATGCTGCCACACCTGGCGTGCCGCCGGCAGTGTATGGAGAAATAATGGTTCCCGGTGCAAAACAGACTTTAATATTTTATGCGCATTATGATGGGCAACCGGTTAATCCCGCTCAATGGGCAAAAGGCCTTGATCCATTTCGGCCAAAGTTATTTTCTGGTGCGATTGATAAGGCGGGTACCAATCTCTCTTTTCCTTCAGATAACAACTATAACAATGAGTGGAGGATCTATGCACGTGGTGCATCCGATGACAAAGCCGGCGTTGATGCAATTCTGAACGCATACGAAGCGATCATAAAAAAAGGATTGACACCGGGTTGTAATCTTAAATTTTTCTTTGAGGGAGAAGAAGAAGCGGGTTCTCCGCATCTTAACGAAATACTGGAAAAATACAAAAGCCTGCTCCAATCTGATCTCTGGATCATTTGCGACGGGCCGGTTCATCAATCAGGAAAAAAACAAATTGTATTTGGTGTTAGGGGCGATACGCATCTTGATCTTACCGTGTATTCATCAAAACGCCCGTTGCATAGCGGCCATTATGGAAACTGGACGCCCAACCCCGCCATGATGCTGGCAAAATTACTGGCTTCGATGAAAGACGATAATGGAAAAGTAACCATCAAAGGATTTTATGATGATGTGACACCCTTAACACCCAGCGAAAAAAAAGCATTGAACGAAGTACCTTCTGCAGATGAACAAATGAAACAGGAACTGGGCATCAGTGCTGTTGAAATGAAAGGATACACCCTGAGCGATGCGATAAACCAGCCCTCGTTAAATATTAACGGCATGCAAAGCGGTAATGTTGGAAAGATGGCATCCAACCAGATACCCACCACCGCTACCGCGGTTCTTGACCTGAGACTGGTGCTGGGTAACGACTGGAAAAGACAGCAGCAAAAAGTGATCGATCATATAAAAGCACTGGGCTATTATATAACAGGCAATGAACCCACGGATGAGGAAAGAAAAAAATATGCAAAGATCATAAAGGTGATTGCTGGAGAAGATGGCGTTAACGCACAGCGAACGTCTATGGATCTGCCCATCATACAAAAAGTAATTGCAGCTGTTAATACAACAACCCGGGAACAGCTTGTATTGCAGCCGACGATGGGCGGAACGCTTCCGCTATTTTTATTTGAAAAACACCTGCATGCCAAAACTATTACCGTTCCGATAGCCAATCATGATAATAACCAACATGCCGAAAATGAAAACATCCGGATTGGTAATTTGTTTGATGGAATAGAAACGATGGTATCGTTAATGATGATTAAATAATTTGAATGAGGATCAACTAACATAACCGTATAAAAATGATATTTCTCACACAGTTGGTTTACGTTATCAAAGGACAGGAAAGCATATTTCATGAATTTGAAGACATCGCTATTCCGGCCATTTTGAAATATAACGGACAACTATTGCTACGGGTAAGGCCAACAGAAAACTCGTTTATTGAACATCATATTGAGAGGCCCTATGAAATTCACCTGGTATCGTTTGCTACTGAAATGGATTTTGAAAATTTCAAGGAGGACGAAGAGCGAAAAAAGTTTCTCCATCTAAAAGAACAATCGGTACAATCGATCTTACTTATCAAAGGAACCAGGTTGGGATAATGAATACAAAGTACACCGGATCTTTATTGTACTGTTCAAACAAACAATAAAAATTAGAAAAGATGCAACAAGATAAAAAACAGATCTTCCGTATGCTGACTGTAGTGGCACTGTTCTTTATCGCCTGTGGTGCGCCGGATTGCAAAAACGAAAACCGCGTATTTGAAAAATACCCGGTCGATTCGAAAGAATACATCAATGAACTAGCCAGGATATTAAAGGCGAATGATGAAACAGGTATTTCATTTTGGTTTGACCGCTATGAAAAACAACAAGGAAAAGAATACCTGTTCGTTGACATCATCGGAAAAAAATTCTGTGCAAAAGGTAAGATACTGGTAACAGACTGGAACAAAATAGAAGGCATACAAAGAACCAAAGGAATCAGCTATAGCGGCGCGGGGCTGGTTGGATTCAAAGTAGATTATATACAGGATTCAACGTCTACTGTTCTTGTATATAAAAACATAGATTATATTTTTGATTAACCTATCCGGCCGCGATCAAGAGCGGGATTCCCTATAGATTTTCTATTACATCCCTGTAACCCCTGCCGATAGGGATGGATGCGCCGCCAACTTCAACTATTTCGGCAGTATATGATTCGACTTTACTTACCGAAATGATAAAAGAGCGATGAATACGTTTGAAAAGAGTAGCCGGCAAAAGATCCTCAATTTCATGCGTACTCATTTTAGAAATATATTCCTGTTTAGTTGTAACAATGCGGATGTATTCCCGCTGGCTCTCTATATAAACAATATCGGCGAATAAGATTTTCACTTTCTTTTTCTGCACATTCAGGAAAATAGAATCTTTTATTTCCCCGGGCTCCGACTTTACATCCTGCGCCATTCTTACTTTGGTTACCGCTGTTAAAAAGCGTTCAAACCCAAAAGGCTTTAACAAATAATCCGTTACATTAAGCTCAAAGCCTTCTACTGCATATTGATGATAAGCGGTCGTAATGATCACAGCAGGCGGATGGCTTAAAGTTTTCAAAAAAGCCATGCCTTTTAATTTTGGCAGGTGGATATCCAGGAAGATCAGGTCGGTTTGATGATCGCGGAGGAAATCGGTGGCAAGAATGGCATCTTTAAAAGTTCCCTGTAATACAAGGAACGGTACCTGAGAAATATAATCCACCAGCACCTTTGCGGCCAGTGGCTCATCTTCTACTATGATGCATTTTATATTAGACATGGCTGGCAAGATCAATTTTTAGGGTGGCAGTAAATACGGACCCACTCTGCAGAACAGACAGGTCATGATGCTTATAAAGCAACTCGAGCTGGCGCCGCAGGTTAGAGAGGCCAATATTTTCTTTTACATTTTCTCCCTGCAATGATTCGGAAGAATTTTTTACAACAAACAATAACTGCCGCTTGCTCACCGAAAGATGGATATCAATAAAAGGCAGTCCCCTTGTTTCCGAAACCCCATGTTTAAATGCATTCTCTACCAGGGGAATAAGGAGTAACGGAGGCAGCGCCTGCTTTTGGTCCTCAATGCTATAATTAAAATTGATGCGCAATGATTCATCATAACGAAGTTTTTCAAGTTCAATATAATCGTCGATGATCTTTATTTCCTGCTCAATGGCAATATAGTCGCCACTCGTTTCATACAACATGAACCGCAAAATTTTAGACAGCCGTAAAATAGATTCAGGCGCAAGATCAGACTTGT
Organism: Bacteroidota bacterium; assembly: GCA_040388475.1. GTDB lineage: Bacteria > Bacteroidota > Bacteroidia > Chitinophagales > Chitinophagaceae > Sediminibacterium. Next base: position 118,344 of record JAZKBT010000019.1, on the reverse strand, counting down.
CTCTTGCCAGTGAATAAATATTGTTCAATGTGTTGAATAAAAAATGAGGGTTGGTTTGCGATTTAAGATAATTTAATTCGGCCTGTTGTTTTTCAATACGCAGCTGTTGCGTGGCCCGTTTTAATTTTATGTAATTATAGACATGCCGGATAATTCCGAAAAAGAAAATAGACGACACGCTGTATCCCATTTGATCAGTAACACCATGCTCCACAGATTTGTACGTCACCAATGATGTATAAATATGTAAACCAATTCCCGCGGATCGCCAGGCCCACAGGCCCCACGAATACAACATTATGTGAACGAAAAGAAGCAACAGCGTAAGAGGAAGCTTTTTCCAGCTTAGTTTGTATAGTGTAAACTCAAACAAAAAATAATTGAGAACAATAACCCAGCAAACGCGCCAGGTATTGTTCACGGCTCTTTCAAAAAAAGTATCCGGGTATTTAACGCGGTCGTTGATCAGCCAGATGCAAAGAAAAACGAGCCCGGTCCACAGGTAAAAGAAAAAACGCTTTATGTCTGATACTTTATTCATCCCGCGGTTTAGAACCTAAATATCGTCAATTCTTTTCCATCCCATTTTGCGGTCTATAGAATTGCCCGTTGGGTATACCAACGACAGACAATCGTCAATCAAAAACAAAATGCAACAAGGTTCAATCCGCGCGCCGGTTATTGCCTGGCAGTATGATAACGCCATTGATGCAATAATGGCGTTTGTTTACCGCAACCTGTTGTTTATAGACGCGCGATACAAGTGCTTTCTATAAATAGATATTCTTGTGAAAGAAAGCCGGTAAGCATGATAAACAACCGGTAAAAAGTTAAATATCAAATCAACTATTATGAAAAAGATTTTTCTTTCAATGGTGATCACGATTGCAGTAATAGCTGCAACGGCGCAGGTTGGTGCATCAAAACAGCGGGTTAATTATGAAGCGGCCAACTGGAAAACCTGGTTACTCGACAATCCACAGCAGTTAAGCGTTGCCGCTGCTCCTTCTGCCACCCAAACACAGGCAGAATTGAAAATGATCAAGCAGGGCATGGCAAAACTGGATGCAAAAAAACAGGATGCGATAACCTACTGGAACACCGGCGCGCCCTCTTATCGCTGGAACCAGATCGGCCCCAAACTGATCTCTTACGATAAATTCGATGTCATCTCCCGCACCCCAACAGCCTGGATGAATATTGCCATTTATGATGCAACAGTATTAGCATGGAAAGAAAAGATCAAATACAAAAGAAAACGCCCGCACGAATCGGACCCCTCTTTAAAAAATATTATCGATGAGCCGCTGACCTTTTCGTACCCCTGCGAACATACCGTAACAGCAGCGGCAGCTGCCACCGTGCTTGCTTATTTTTTTCCCGAGAAAGCAGATTCTGTTTTGCAACTGGCACGCAACGCTTCACAATCACGTGTTGATGCGGGTGTACAATTTCAGAGTGATGTTGATGCCGGCTGGAAATTAGGAGAAGCGGTTGCCAAAGCCGTTATAGAAAAAGCAAAAAAAGACGGATCAACAACAGTATATAATGGCCCGGTAAACAAAGATCCTAAAAAATGGACCGGTCCTTACCCGCTTGGCATTAACCTGCAAATGTATTCACCGATCGTATTAAACACCGCCAACCAATTCAGACCCGCCGCCCCTCCTGATTTTGAAAAAGAAATGAAGGACCTGAAAAACTTCAAAAGAAATTTTCAATCCAATTCACTTGCCTATTATTGGGCAAACAATGGCGGTTTTGATTTCTGGTCGGATGTTGCGGGGCAGAAAATGTTTGAATACCGGGTCTCAGATGATGCACCGGCATCTGCCCGTATCTATGCAGTATTACATACAGCATTTCATGATGCAATTATTTCGGTGTTTGATGCGAAATATGCCTATTGGGGCATCAGGCCGGTACAATATGATACGACCTATAAATCGCTCATTACAACACCACCATTTCCCGGTTATCCATCGGGCCATGCAGTAGGTGCTGCCACTTCAAGTACAGTGATGGAATATTTTTTTCCCGCAGATGCCAAAGAGTTCCGCAAACTGGCACAGGATTGTGCAGATTCAAGGTTTGATGCTGGCATTCATTTTCGCGTAGACAATGAAACAGGGCTCGTTCTGGGAAGAGAAGTAGGGAAATATGTATTTGATCAATGGATGAAGAAATAATTTTTTTGTGAAAAGAAGCCCTGGCATTGCCGGGGTTTTTGTTTGTATAGACATCCCATAAACAATAGGAGTAAAACAAATTTGGTTTGTGATACAAACTATATTACTATTGCAAAGTAAATTTAATCATTCAATGAAAAAACTGACAACCATACTGGCGTTTGTAATTGTGGTTGTCCTGTTCAACCTTCAATCATGTACAAAACAAGACGGCTTAATTTCTATCGATAATAATATGGAACTACTGCCGCGGATTTCGGATTATCATATTTTCCAGGGAAAGGCGGCAGACCTGAATCCTGCACCAGGATTTACACAATATGAAATATCCACGCAGTTGTTTACTGACTATGCAGAAAAACAAAGGCTGATCAGTCTTCCAGCTGGTTACCAGATGACGGCCATTGATGATGGTTTACCTGAGTTACCCGACGGCACCATTTTAGTAAAGACGTTCTATTACTATAATAATAAACAGGATACCTCATCAGGAAAAAACATTATTGAAACAAGGTTGCTGATAAAACACGATTCACAGTGGAACGTGGGTACCTATCTATGGAATAGCGAACAAACGGAAGCACTATTGATCAACACCGGCATGGATAAAACCGTTAACTGGATCGATGCGAGTGGTAACGCAAAGACGATTCTTTACCATGTTCCCAATAAAAAGGAATGTAATACCTGTCATCAATCAGAAAATAAATTAATTGCGATTGGCCCCAAAGTAAGGAACATGAATATGGATGTATTAAGAAACGGGGTCTCTATCAACCAACTTGTTTATTTCTCCAAAACTAACCTGATGAAACCGGTTGATCCCTCATTGTTTACACAGCTGCCGGATTGGAAAAACGTTACACATAAATTGGAAGAAAGAGCAAGGGCCTATTTAGATATAAACTGCGCGCATTGTCATAACAGGAATGGCTTTGCAGCTAAAACCAACCTGTTTTTCGGTTACGAAACACCGCTTAACGCAACACGGATCGCAATAAAAAAAGAAAGTATCGCAACAAACCTGTCAAAGGGCAAAATGCCAAAACTTGGCATCACGATAATTGATGAAGAGGGGGTTGGACTGATAAAACAATATCTGGCAACCCTTCCTTAATCTTTTAAAAAGAACCGAATGTGAATGATGGTTTTGATGATCCTCGGAGTGAGCGCCTTTGTAAAGTATGGGCGTCGCATTCCGGGGAAGATCAAAACAGTAGTATCTTCTCAAGCTAAACAAGGATCCATATAGGAATGTTTTATTCTTACAAACAAAAATCATTCACCCAAATGAAAGAGGAAACAACACTAAATGCACAGGAGAGTCTTACGTTGATTATGCAGGTGATCTCCCAAACAAAAGAAAATCTAAAACAGCATAGTTTTATTTTTTTATTGTGGGGTTGGTTGTTATCTATCGCCAGCATCGTTAGGTTTGTCTTTCAAACAGAAACCGATTTTAAATATTATTTTATTCCCTTTCCCATTTTGGCCCTGATCGGGATAGTAAGCACGGTCGTGTTTTATAAGCGGAAAGAACAAAGACCACCGGAAACACATTTAAATTATTTTATTAAACGCCTGTGGTTGGTTATGGCTGCGGGTTTTGCTGTAATTGTGTTTGTAAGCGTTTACCAGAACGTGGTATCATTCACCTATACCCTGATCCTGGCAGGTGTGGGTACTTTTGTTACGGGCCTGGTAATGAAATTCAACCCCTTTTTAACAGGAGGTATTTGTTTTTTTATTTCTGCAGTTTGTTGTGTCTTTGTACCCGATGAATACAAGGTATTGATTCACGGCGGAGCAATCATTGCCGGATATATTATCCCGGGATACTTGCTTAAAAACTCAAAACAGTAGATAATGGAAGAGAGTATTCTTGATCCAATGCTGAACGTGCCCGTTCGGCTGGTTATTGTTTCTGCGCTCATTAAATTGAAACACGCAGACTTTGGCTATTTATTGGAACTAACGAAAACAACACAGGGAAACCTGAGCCACCAGATCAAAAAACTAAACGAGGCCGGGTACATTGAAGTTGAAAAAAAATTCAAAGGAAACTATCCACAAACCATCTGCAGACTTACAACGAAAGGAAAAAAAGCATTTGAAAAATACGTTACCGACATAAAAAAATATCTTCATTTATGAAAACAGTATTGGAAGAACAGATCATCAAAACATTTAACGAACTAAGTATTGTGGTGGCTGAATTTACTCCGGAACAATTAGACACGATCCCTTCAGAAGGATGGAGCGCTGGCCAGGTGGCCGAACATATCATTAAAGCAACTTCCGGCTTTCCCGCATTTTTCAACGGGCGCACAGAAAAGAGTGAAAGGGCTGCAGACGAAAAAACAGAAGGAATCAGGAATCTTTTTTTGGATTTTTCTATTAAAATGGAGTCTCCCGAATTTATCCTGCCAACACATACACAACATAACAGGAACGAAATCCTGGAAACAATTAAAACGATAGAAAAGGAGTTGTTGAACATCGCAGAAACCCAGGACCTGTCGCTACTTTGTCTTGATTTTGAACTTCCCGGTTTTGGAAGCCTTACAAAATACGAGTGGATAAGTTTTGGACTAGCACATACCGAAAGGCATATACACCAACTAACAAAGATCCTTCAAAAAACAACCGGATCATTGCGTTGATAAAATACACATATGAGCCATCGCTTAATTCAACTTATCACTTTAGCCCTTTCAGGGCTAATTGCAGGAACTTTTTTTTATGGAACTTTCTGTGTCTTACCCGCTTTCTATGAAGTTCCATCAACCATTCATCTCGGCTTCCGCACAACACTTATGCAGCATAACAAATTCCTGGTAATGCTACTGGTTATTTTGGCAATAGGATTCAATTTCATTTATTATATCAATATCCGGAAAACAGGAAAAGCGGGCATCGCCTGCCTGTTAGCCCTTATATGTACCCTGGTATCGCTGGTGGTTACGCGTTTTGGAAGTGTACCTATTAATATTCTTATGAAAACATGGGACACCTCCCTGCCGCCGGCAGACTGGCTCATAATATTAAAAAAATGGGATCTTTATAATGCGATACGAACAACAACCTCAATTGTGGGTTTTATATTACTAATGCTGGCAAATGAAATTCAGTTTCACCGAAACCATATACAAAACGGGCATCAACCCCTGTGTTCCCGTTCCTAAACGCATTACGGATAAAATGGTGCCAACCAAAGGCTATATACCCATCAAGGGAAAGATCAACGGCCATGCATTTGTACAGACACTGGTTCCTATCAAAGGGGAAGAATATCGTTTATACGTGAACGGGCCCATGCTAAAAGGCGCTAAAGCAAAAAATGGAGATACCGCAAAATTTGTGATCGAACAGAACCTGCACCCTGAAATCCGCGACCCGAAAATGCTGCCGGCACTTAAAAAAAGATTGGCAGAAGAGAAACTGATGAAAGTGTTTACCAAACTCACACCTTACCGGCAGAAAGAGATCCTCAAATACCTTAGTTTCCTAAAAACAGAGGAATCGATACAAAGAAACATTGCCAAAGTGATTGAACAACTGAAACAACAAGAAGGCAAATAAAATAACTTTACCGGCTAAGACTTTATTATTTTAAATGATAAATGCTGAATGTTAAATAGGCCCTTCATTTAACATTTAAAATTCAACATTTAAAATAAGGCACAATCCTTCATACACAACAAACCAATGCGCGCCACAAACACAAATTTTTTTACTAAGTATTTACGGATAGCATTCGCCTTGCTTATTACGCTCTGCCTGCTGCGGGCCTATGAATATGTTGTGGTTGCTTATAAATCTTTTACACCGCATGCATATAAATACGAGTTGTTTGGCCTTTTGTATGATGTATGGCTGGTTTTTATCTTTTGCGCTTTTGTCTTTATTCCCATCGGGCTTATTGCCCTGCTCAATCAAAAACTGGCAGCCTTCCTGTTTCACACACTGAATATTTTATTGATCATGTGCTGTATTGGGTTGGTAATAACCTTCTCTGAACGAAACAACCCATTCGATCACGAATTATTCACACGAAACAGTAAGGATACCATTGATACGGTGAAACAAATGCTTACTGCCGGTTTCATGCCCTATATCCCCTTCCTGATCTTTATCCCGGTTTATTTTTTAGCCTGGCGCTTCCTGGCAAAAAAAATTAACCCGGGGCGATATGTACTTGCCGTTGTAACGATTATCACTGTTTTGTCTGTTGCATTTATCCGTTATGCAAATCCATCACCCGATTGGTTTGCACAGAATGGAGCTTATTATCTTTCCGTCAATAAATTCACTTACTGGGTTGAGGACAGCTATGAATATTTCAGAAATAAAAACAAAGGAGACAATACATTAACCGGAGCGACATTAAAAAAAGAAGCGGATTTCTACCAGCAAAACCATCCTTTCAATTTTACCAGCAGCGCCTATCCCCTGCTGCACAGCAATACCGAAACCGATGTATTGGGAAATTTTTTCAACCTGCAGAAAACGCCACCCAATATTGTAATACTGGTAGTAGAGGGCTTATCGCGCGATTTCAGCGGCGACAATGCTTACGCAGGAAGTTTCACACCCTTTCTCGATTCATTATCACACAAAAGTCTTAGCTGGGATAATTTTTTAAGTACCGCACCGGGCACTTTTGCCGCGCACCCTGCCATTGAAGGATCACTGCCTTATGGTAAACGCGGGTTCTCCATTATGAATGTGATGCCCGATCACCTATCGCTCATCAAGATCTTAAAATCGAACGGCTATCACACAAAATTCCTGGTTGGGTTTAATCCTGATTTTGATAATATGGGCGGGTTTATCCGTTTACAGGGAACGGATTTTACTTTGTCGCAATACCCATCCAAATACAAAGAGATGGGCGTGGGCAAAGAAGGCTGGAGCATGGGCTACCCGGATGATGCCTTATACAGCAGGAGTTTTGAAGTGATGGATTCACTGCACCAAACACCTTATCTCAATATTTATCACACGGGCACCACGCATCTTCCCTACCTGTTCGAACAGAAACATCAATATGAAAAACTCTTCGACCAGAAGATCAAAACAATGAATGTTGTGCCGGGGATCAGAAAAACACTAAAACAGACCAAAGAAGTATTGGTAACTTTTATGTTCTCAGATGATTGCCTGAAAAAATTCTTTCACGATTATGCGAAACGCCCAGAGTTTGGCAACACGATTTTTTTTATCACCGGGGATCATCATATCGGCTCCTTCCCAACCATTAACGAGATCGACGATTACCATGTGCCCTTCATCGTTTATTCGCCAATGCTGAAAAAACCGAAAAAGTTTTTATCAGTCAACACACACAATAATATCACCCCAACCATACTCGCCTTGCTGAATGATAATTTTCACCTGGCCAATAAACCCAAAGAAGTGCATTGGCTTGGAGGAGTGATGGATACGGCTACCGCTTTCAGGAACCAGCAATCGATGCCGTTCATGTGGTGGGACCGGGAAATCGGCGATTATATCTACAAGGATTATTTTTTATCAGACAATCAATTGTATAAACTAAACGCCGATCTCACAGAGGTAAAATACACGAATGATACGCTGAAAAAACACATCATGGATCTTCGTGCGAACTTTATCAGGATCAATGATTATGTGTGTGAGAATAATAAGTTATATCCCTCCGCAAATGATCTGTTGCCGGGTAAAAAAGAATTATTGTTGGATTATAACGATACGGCTTATCATTATTTCTATACATACAGGTCAGATACAACGCTGATGCCAATGTATAAAACACCAATCGGTTATCGTTATCTGTTTGTTGAGTTTTCGGCTGCAGTTAATATTGCGGACACCAACCCAGATAACTATCCGTCTCTCCGTTTTTCCATGATCGATACAAAGAACCGCGGCATGCATTTCTTATACTGGAGCAAACGCGATATGGCCACGCTTAGCAAAAAAGAGTTTGTTCCCAAACAATGGAACGATGTAACAGCCACCGATCTTTTTACGATGGATGACTATAAAAATATCAAAGACCTTCATTTTGATCTAGGCATGTACAACGGACCGGTTGTTACAGACATTAAAGTAAAGAACCTGAAGCTAAAAATATACGGAGTAAAATAACGATTCGATTGTCAACCGGGTCTTCTTCAATCGTCAACGTTTAGTGAACTTATTCTCGAAACCTGTAACTTTAGTAACATGCAGACCATCCCGCAAAACATACAAAACCTGCTTTCAGAACCATATACACTTAGTTCTGAACAGATCAGTTTTTTTGATAAGAATCGTTATATCAAATTAAAGCAGGTATTAGATGCAGACACGCTTCAGTTTTTTAATGAGGCCATCGGCAAAAAAGTAGCTCAGATCAATACCGTAACATCCAAAGTAGAAGAAAGAGATACTTATGGAAAAGCATTTCTGCAATTAATGAATTTATGGAGAGATGATGAAACCATCAAAGCGCTCGTCTTCAGTAAACGCATTGGAAAAATTGCATCGGACCTGATGCATGTTAATGGTGTACGGATTTACCACGACCAGGCTTTATTCAAAGAAGCCGGCGGCGGCATTACTCCCTGGCACGCCGATCAATATTATTGGCCGCTGGAAACAGACAAAACCGTCACCGCATGGATCCCGTTGCAGGAAACACCCCTGAACATGGGGCCCCTTGAATTCAGTGCGGGTAGTCATACGATTGTAGATGGAAGAGAACTCGCCATTGGTGATGAAAGCGAAACACAAATGCAGCAAAGATTGCGTGTAACAGATTACAAGCACGTGATAGAGCCTTTCGGGCTGGGAGAGATCAGTTTTCATTCAGGATGGCTGTTTCATCGCGCCGGCGCGAATACCAGCGGCAAAATGCGAAAAGTGATGACGATCATTTTTATGGATAAAGCTATGCGGTTGAAAGAACCGGAAAATAATAACCAGAAAGCAGATTGGGAAACCTGGTGCCCGGGAGCGAAAGTGGGAGAAGAAATTGATACTGAGATGAACCCGGTTATATATTCGGCATAATATAGATCGAAGATCAGCTTGCACGATGAGCAAAGAACAAACAAAAGACCTCCTTAAATTCATCAAACCCTATCCTGCAGAAGTGCAGTCGCTGGCGTTATGGCTAAGAGATTTTGTATGGGATCTTTATCCAGATACTAATGAATTGATCTATGATAATTATAATGCAGTAGCATTCGGGTGGTCACTTACAGAAAAGCTGAGTCACACATTTTGTTCTGTTGCATTGATGTCGAAATATGTTCATTTTGGTTTTTACTGGGGAAGCCAGATCGCGGACCCTGAGAAAAAACTGCTTGGTAACGGAACACAATACCGGTATCTCATTGTCAAAGAAAAAAGCGATCTGCCCAAAACCTATATTAAAAAATTATTGAAAGAAGCCTATGCCAATTCGCTGGCAAAAGTTAAGGATCCAACAGAGATCAGTAGAGGAACAACGATTGTAAAATCCATCTCACCGATTAAAAAAAGGATGGGTGTGATAACGGGAAAGAAAAAGAAATAAAATACTAAGCTATGCGTAAAACAAAACTCTGTTTCATTCTCTGTTTCTTTTTTCTTTCAGGAATACATGCGCAGCGTAAACCCAAATTTAAAGTGATCGCATTCTATACGGCCAAGAGCGATCTCGCACATATCAGTTATGTACACGAGGCCAACAACTGGTTCAGGGACGCCGCTGTCGCCAATCAATTCAGCTATGATTCAACTAATAAATGGAGCAATCTCAACAAAACATTTCTATCTCAATACCAGGTGGTTCTTTTTTTAGACACCCGTCCCGAAGCGCCCGAACAACGCGCTGCTTTTCGTGAGTACATGGAGAATGGTGGCGGATGGATGGGTTTTCATTTCGCGGCATTTGCCCTAACGCCATCAGCTTATAACCAGGATTGGGATTGGTACCACAATGAGTTCCTCGGTGCGGGACAATATGCGAGTAACACCTGGCGGCCAACATCTGCCATAGTAAGAATAGAGAATATACACCCGGCAACGCAACATCTGCCCGAAACGTTTAAGGCATCGCCCAATGAATGGTACCGCTGGGAGAAAGACCTGCGTAAGGATCCTGATATCAAAATTTTGCTGGCGATCGATTCAACCAGTTTTCCATTGGGAACGGGTCCAAAACAACACGAGATCTGGCACAGCGGCTATTACCCTGTTGCATGGACGAATAAAAAATATAAAATGATCTACACGAATATGGGGCACAACGATATGGATTATGAGCACAAAACAAATGCAACACTTTCTTCTACATTCGGCAGCGCCGACCAGAACAAATTTGTATTGGATGCATTGAACTGGCTGGGCACGGGCAAGAAAATTAACTAATCCATGCAACGGCGCCGGGAGCAGCTGTGTCACAAAAAAATGAAGAAGCTGGTTCTATATATTCCTGTAGCTCTCCTGTTGTTGACATTTACTTCATGCAGCAAAGACGCCGATGATATTATTCCCGACTATCTATACGGGACCTGGAAAATAACGAATGGAGATACACTGACCCTTGCGCGTGTCAATATTGCCAACTGTGACCTTAACTATGGGCCGGTACGCAAACGGAGCGACTATCCGTTTACTTTCCGGAATGAAAAGCTTGGAATAAAAGCACCCTCGTTTAATAGTACCGGCGAGTATCGTTTCTTTGATTCGTTCAGGTGGATCCAACCCGGCCAGTCCTTTGAGATCCTTCAAATACAATGGTTTCCACTTTCAAGTTCCACCAACACTTATTATACGTTTACTAAGATCCCGTAAGGAGAAATGCAAAAAAGAAACATATATATCCTGGCGCTGTTCTTTGTAACGGCATTTATTTCCTGCAGCAAGGATAGTGAGCCTGTTCCCGAAATCTTTTATGGAAAATGGAAAGCCAGCTATGGCGACACGCTTATTTTTTCACGAAGCGGTGGCAGGAATAATCTTAACTATCACAATTCTATGAATACCCTTTGGCACCGGGTTGATCAGGAGTTTGCATTTCGTGATGGAAAGCTTGGCCTGAAATACATAACCACAAGTGATTTTCACTTTTTCGATTCTTTCAAATGGATCCAATCCGGCGCATCCTTTGAGATACAGGCAAACGAATGGTTCGCTTTCCTGAGTTCAACAGGCGGTTATTTTACTTTTACAAAGATTCCGTAACCGGCTTATTTAAAATTGATCCTCGCATAACCCTTCAGCATATAGGTGGTCAGTGTAGTTAATGCAGATGTGGCCACTTTTACTTCCGGCGCGATCTCGCTCTCTGCAATTTTTCCCCTGATCAATGTTTGTCCGCAGGTATAGAATTTGACCCCCGCATCGCTCAATGTTTTAACCAACGCAAGATTGGGATTATCTGTTTTGAACTTCTGCTGAAATTTCTCATTCGTGAAGACAGAATAGGTGGCCATTTTATGAAGCACCACGATCATGTGTATGTTTTTTGCCGGTACACCACCCACTGCATGAAGATTGTATAAGGTAGCAACCGCTTCTAAATAGGCATTCAATGAATCAGGTTTATCCGCCGCATCCGTAATATCCACCAGTATGTTATACTGCAGTTTCGGATCGGGATTTTCCTGCGCATTCGGGATCTCCCAAACAGAACCATAAGGCTTGATAACCGGGTTAACTTTCGGGGGCGTCTGCGCAAAGGAGAATGCTGTAAAAAACAAGCATACAAAAAAGAAGAATGTTCTTTTCATAAAGGATGGTTTGAGAAACAATATAACAAGAAACACAGAACAGCCCGCGGATCAAAGTGCAAACGGTCGTATTATATCATATTCGCAAAATCACAGAAATAAAAAATAACAAGGCTGACAGAAATTTACATGATCAGTCTGTAACCTCGTGTGTTATTACAACTCTGCCCTCCCTGCCTCGCAATGACGGTCACGCTGCTTTTATTCGAAAATCTTCTTCTTGCAATTTCTCCTACTCGGCATTCAATATACTAGATACTAGCGGTTTCGCTCTGATTCTTCATTTAATAACACAACAGGCTAATCAGTAATAAAAGAACCCTGTGCATTTGCATAGAAGGGCTTCTTGATCCACTCCCGTAAATTTTTGAAGGTCTCGATCAACCCCTTGGAAGAAAATGAATTGATGATCCATGCGGGGAGGTCACCACCGGGATCTACCTGTAATATATATTCAACTTTGATCCTGCCTTTTGCAAGAGGAGTTATGACCCACTCACCCGAGGAGCGCTCTATTCTTACGATCTTGGGTTTCACAGGAACCCACCCGGGAACGTTTTTAGCATTTACCCGAACTGCACGTGTTTGCGCATCCTGGCTGATGAACACATGCGAAACAAAATCGCGATTGGTGGCGGGCCAGGGAAAATTTACTTCGGAATAATAGAATAGCTCGGCAGGCGATACCTCTTTCAGTAAACGGGTGGAGCGGCTGCCGTAAACCCATTTATCATATGATGCCACATCCTGCAGTACAGAAACAAATTGAGAAAGTGAACCGGTAAAAACGGTCTCAATTTTTACCGCGTTTAATTTAGAATCGGCTACGGACCTGCTATAGCTTTTAATATCGTCCTTATCGGATTTTAAAACCCATTCGCCTTGTGCGGGGCTGGTTGCATACACAAAGAGCAAAAAAACCAGGAAAACAAGTTGTTTAAACATGGTGGTAATGTAAGAAACCAAAAATATCCCTTTTAAATCCGTGCTTTCAGAATGCTGCGTTAAAAAACAGTCGGAAACGAGTATAAATACGCTTGCCAATCCTGATCCTGGGCCATACTTTAGCAAAAAATGATACAATAAAGGCAAACTAAAGACGTTAGGAAAAAAATACTAAAAAAATTAGTGTGAATAAGTAAAAGTTATTACTTTTACGTCTCCATTAAATTTGATCCTTAAATTCTAACCCATGAGTAATGCAGAAAAACTGAAGGCGTTAAAGCTGACGATAGACAAGATCGACAAAGACTACGGAAAGGGTAGTGTAATGATGATGAATGAAAAAAGCCAGGACGCGATGGAAGTGATCTCCACCGGTTCCATTGGCCTCGATGCCGCACTTGGTGTTGGCGGATTACCTAAAGGAAGAATCATTGAAATATACGGCCCCGAGTCTTCGGGAAAAACCACGATAGCCATCCATGTTATCGCAGAAGCGCAGAAAAAAGGCGGTATGTGTGCGATCATTGATGCAGAGCATGCATTTGATAGTTCTTATGCCATGAAATTAGGTGTGGATGTAGATAATCTCCTGATCTCCCAGCCAGACTATGGTGAGCAGGCGCTTGAAATTGCCGACAGGTTGATCTTATCAGGCGCATTGGATGTAGTGGTGATCGATTCGGTTGCTGCACTCGTTCCAAAAAGCGAGCTGGAAGGTGAAATGGGCGACAGTAAAATGGGTCTTCATGCAAGATTGATGAGCCAGGCTTTGCGTAAGTTGACGGCTACGATTAATAAAACCGGTACCGTATGTATTTTCATTAACCAGTTGCGTGAAAAGATCGGTGTGATGTTCGGAAACCCGGAAACAACAACTGGTGGTAATGCATTAAAGTTCTATGCATCGGTTCGTTTGGATATCCGCAGGATGACACAGATCAAAGATGGTGATGCTGCGATCGGTAACCATGTAAAAGTGAAAGTGGTAAAAAACAAAGTGGCCCCACCTTTCCGTGCGGCAGAATTCGATATCATTTTTGGTGAGGGGGTGAGCAAACTGGGCGAGATCATTGATATGGGTGTAGAATTGGGTATCGTGCAAAAAAGTGGATCATGGTTCAGTTATGAAAGCAACAAGCTTGGCCAGGGACGCGATTCTGTAAAAGGGCTCCTCCGCGATAACCCGGCCCTGGCAGATGAGATAGAAGCCAAGATCAGGGCCAAGATCAGCGAAGTAAAAACAGTCGCAGAAGCATAAAAATTTTCGAGATGGGTTAGTTAGTAAGAGAGGTCGCGCCAATGGCGTGACCTTTCATTTTGAAGCAAAAGAAGCATCTAGAGAGATGTTATCTATTCCAAATTAGAAAATAGCTAATAAAATAGCTAATAAAGCATGAATTGAGATGATACCATCACTTCGGCGAAAATCTAATTTTGGTACATTACAAAACTAAAACTGCGCTTTGCTCTATTCTTTTACCAAAATAATCGTCCGGCTGGCGCTGAAGATCTTCTGTGCCCGAATGGTTATCAAAGGGAGAAGCGCCCAGGCAATCCAGGGTCCGGTACTCATAACGGCCAATCACCCCAACTCCTTTCTTGATGCGATCATCATCGGGTCTTTATTTGACCGACGGGTTCATTTTCTTGCCCGCGGTGACGCTTTCAGGAAACCCTGGCACAACCGGCTGCTTAGACTGCTTAATATGATCCCTATTTACCGGCTCAGTGAAGGCAAAGAGAACCTGTCTTTAAACGACAGTTCTTTCAAAAGAAGTAATGAGATATTATCAGCCGGTGGTATCGTTTTGATCTTTATTGAAGGGATCTGCGTTCACAAGCATGAGTTACAGCCATTTAAAAAAGGAGCAGGAAGAATTGCGACAGAAAGCAGATCAAATAAAAAGTTACACATACTCCCGCTTGGTATTGCTTATGATTCTTTTGAAAATTTTGGTAAACAAATCAACATATACATTGGCGAACCGCTCTTATCGGAAACGCTTTTCCCATTTGAAGAAGAAGCAAAGAATATCAGAAATTTTAATGAAGTTTTGTATGAAGAGATCAACCAACGTATCAAAATTTCTTTTGAGAAAAATAAAAGATCATCCCTATCAAAAATGTTTTTTCCTGCTGCAATAACAGGAAGGGTTTTACATATTGTATTATATAAAGCGATAAAAAATTTTGTAAAAAAGAAAACACGCGGCACTGTATTTTTTGACTCGGTCTTGTTTGGTTGCCTGCTGATACTTTATCCCATATATGTTTTACTGATTTGTTTATTGCTATGGTTGTTGCATGTGCACATCGTAATCATTATCGCTGTATTTTTTTTATTTCCTTTCTCGGCCTGGTCCGCTGTCCGGTGGAGGAAATGGCACGCGGATGACCTCGCTGCGCAGTAGCTTCGCGAAGGCGAGCGCGGAAAAACGGATTGGCGCCGATCTGTTTAGAGACTTATAAGTTTAATCCGTGCAAATCCGTTTTTTCCGCGTCATCCGCGTGCCATCGGGTTACCTATCGTTAGAATAAAGTATCAATACTAAAACAATGGCATCTATAAAAATATTAGGCAAGCGCAAAAAGATCGCGTTGGTAGCACATGATCATAAAAAAAATGACCTGCTTGAATGGGCCGTGCATAACAAAATAGCATTAGCCAAACACGAACTGATCGCAACAGGTACTACAGGGAGAATGATGGAAGAGTCGCTCGACAGGCCGGTAAAAAAATTATTAAGCGGCCCGCTGGGCGGCGACCAGCAGATCGGCGCCATGATCGCGAATGGAGAGATAGATATGATGTTCTTTTTCTGGGATCCGATGGAAGCTCAGCCACACGACAGCGATGTAAAAGCATTGCTGCGTTTATGTGTTGCCTGGAATATTCCTATGGCATGTGACAGGGCGACGGCCGATTTTATTATGACCTCACCTTTTATGCACGATGAATACGAAGCAACCATACCCGATTATAAAGATTATTTAAACAGGAAGATCAAAGATGAATAAGATCGTATTGCGTCCATGGCAGAAACAGGATGCACAGGAATTAGCTGCAGTTGCCAACAACAGGAATATATGGAACAATGTACGTGACGCATTACCCAATCCTTATACGGTAATGGATGCCCTGCAATGGATCGCTTATGTAAATGATCAGAAACCCGTTCTTAATTTTGCACTTGTTAGTAATGGAAAAATAGCCGGTAGCATTGGTTGTGTGCCGAAAGAAGATATTTCGCGAAAAACGATTGAGATCGGCTATTTCATAGGCGAACCCTATTGGGGCAATGGCCTGGCTACAGAAGCGGTGAAACAACTGGTTGATTTTATTGCCACAAAACTCGATATTGTCAGAGTCGAAGCGCATGTGTTCGCATCCAACAAAGCATCAATGACCGTATTACGCAAAAATGGATTTTACCTGGAGGCCATCCACCGAAAAGGGGCATTCAAGAATAATGAATTGATCGATGATTATGTATGGGTAAAACTTATATAGTATCTATCTTACATCAAGGCATGATTTTTTAGATAAGATAATCCTAAACCAGTCGTTATGCTTTGGCAGGGAAGAAGAGAAAGTTCAAACGTAGAGGACCGTCGCGGGATCAGCGGTCGTGGTATTGCAGCCGGTGGTGGGATCGGAACACTGATCATCGGCCTCCTTTATTTTTTATTGGGTGGCGATCCATCGGATATCAATATCCAGCCGGGATCCCAGCAACAAACCCAATCTGCGGTGCCGAGAAGCGCCGAAGAAGAAAAACTGGCATCTTTTTCCAAAGTGATATTGGCAGACACGGAAGATGTCTGGGATGAGATCTTTAAAGAGAACGGCAGCGAATACAGTAAGCCAAACCTGGTTATGTTTACCGAGGCTACACAATCAGGCTGCGGGTTTTCCAGTGCCGCCACGGGCCCATTCTATTGTCCATCAGATGAAAAAGTATATATAGACCTTTCTTTTTTTAATGAACTGAAGGAGCGTTTTAATGCGCCCGGCGATTTTGCCATGGCCTACGTGATCGCACATGAAGTGGGGCATCATATTCAAAAACTATCAGGGGTATTTGATAAAGCGGAACAGCAAAGACGTAGCATGAGTGAAAAGGAATACAATAAACTATCCGTTAAGATGGAACTGCAGGCAGATTTTTATGCCGGAGTCTGGGCCAACCGCGATCAGAAAATGAAAAATATATTGGAGCCCGGCGATATCGAATCAGCACTCAATGCCGCAAATGCCATCGGCGATGACCGTCTTCAACAGCAAAGCAAGGGCCGTGTGGTACCGGATGCATTTACACACGGAACCTCGCAACAAAGAATGTACTGGTTTAAAAAAGGGTTTGAAACAGGAGATATTAAACAGGGAAACACTTTTGCAGAAGTTCAATAACCGGTCGGGATGCTTAGCGAAAAGGTCGCGTCAGCGGCCGTATCGCAGCGACCTGAACGGTTACTGTTCATAAATATTTAGCGCTCAGGCCGCTTTAGCGTTCCGATCGCAGCGTTTTCGTATATTGACATTGTTGTAATCAAACGCAACAATATTATATGAGAAAAACTATTTTGGTAATCGCAATTTTTTTTGCTGTTCCATCTTTTGCGCAGGATACCATCTCCAAAGCGGATCTCTCCGCAGCAGCCAGGTTACTCGACCTGAGATTCACACAAAAAGAGATTGATACCATGTACGATGGTGTGAAAGAAAATCTCGCCGGCTACCGTATGATGCATAAACAAACCCTCAACAACAATGTGCCGATGACCTTGTGGCACAGTCCCGTTCTTCCAGGTATGATCTTTAACGAGAAACAAGACCCGATCAAATGGAACACGCCATCCAATGTTTCTCTACCGATGAACAGGAACGATCTTGCTTTTTATAATATTCTTCAGCTTGCGTCGCTCATCAAAAACAAAAAAATAAGTTCGGTTGAGTTGACACGATTTTTTATTGACCGCATAAAAAAATTCGGCGACTCGCTTCAGTGTGTAATCTCGGTAACAGAAGAAATGGCGATGCAACAGGCCAAACAGGCCGATGAAGAAATTGCCCAGGGAAAATATCGTGGCCCCTTACATGGCATTCCTTATGGATTAAAAGATCTGTTCGCCGTAAAAGGAACCAAAACAACCTGGGGCGCTGCTCCTTATAAGAACCAGGATATAGAAGAAGATGCTTTTGTATACACACAACTTAAAAATGCAGGCGCTGTACTAGTTGCAAAATTTACATTGGGCGCATTGGCCATGGGAGATAACTGGTATGGAGGAAAAACAAAAAATCCATGGAACATAAAAACAGGATCATCGGGCTCTTCTGCAGGATCAACATCGGCGACTGTTGCCGGGCTTGTTCCTTTTGCAATAGGTACTGAAACATGGGGTTCTATTGTATCCCCTGCCTCAACCTGCGGCGCAACAGGTTTGCGGCCAACGTTTGGAAGCATTAGTCGCAGTGGCGGTATGACATTGAGCTGGAGCCTTGATAAAATAGGTCCCATCTGCAGGAGCGCGGAAGATGCGGCGGTTGTATTTGCTTATATCCACGGAACCGACGGTTATGATATGAGCGCGGTTAACAAACCTTTTAATTACAAACCCAAAGCCGATATCAAAAAAATGAAAGTGGCTTATGCAAAGAATTATTTTGATCGGATTACCGACACTTCGCGCAATGAATGGAAAGTATTGGAAGCATATAAAAAAATGGGTGTTGAATTGATTCCCCTCAACTTCCCAGATAGCGGTGTTTACAATTTTAATATCATGGATGTGGTGATCAGCGCGGAAGGCGCCGCAGCGTTTGATGATTTTACCAGGCAGAATATCGATGATGAGATGACCAACCAATCAAAAGGCGACTGGCCCAATACCTTTCGCATATCCAGGTTGATGTCGGCAGTGGAATATATCAATGCCAACCGTCACCGTTATCTATTAATGCAGAAAGTGAATGATGCGTTGAAAGATATAGATGTATTGATCTGTCCCACACGCGGAAGCGGTAGCCAAAGCGCCATCACCAATCTAACCGGCCACCCGGTAGTGTGTATGCCAACAGGGTTTGATAAACGATTTAATTTACCGACAAGCATTACACTTATTGGAAAATTATATGACGAAGCATCCATACTTGCAGCAGCCAAAGCTTACCAGGATGCAACACAATGGGATGAGATGCATCCGCCGATGTTTAAATAATACACGATTAATTAATTGGCGGATTGCGGATTAGCGAATTTATAATCCGTAAATCCGTAATTCGCTAATCCGATGATATTGATGCTTAAAGAACCCAAAGCACAAGTGTGCGACGCAACCATGTCTAATTGAAATACAAATGCCGGGAACAACCTCGTTCTTTATTTCATAAATTGTGAAACATCACTTAACAATCTATACATGAGAAAAATTTTAGCTGGAGTACTATTTGGAATGGTCGCCATGTATCAACCCGTATCAGCGCAAAAAATGATTGCGGGATTTTCTGAGAAGGCGGCAGTCTCACAAAAACAAACAGAACAAAAATTTGATGCATTGCTGAGCGCAGAAAGAATCGGTCAAACGATTAAGGAATTATCTGCCGTGCCACATCATGTAGGATCACCCGGAGGGAAAATAGTGGCAGAAAAAATATTGTCGAAATTCAGGAGCTATGGATGGGACGCGAAAATAGAAACCTACCAGGTATTATTTCCTACACCCAAAACAAGGGTATTGGAAATGTTATCACCAACAGTTTATAAAGCGCTACTGAAAGAGCCTGCATTAAAAGAAGATGGAACATCGGCCCAGGAGGACCAGCAGCTTCCTACTTACAATGCATGGAGTGCAGACGGGGATGTTACCGCTGACCTTGTATTTGTGAATTATGGTTTGCCTGCGGATTATGAAATACTCGCGAGCCTTGGTATTGATGTAAAAGGAAAAATAGTGATCGCGAAATATGGCCGCAGCTGGAGGGGTATCAAACCTAAAGTGGCACAGGAGCACGGGGCGTTGGGTTGTATTATTTATTCCGATCCGAAAGACGATGGCTATTACCAGGGCGAAGTATACCCTAAAGGAGCATTTAAAAATGAGTATGGCGTGCAGCGTGGATCCATTATGGATATGGTGATCTATCCCGGTGATCCGTTAACGCCGGGAATTGGCGCAACTGAAAATGCAAAACGTTTAGATAGAATGGATGCGCCGAATCTTTTAAAGATCCCCGTGCTGCCGATCAGCTATCATGATGCAAAACCTTTGCTTGAAGCATTGGAGGGCCCGGTGGCTCCTGCTGACTGGAGAGGTGCATTGCCTTTTACATATCATATCGGACCGGGAAAAACCAAGGTTCATTTGAAAGTGGAATTTGACTGGAAACTAAGACCGGCTTATGATGTGATCGCTACGATGAAAGGGGCGCAATATCCTGATGAGTGGGTGATACGCGGTAACCACCACGATGCCTGGGTTAATGGTGCAAACGATCCACTTAGTGGAATGGCCGCAGAACTGGAAGAAGCAAAAGCGATCGGCGAAATGAGCAAAACAGGATGGAAACCCAAACGCACATTGGTATACTGTGCCTGGGATGCAGAAGAACCAGGATTGCTTGGTTCTACAGAATGGCTGGAAGATCATATCAAAGAGTTGCAGCAGAAAGCGGTGGTATACATCAACACCGATAACAGTGCCCGTGGTTTTTTAAGTGTAGAGGGCTCACATGCTTTGGAAAATATGGTTACAGAGATCAGTAAAGAAGTGGAGGACCCGCAAACCAAAGCGAGTTTGTTTGAAAGGGCCAAAGCGGCCAATACGGTGAATGCTTCTTCTGCCAAAGCAAAAAAGGAATCGATCGATAAAAAAACATTTTCAGTTGGCGCGATGGGTTCTGGTTCTGATTATTCTTCTTTTATCCAGCATGCGGGAATTCCTTCATTGAACATTGGATTTGGCGGAGAAGATGCAGGAGGTGAATATCATTCCATATATGATTCGTATGATGACTACACGCGTTTTAAAGATCCGGGATTTGTATATGGATTAGCGCTTTCTAAAACAGCCGGCCGCGCAGCACTGCGTATGGCGGATGCTGAAGCATTACCATTTGATTTCAGGAGCCTGTATAAAACCGTGAATGAATATGTTAAGGACCTGATGAGTCAAACAGAACAGATGCGTGAAACTACTTCAGTAGAGAATGAAGTGATCCGGGCAAACAGTTATGCATTGGCCAACGACCCATTGAAAAAAATAAAAGCACCGGCACCAAAAGAAGAAGTGCCTTACCTTGATTTTTCGCCTTTACAAAATGCATTGACCGAATTGAAAAAAACAACAGATGCTGCTGCACAGTTGCAGGAGAAATACAGCAAAGACGGTCTTGACCAGTCAGCAATGAATAAATCATTATACCAGGCAGAACAACGCTTATTATCTGAAACCGGGCTGCCCCGCAGGGATTGGTATAAACATACTTTGTATGCACCCGGTTTTTATACCGGCTATGGTGTAAAAACGATACCCGGCGTACGCGAAGCGATAGAGCAACGCAACTGGAAGGAAGCAAAAGAACAGATTGGCGTTGTATCGGAAGCGATCATGCGTTTATCTGTTTATCTTGACCGGTCATTAAAATGATTAATACCTTTGTTACAGGAGAAATAGAAAATGAAAAAGAAGGGATTATTTATTCTTGCCATATTTATTTGCGCGGTTGTTTCTGCGCAGAAGAAAAACTCCATCGGCAGATTAAAACTGATCAGCGAATATGATCTGCCGCATAATCTCTCTTTTAAAGGAACAACCGTGGGCGGTTTATCGGGGATTGATTATGATCGTGCACAGGGATTGTACTATATGATCTGCGATGATCGCTCTGCCATTAATGCGGCGCGTTACTATACCGCCCGGATTTTTTTGAACAATAAGAAAATAGATAGTGTGGTGTTTGTAAATGTTACAACGCTCCTGCAGAAGGGTGGAAACCCGTACCCCAATTCGAAACAGGACCCATTACATACGCCTGACCCGGAAGCCATGCGCTATAACCCTGTTCGTAAACAAATGGCATGGAGCAGCGAAGGAGAAAGGATTTTGAAAGATAAAGACACGGTGCTGGAAGATCCATCTATCACGGTTATGTCTGTAAATGGAAAATACATAGACACATTTCTTTTACCCGAAAACCTAAGGATGCAGGCTACAGAAAAAGGTCCGCGAAAAAATGGCGTATTGGAAGGGATGAGTTTTGCCAACAACTTCAGAACGCTATATGTAAATGTTGAAGAACCTCTGTATGAAGATGGCCCGCGCGCAGATATAATGGAGAATGATCCATGGATCCGCATCTTCAAATTCAACACCAAGACCAAACAAAACACAGCGCAATACGCGTATAAACTCGATCCGGTAGCATATCCCTCAACACCAGCAACAGCATTTAAAGTAAATGGTGTACCCGATATTTTGTCGGCGGGCAATGGCCAATTCATTGTGCTGGAAAGATCTTTTTCAACAGGAAGATTGCCGTGCACCATTAAAATATTTTTAGCCAACCTGAAAGGAGCAACCGATGTTAGCAATAACCCATCGCTAATAACAAACAAAGTAAAAAATCCTGTTACAAAAAAATTGCTACTGAATATGGATTCGTTGGGTGTGTATATAGATAATATTGAAGGGGTAACATTTGGTCCACGGCTTGCCAACGGACACAGGACATTACTATTGGTGGCAGATAATAATTTTGAAGCGTTTCAAAAAACGCAGTTCTTTTTATTTGAAGTGATCCCATAATATTCGGAGGATTACAGTGATCACGCAGATTATTTAAAAACGCAGGAATGAAAAAGGGAAAGAATCTTCACCTCATACTATCTGCCATCTTTATCATTCCTATTGCATTTGTATATGGTTTATATCCGCAAAAGATCTTACCCCAACTGTTTGATTTCACAATAAGCGGAACAGATCTGTCAAATATTTTCCGTGCGATCATGGGTTTGTACCTGGCGATGGCTATTTTCTGGATCATCGGGATAATAAAACCGGAATTCTGGCGCGCGGCAACCATAGCCAATATTATTTTTATGACAGGATTGGCGGCAGGAAGATTGGTTAGTATGAAACTGGATGGCCCACCATCTTTATATTTTTCCGCAGGATTGGCATTGGAGGCACTGCTTGCTGCATGGGGTATTATGAATTTACGTAACGCTGAGTATAAGAAGGCTTAACGTAGTTTTTAAAAAAATGAAATAGTTAGACTTGCACACATGAAAAAAATTCTCTCCATACTGGCAATAACCGCACTTCTTTGTTCCTGCAAACAAAAGAACACAACTACTCCGCACATAGAAATACAAACAGCCAAAGGTGATATTGAAATAGAACTCTATCCATTACAGGCACCCAAAACAGTCGCCGCATTCTTATCTTATATAGATGCAGGTTATTATAACGATGGAAGTTTTTACCGGGTACTGAATGATGAGAACCAGCCATCCAATGCAGAAAAAACAGAATTGATACAAGGCGGGATTTGGCAAACAAAAAATAAGGAAGCCTTGAAGATACCGGGCATACCACACGAAACAACAGAGCAAACACATATACCGCACACAGATGGTGTAATCTCACTGGCAAGACGCGAACCCGGTACCGCTACCACAGAATTCTTTATCTGCATCGGCAAACAACCAGGATTGGATTACGGCGGAGAGAATGTTGAAGACAAACAGGGCTATGCCACTTTCGGAAAAGTAGTAAAAGGCATGGACATCGTCCGCAAGATCTACCGCCAACCCGAGAACGATCAACACTTTGATCCGCCGGTGGCGATATTTAGTATCAAGAGGCTTTGATTGAAAGGACCATGGTCCATGGACAATTCACACTTCATTAACAGCAACTTTAAGACATCCTTATGAAGCGATGGCACATGGCTTGCATCTAACTATGCGTAGATGATTCAAAACATAAAAAAAGGAGGGTTATGAAAAAGCTACATTGGTTTTTGGGAGCCTTTATGAGTTTATTCATTTTGGCGGGATGTGGAAGTACGGCTCATGTGCAGAAAGACGAGTCGGTGGATTTTTCCAAGATAAAAACATATGCATGGGTCAGGGCTGAAAAGGAAAAGGGAATCAACCCCCGTAAATTGAACGACATGGTGGACAATAAGATCCGCCGTAGCGTTGACAAAAATTTACAGGCAAACGGCTGGCGTGAAGTAAACACCAACCCGGATGTGTTATTGGTGTATGATGTGGATGTGCAGAAGGAAACACGCAATGTGAGCGATCCTGTGTATTCGCAACCGATGACACGTTGGTTCTATAATCCCTACAGAAGGAGTTATGTGCCGATCTATTATCCTTCGGAATTCATGGGATATAACAATTCCAAAGAGATTGTAAACGAAGGAACGCTGACCTTAACTGTATTGAATGCAGATACGGAAAAAACGATCTGGCAGGGCTGGACCACATCAGAAATTAACGGAAGGCGGATGACAGACAAAGAAATTGATAGCAACGTGAAAGCGATTGTGAAAAAACTAGGATAATTTTTAGTCTTCCCCCTCCAACCAATGAAGGCCACCGCTGTATAAGCAGGTGGCCTTCTATTTGCTGCCCAATATTTCTAATGTACAAGTGTGCGATCCCACAAACGCAGGACCATAAAAAAACAAAAGCCCGGTAAATAACAAATCCCTTTTTAACTTTACTCTCCAACCACAGACCACAGACTACAAACCATATACCTGCCCCATGCCTTTTAGATTAGATTCATCCTATTCCCCCGCCGGCGACCAACCTTCTGCTATACAGCAATTAACAGACAGTGTAAACAATGGCGAACAGTTTCAAACCCTGTTGGGTGTAACAGGATCAGGAAAAACATTTACCATTGCGAACCTGATACAGAATACACAGCGCCCAACATTGGTATTAACACACAACAAAACATTGGTGGCGCAATTGTATGGCGAGTTCAAACAGTTTTTCCCGGATAATGCAGTGGGATATTTTGTTAGCTATTATGATTACTACCAACCGGAAGCTTATATGCCGGTGAGTGATGTATACATTGAAAAAGACCTGAGCATTAATGAAGAGCTTGATAAATTACGTTTACAGGCAACCTCACAACTGTTGAGTGGAAGACGAGACATTATTGTGGTGGCGAGTGTGAGCTGTATCTATGGTATGGGAAACCCCACGGAATATGAGAACGGGATTATTCGCATACATAAAGGACAGGTAATATCGCGCCAGGGATTTTTGCATTCGCTGGTGAATTCATTATACAACCGTTCGCAGGAAGAATTTAAACGCGGAACGTTTCGCGTAAAAGGAGATACCGTTGACATTAATTTACCGTATGTTGATTTTGGTTACCGGGTTACATTTTTTGGCGATGAGATAGAAGACATTGAAAGCATTGAAACTTCAAGCAGCAAACGCATTGGTGTGATGGAGAACGCTGCGATCTTTCCTGCTACACTTTACCTAGCGCCTAAAGACCTGATTGTTGATGTGATGCACGAGATACAGGATGAAATGATGGCGCAGGTAGAATATTTTAAAGCCACCGGTAAATACATAGAAGCACAACGTCTGAAAGAACGAGTAGAATATGATATTGAAATGATACGTGAGCTGGGCTATTGCAATGGCATTGAGAATTACTCACGTTTCTTCGACAGACGCAAACCGGGTACCCGTCCTTTCTGTTTGCTGGATTATTTTCCGAAAGATTTTTTATGTGTGATAGATGAGAGTCACCAAACGGTACCCCAGGTGGCAGGTATGTATGGCGGCGACAGGAGCCGGAAATTGGTATTGGTTGATTATGGTTTTCGTTTACCGAGCGCGATGGATAACCGGCCACTGAATTTTCATGAGTTTGAAAGCATGATCGGCCAAACCATTTTTGTTAGTGCAACGCCGGGTGATTATGAACTGGAAAAAACAGGTGGCGTAGTAGTAGAACAGATCGTTCGGCCAACAGGTTTATTGGATCCACCAATTGAGATCCGCCCGAGTGTTAACCAGATCGATGACCTGCTGGATGAAATTGATAAGACCGTTAAGAACGGCTATCGGGTGCTGGTAACAACACTTACCAAACGAATGGCCGAAGAGATGGATAAATATTTGGGACGTATCAACATCAAATCAAAATACATACATAGTGATGTGGATACACTGGAACGTGTTGAAATTTTACAGCAATTACGGTTGGGAGAAATCGATGTGCTCGTGGGAGTGAATTTATTGCGCGAAGGATTGGACTTACCTGAAGTAGCCTTGGTTGCGATACTTGATGCAGACAAAGAAGGGTTTCTTCGCAATGAAAGATCACTAACACAAACGGCAGGGCGTGCTGCGAGAAATGTGGATGGCCGCGTGATCTTTTATGCCGATAAAATGACAGAGAGCATGCAACGCACCATTGATGAGACATCGCGAAGAAGGGAAAAGCAGGTTGAGTATAATACCAAACACGGAATAACGCCAACCACCATTATAAAATCACGCCAACAGATTTTTGCACAGGGCTCTGTATTAGACATCAAAGGATATGATCCATCAAGGCCTTATGCGATACAGGGCGATGAAGACATAGTCCACAAAGCCGCGGAAGAACAGGAAACCTATAAAACCATTCCACAGGTAGAAAAAGCCATCCACAAAACAAAAAAAGAAATGGAGAAAGCTGCACGCGATCTTGATTTTATTGAGGCGGCGAGATTAAGGGATGAAATGTTCAGGCTGCAGAAAGAATTAGAGGGAATGAAATAAAAATAGCGACCCCGAAAAACCGGGTCCAAAACCGTGCCTCTGTGCCTCTGTGTGAGAAATAAACTTGCACACGGAGGCACAGAGACACGGTTGGTTGCGGTGATCATTAGGCTGATGTATTTATACAAAAACGCTAATTTAAAATTTTGTATTTTCAGTTATAGATGAAAGCAACCACCCTATCAATACCAATAGCGATACTCCTCTTTCTATTTTCTTATCAACCAGGGTTCTGTCAAAGAAAAAACTTTACCGTTTTTGGTTACTATGCCGGAAGACCCAGCATGGTAGATAGTTTTCCCATAGAAAAACTAACCCATCTCTGTTTCAGTTTTACCCATTTAAAAGGAAGCTCGATTTCGTTGAACAATGCGCGTGATAGTGCATCGCTGATCAGTTGCGTGAAATTAAAAAAGAGAAACCCGGAGTTAAAAGTGATCGTATCCATGGGCGGCTGGACGGGTTGCTATAGTTGTTCGGATGTTTTTTCAACAGATAGTTCAAGAAAGGTCTTTGCATCATCTACCAAAAAATTACTGAATGATTTTGACGCAGATGGATTGGACCTTGATTGGGAATACCCGACTATCAAAGGTGCGCCGGGTCATCCGTACTCTTTAAAAGACAAGGATAATTTTACCGCGCTCATCCAAACGCTTCGCGATACACTTGGCAAACAGAAAGAACTCAGCTTTGCTGCGGGCGGGTTTACCGGATATATAGACGAATCTGTTGACTGGAAAAAAGTAACACCGCTGGTTGATCGTATCAATATTATGACATATGACCTAATCTCAGGCTATGATACGGTTACAGGGCATCATACAGGGTTATATTCAACAGGCAGTCAAAAAGAATCCTGTGATCATGCGGTGCAAATGTTACTTGAAAAAGGAGTTCCTGCAAAAAAATTACTGATAGGCGCAGCATTCTATGCGCGTATATGGGAAAAAGTAGAAGAGGATAATAATGGGCTTTATGGAAAAGGAAAATTCTTAAGAGGCGTTTCCTATAATAATTTTACCAGGCAGTTCCCCGCAGACAGCGGGTTTGTTTATCATTGGGATAAAGACGCGTCTGCACCTTATTTATATAATGCGCAAAAAAAATGGTTTGTTACCTTTGATGATAGCTTATCCATTGTTTTAAAAACACAATATGCTATGAAGAAAAAACTAAATGGCGTTATGTTTTGGCAATTGGCGGATGACAGGTTTGTAGCAGGCTTGCTGGATATTGTTGACAATACAAAAAGAAAAAAATAATTATAAAAACCAATAAACAAAAAGTTATGGAACTTTTTGAAATAACCGATGCATCGCCCGACAGGATGATCATTTCTGAAAGGGTGTTTCATACACCATTGTTAACCGTATTCAAAGCTTGGACAGATCCCCAACATCTTGCCCAATGGTGGGGACCAAAGGGATTTACCAATACGTTTCATGAATTCGACCCTCGGCCCGGGGGTAATTGGAAACTCACAATGCATGGGCCTGAAAAAGGGAACTACCCCAATGAGTCTGTATTTGTGGAGATCGTTCCCAATAAAAAAATTGTATGGAACCGTATTTCGAATCCGTTGTTCCAGGGAGTAGTTCTTTTTTATGAAGAGGGGAATGGAACAAGGGTTGTTTATAAAATGATATTTGGTACTGCAGAAGAATGCGATAAGCTAATAAAATTTGTTCCCGAAAAGAATGAAGAGAATTTTGACAAACTGGAAGAGGAACTTTCTAAAATGTAGCTCTTAGCGAAACATTACTTTTTATTAATCAGGTAAGCGCCTACAACCAATAATATTACGCCCGATATCTTCACCCAGCTAATATTTGATTGAGGGAATCCGAATAATCCCAAGTGATCATACAATAGTGCCATAAACAATTGTCCCGCTATCACCAATGCGAATACATTTGCGGAACCGATCTTTTGTACGGTAAGAATAATAACGGTAACAAAGAACGCACCCAACAAACCTCCGGCATATTTATACAATTCTATTCCTCTCAATTGTGCAACAGAAGGAACAGTTTGCCTGGTGGCAACAACATATACGCCGAGGATAACGGTTCCTACAAAGAAAGAAATAAAAGCAGCCATCCATGGATTGCTGATCGCGACACGTAATTGACTGTTAACGCCAGCCTGTGTTGTTATGGTTACTCCTGCTAAAAAAGGGAGAATAAAAACTAGGTATTTCATCGGGTAAATATAAAAACAAAAACGCCGCAGAAGAGTTGCTTTCTGCGGCGAAGAAGTTTGTGTACAAATTATTTTTTTGCTGACTCCATAGGTGGTGGCGGTGCGTCGCTGTTCCAGATATCACGGTATTTTTTCCATACACCATTCTCCTGTTTCCAGAGAACAATGTATTTCCCCTTTTCCATCGATTTACCATCTTTTCCTAATACATCATAGGCTCCTTCTTCAGAAATAAGTTCCTTGCTTCCGGTAATCTCCAGCACCTGGAAGGTGAGGTCGCCGGCTCCCATTTGCCGGGTCCATGTATAAAATTCTGAAATGCCTTTTACACCGCACATTTTCGGTGAATTGGACGGCATCAGGCAACCATCGCTGGCATAGGTTCCGATCATCGCCAGTGAATCGCCATTCTTAATAGAGGCCGAAAAAACTTTGTTGTTGGCGTCGATTGCGGCTTTTACAGAATCCATGTTAAAAGAACCGGCAGCATCTTTTGTTTCTGCAGAATTGCTGCAGGCATACAAAGTGTAAGAAACAAGTAAGAGAAAGAGGACCTTTTTCATATTGTTGGTTTTGGTTTACATGTTGTGAACGCCGGATTTGTGTCCTCACAAATCCACCTTCCTTCAAGATGCGAAAGCAAATGTGAGGACATGTTTGCGGCCCTTCCTTCAATATTCCTCACAGCTTCTCATACAAAGCGCGCAACTTCTCTCTTGTTATGATCTTTTCCCAATCCTTGCCCAACGCATTTTCCCACAAAGGTTTCATGACAAAGGATACATCGATCATGGCATCAAACTGCTCATCTGTCAATCCCTTACAAATTCCAGTGGGGATATCGATCTTATTTTTTTCAACCATGTATTTAAATTCTTTTACACCGGCGGGATAATATTCTTCCAGGTGATTCATCACAATACAGTTGCCGATACCGTGTTTGGTTCCAAGCAAATAACTCAAACCATAACTCACCGCATGTGCAACACCCACCTGGGAATAAGCGATACTCATTCCACCGGCATAGGATGCCATCATCAGCAGGTCATCACATTCATCATCCCAACGATCTTTTTCTACAAATACTTTCTGGCAAAGCTGTAATGCCTTCTCGCCGTAACTCTTGCTGAACTCGTTGAGGTAAGTTCCTTCCAGGCTTTCAATGCAATGTATATAACAATCCATACCTGTATAAAAACGCTGGTTTTCCGGCGCGTCTTTGGTTAAGTCGGGGTCAAGAACGATTTGATCGAATGGAGTAAAATCGCTGTTCATACCCAACTTGCGAGTGGGCCCTGTTAATACAGTTGTACGGCTCACTTCTGCACCGGTACCGCTTAAAGTAGGAATACCTGCTTTGTAAACACCGGGATATTTCACAAGATCCCATCCCTGGTAGTCCGCCGAAGAACCCGGATTGGTCATCATTAATGAAACGGCTTTGGCAAGATCCATGGCAGAACCGCCGCCAATACCGATCACACCGCTGATGGTTCCGAATTCATCTTTTAGTTGTTGCGCGAGTTGGTCAACCTGCGTGGTTTTTGGTTCGTAGGTAACATCAACAAAAATAATTTTGTCTTTACCACGTAAAGGAACACGATTCGCCAATGATTTACCTTCAAAAAAATGATCCACTAAAAATATCATCGGCGCATCTTCTTTGCGTTGCGGGTGTAAGATCTCATCCAGCTGGTTAAAACTGCCACGGCCATACACTACATAACTGACCATTTTAAAATTGCGGAAACTCATAACTATGATTTTTCTTTATAATAATCCCTGTAAACTAATTGCAAACCTACTTAGAATGGCTTAATTTAAATCAAGATCAAGATCCGTATTTATATATGCGGGGAACAAAATGACACTTAAGACGCTGTAACGATGCAGAAAACCGTATATTCCTATACCTTTAACAAAATACGGGTGTTTTGATAGATCCGTCCCTGTAACATGCTTTTGTTATCCGATATATCTGTTCGTTTTATGCAGGGAGCCTACCTGCTGGACAATGCTGTTACAAGAACCATTGCACGCTGGCTGGATCCTGGTTCCCTTTTAACAGGCGTTTTGATCATGCTGGTTGCTATTGCACTAACGGTAACCACGATTTACCTCTATCTTTTTTATAAGAAAAGAAACTTTTTCTATACCGACCGTATCAGGAAACTCCTCGAAACATGGATCACGCAGATCATTATGGAAGAGGAGCCGGAAAGCATTTCAACCTCTAAAAGTTTTTACAAGATATTAAACAACCGCGTGGCCCGGCAGTTTGCTATTGATGAACTGATCGTTTGTAAAAAAAATTTTTCAGGGGCTGTTGCTGAAAATATCACCGCCATATACATACAGTTAGGATTAAAAAAATATTCGCTTAAAAAACTTGCTACCCAAAACCAATGGCATATACGTGCCAAAGGCATACAGGAATTATACCTGATGGACCAGGCCGATGTATTGACCACCATCTATAAAAACACCAACAGCAAAAATGAATTCGTTCGCATGGAAGCACAAACAGGTGTGATACACCTGACCGGTTTCCCTGGTCTCCGTTTCCTGGATGTGATTTCTTATCCTTTAACCGAATGGCAGCAATTAAAACTATTGGAACAGCTTCGGCTCTATCCTAAAAAAGAAGATATCTCAGAAAAGATCCCGGGATGGCTGCAATCAAAAAATGAGACCGTTGTGATCTTCGCCTTGAAATTGGCGGACGAATACCAACAATTCTCCATCCGTAAGCAGGTGATAGATTGTTTGGTACATCCGCAAAAACCCGTACGCCGGCAGGCGATAAAAACACTGATCACATTGGCCGACGAAAGCACACCTGCTATTTTGCTTGGATATTTTAATAAAGAAATATTCAGCAACCAGGTGTTTATTTTAGAAGCGTTACGTACGATTGCCACAGAGAATGAATACGAATTCCTGCTAAACCTGCTTGATCACGAAAACGATACGATCAAACTGAAAGCAGCGGTAGTATTGGCCGAGATCTCTGAAAATGGATTGGCA
Source organism: Bacteroidota bacterium (assembly GCA_040388475.1). GTDB lineage: Bacteria > Bacteroidota > Bacteroidia > Chitinophagales > Chitinophagaceae > Sediminibacterium. The sequence goes on along the minus strand of JAZKBT010000019.1, from coordinate 86,412 downwards.
GTACTTGAAAAAAGAGGGGAGTCGCAACCGGAACCTTATCAAAGGATTTACAGGCATGTTAAAACAGTGAAATGAGCTGGAGTGGGTTGACCGACATATTATTCAACATTCTTACCTATGGAGTCTTTGCCTATTCCGTATTGTTATTGCTTTCCTATATCCTGATCGCGTTGTTTTCGATAGGTGAAACGCAAAAATACATGCGTAAGAACAGCTTTACCGATTACCGCATATTGGCGGCATCTATACATGCACCAACTGTAACCATACTGGCCCCTGCTTATAACGAAGGGAAGACCATCGTTGAAAACGTGAAATCACTGTTGTCTATTTATTATACCAATCTTGAAGTGATTATTATCAACGATGGAAGCAAAGACGATTGCCTGGAAAAACTGATCAATGCCTATGATCTTGAGAAGATCGAATTCTTTGTGAATGAACAAATCGCTACAAAAGAGATCCGTGGTATTTATAAAAGCAGGAATACTGTTTATCACAAATTGATCGTGGTTGATAAAGTGAATGGAGGCAAGGCCGATGCGCTCAATGTGGGCATCAACGTATCATCTAATAATTACCTGGTGTGCATTGATGTGGATTGTATACTGGAGCAGGATGCGTTGCTGAAAATGATCAAACCGTTTTTAGAACAAACAGGGAAAAGGGTAATCGCAACGGGCGGCGTGGTACGCATTGCCAATTCCTGTGTAATAGAAGACGGCCGGTTGATCAAAGTAAAACTACCCGAGGATTATCTTCCACGCATACAGATCCTCGAATACATACGTGCTTTTATTTTGGGAAGAATGGCATGGAGCCGTTTGAACGGGTTGATGCTGATCTCCGGCGCGTTTGGCGCTTTCGACAAAGAGATCGCTATCAAGTGTGGCGGGTATGATCACAAAACCGTTGGCGAAGACATGGAACTGGTTGTGCGTATGCGCCGTTATATGGAAGAACACAACGAACCATATGTGGTTACGTATATACCCGATCCGCTTTGCTGGACAGAAGCGCCCTCCTCGTTCAAAATTTTAGGAAGACAACGCAACCGATGGATCCGGGGCACTTATGAAACGCTGAAGTTTCACAAAGTGATGTTCTTTAATCCCAAGTACCACTTGCTCGGAATGTTGAGCTATCCTTACTGGTTCTTCTTTGAAATGTGTGCACCCGTGATCGAGTTTTTTGGGTTCATCTGTTTCTTTGTTATGGCATGGACCGGGTTTTTGAATTGGGGCTTTTTCTTTACCTTCTTCTTATTCATCGTTTGTTTTGGATATCTCTATTCTTCCTTCGCCATCTTAATGGAAGTATTAACATTCAACCAGTATAAACGAAGGATAGATATATTGCGGTTGTTGTTGACAGGATTGACCGAGCCGTTCTATTATCATCCCTTTGTTGTATGGAGCGCGATTAAAGGTTATCTCGACCTGATCAACAAGAAAAAAGGTTGGGGTGAAATGACAAGACAGGGTTTTGCAAAAAAAACAGCAGCTCCTGTACCTGTTGCACAAGCTGCGCCTACCACGTCAACGAACGCTGTCACAACAACAGTATCAGTACCGGAACCTCTAGAAGCAGAACCCGAAGCGAAAGCATGGATCATGGAACGAACCATCATTCCAGGGATCATACGGATCAGTTCGTTCATTTACCGTTCTTTTAAATACTATGTGAAGCACATCATTGTTCTTTTACTATTGTTCGCATTCACAAGAGGGCTTGAGCTGGTGCTCGAGGCTGTGCAACACGGACCACCTAAATTATTGGGTGAAGTGATCATGACCGGACTCGCAAAAGATTTTACTTTTGTATTGAAAATAGGTGCCTGGGGATACCTGCTGTTTGCTTTGTTCTATGCTATGCATAAAAAAGCGGCACATGGTTTCTTTATTGTTATATCTGTGTTGTTAGTGCTGATACAGGCAACCCTTTCACAATATTTTATTACCACACTGGTTCCTTTAGGTGCTGATCTCTGGAGCTATTCAATGGCCGATATCAAACAAACCATCGGCGCATCAGGAGGTATTAAAATATCGATGATCATTGGCGTTGTTGTATTACTTGCTGTTGTGTTGGGCGCTTTGATCTTTTTAACGAAGCGGATCAAAACGGGCGGACTGATCGTGTTTCTTTTCTTCCTGCTTTTTTTGGGAACCTTATTTACCAGGGCTCCTGAGATAGTAAACGAATGGATGCCGGGACAGGAATACAGTAACAACCTTTCCATCAATAAATCCTCGCATTTTTTTAATGCATCTTACAGGCATTTTTTCCCACCCAATGCTGAACTGGATATTTACTCGGACAATTATTCGGGCGATTATGATACAGACAGCCCAATGGGACTTGCAACCGCTAAGTATATCGATGAACAAAATTATCCTTTTATGCACCTTAGCGATAGTACCAAAGATGTATTGTCGCCGTTCTTTGAAAAGACCACAACGCCTCCCAATATTGTGATCATACTGGTAGAAGGGTTGGGAAGGGCCTTTACTAACAAAGGAGGTTACCTCGGTAATTTCACCCCCTATCTTGATTCGCTTTCTGAAAAGAGTTTGTATTGGGATAATTTTTTAAGCGAAGGCGGAAGAACATTTGCCGTATTGCCTTCCGTTCTCAGCTCCCTCCCTTTTGCATCCAATGGGTTTAATGAATTGGGCGCGTCTATGCCCAAACATTTTTCCCTGGTGAATCTTTTAAAGAACAATGGATACAACACTTCTTTTTATTATGGTAGCGATTCGCATTTTGACAATATGGACCTGTTTTTGAAAAAAATCAATATTGATACGATCCATGATGAAAAGACCTTTCCCGCGGGCTATGAAAAAATGCCCGCCAGCAATGGATTTAGCTGGGGGTACGGCGACAAAGAATTGTTCCGCCGTTATTTTGAAACCAAGAAGAAATCGCCGGAACCCTTCCTGGATATAGTACTTACCATTTCTACACACAATCCTTTTTTGATCAATGACCAGGAAGCCTACCTGAAAAGGTTTGAAAGCAGGATGAACGAATTGCGTTTTTCAGAGGAAGTAAAAAAGCAGGCCCGTAAATATGCAAACCAGTATTCAAGTATTTTATTTGCGGATGACGGGATCAAAGAGTTTATGGAACAATACCGGCAAAGACCCGATTATGCCAATACCATATTTCTTATTACCAGCGATCACCGGATGCCTGAAATTCCGGTGACCACAAAACTCGACCGTTATCATGTGCCCCTGATCATTTATTCACCATTACTAAAACGAACAGCAAAGATCTCTTCGATCTCCAGTCATTTTGATATTGCTCCGAGTCTGATTGCATGGCTAAAAAACAGTTACCGTCTTAACATGCCTGACACAGTAAGCTGGGTAGGTAATGGACTTGATACGGTTAGGCAGTTTCGCAATATACATGCTTACCCTATGATGCAGACCAAGACCGATATGGTGGATTTTGTTATGGGTAATTACATGCTGAGCGGAGAGAACCTGTTCAGCATCAGCAATGTAATGGACCTTTCTGTGAATAGCAACCCTGCCAAAAAGAATGAATTGAAAGCGGCTTTCTTCAGGTTTAAAAACAAGAATGAAATATTCAGCCGAACATTGAAAATGTTACCTGATAGCCTGATTCAGAAATATACGCCTTATTGACCGGGGTATTGCGAATGGTAATAATCATTCAGGATCGTAGTGACCAACGGCTGGTAAATTCTCCAGAAAAAACTCGTTCTTTCTAATGGGTCGTGGCGGTTGTACATGAGCCATTTAACATAGTGCACACCCTTAAAATAAGAAGAGTTTAAAGAGATCGGATTATCTGCAAAATCGCCGGAGAAATAAAAGAAACGATAATCCTTATTGATATGTGCAGTAACCGCGGGAAAGGAAGCCGGTAACCCGTTTGCCGCCAGTTCTTTTTCCCCTTCCTTATTCACGTCGATTTGATAGCGCGCGATCACGTGGTTAAAAGAAGTATCGGGTTGCATAACATCAAACCAGAAGGAGTAGGCTGTTTTTTCGGGCAGGTTATAATGATCCTTTCCTTCCTCTGAAGGGTAGATATAGGGAAGTTCCTGTTGCAAATGTGTCTTGTTCTCGAGGACCACCACTCTCTCATCTGAATGAATAAAAGCGATCCCGCTTTTGGTAAATGGCCAGGCACCCTTGTGTTGTAACTTATAATTGTTAACAAGCCATTTGGGAAGTTCTTTATTTTTAGTGGTATCAAACGAATCAAAATATCGCCCGATCCAACCGGTCCATTTTACGCCAAAAATATTTTCAAAATCGCTGCGCACGGTTGGAGAAGTAGGCGATGCCAGGCAATTGAATTCTGTAATGATCAATTTATGCTTATCGCGCAATTGCTGCAGAAAATAAAAATCCTGCTGGCTCAAACCGCCATATATGATCCCGGAGCGTTCTTTTGAATCGCCCATGGCGAACCATTCATTTTTATAGATACCATAGGCATCTGTGATATAAGCCGCATCCGCATCAACGCTTAACCTGTCGAGCTGTGTATTGGTAAAACGCTCAAGACCTTTCAGTTTGAATTTTTCTTTGTCGAGAGGAAAAAAACCATAATAATCACGTTCGCGTCTATAGAGTTCTGAACTCGTTTTAGTGAATCTTTCCTGGTTCAAAACCCAGTTCAATGAAACATGCTCCTGTCCCTCTGTAGTTAAAACCGTTTTGTCAACAATTGCGATTACCAGTTTTCTTTTTGGGATGCATAGCCAGATAATGAACATCCAAACAGGAAGCAGTAACAGTATGACCAGTACCGCTCTTAATACTGAGCCAATACTTGGTTTTAGAAACGTATTAGCCATCCGAGACTGAATTGATATTGATTGCCTTTGGTTTGCGGAAGGTATTCCTGATTTACCCAGGATCCATCAATGGCAAGTACACTGAACTTTGCTATTTTCTTTTTGAAGGATAACCCGGCTTTGTACGAAATCAACCGGATCTTATCATCCAGCTGAATGGAATTGGAACGGTCGTCAGGAGAAATACCATAACCGAATGTTGCACCGATCACATCATCTGCGCTTCCATAATAATATCGTGCAGAAACACTATAGGAAGCAGAAACTGTTTTGGTAAATGTGCTTGGTGTAACATAGGTACGCGCGCTGAACAACCAGCTTTTGTAATACTTGCCGAGATAGGCGGTATAAATAAAAGTAGGATCACCTGTAAATTGCAGGTAGCGTACGCCCAGTTCACCCTCAAAACTTTTCGGAAGATTGGCATACAAAGAAAACCCTCCGCGCCAATGAGGAAATACGCCGATACTATCTGAATAACCGATGTTCACATAACTGTAAAAAGTTTTTGAAATATGCGGATACGCTTCCAGTTCATATTGAATGCCATTACTTTTGAAACGGTTAGCATAATTTACTCTTCCGGTAATGGAGCCAATGCCCGTTGTTCTTGTATAGTCTAACCCCACCAGGTGCCAGGGATCGCTGAACTGTTTATCAAAAGAAACATAATCATAGCTTACGCCGATCGCGTTTTTTGCTGCAGATACTTTGATGCGGTTAGCGAGTGAACGCGCTTCACTATTGTTCCTGTTTATGGTAAGCAGTTGCTCTACCGCCGATTGAGCCTCTGCATATTGGCGCATAGCATTTAATATCTTTGCCTTCCTGATCAGCAGTTCCTGTGATTGAGGGTGATATACCAATGCTTCATTAACAACCACCAATGCTTTATTGTTATCATCATTCCAATACTCAAGATCTGCCAGGCCTATCGACGCGTCTTCATACTCTGCGTTCGCTTTTAATACGGAAGAAAAGTAATAACGGGCACTATCATATTCTTTTGTCCAGGTATGAATTCTTCCCAGGAATATTTTAAGGTCGGCATAGTTTGGACTGGCCGTCAAAGCCCTATACAAACGGGATTTTGCCAGCTCATAATTTTTGTCGTCAAAAGCAGCTTTCCTGGCTAGTAATAATAAGCCGTCCGCCGAAAGGCTATCCGTTTCAGATGGATTTGGCCTGTTAGTGACCGCGACTTTCGACTCTATGTTTTCAGGCTTTGCCTCTTGTATACTTTTTAACAACGCCTGCGCATCTTTATTGTTACTATTGATCAATAATAATTTTTGTAATGCGCGTTCTGCCTCAGGTACTCGTTTCAGTGCGTTCAGTATTCTTGCCTCGCGAAACATCAGGGGTTCGGAACCTGGATTGTTTTTTAACCCGGTACGTGTAAGCTCAAGCGCTCTTTCATAATTGTCACTATAATATTCGAGATCTGTATAAGCTACTATTGCATCTTCATAATCCGGGTTCGTTAACAATACCTGGCGCAAATACAAACGGCCGCTGTCGTAATTTTTTGTCCAGGTATAAATACGGCCCAGGAATATTTTTACATCGGCATAATTGGGACTAATTTTTAGCGCTTTGTGCAGGTAGGCTTTTGCTTTTGTGTAGTCGTTGTTGTTAAACGCGGCTTTTCTGGCTTCAACCAAAAATCCGTCGGAAGATGTTGTGTCCTGGCTGTATAAAAGGACTGTTACCAACAAGGAAAAAAACGTGAGAATAATGCGTCCTGTTTTCTTATGGATCATATCACGGGATGTTGGTAAAAAAAGTAGGTTACATGTAAGATGATTATTATGCTGGTGGACGCAGCATCAGGCGTTTTACGCGCATCACCAGTTCATTAAGGCTGAAAGGTTTGGTTATATAATCATCTGCACCCAATTCAAAAGCTTCCATCACCACTTTTTCCTGCTCCATGGCAGTGAGTATGATAATGGGAATTTTCCTGGTGATCTTTTGTCTCACATGACTAATGATCTCAAGCCCGGATGCATAAGGCATCATGATATCCGTTATAACCATGTCGGGATCAGACCCTTCTATCTCGGCCATTGCCTGCCTGCCATCGGCAGTAGCAACTACTTCATAACCCTCCTTTTTGAGCTTTAACTCAATGGTCTTAAGTAACATGGGTTCATCTTCGGCCACCAGAATACGCATAGAGGGATATTGTGTTTTAGCAAAAATAAATCTTAATCAGTTGCCGGGAGTTCTTTTTTAAGGATTTCCAGCTCTTCCTGTAACTGTATCTCCAGTTCTACAAATAAACGGGTTGCTTCCTGTGCCCTGCTGCCAATGGTATCAAGGTCTTTCTTTTCTTTGGCATCAAGCTCTATTTTGGCAAGCAAAGCGGTTAAACCTGTTACCTGGAGCATACCTGCGGCGCCTTTTATCTTGTGAGCCATTTTATACAACTGATCCCATTCTTTATTAACAGCTAAAGGAGAAAGTTGTGCAATATCAGCGGTTGTATTTTGTAAAAAGAAAAGAATCATATCATATACGTACTTCTTGTCATCCAGCTCTTCCAACAGAGACAAATCGTATAGCTTCCCCATTTTAGCTGGCTGGGTAATGGTCTCTTTTTGAACAAGTGGTTGTTTATTCAGCAATAAACGTGTGAGCCTGCTGTAGAGATCCTTAAAATCAAATGGTTTTAAAATAAAATCATTCATACCCACTTCTTTGCACTTGTCCTGGTCTTCTTTTAAAGCCGTTGCTGTTAATGCAATGATCGGTATTTGTGATTTGAGTACCTGGCGAATATAAATAGTGGCCTCGTATCCACCCATTACAGGCATTTGTACATCCATTAAAATCAGGTCGTAATCAGGTTTTTCCTGCAGGCGCTCAATTGCTTCTTTCCCGTTGGAAGCAATGTCTACTTTACTTCCCACTTTTTGTAAAACAACGCTTACAAGACGCTGGTTAACGGGGTTATCTTCTACCACAAGAAAATGCTTGCCCTTTAGGTGTTCGGTAAAATCATTTTTTGCTGCTGTTTCACCACTCTCTTCTTTATTCGAACCATACGACATGATAAACCGGAAGGCGGAGCCTTTATTTGGTTGACTATGCAGAGAAATATTACCTCCTTGCAATTCGATCAATCCCTTGCTGATAGCAAGGCCAAGACCAGCGCCGCCATATCCTTGTGAAATATTAATACTTGCCTGTGCGAAACTTTTGAAAATGGTTTCAAATTTATCGCGGGCGATACCAATACCGGTATCTGTAACCGTAAAAGATAGTTTTGTCTTTTCTTTGGTTTCTTCAAGAAGAAAAATCTCCAAACGAATAGAGCCTGATTGGGTAAACTTAATAGCATTGTCTACCAGGTTCACTAATACCTGTTTTAACCTGGCGCTGTCACCGCTAACCGATAAAGGCACTTTGTCATCGATCATTATTTCAAGGGCCAGGTGTTTCTTTTTTAACTCATGATCAAATTGACTCTTAATTCCGGCAATTACATCGCGGATATTAAAAGGTTTATTCTGCAGGCTGAGTTTGCCGGTTTTAATATTTGAGAAATCGAGGATATTGTTTACGATTGCGAGCAGGTTATTAAGAGAACGACTGATTGTGCTTGTGAACTCACGCTGTTCATTATTTAATTCAGTGTCCAATAATAAAGCGGTCATACCCTGTATACCATTCAATGGCGTGCGTATCTCATGGCTCATATTAGCAAGGAACTGTTCCTGCAGTTCTTTCGCTTCTTCCGCATTTTTGAGCGCCACCTCCAGTTGATTTCTGCTTTGAATTTTTTCAGTGATATCTGTTGCGATGCCGCTAATACCAAAAACTTCCTGCTTGTCATTTAGTAAAGGGAACTTAACCAGTAACAATGTGCGGCGACCCTCACTGGTTTCAATAGTTTCTTCTACCTGTACGGGTTTGCGGGTAGCAATCACTTCTTCGTCTAACTTGAGGTAATGTTCCGCCTGTTCCCTTGTATTAAAATCGTAATCTGTTTTATTGATCACCATTTCATCGGTGAGATTGAATACTTCTTTAAAACGCCGGTTCACCATTATGTAATGACCGGAAAGATCTTTGATAAAAATAAGTGTGGAAGTATTGTTTAAGATAGAGTTGAGGCGGAATTCGTTTTCTTTTCTTGCAATTTCCGACTCGTTCAATTCTTCTTCGATATGTTTTTTTTCTGTGATGTCCTTTACCATACACTGAAATCCTGTGATCTCATCGTTATCATATAATAATTGAGACGACTGTTCAACCCATTTTTTTTCACCATTTTTTGTGCGTATGGCAAACTCAAGATTTGTTGCGGGCACCCTGTTTTTATATTGATCAACATAGAATGTTATTACCCGCTCGACCCATTCCGGGTCGAGCAACATGCCAAAATGTTTGCCCTTTAATTCATCGGCACTGTAACCGGTTAATTCGGCTACGCGCTGGTTGGCAAAACTTACCAGGCCCCTGTCGTTCGCTGTGTACATTACTGTTCCTGAATTCTCAATCAGGTTCCTGTATTTTTCTTCGCTCAGGGCAACGTCACTTTCTGCGGTTCTTCTGCGGCGAATATCATTATTCAGTTTAAAAAGGATAACGATCACGAGGATAAAAGCAAAAACACCACCAAATACAGCTGTGAAAATACTTGTTTGATAGCTCCGTTCATTTTGAGCCATCCGGGTCGTTAATAAATGATTTTCAAGATCACGTATAGCGGCGAGGATTAATTTAACGGCGCGCGTAACTTCTTGTCCCTCTCCATTAGAACTTAATTTTTGTTTCAACACTTCGCCACTAAAAGCGCCGGTCAGGGTTTTTTCCTGTAGCGCTATCTTCTGGGCAAATAGTTTTTTTAATTTCTCAATATTGGATACTTGAACTGCGTTATCTACAGTAAGACGGAGGAGTGTTTCAAGCGAAGCGTTTATATAAAAATGAAGTTGTCTAACCTGTTTTTCCCAGGCCGGATCTTTTGTGGCGAGGTATTCTCTTATGCCGGCTTCGGTTTCCGAAAGAAGTATCCCGATAGTATCAATATTACTGATGGTCCGGTTTGTGTGGCTAACCCATGTACGGGTGTTTTCCTGTTGTTCTTTTTGCTGGTATAAAACAGCAAAAAACAGGATAAGGGCAGCAAGAGAGAAAACAAATACCCACCGGATCTTCCCATCTGGTAAATAAGAACGGTTGCTGTTGTTTTTTCTCATAATAAAACCGGAGGGAAGAATAGGGAGAAAGGTAACAATATTCTTACAATAATACGCAGCAACCGGTATTGTACGCTGTACAGATTTTATTTATGTGAGGCAAAGGGTATTACAGCCGGACCTAGGCGCTTAACTTTTTTTCCAACGCTTCGAGCGATACCCCTTTTGTTTCGGGAACACTTACCAGCACCCAGATCAATTGTAGAAACATCATGCCTGCAAAAAATGCAAAAATCGGCCAGGGATTGTCTTTGAATATTCCATTGTCGCTATCCAGGAAAACAGGGGTCACCAAAGTGATCAGCGCTGCAAAAACCCAATGAATACTGGCACCAAAAGATTGCCCGGCGCTTCGGATCTTATTGGGGAAGATCTCGGAAATAAATACCCAGATCACAGCACCCTGGCCCACAGCATGCGCTGCAATGAACAACAGCAAAAAGCTCATCAGGAACATCGGCCCTGCATGCGAATAAAATGCCCACGCTACAAGAGACAGGCTAAGGATATAACCCAAAGAGCCAATGATGAGCAATGTTCTTCTACCCAACCTGTCTATCAGGAACAATCCAACAAAAGTAAACAGCAGGTTAATACCGCCGATGGCGATCGAATTGAATAAAGAGTCTTTAGCTGCGAGCCCGGCTTTTTCCAGTATCTCGGGCGCGTAATACAGAATAAAATTAATACCCGATAACTGGTTAAAGAACGCGATCATGAATGCGAGGTAAATGATCTTTTTGTGTTTGCCGCTGAAAAAACCGCCTGTATTCCCGGGTTTAGTATCATGCTGGTTACTTTCAATGATCGATGCGGTTTCTGCTTCAACATCTACAACGCCTATCTGTAACATAATCTGTTTGGCTTTTGCCAGGTCGTTACGTTTTGTAATGAGCCATCTGGGACTCTCAGAAACGCCAAACACCAAAATCGTATACAATAAAGCGGGTACCGCCAATACACCCAGCATCCAGCGCCAGTCATCGGTACCACCAACACCCTGTAAAAAATAATTGGAAAGGAAAGCGATCAAAATACCGAATACAATATTGAACTGATACAAGGCACCTAGTCTCCCCCTCGTAGCGGGAGTGGAAATTTCAGAAATATAGATCGGGGCCACCACGGAAGAAACACCAATACCCACACCACCTATAAAACGGAAGAAAGAAAAAACATACGCATTTCCTGCAAGCGCCGAACCGAAAGCAGAAACGGCAAACAGGATCCCTACCCAAAGCAGCACTTTTTTCCTGCCATACTTTTCTGTGGGAATGCCCCCAAAAAGAGCGCCTAAAACAGTACCCCAGAGCGCCATCGACATAATAAAAAACCCATGAAACAGCGGAGTCGTGTGCCATAATTCTTTGATGGGTTGATTGGCGCCTGAGATAACCACGGTATCAAAACCAAAAATGAAACCGGCGAGCGCAACAACTATTGACCAACGAATAAGCTTACTCTTCTTCATAGCAATCGTTTAGAACAGTAAGTTAGGGAATAGTTATGTTGAATGTTGCATTTTAAATGTTGAATGAAAAAGCACCTCCCTCCCGGGAAAGGACCTGTTTCCGATACTTTTATATCTTGAGAGGGCAGAAGGAAATATGGAGATTCGAAAATTATTAGACAGTAAAGAAATAAAGACCAAGGAAAAAACAGGGGCCCTGGCTAAAGGGCTTCTTGATAAAAGATAACCGTAAGCGAATCAACTGAAGCTGCAACGGGACAAAAGGATTCACCCAAAGCAACCTGCATTGAAGTATTTGAATTTGCTACCAAGCAGAATCCATCTATTGCCAATGAAAAGGTGTTGCATTTTGTAACGCAAGCGCTAACCGAAAAAGCGCCACGGGTAAAATGGGAGTCGGCCAAAGTAGTTGGCAATATCGCTCACCTATTTCTATCCAAGCTCGCTCATACGATTTGTAACCTGCTCACAAATAGCGGCGACACCAGTACTGTTGTGAGATGGAGCGCTGCATTTGCTTTAGGAGAGATACTAAAATTGAAACAAAAACCAATAAAACACTATTGCCTGCGGTTGAATCCCTCTGCAAAAGAGAAGAACAGAACAGTATTAAGAAAATATATTCAACTGTAATTAAGAAAATACAAATTAAATGATAGACATGTTATTTAAATGTTGAATGAATAACTTTTTCATTCAACATTTAAAATGCAACATTCAAAATAAAAATTACCCGCCCGATCCCACCCGCTGTATCTCATCTCCCGCACTCCCCGAATTCCTGCGCGCGGCTTTCATTGTTTTACCAAAACGATAGGTAAGAGCAATATTGAAAACGCGGCTGTCGCGTCTTAAGATAAAATATTCATCTGCATTGGGGAAGTCTGTATTGCCTTCCATGGCCTGTGTAAAGAAGATATCGCGGATACTACATTTCAATGTTCCCTTTTTGTTTAACACGGGACGTGCAAGGCCGATGGATAATTGTCCTGTAGGCATTAATAACTCCTGCAGATCATTTCTAGCCTGTGTGGTATAGAAACCGGAAATTTCTGCAGTATATGTTTTACCAATGCGCAATTGGTTATTCATGCTCATATTCAACTGCGACACATCCGAATTGTAATTTACGTTCTGATAACCCTTTAATTCTTTGTGATTATAAATGGCCTGGCCCGATAAGGTCCACCATTTAAAAGGAGTTGCCTGCACTGCAACTGAGATCCCGAGATTATATGTCATGCCTACGTTTCCGTTCGTGTACACAAGGATATCATTTCCTTCTGAAATAAAAAGCTGTGAAAAATAATCTTTGACAATGCTGTAAGAAACCGTGGTGGTGAGCAATTGTTTGAACTGGTGGCTGATTTCCATATTCCAGCTATACTGTGGACGGAAAAAAGGATTGCCACGCTCGAATGTGTATTTGTTGATGATTGTTACAAACGGGTTCAGCTTTTGAAAAGGTGGCCTGTCTATGCGGCGACCTGCGGTGAACGTAAATGTGTTTGATGAATCTGCCTGGTAGCTGATATATCCCGAAGGAAACAATCCTGAATAATTATTTGAGAAGGCAGAATCTTTTCTTGCGCTGTTACCTAACTGGTGACCATCATAATGTGTATTCTCATAACGAACGCCTGCCTGGAAACTGATGCGTGAAAGCTTCTGTTCGAAACTTGCATACAGAGCCTGGATATTTTCCTTGTATAAAAAATGATTGCTTTTGCCAAGATCTTCTTTCCAGGTAAAACCATCGAATGCCTGGTAAGCGGCTGTGTTATCTGTATTGATCCCCGAAAGTTTATAACCCGATTCTAATTTTGAATCCTTACTGGTTTGTAAAACATAATCCGCTTTCGCAGAAAAAATAGAGATCGTAGAAGGCAGGTTACCCAATGAACCTTCTGTGTATCCTGTTGCAGTCTGTAATTTGCTGTTGAAGGATTGGTCGTTTTGAATGGTGTATTTCAACAGGTCAAAGTCTACAGAAAGATCCTGTTTTTTGCTGATGGTATGTTTGGCATTGAGGTTGATACCGCCATTGGTGAACTGATTGGTGGTAGCGCCCATTGTTCGGATAGCCGAATCTGTTGCACCGCTTGCATTCTTCCAACTGGCGGTTGCATCGCTGGTTCCTTTTCTTGCAACAGAAATTCCGGTTAATGCAATACCTAAAGTTGTTTTAGCGGATGCGTAAAAATCAAAACCTGCTTTTAATGTATTGCCAAAATTTTTACTGATAAACAGTGTAGGCTGATCGAGCAGAGAAAGCAATGCGCCGCTGTTATTGTAATACCGTCTTAATGCGTAAATATCTGTAAAGCCTTTATTGATATTGGCGCTATAGGTAAGGAAAGTATTGAACTTACCGTTACGGTAGTTGAGAACCAGGCTATTGTTATTTTTAGGATAACGGCCCTGTGCGAAAGCAGTTGTGAACACACCATTAAACCCGATCTGCCTGTTCTTTTTTGTTTTGATATTGATGATACCTGCATTTCCGCTGGCATCATATTTAGCAGATGGACTGGTGATCAGCTCTATGGTTTCCACCTGCGAAGAACTCATACCGTTCAATAAATTATTGAGATCCTGCCCGGATAAATAGGTTTGTTTATCATCTATCAAAACCAATACACCCTGTTTACCCTGCAAACTGATGCCCCCATTTTTATCTACCATTACTCCCGGCGACTTTTCCAATACTTCCAGCACTGTGGTTCCTGCATTGGTAACAGAAGCATCTACATTAACGATCACTTTTCCCTGTGCCATTTGAATGAATGGCTTGCGCGAGGTAACACTTACATTCGCCAACGCATTGGGGCTTGGCAACAATGAAATGATGATTTTTTTATCTGCCAGCATGGTTTTGCTAAGCGCGATGGTTTGCGCTTCATGACCAATAAAACTGCTGCTCAGAACATATTCACCCGAAAAAGGAATGTAAAAAACAGACACGCCGTTTTTATTAGTGACGGCCGATTTTACCAGCTTTTTATCACTGGCATTCAATACTTCAACCACGGCACCTTCCAACACCTCTTTTTGTGCATTGGTAACAGTAACCGTGAAAACATCTGTTGGCGCCTGTGTTTGGCCGATAACGCACACTGAAGGAAACAACAAAAAGACACCCAATAGGGAGCGCAAAACTCTTCTCATACAGGCAAATTAAAACAAAGAAAGTAAGCTGGGTGGGGTTTTTGTTGAATGGCGGAGATTGTTTTAAATGCTAAATGTTGAATGAGAACATCAGTCATTCAACATTTAGCATTTACAACAATGAAGCTGCCCGCTCAAGATCTTCCGGGGTATCGATCTCAATTCCCATATAATCTGTAACAACCATCTTTAATAAAACGCCATTTTCCAGGTAACGGAGACATTCTATTTTCTCGGTTATTTCAAGGGGTGTCATTTCCCAGTTGGTGAAATTGAGAAGGGCCTGTTTTCTGAAAGCATATACGCCGATGTGTTCGTAATAAACGGTTGTATCATTCTTGCTGCGTGGATAAGGGATTACGCTGCGGGAGAACATGAGTGAATTCATGTTCTTATCAACCGCTACTTTCACATAATTGGGATCATCTATGAATTTCTGTTCTTTCATCACCTGTATCAGCGAAGCTACCTGTATGTTCTTTCCTTCTTCTCCATTGAATACCTGCAATAATTTTTGAAGTGGTTCGCGTTTTACAAAAGGCTCGTCGCCTTGTACGTTTACAACAATATCAACATCCAGGTCAACGATCGCTTCGGCAATCCTGTCGCTGCCGCTTTCGTGATTTTTTTTGCTCATCATGGCTCTGCCGCCGTTGCTTGTGATCTCGTTAAAAATGATATCGCTGTCGGTAACCACATATACTTCATCAAATAAATTGGTGGCCACTGTATTATCGTAAGTGTGGCGTATCACTGTTTTATTACCGAGCATTTGCATAAGCTTCGCAGGAAATCTTGTAGCGGCGTAACGGGCAGGGATGAAAGCACAAATCTTCATAAAAGCAGATTTTAAACCGTGCCTTTGTGTCTTGGTGTGCAAATTCAATTCTCACACCAAGACACAAAGGCACGGTTTGATTCACGTAAGCGCAAAAGTATTTTAATAATCGGTCTTTACTGTTTTATCGAAAGGAATTTTTAACTGGAAGGAAAGGCTTTCATCTTTGCTATTGTCCAACACATCCAACCCATATTTTAATTGATCTACCGGGGTATAGTTAAATGTTCCGAAGAGACGGTCCCACACAGAAAAAATATTGCCATAATTACTATCCGTTTGCGGGCGCATATAATGATGGTGCACTTTGTGCATATTGGGTGAAACCAGGAACCAGCTCAATGCATTATCGAGCCATAATGGCAAGCGGATATTGGCGTGATTGAATTGAGTAAGGACTACACTCAAGCTCTGGTACATCATCACCAGCCACATCGGTGCGCCGCAAACTACGACACCTATCAATGTAAATACGGCGCGGAAAACACTTTCACCGGGATGATGACGATTTGCGGTTGTTGTATCAACATGCGTATCCGCATGATGCACCATATGAAACTTCCACATCCATTTTATTTTGTGTTCGATGAAATGGATAGAGTAGGCGCCTACAAGATCAAGCAATAACAATCCTGCGATCATAAATACCCATAAAGGCATGTTCACCAATTGCAGCAAACCAAATTTATTCGCCACAACCCAATCGCTGGCTTTTACAATTAGCAGCGCAAATGAAAAATTTACCACGATGGTTGTAATGGTGAAGAAAATATTGATGGAAGCGTGTTTCCATTTATTGTATGTAAAACCTACCAATGGAATAGCGCCTTCTATGAGCCAGAAAAAAGTAATGCCGCCGGCAAGGATCAATGCACGGTGCGAGCTGGGGATCTGGTTGAAATAATCGATGATGCTTTGTATCATGACAGCAATTGTCTGATCAATTTACAAACAAAAATAGGTTGAGAGGAATCTTTTTTCACGCAAAAGCGCCAAGAGGCAAAGGCGCAAAGAGATGACCCCAAATAAAAAACCCCTGATAAAATCAAGGGTCTTTTATTAATCGATCTAAGATTATTAATTATTCAACATCAACGGCATCACCAGCATCAAAAGATCTGAACCGGCATCTTGCTCGGTAGGTTTGATCAATCCAGCTTTAGTGGGTGTTGACAGTTCCATGCGGATATCATCTGTATCTGCGGCATTCAGCATTTCGATGAGGAACTTGGCATTGAAAGCGATCTGCAGGTCCTCGCCATCATACTGGCAATTCATGCGCTCATTACCTTCAAAGCTGAAATCAACATCCTGTGCAGCCATCTGTAATTCGCTACCGGTAATGTTCAAGGCAACCTGGTTGGTGCTCTTGTTACTGAACACGTTCACACGACGCAATGCATTTTGAAAATCGTGTTTATTTACGATGAGCGCATAAGGATTATCAGCCGGGATCACCACTTTATAATCAGGGAAACGCGCATCGATCAAACGACAGATCATTTGTGTTGATCCGTGGTTCACGAATAAATGGTTGCTATTATAGCTAACGGTCAACTCATCTTCATTATCTGGCAATGCATTCTTTAACAGGTTCAACGGCTTTTTGGGAACGATGAATGAATCTGTTTTGGATGCTTTGGTATCTGTTCTTTTATAGCGAACCAAACGGTGCGCATCGGTGGCAACAAATTGAACGCTGTCTTTGGTGAGTTCAAAAAATACACCTGTCATAGCCGGGCGAAGATCATCGCTGCTCACAGCAAACAGTGTTTTGTTGATGGCCGTAAGCAGTGCGCTGCTGGTCATAGTAAAACCGGTCGTATCATCTGCAGCAGGTTCTTTTGGAAAGTTATCAGGGTTCTCTCCCATCACTTTATACTTACCATTGTCGCTGGTGATCTCTACTGCGAAATTCTTATCGATATTGAAAGTAAGTGGCTGGTCGGCAATATTCTTCAAAGAATCCAAAAGGATCTTGGCAGGGATACATACTTTTCCATTGGTCTTGCTTTCCACATCCATTTGTACCCGCATAACGGTTTCGAGGTCGGTGGCTACTACATTGAGCTTTTTGTCCTGTATCTCAAATAAAAAGTCCTCCAGTATGGGTAATACTGTGTTTGCATTGATCACACCGCTGATCTGCTGCAGGTGTTTTAAAAGAGAAGAGGACGAAACAATAAATTTCATTCTACAGAATTTAGGTTCGCAACAAACCTAACGCAAAATGTTAATATTCCGTAATAGAAATCGTGCCCTTTGCACTTAAAAAACCCGATGTGGATGAGTTGTGGATTGGAGCATTCTTATGCACATCAGAGGCTTTCCATCAATTCCTGGTATTTGCTGCGGCTAACGGGTTTTACCAGGTAATCGCTTACGGCATTGTAGGAGCGCGACTTCTGCATATCGCTGCTGTTAACCGAAGAACTTACCATATAGATGGCGATGGGTTTGGGTAGTTTGCCCTGGAACTGCTTGTATTCTTCAAGAAACTCCCATCCATCCATAATAGGCATGTTGATATCAAGGAAAATGACATCGGGAAGGGATTCTGAATCAAAATTCTTTGGATCGGAAAAATAATTGATTGCATCGTTGCCGTTATAAAACGACTGGATCTGTTTGGCCAGTCCCGTGGACTCCAATATTACCCGGGCCGTATATTGGTAGATATTGTCATCATCTATCAGGAAAACTATGTGTTTCGCTTCGGGCATAAGTTTTAAAATATTCCGTTATTTTAATGGTTGCAGGGAAACAACACTGACCTTTGTAAATATACCATATTATCAATAACGAAAACGTGAAAAAGAACCTGACACCGGAACTTGCTTACCCTAAAATAAGGCATTACTGTGGGTATAGTGAGCGCTGTCACTACGAAGTGAGGGAAAAACTGTTTAGCATGGGGTTAATAAAGAAAGATGTGGAGATCCTGCTCTCGCGGCTGATAGAAGAAGACCACCTGAACGAAGAACGGTTTGCGATTTTATTCGCCGGCGGGCATTTCAGGCAGAAAAAATGGGGAAAATCGAAGATTGTATATGCTTTACGCCAGAAAAAAGTGAGCGAACAGAACATAAAACGGGGTTTAAAGGAAATTGTACAGGAAGATTATCTTGCATCACTCGAAAAACTGGCGGATACCAAATGGAAAAGCCTACAAGGCGAACAATATATTACCAGGGAAGTAAAAACAAATGCCTACCTGCTTCAGAAAGGATATGAAAGACAGGAGATACAACGGGTGATTGCCAAATTCAGGTCTGGAAATAAAGAAAAAACGTAATTAGAATCTAAGCATGCGGAAATACTTATTGCTATACGGCGCCAGCCTGTTTGCTTTGATCGGTGCTACAGCTCAAAATGAGACACGGCATTTTACGAGAGAATTCTCCTTTACAACGGAAAATGACGCGTATTTGTTCCGAAAGAACGATGCCTACTATACCAATGGCTTCTTTTTTGCGCTAAAAACAGCGAAAGAGAGAAAGGGTAAAAAGAGTATAAGCGGCTGGGAACTTGGACAGATGATCTTTACGCCACTGATCAGGAAAACATTGACACCGGCTGATATTGACAGGCCCTATTGCGGTTACCTGTTCCTGAAATTCAGCGAAACAAAATTCCCCGGGAATAATAACTCGGTGTTTCAATACAACGGCGGATTGGGCCAGGTTGGTGAGGCTTCTTTTGGAGAAGGAATGCAGAACAGCTATCACAAATTGTTGGGGTATGGCCGTTTTACCGGCTGGCAGTACCAGGTGCAAAATGCATTGGGTGTTGATCTCGGCGTTACCTATGCACATACCCTGTTGCAGGACAGTTCCTGGATAAAATTTATGCCGGTTGTGCAGGCAAATCTCGGAATGAACTTCACCAATGCCCGGGTTGGCGCCTACCTCTGTATTGGTAGTTTCGAGAATAATGCCAGCAGTGCTTTATGGAACGCTAGGGTACAGACAGCCAGCACGCCTACCCGCAAAAACCATGAACTATTTGTTTACTGGCACCCGGAAATGATAGTCCAGGCGTATAATTCCACTGTACAGGGTGGAATGTTCAGTAAGGGCTCGGGGGCGGTATTAAAAGAGATTGAAACCATAATGCTCGAACAAACACTGGGCATTTGTTATGCGGAAGGGAGATGGACAACACAACTGGCTTTCGTGGTCCAGACAAGAGAAGCCGTTTCACAAAAAGATCTTCATGGGTATGGATCTATGCAGGTGAGTTACCGTTTCCGTTAACTTGCAGGTTGTAATAAATCCACCATGTCTACACTAAGTTTTACGTTGATACAAACCCATCTCCATTGGGAAGACAAAATCGCCAACCTCGCGATGCTTGAACAAAAGATCATGGGCATCCGAGAAAGGACCGAGATCGTAGTATTACCCGAAATGTTCAGCACCGGGTTTAGCATGGAGCCCGCAAAACTGGCAGAAGACATGAATGGGGAAACAGTAAGCTGGATGAAAAAGATCGCGGCCGCTAAAAAAATTATTCTTACAGGCAGTGTGATCATAAAAGAAGACGGGCATTTTTATAACCGCTTATTATGGGTGCAACCAGATGGTAAATTCGGTTACTACGACAAGCGCCACCGCTTTGCTTTTGCAGGAGAAGACAATGAATACACCGCAGGTAGCAAAAGAACAATAGCACAGGTAAAAGGATGGAAAATAAATTTACAGGTTTGCTACGACCTGCGTTTCCCGGTTTGGGCAAGACAACACATAACCGAGGCTCCGGAATATGATGTGCTTTTATATGTGGCCAACTGGCCCGAACGAAGAGTACATGCATGGAAAACATTATTAACGGCAAGGGCAATAGAAAACCAATGTTATGTTGTGGGGGTGAACCGTGTTGGTGATGATGGTAACGGCATCCACCACAATGGAGATAGTATGGTGATAGATCCATTGGGTACCGTATTATACCACAAACAGGGGGAAGAAGATATTTATACGATCACACTGGAATTGGAGCCGCTGCAACAGGTAAGAGAAAAATTTCCTTTCTGGAAAGATGCCGATCATTTTAAAATCATACCGAAAGATGGAGAGTAATACAACACTGGTTTACGCAGCCGAAAAAATATTTACAGGAAATGAGTGGCTCGCTGATCATGCAGTTAAAGTAACTGATGGAAAGATCACCGATATTGTTGCATATGATACGTTGAATGAAAAACCCTCTGTAAAATATCATATGCTCGCACCGGCGTTTATTGATGTACAGATCTATGGGGCACATGATAAATTACTTTCCGTATATCCTGATGCAGACTCGCTTCATAAATTATATTATTACTGCAGCAAGGGCGGCGCGTCTCATTTTCAACCAACGGTTGCAACAAATACAAGTGAAGTTTTTTATAAAAGTATTGATGCAGTAAAAGCATACTGGAATGAAGGCGGCAAAGGTTGCCTGGGATTGCATGTTGAAGGGCCATGGATCCATCCTCTGAAAAAGGGAGCGCATCTTGAAACCTTTATTCATTCACCTTCTGTTGAGGAAGCGAAAGAATTGCTGGAGTATGGAAAAGGTGTGATCACTATGATCACGCTTGCGCCAGAGGTTTGCAGCAAGGAAGTGGTTGAATTGATCAGGTCTTACGGAGTAATCATTTCCGCCGGGCACAGCAATGCTACTTATGAAGAAGCAACCAGTGCATTTGATTCCGGTATTCATGCGGCAACACATTTATACAATGCCATGAGTTCATTGCAACACCGGGCACCCGGAATGGTGGGCGCTATTTTTGATCATGCTACTGTTATGGCAAGCCTGGTTCCTGATGGTTTTCATGTTGATTTTTCGGCGATACGCATTGCGAAAAAAATATTGAAAGAAAGATTGTTTGTTATTACAGACGCGGTAACCGAAACTAATATCGGTCCATATCATCATCATTTAACAGCAGATAAATATGAAGCAGCCGGTATCCTCAGCGGCTCTGCTTTAACCATGGCAAAATCTTTACGCAATCTTGTTAATCATGTGGGTATTGAGATAGAAGAGGCATTGCGTATGGTGAGTTTGTATCCTGCACAGGTTATGAAGCGCGCCGATAGTATGGGAATGATTTTGAAAGGATATGATGCGAATCTTGTGATGCTGGATGAATCACTTAACGTAGAAAACATCTCTGCGTAACCTCCGCTTCTCTGCGGCTCTGCGGTGAAAAAAAATTTCGCATAGCAGGGTTTATCAAACACGAGAAGCTATTCACCGCGGAGTCGCAGAGAAGCGGAGTTAACGCAGAGTTATTTCGAAACAGGGTTCTTTCTCCCATATTTAATATCCGCAAAGATCCTATCAAGAAAAATGGCAGTACCAATACTCCAGTACCAACCATCGAAATTATATTTCAGGTCGCTTTCAAAAACGGCTTTACGCAGGCCGATCATCCCGTTGAGGCCCATGTAGGTTAGAAAATGCAATCCCTTAATATCGGGAATGATAAAATTTACTGAATAACCCATTCCCGCAGGTATAAAAACCTGTTTTTCTGTTTTGGTTAAAAAACGCCCGCGTATTTTATTGGTTGAATCGAGGACCGCTTTACCATAACCCAATTCAAATACCATACTCATCTCCCATCTTTTCCTGCGGAACAGGTAAGGCTCGTAATAGATGGTGCCGAAATACAAACTCTTTTTTAACTGGTTAAAAGGGATACCATCTGCATCAACTTTAATGCCCGCTGTTTCCTGTTGCAAAAAATACCCGCCGATACCGGTCTTGTATTTTTCATTTACCATCACACCCACTCTGTATCCCCATATGTTTACACCACCACCGCCGATAAAGGAAAAACGTTGGTCAAAATCTGTCGTAGGTTTTAGAGAAAGCTTTTTTTTGATCGGGGTCGAATCAGCCTGCGAAGAAGCATCCGTATTCTGCGCGTAAATGGAAAAATTACCTAATGTAACGCTGCCTAAAAAGCAACACAACAGAATGAATTTTTTTTTGATCGTTTGTTTACGCATAACAAATGGCCTGCAAAATAATGCATTCAGGAGTGTATAATGGGTAACAATTTGTATATGACCCGTACAAATCGGTTAACAAATGAAATTGTCCGATGGATTCAGAGGGTAGAACCGCTTACAAAGCTTTTTGTTGTATCATCTCCCTGATCCGTAACATTTTTGGATCGATGCCTTTTTTGATCGCATCAGATGATGGTGGAATGGCAAGATCGGGGATGATGCCATGGCCCCGCGGCCTTGAGCTATCCATTACCAAACGGTACATAGGTAAACTCACGCGTAGTTTTGAATTTGGCAGCGTGATCGTTGGAATATACATGGCAGAGTTACCGTAATACCCGCCGCCACTTTCCTCCCCGGCAACAGTAATGTTCTTTTGTCCTTTCAGGTTGGATATAAACATGGTGGTTGCCGAAAAACTATACCCGCCCTGCAGCAGGGTTACCTGTCCATCAAAATGTAAACGTTCTTTGGGCTGAAATAATTTTGTTTCATAACGGCGGTAGTGAATAGAACCATCTTCCGCTTTTTTCCCTCCAAAATTCATCGCAAACCAATAGATCAATGAGGGATGGATATAATGTGCATAGGCAAACTTCCGGCTTACGGCCACAACGCTATCACCGACCTTGAATGGATGATCGCTCAGGTACTTGGTAAGTAAAATACTGCTGGAAACTTTTCCCCCGCCATTCTCGCGCATGTCGATCACCAGGTGTTGAATTTTTTGCTGCTTCATGGTTCTGAATGACTGTCTGAAAAAAGTTCTCAACCCACCATTTGAGAAAGTGGCTAAACGCATCACCGCGGTACTCAATGCAGTATCGATCCTCAATTCGCGCTGGGCGAGTAGTCTTACTTTTCTCAATTCCCTTCGACTGGGTAATTTAACAGGCTCGGCAGAACGTGGGCGCCCTTTTCTTGATGTATCAACCACCGGTTTATAATTTTTAACGATCGCTGTAGCTTCTTTTCCTGTTGAGTCAATATAAGAAACATTGTATGCGCTGTCGATGCCTAATATGGTTTTATACCAAAGGGGAAAATTTCCGCTCACCACCTGGTTCTTATAATTGAATGCATAGCCATCGGAAGAAATGAAGCTGAACAAAGTGTCGAGTAATTGCCTGTTGGTTCTTCCATTGATGCCTGTGATAACGGTTCCGCGTTTAAAAACAGAATCCTGCTGCGAGGCATTGGCAAATACAACCAGGCTATCATCACCCCATGCTTTTAGATACAGGGGTAAACTGGGAAAACGAAACTGTGCCGCGTTCCTTGTATAGGCTTTTGAAAACAAAACAGAAGTGTGTCCGCAACGGATCTTGCTTACCAGCCAGGCAACTTTGTTTTTGAACTGAACCTCATCCAATGAATCAGTAATGCTGTTGATGCTTTGATCAAAATAAAGATCCATGCTGTCCTTGGGCGTATACCAATATAAACTTGGGTGATTTGCTTCAAGGATCTTTCTCAGTAATTTGAAATCTTCTTTCAGATCGGCAGCACTTTTCTTCGCAACAATATAGGACCGTCTTTGCGTGGACAATGTTTTGCACGACTGCAGCAGGGAAAAGAATACTATCACAACAATACCCAGTCTCTTCATATACGATCTTATTCAATCTTATTTCTGAAATGCGTTCCAGCCCTGTGCGGTAATATTAAAACGGTTACCTCCTTTGGTTAACAATTTACAGCCGTCGGCAATATCGGTCATATAGCCGATCACACTGATCTCTTCATTGAGGGTGATCTTATCATGGTCCTCCTGTTTCAGTGTAAAGATTAATTCATAATCTTCACCGCCATTTAACGCGCAAACAGTTGGATCGAGACCGAATTTATAAGCGGCTTTGCGACTGGCTTCTGATATAGGAATTTTTTCTTCATAGATCACGCAACCCAGCGTGCTTTGTTTACACAAATGCAATACTTCACTGCTGATGCCATCGCTCACATCCATCATGGCTGTGGGAAGAATCTCATTCTTTTCAAAAAAATCAATGATATCTTTTCTTGCTTCAGGCTTTAACAAACGGCCAACGATATAATCTTCATTCTCAAGATCGGGTTGCAGCTGTGGGTTTTCGAGATAGATCTTTTTTTCTCTTTCCATTAAGGTTAACCCGAGAAAAGCACCACCAAGATCACCGCTCACGCAGATAAGATCTCCTTTTTGTGCCGTGCTGCGTTTTACAATTTTATCAGCAACCACTTCTCCGATGGCGGTTACTGAAATGATAAAACCTTTATTGGATGAGGAAGTGTCGCCCCCAACCAGGTCAACGCCATGTTTTTCACAGGCAAGGTATACGCCTTCATAAAACTCATCCAAAGCTTCAAGACCAAAGCGGTTGCTGATGGCAATACTCATGGTAACCTGTGTGGGTGCTGCATTCATTGCGTATACATCGCTCAGGTTCACCATCACGGCTTTGTAACCCAAATGTTTTAATGGGGTGTACATGAGGTCGAAGTGAATTCCTTCAACCAACAGATCGGTGGTAACAACGGTTTGTTTTCCAAAATGATCTATTACAGCTGCATCATCACCAACACCTAAGATTGTTGATGCGTTGTGTGTTTCAAAATTTTTGGTAAGATGTTCGATCAGTCCGAACTCCCCCAGCTCGCCTATTTCTGTTCTTTGTTCACTCATAATATGTAGTATTTCTTCTGTGAACCTCTGTTACTCTGTATCTCTGTGTTGAAAAAAATAAACTTAGTACTCAAAACATATTTTTTTCAACACAGAGGCCACAAAGAGCACAGAGTTACACAGAGAGCCGTTTATTATTTAAAATGCTGCTCCGTTAACAATTGCCACCAGTTCATCATGGATCTTTCCATTGGTTGCGATAATATGTGGCTGGTATGGCGAATAATGATCTCCTTTGAAATCTGTCACTTTTCCACCCGCTTCTTCTACGATCAAAAATCCTGCAGCACTGTCCCAGGCCTGTAATTTATGCTCATAAAAGCCATCAAACCTTCCTGCGGCAACCCAGCAAAGATCAATCGCAGCACTTCCCAATCTTCTTACCGGAACACCTTTGCGAATCAGTTTTTCAAATACCTGTAAGGGTCCGTTAGGTGCATCAAGATACGTATATGGGAAACCGGTTACCAGGCAGCTATGTATCACTTCTGTTTTTTCGCTCACATGGATCATCTTATCGTTTAATGTAGAGCCAAAACCACGCTGTGCAAAGAAGAGTTCATTAAAAAATGGGTTATATACCGCACCCATGATCATTTGCCCATCGTGTTCCAGGCCAATACTTACACAGCAGATAGGAATACCATTGGCGAAGTTTACGGTACCATCGATCGGGTCGATGATCCATTTGTACGAAGAATCCATTACGATCTCACCCGTTTCTTCGCTCAGGATATAATGATCAGGATGTTCTTTCTGTATCACTTCAAAAATGGCTTTTTCCGCGGCATGATCGGCCTCGGTTACCAGGTTATTCATGCCTTCTTTATTGCTGATCTTGAATTCACCATTAAAAAAATGGGTTAACTGTGCCGCACCGGCTTCTGTTGCTTTTAGCAATGTTTGTTTTAACATGGCGCAAAAGTAATAAAACAAGGGGACAAGGCTCAAGAATCAAGGCTCCAGGCCTGAACCCTGGGCCTGGTTTCTTGAATCTTGTGTCTTGGATCTTGAGCCTTGTGTATATTGCAATTCTGCAACTCTCGATCATCATAGTAAACTATAATGTCAGGTATTTCCTGGAGCAATGCCTTTATTCGGTGCAGCGTGCTGTTGCCGGCATAGATGCAGAAGTGATTGTTGTAGATAATAATTCTGCTGATGGGAGCATTGCATACCTAAGGCCACTATTCCCATCTGTACAATTTCTTATTAATGAAAAAAACTTCGGTTTTGCCAGGGCCAATAACCAGGCGCTGGCCATTTGTAAGGGGAAATATGTTTTGTTTATCAATCCTGATACACTGATCCCGGAAGATTGTTTGCAGAAATGTCTCGCATTTATGGAGAAAGATCCGAAGGCAGGTGCGCTGGGTGTTCGGATGGTGGATGGAAAAGGAAAATTCCTGCCTGAAAGCAAACGGGCCTTCCCTTCGCCATGGGTCTCTTTCTGGAAGCTGACCGGGTTGTCTGCCGTCTTTCCCCAATCGCGCATTTTTAACCGGTATGCTTTAGGATTTCTTGATGAGCACAGGAACCATTCGGTAGATGTTCTTGCGGGCGCCTTTATGCTGGTGAAAAAAGAATTGCTTGTGCAGCTGCATGGTTTTGATGAAAGTTATTTTTTGTATGGAGAAGATATTGATCTCAGCTACCGGATCAAACAGGCAGGATATGAGAATCTGTATTTTGCAGGAACGTCCATTATTCATTTCAAAGGAGAAAGTTCCGGTACTGCCAGCCTGAGCCGTATTAAATATTTTTACTCGGCCATGCAGGTATTTGTACAAAAATATTACCACTCTGGTTCAGCAAAACTATTGTCCGTTTTTCTTACACTGGCCATTGCATTACGCGGGTTTCTTTCTGCAATCAACCGTTTACTGAAACCTGTACTGCTGCCACTTATCGATGGTTTGATTGCCTGGATCTCTTTACAATTCATGCGAATGATATGGATCAGTGAAATAAGGAACGGGAAAGATTTTGGTGTTGCTTTTGTTCCCTATGCATTACCCGCGTTTTCAGTATGGTTTGTTTTGTCTGCTTCATTTGTGGGGTCTTATGATAAAAAATTTCAGACCTCTAAAATGTTGTTGTCACTTGCATTTGCGGTTGTGAGTACCCTGGCTGTATATTCTCTTCTACCGGAGAATTTTCGTTTTTCAAGGGGCGTGATTTTATGGGGAGGGCTTTTTGCGGCAATCCTGATCTTCCTGCTAAGACAATTTCTATTGCGTTTAAACAGTTCATTATTTATACCCGAGATCGAAACAGAAGGGCCAACCATTGTTGTATCAACTGAAGCCGAATATGCAGGAATAAAAGATTTGTTAGAAACGGCGGCCGTTGATCAGCAATTATTTGGAAGGGTTTCTGTAGAAGACAAGGATAGTGCCGCTCTGTGTTCAGTAAAGGATATTCATTCGCTGGTGAAAAACTTTCCCGTGAACAGGATCATTTTTTGTATTGGCAAACTTTCCTTGCAGGAAATAATGTTACAGGTAATTTCATTTCCAAAACACAATACCCGTTTTCTTTTTCATGCGGCGGGAAGCGGAAGTATTGTCGGAAGTCAAACACTTTCACCTGGTGCAACCATTGTAACACCGTTTATTGATTACCGGATCACACATCCTTATCAACAAAGAATGAAACGTGTGGTTGATATTGTTTTGAGTCTTTTTTTTATTCTTACCATTCCATTTCATTTTTTACTGCATCCCAAACCACTAAGTTTTATCCGTGCAGTTTTTTGTGTACTGACAGGTTCTCAAACATGGGTCGGTTATGCCACAAACTCCTCCTCTCTCCCTGCCATAAAAAAAAGTATTATTCCATCTGCCGGGAAAACAAATGGATTCACTAAAAATATGTTTGAGAAATCGGACAGGATCTATGCAAAGAATTATGATTGGTGGCAGGATGTTGTGCACGTGTTTCAGAATTATCGCAATCTGGGCAAATATTGAATTACGCGCGCATTTCAAATTTTCGCATTGTGTTTGGTTACTTTATTTTTTGAACCACATAGAAACATAGGCACATAGTTGTAACACATAGTTCTTCTATGTGAAATCCTATGTTTTCTATGTGACTATGTGGTTCAAAACAGCAAAAATTTGAAATGGACCCAATCCCGCGGATGTAGGATTCAATAATCAAATTATGCGTAGCTTCGTATATTCTAAAAACGAGCTTCTAACGATGGCCATACTTGATTTCAAGGTCCCTAATACCATTTTAAAAGCGCTGCGGT
This sequence comes from Bacteroidota bacterium, assembly GCA_040388475.1. Classification (GTDB taxonomy): domain Bacteria; phylum Bacteroidota; class Bacteroidia; order Chitinophagales; family Chitinophagaceae; genus Sediminibacterium. The sequence goes on along the minus strand of JAZKBT010000019.1, from coordinate 57,948 downwards.
TGCCGCAGAACAACCCACGCAGGCAACAGATCAAAGTTTTAAAGAAATTATTGAGAAAAGCACGATTCACTGAATTCGGCCAGCAATACCTTTTTGACGAGATATTACTAAGCAAACACCCCGGTAAAAGATTCCAGGAACTGGTTCCAACTTTCAACTATAATAAGATCTATAGCGAGTGGTGGCATAAGACCATCGAAGGAAAGCCGGATATCTGCTGGCCCGGTAAGATCAGGTATTATGCACTCAGCAGCGGTACAAGTGAATCAGCAAGTAAATATATTCCTATCACCAATGATCTATTGCGTGGCAATAAGATCGTGATGATCAAACAACTCATCAGCCTGCGTACGTATGAAGATGTTCCTTATAGTTCTATCGGGAAAGGTTGGTTGACCCTGGCAGGAAGTACAGAGCTTCAAAAAGGGGATACTTATTTCGCGGGCGATTTAAGCGGGATCACTGTTAAGAAAGCGCCATTCTGGTTCCAGCCTTTTTATAAACCAGGGAAAAAGATCGCGAAGCAAAAAGACTGGAATAAAAAATTGCAGGAGATCGTTGAAAAAGCGCCGGAATGGGATATTGGTTTTATCGTAGGTGTGCCTGCATGGGTACAAATGTGCATGGAGATGGTGATAGCCCGCTACAACCTCAACAACATTCATGAGATGTGGCCCAACCTCGCTTTTTTTGTTCATGGCGGTGTAAGCTTTGAACCCTATAAAAAAGGGTTTGAGAAATTATTAGGCAAACCGGTCACATATATTGAAACCTATCTTGCCAGCGAAGGGTTTATTGCTTACCAGGATAGACAACATGCAACAGGCATGCGCCTCGTTACCGGCGAACACATCTTTCACGAATTTGTTCCTTTTGATGATAAGAATTTTGATTCCGATGGCGAAATGATCGATAAGCCCGAAGCATTGATGATACATGAAATTGAAGAGGGGAAAGATTACGCATTACTTATCAGCACTGCAGCAGGAACCTGGCGCTACCTTATCGGTGATACGATTCGTTTTGTTGATAAAGAAAAATGCGAGATCGTTATCACCGGCCGAACCAAACATTTTTTAAGCCTGGTTGGTGAACACCTCAGTGTAGACAATATGAACAAAGCGGTTCAGCTCGCAAGTGAACAACTGAATATCAGTATACCTGAATTTACAGTGGCCGGCGTTCCGCATGGAAATTTCTTTGCGCATCATTGGTATGTGGCATGCGATGATAAAGTGGATAAAGAAAAACTGGTTGCGATCATTGATGATAAACTGAAAGAACTGAATGATGATTACGCCGTAGAAAGAAGAAGTGCATTAAAAGACGTAAAACTTGATGTGCTTAGCGAAATGCAATTCATGGACTTTATGAAAGCGAAAGGAAAAGTTGGTGGCCAGCATAAATTTCCACGTGTTTTAAAAGGCAGCCTGCTGGAAGACTGGCAAAAATGGCTACAGGGAAAAAAAATAAATCCTTAGTGCAACTTCATTTCTTTGTGTCTTCGTGGCTGAGAAAAATGCGATTGAGCCACGAAGGCACAAAGACACAAAGGGTCACGAAGAAAAACATCAAGATGCGGATACTGTGTTTTGTTTTATTATTCTTACACAACATTGCACAGGCGCAGGCACCCGATATTTCTATTCTCAAAATAAAAGCGCCCGAAACCTTCCGGGCAGTTTTCAAAACCACTAAGGGAGATTTTGTGATTGAGGCACACCGCAAATGGTCGCCATTGGGTGTTGACAGGTTATACCAACTGATCACTACCGGCTTTTATAAGAATGCATTGTTGTTTCGTGTTGAACCATCCTTTGTTACCCAATTTGGGATCTCCGGAAGTTATACCGCAAACCGTTTCTGGGACCCAAAGAAATTACCCGATGAGCCACGCATACAAAAAAACCGGAAAGGATTTATATCATTTGCACGAGGCGGAAGGAATGACCGGTCAACACAACTCTTTATCAATACTGCAAATAATCCTGAATTCGATAACACGATCAAACAGGGTGTGAAAGGATATACCCCTGTTGCCAAAGTAATTCAGGGAATGGAAATTATAGCGAAGTTCGAAGCCGGTTACGGTGTCAAACCCGCTACCATACAGGATTCGTTATATAAGTATGGTAACTTTTATTTTGAGGAACGTTTCCCGGGATTGGATAAGATCATCAGCGCGCGCCTGGTTAAATAAGATGATCATGATGCGTCATCGATTTGATAAAAACCAAATTTCAACCACGACAATTTTAAAAATTACAATTAACTTTCCACTCAATAAAAAATACGGATGATTGCACCCCTGATCAAAGGATTGATTCTTGGCGTTTTTTTGGCCATTTCGGTTGGGCCTGTAATATTCGCTATACTTAAACGAAGCATTAACGACGGACATAAAGCCGGATATGTGTTCGTGGCAGGAATATCTGTCAGCGATATTGCTATCGTACTTGTCTGTAATTTTTTTACCTCTCTTTTTACACTTGCAATCAGTCACAAAACAGCTATCGCAGTGGCCGGAAGTATTTTTTTAGTGAGTCTCGGGGTTTATACCACTTTCTTTAAAAAAGTAAAGACGGACGAGGATAATAATATCGCGCTTAAGAAATTCAGGAAGCGGGACATGGCTGGTATTTTTCTTTCAGGATTTTTTATCAATATACTCAACCCGGGCGTGTTCCTGTTCTGGTTTGCATGGACCACTGCTATTATCATCGATTCGCAAACCACACCTCATCCGGCACAATACCGGTTTATTGTTTTTGCAACCTGCCTGTTGTTTGTGTTGTTAACAGATATCGCAAAAGTTGCCTTGGCATCGCGGTTAAGATCAAAACTTACACCGAAGATCCTCACCAGGATTAATAAAATATCCGGATTGATACTGATCGGTTTTGGTATAGCGCTTGGCTGGGGGATATTGGCTTATGCAGATAAATTAACGTGAATCATGAGTCGCATTCGTCAGGGCCCCACTCACGAATAACGACTCTCGATTCCTTAACACTTCCTTAGCAACACATTCCTTTCTATCCTTTACCTTAGAATAGTGAAACCACTGCTCCTCATTTTATTTCTCGCCGGAACCATACATGCATTTTCGCAAAGCGACTTATTGGTGTTAAAACAAAACAACAGGATCATTCAAACATGGGTGCCGGGCAGCATTATTAATTTCCAGTATAGCAGTAAGCAATGGTTGATGGGCATCATCAAAACCGTTCGTAAGGATTCCATATTGATGGAGCAAATTTCTATTGAAACCGTTCCCAACCAGTTTGGATTTCCACAGATCGACACAGCAAAATTCGGATTGATGAAATTACATGTGAGGGAGATCTATGGAATGCCCAAAAAAGACTATGCGGGTATTTTTACCAATGGCGCACTTTTAAAGATCGGAAGCGGGGGATATATTTTTTTAAACCTTGTCAACACACTGATTAAAGGAGACCCGCTGTTCAGTTCTGCAAATGCTACCCGCCTGGGTATTGCCGGCGGTGTTTTTTTATTGGGAACGATCATGGGGTTGGGGCATAAGACATATATAACATTGGGGAAAAAATACAGGATGGAAGTTATACATACACAATGATCCGGTAATTACTTTTTCTTTTTAAGCCCTACGATCTTATTATTGATAAGTGCTTTATCTGATGCAGATCTTGCAAGCGAAAAAGCCGTTTTAAAATGCAGTGCCGCTTTCACATCATTCACACCGGAATACAACTCACCCAAAAGCGAGTGATATAAATGATGATTGTTAAGTTTGAGTTTTTCGGCTTCTGCTATCGCTTCCGTTTTGCTGTTCGCTTTTGAGAGCGCATAGGTCCTGTTTAGCGCTGCAATGGGTGAATATTCAATTTGCAACAGGCGGTTGTATAGCTGTAAAATATTCTCCCATTTTTCTTTTGTATCCGGCTGAATGGTGTGCCAATAGGCGATAGCTGCTTCGAGATGATATTTCGATAGTTCATTTCCAAGCGAAGCAAGATTCATATAATATTCCCCTCGGGAAATGAGCTCCTTGTCCCATAACGTGGTATCCTGGTTTTGGTACAGAACAGATTCTCCATTCGCATCTGTTCTTGCTTCAAACCTGGAAGATTGAAAACACATCAGCGCAAACAATGCATTTACAAAGGGAAGATTGGTTGAGTCGTTCTCTATCAATAGATAAGTTAGCCGCATGGCTTCAAGGCAAAGGTCTTTCCTGAGTGTGATATCACTTCCTGAAGAATAATAGCCTTCATTGTATAACAAATACAAAGTAGTTAAAACCGTTTCCAAACGTTTACCGATCTCTTCTCCCGGAGGAAGTTCTATCTGAACATTTTCGCTTCGTAATTTTTCTTTCGCACGAAACAGTCGTTTGTTGATGGTTTCTTTATTAGTTAAAAATGCATCTGCAATTTCATTAATCCCAAAACCGCAGAGAATACGAAGTGCCAAACCAATCTGTGCTTCAGCAGGAATGGATGGATCGCAGATGGCGAACAACATTTGCAACTGGCTGTCCGTAATATTTTTATCCGATAAGTCAATTTCAAGTTCCTCTGTACCGCTAGAAGCCTGCTGTATGTGAAGGGATACTTTTTGTTTGAAGATGGAATCATGTTTAAATTGATCCTTTGCTTTATTCTTGGCAACAGTATACAACCATGCCACAGGATTTGGTGGTAATCCTTTTATGCTCCATGTTTCGGAAGCCAGCAGGAAAGTATCACTTGCAATATCTTCTGCAATTTCAATATGATCGATACCGAAAAGCTTACAGAGTACCACGGTAATTTTCCGGTACTCTGTTCTGAACAAATGTGGTATCAATTCGGGTTGGTCCATAATTATTTGTAACAGGAAAAAACCTGCCAGCTGAGACAGGTTCTTTCCTACAGATTTGGGTAAAACGATATCAGTGTTGCGGGTTGATCGGCATTGCGAACGGCTTTTAAATTTACCATAGAAGTAAATTACATCGGGTTGATCTCTCTCACCTCAACATTACCGCCAACAAACAGTATTGGGCAACCTTCTGCCAAAGCAGTTGCTTCATCCAGTGAGTCTGCTTTCACGATCGTATAACCACCGATCAATTCTTTGATCTCCGTATACGGGCCATCGGTAATTACATTGTTTGCTCTTACAACTTTACCACCTGATGTTAAACGGTTTCCGCGGTCAACCAGTTTGTTCTGCGCAGCAATACCGCCAACCCAGTCCATCCATTTTTTCATCATGGCCTGCATTTCTTCCGGCGAACCTTGTGGCATACTCTTGTAATCGTTCCTGAATACAAATAAAAACTCTTTCATTTTGTTTGATTTTGATGGTTAAAACAGAATAACGACCGGGAGTTTTGAAATTGGACAAAAAGATAAATTTTTTTCTTCAGCCGTTAACAATAAAACCCATTTGTTAGCTATTGGTTAACTCCGGCTTTTGAAATCAAACGGTTTTGTATCTTGCCCTGGCATGAAAGCCAAAACCAAACGACTGCTTAAAAAAACCTGGTGGTGGATCAAATGGGTCTTTATCTGGGGATTTGTTACTTCCTTACTCTACATCATTATATGTCGTTGGGTTATGCCGCCCATCACGGTTACGCAGATCACCAATAGTTTTGGCTATGGATTAAAACGCGATTATGTAAGCTGGGATGAGATCTCCTACAATGTGAAACTCGCCGCTATCGCCAGCGAGGATCAATCTTTCCCCGACCATGGCGGCTTTGATTGGGATGCGATCGAAAAAAGCCTCAAACCCAAAAAGAAAAATAAGAAAACCAAAATCCCATTGGGTGGGGGTGCAAGTACGCTTACACAACAGGTGGCCAAAAATGTTTTTTTATGGCAGGGCGGAGACATCACGCGTTATATACGAAAGGTGCCTGAAATGTATTATACCAAAATGATCGAATGGTTCTGGGGGAAGAAACGGATACTGGAAGTATACCTGAATGTTGTTGAAATGGGCCCCGGTATTTTTGGAATTGAAGCGGCTGCGCAAAAGTATTTCGGTAAGAAAGCCAAAAACCTAAGCCGTGCCGAAGCCGCGATGATCATTGCCTGCTTGCCCAATCCTAAACGCTTTTCTGTAAAACCCATGAGCGGTCGCGTTGCCTGGCGCTATCCATGGATTATGCAGCAAATGAATAATATTGAAGATGATGAGGATGTGCAGGTGGTGATCAAATAGTATACTCTCTGTGAAACGCTGTCTCTGTGGTAAAGCCTTCGCTTGGATGAACAAATATGCTAAAATGCTTTTTTTCACCACAGAGACACAGAGGGCACAGAGTTACACAGAGAAAGAACTTAGTGCAAAAACTCTTCTACGGCATCGATGGCTGTAATCAAACGCTCTTCATAATCGCCGCTGATCTCTACCCAGGGAATTTTTTGATTGATCAAAAGATCCTTATAAATATGATAGAGTTCGTTGCGATTGACTTCATCAGGATATTCGCGCAGCTCATCTTTTACCCAGGGAAGATCGGTATTACAGAGTAAATACAAATCATATTCACGGCTTACAATCTGGTCGAGAATAAATTGATGGCATTTACCGAAAACATATTCACACCAGACCTTCATTACATACATATCAGTATCTACAAATAAGAAAGGGGAGTGGTGAGCAGTAAGTAAGGAGTGGGGATTTACCCAGGTGCGGTCGTTTACCAATGACCACTGGCTTTTTACCAGCGCCGTATATTCATCTTCCAGCGCGATCTGTCCTTTGGCAATGGTGAGCAGGTCATCAAAATCGTACGACATCCCGTTGGTTAGCAAATACTCGCGGGCAAATTCAGGACACCATTGCATTCCATAATGTTGTGCAAGCAATTCACACAGCGTGCTTTTGCCGGTAGATTCCGGACCTATGATGACTATTTTTTTGATCATTACATTATTTACTTCTGTTTAATTTGGCTTTTTTGTACCAGCGAATCAACCCATCGATGCTGATAATAAGCAATACGAGATACTGAACACTTGTAAAAACATATCCCTTGATAAAGTATAACGGAACGGAAGCAATATTTGTTGCGAACCACCAGATCCAGCTTTCAAATTTCTTTTTTGTCATGAGCCACATACCCGTATATGCGGTTGCAGAAGCAAGCGCATCCGCCCAGGGAATGGCTTCCGGTGCAAAGGAAGATTTTACCCAGGTAAGTGATGCAAATAAAGCGATGTAACATGCTGCAAAGAATAATAATTGTTGTACCCATTCCTTATTGCTGCTGAATGTAACATGCAGGATGACTTCGTGTTTAACCCTATCTTTTTTTGCCCACAAGATCCAGCCATATATACTCATGACTGTATAATAAAGATTCACGCTGGCTTCACCATACAAATGTCCCTTAACGCTTAAATAGATATAGAGTATGGTATTGATTAACCCGATCGGGTAAACGAGAATATTTTCTTTACGACCGAACCATACGCCTACAATGCCTGCCAAAACAGCAATAAATTCTATTGGCCCTGTTTGCTGTAAGCCGGCAATGAATTGATGATAGATCTCTGTCAGGTTCATAACTAAAAGTAGTGAATACTAGATAAATGCAACGTCCGACCCCTAACAAAAACAGGAATCCTGTTTGGGTAGCGCGAAACTATTTATAAGAATGCAAAAGTGGCCAATAATAATAGAGGATGACGAAGGATAATTTTTATCGGGGTACTAAAATGCAGGACGCAAAAATTCTCCAGGTGCAGTCGCGGTAGAATCTGCAAAAAAATAAACAGCACCACCTTCCAATTCTTCAACAGCAAGCAGTTTTTTATGCTGTTTGATAAAATCAAGACTAACCAGATCGTCGTTCTCGCCATCGGTGAACCAGATTAAATAAAAAGAAGAATGCTTCAGAAAGTTATCTTTCTCCTGTTGTATTTCTTTATGTGGCAAAGCATTGGCATGAACGCCTGTGAGAAAATAGGCGGCATCATTGGCGTTGGCATATACGGGTTGTGTAAACCGTGTTTTATTTTTTTTCACGAATGCAACCGCGGGAGATTGTGTCCACGAATCTTCGGTATAGCCCGGGATGCCTGCATCCTTGATCCCCTCCCAGGCGTCAGCATTCAGGCGGTAATGGTTGAAATGAAACCCAGCATATATGATCAGAATTAATAAAACAATAGCGACCTTCTTTACACGATAAGATCTCTGAATTACAGGAACGAACCAGCTACTGGCGGTAAGCAACATAGGTATGTAAAGGGGTGATAATAGCCGGCTGGTTAATTCTTCAAAACGCGAAATACTGGCAATGATCATTATGAAGAATGCATACACCACAAAAAAACAGGTAACAATGTTTTGATAGAAAGCAAAATACTGCTGTTGTAGAAGATAATAAAGAAGAAAGCAAACAGCAGTTAAAAGAATAACGAGAAAAATAACCGAAGCCATTGTTTCATGGCCATGCAAAAAGGGCAACCAGTCTGAAATGGTTATACCAACCTGGTGAAGATTGTCACCTAATGCGCGAATGGCTTTTTCTCTAACACCGGTTATATGTCCTGCAGCAATACTGTTTCTAACCAGGTTAATAATTACCAACGAGCAACCGGTTAGTGTAAATAAAATAAGGTGTTTGATCTTTTTGTTAGTTACCAATCCCCCATTAAATAATATCAGGAAAAATCCGGATGCTAATAAAGTTACACCCGCATAACGGGTAACAAATGCAAGCGCGACAACCAATGCAATACGGATCAAGTGAAAAGTTCTTTGTGTGCAGAAATAATGATGCAGTGACACAATAAACAGCAGGATCAAAAAAATAAAAATGGTTTCCGACCATAGCATGGAATACACTTCCAGCAAACAAGGGCTACAGGCTAACAAAGCAAGTATGCCAGCTTTATAAACATGTGATGTTTTTTGAAAACCGGCGATAACAATACTTGTTAATATAATTACACCACTGAATAAAAGACAATTCAATACAGGAGCAATCTGTAAAACGGTTATGCCTGTGATCCATGAAACGAATGCAAGGAATGAAGGATAGCCTAAAGGAAAATCAACCAGCGGGAGGCCATTAAAATCTGTAAAAGAAAAATGATCGCGGATATTGGTTGCGGCGCTTTCATAATTAACTGAATCTGGAGAAATGCCAATACCGCTGTGCCGTGTAAAAAAATAAATAAAAGCAGATGCTACTAATGACGCAATCAGTGCATCCCAATGTTTACTTATAAAGCTGGAGAACTTCATCATTCCTTGTTCATTATTCAATATTTATTCTTGTATCCAACCCTTTCTGAACCAGTTCGCGGTGGTGTTGTACATGATAGGCTGTAAAATATAACATTTCACGCAGGGTTAATTTTCCAAGAAGTGGATGGGGTAAAATATATTTATCCAGCGCTTCTTCCGAATATGTTTCCGTTCTGTTAGATAAGCTTTTTACCAGTGATTTTAACTCCGCCAGTAATTTCTCTTTTTGATCTGCAGTAACTATCGGTGGCACAAAACGCCCGGATGCTCTACCACCTTCCAATAACTTTCTTATATATTTTTCTGTTAATCCTTCATAGGTTTTGGATGATCTGTTGGCCACACCGAATCTCCATTTCAATATAAATTTTGGAAGACGCATAGCCATGTTCACAGGAGAAACACTTTTTACAATATGATCCAGTTGCTGTACGGCCGACCATTTGCCCTCAGGTGCATAACAAAGATCCAAGTCGCTTAATGAACTTACCAGATCAATAAATTGAGCATGATTGGTTTTTAAAAGATCCGCGACCTGTTTTTTATTCATATGAGTGATATAAAATTCGAAGACCGTCACTGCGGTCGTTCCTCGCAATGACGCTCTTACGTGTTTAAAGTTAGTAGAATATTTGTGTTATGCGAAGAGATAGGCGAGCCGTACTGTAAACAAAAATGTCCCGCACATACGAGACATTTTAAAAAACTCAACTCACAAATATTTATTCAGCTTCGGCAACTACTTCTTTTACTTCGGGGATCATGCGTTTCATCATTCCTTCAATGCCCGCTTTCAATGTGATCATAGAAGAAGGGCAACCGCTGCAGCTTCCCTGTAACATCAGGTTAACGATGCCATCATTATAACTTTTGAACTGTATTGCGCCACCATCCATTTCAACAGCGGGTTTTACGTAGTTCTCTAATAATTCTTTTACTCTTTTCACAATATCGTCATCATCCGCGCTAACAGTATTGGTAGCTTCCTGCTTTACCTTGGCCACTTCTTCTTCATTTACCACTACACCGCCATTCTCGAGATAATCTTTCAAGAACTCTTTAATAGTAGGTATCACATCCTGCCAGTCTTCTGTATCTGCTGTTTTGGTCAGCGTAACAAAATTGCTGGCGATAAAAACACTCTTGATAAAAGGGAAACTGAACAGCTCTTTTGCCAAAGGTGAAGGCGCGGCCAGGGTCTCGTCTGCAAAATCAATGCTCTTGCCCGGATACAATAATTTATTGGCCACAAACTTCATCGTTTCCGGGTTGGGCGTCATTTCGGTATAAATACTGATCACCGGGTTACCTGTTTTGATCATAATGCTTTGTTTTAATCTGCCGGATATGTATCCGCAGTGCAAAAATAAACAAAAGCCATGCAGGAAGGTTCATTAATCAGGCTTCAAAAACAGGGTAGGGCTTATTTTTCGGATATCGAAAATCTTGGAAATCAACTTAGCTGCAGGCAAAATCTGCCATTCTGTATTCTACGGAGGATTTTACCGCAGTAGTCAGGTAAAACCGTAACCGATTGATCCTGAATGGTATTGGCTCGGCTAATTGCGGATTTTACCGAATTTTTAAAGCAAAAAAACAGGCCCCCCAACTCATTACTTGTTATTGATATTTATCTGATCACCATAAAAGGAACAGGTACAGAATTAATATGTGAAGATGGGTTTGAAGGACTCGTCCATCTTATTCTCGTACTCCTTCTATTCAAAAGGCCCCGCTAAGAATAACGGGGCGACTGTTAACTGCATATTACGAAATAGATAAGCAACGTTTGATTAAAAACCGGTGTCTAAATTGAAGACGACGACGATAAAAAGAAATATCAGAAGGATGAGCGGATAATTGAAAACGATGAAAGGTAAATGCGGTCATCTGAATCTGTGATACCTTTGAAACCCTTGCTGGTAAAGGATTTTGCATGAAACAGTAAACGGAAACAATCAGAACAAAACAAAAAAATGGAAAAGAAATTTTTAACGATCATGGACAGGTTCTTTACGATCCTGCTATTGATATCGGGAGAAGAGGACCAGGAGTCGGTTTCTATCGGACATATTCTCTAGCGGTCGGTAAACGCTTGGCATTAAAGGGAAACTCACTTGATACAGGACTTGTTTACCTTTAGCATAAACAGATCTGCATGAAAAATTATCCTGTGTTATTTTTTGCTACAGCAGGCATGCTGATCTGTTCTTTTGCCTTTTCACAAAAAGGCATCAAAGGATTGACAGATGCTGAAAAAGCATTTGCTTCTTATACCTCCTCGCATACGATCAGGGATGGGTTCCTAAAGTATATGGACAGCAATGGTATCATTTTCCGCCAGGGAAATGCTGTAAATGCATTGGATGCTTACCAGAAACAAAAGGCTGGCCCTGCCATGTTAAACTGGGAGCCAGTGTTTGCGATCATAAGTTCATCAGGTGATTTTGGCATTACCACGGGCCCTTACACACTTCATCCCAAACCTCCACAGGACACACCGGTTGCTTATGGAAGTTTTTCTTCTGTGTGGATAATGAATAAGCGGGGTGAATGGAAAAACCTGGTTGATCTTGGCACTTCTTATCGAAAACCGGCCACAGATAAAATACCGCTGCAGGAAATTATACTCGTACCAAGAACAGTAATGAGCGTAGCTTCATTTGAGGAAGTACTTACGCTCGATAGAAAACTGAACCAGGATCTCAAAGAAAAAAATGGCGCAACAGTTTCCACACAATTATCCGCAGACAGCTGGCTGAACCTTGAAGGTGAAACACCTGTAACCGGTGTTCAGTTGATCAGCAATGTATTAAGGCATATTCCGGATACCGTATTGTTTCATTCCGAATCGGGAAAGATCGCATCCTCCGGCGACCTTGCATATGTATATGGTACTGTGACCAACGGAAATAAAAAAGAAAACTACCTGCGTATCTGGGCCAATCGTAATAAAAGATGGCAGGTGATACTCCAAACGATTAAGTGGTAAAAAAATAAAAACCGGATTAACGAATTGTGAATTTACATATCCCGATGAACCCTATTACCACCTTCCAGGGCGAACATAGATTTCTTTCCAATTTCTGGCCCTGCTGTATTGTGTGGGAAGATTTTGTCTACCCTACATTGGAACACGCCTACGTTGCTTCCAAAACAGATGACCTTACAGTGAAGCAATTGATCCGGTCCTGCCCAACACCCGGGGATGCAAAAGATTACCTCTATCAGCATGCAATGAAGCCATCTCCGTCATGGACAATAGAAAAAAAATTATTGGTGATGGAAAAACTATTGTTCATCAAATTCAGCGGTAAGGATCCATTTTTAACAAGAGCACTCATGACAACAGGCAATGCTGAACTGATAGAAGGAAATACCTGGGGCGACGCTTTCTGGGGTGTATACAATGGTGAGGGAGAAAATAATTTAGGAAAACTATTAATGAAGGTGCGCACCCATCTTTTTGACGAAAAAGCAAGAATAGAAAAATGTCTTTCTTCAACAGATACACATCAACAGCTAGCAGATGCAACCGGTCTTACAAGACTTTCCTTGTATGAAAAAATGATGGCGTTCGATATCCCGCAAAAAAAATATCTGGGATATTAGGAAATCTTAAACGCTCGACAACTAAACCGAGGCTCTGTGCCTCCGTGTGCAATTTAATTTTCACACAGAGGAACAGAGGCACGGATTGATTACTGCTATTCAAGAATTCTCAGCTTCGCGTAATTGAGCATGATCTTTTTCTCGCCATTCAATCTAAAATTGATAGTAGCAACGGGATTGTGCGCAGAGCCTTCTATTTTGGCTACGGTTCCAAAACCAAATTTCTGGTGTTCTACTTCCTGGCCTGCCTGTAAGTTGCTTGTATCGCTTGCAACAAAATCTCCACTCGGTTTATGTTCTACAACCTTAGCAGATGGTGGAGTGATGGGCAGGTATTCTGGTTTTGTGTTAGGTTTTTTGCTAGGCGGCGGACCATATTTTTTTTCTGCGCTGGCTGCAGAATTACCAAAACCAACCCCTCGCTGCATACGCTCAAAGGCACTGCCCATATCGGAGTTGAAATTGTTTCTTGCGCCGCCACCTGCATAACTCTTATCGATATGCTGTTCCGGCATTTCCTCAATAAAGCGACTCGGCTCATTTTGTACCAGTTGACCGAAACGGTAACGTGTATTCGCATAGGTTAACCATAAGCGATGCTTGGCGCGCGTGATGGCAACATAAAACAGACGACGTTCTTCTTCCAGCTCCTCGCGTGTATTAATGCTCATGGCATTCGGGAAAAGCATTTCTTCAATACCGGCAACAAATACACAGGCAAACTCCAGGCCTTTTGCGGCGTGGATGGTCATGAGTTTTACTACATCACTATTTTCTTTATCATCATCTGCATCTGTAAGTAAAGTGATCTGTTGTAAATAGGCCCCCAATGATTTTTCACCAAGCTCGCCATCATCATTACTTGGGCTTTCTGTCCATTCTTTGATTGAGTTAAGTAATTCCTGCACGTTCTCATACCGCGCCAGCCCTTCTGTTGTTTTATCTGCGAACAATTCTTTTACGAGGTTAGTATGCTTGCCCACCTGTATCGCTACATCATACGCATTCTTATCAGTAAGCATGCTTTGGAAATAACGGATCATGGTTACAAAATTCGTGAGCGTTTCCAGCGTACCTGCTTTAAAACCAAATTCGGCGGCACGTGTCAATACATCAAACATTGAGATGTTATGCTCATTAGCATAGATCACGGTTTTTTCCATGGTTGTTTTGCCAATGCCGCGAGCGGGGTAATTGATGATACGCTTTAAAGCTTCTTCATCTTTTGTGTTTACGATCACACGCAGATAACCCAGCATGTCTTTGATCTCTTTGCGCTGGTAAAAACTTACACCACCATAAATGCGGTAAGCAATTCCCATGCGGCGTAAACTTTCCTCGAAAGAACGGCTCTGAGCATTGGTTCTGTAGAGTATCGCAAAATCGCGGTTATAATAATGATTGCGTAATTTCTGTTCCTGGATGGTATCGGCTGTGAATTTTCCTTCGTCGTTATCCGTCATTGTGCGCACGAGGTTGATCTTTTCTCCTTCACTGTTTTCGGTCCAGAGGCTTTTGGGTATTTGTCCCTTGTTATTTTTAATCACCTCATTCGCCACATTCAAAATGCTCTGGCTGCTTCGGTAATTCTGTTCCAGCTTTACCACTTTAACATCGTCATAATCTTTCTGGAACTGTAAAATATTTTCAATGGTAGCACCTCTAAAGCTATAGATGCTTTGTGCATCATCACCTACTACGCAGATATTCTCGTGCATGGCAGCGAGCAGTTTTGTGATCTGGTACTGCACCGCATTGGTATCCTGGTACTCATCAATCAAAATGAATTTGAACTTACGCTGGTATTTACTCAGTACTTCGGGAATGGTGTTGAGGATCTCGTACATTTTAAGCAGCAGGTCATCAAAATCCATGGCGCCGTTCTTGAAGCAGCGGTCAACATAGGCTTTGTAGATCTTTGCAATATCCGGTCGGTTGGCGCGTGTGTCTTCCTGCTGTATATAATAATCTGTTGCATATTCTGCAGGGCCAACCAAAGAGTTTTTGGCCGATGAGATGCGGTTTCCTACTGCACTAGGCTTATAATGTTTATCATCCAGGTTGAGTTCGTTGATCACGGTTTTGATTACCGAGCGACTGTCATCAGTATCGTAGATGGTAAAATTATTCGGGTAGCCGATGCGGTGTCCTTCAGCGCGGAGGATGCGTGCAAATACGCTGTGAAAAGTACCTATATATAAGTTCCTGGCTTCAGAATTACCCAGCGTTTTTTCGATACGCTCTTTCATTTCCGCTGCTGCCTTGTTGGTAAATGTGAGCGCGAGTATGTTGAATGCGTCTACCTTCTCTTTGTCCATGAGATAGGCTATACGCGTAGTCAATACTTTCGTTTTTCCGCTGCCGGCACCGGCAATGATCATCAATGGTCCATTAACATGCGTGGCCGCTTCCAGTTGCGGGCCGTTCAATCCCTTCAAATATTCCTGCATGAGCGCAAGTTAATATCTTGTTGCCTGAAAACTAAAAACGTTGAAAACTTAAGCACGGATTACACAGATTTGGCCGGATCTTCGCTGACCCGGTCCAACAAGATCCGTGTAATCCGCATTTAAAAATCAGCGTAATCCGTGCTCCATGAAAGACTTTAAAAAATATTATATAATACCCGAGGAACCGGAAATCGTTTACCAGGCACTTACCAATGCCCATACGATCAGGTTGTGGACGGGCTCACCGGCAATCATGAGTACCAAGCCGGGTTCAGAATTTTCTCTCTGGGATGGAAACATTACCGGAAAGAACCTGGAATTTATCGAAAACAAAAAGATGGTACAGCAATGGGATTTTGAAGGACAGGAAGAGCCATCTATCGTTACGATCATCCTGCATCCGCATAAACAGGGCACATCTGTAGAACTGCGCCACACCAATATACCCGACGATGCATTTGATGATATATCGGAAGGATGGACGAGCAGTTATTTCAGGGAACTGGGGATGTTTTATGAGTGAGAAATAGCACACGGATGACACGGATCAAACAGATTAATACGGATCAGATCAGTTAAAATCCGTTTGATCCGCGTCATCCGTGTGCCATTAAAATCTTCTTCTTTGATCCATTCACCTATCCAAAAATGCAATCACCTTTTTAATAAGAGAGCCTCGTTTGTTTGTAAAAGAGTGATCCGTATCCCAAACCTCGTATACAAAATAATTCTGATTGGCTTTCTTTAATGTATTCGCCAAAGCTTCATTATGATGATGTTCATCTAACATAACCACCTGTTTATTGGCTAATGGTCCGGCAGCATTTTTTAAATTATGAAAATCTGCTTCTGCCACTACTGCTGCAAATAATGCTTTTCCCGATTTTTTATTCAATACAAAATAATCATCTGCTTCTTTTTCCTGCCCGGCAAGACCTTTCGCTGATTGTGTAGTGATGTTCTGGTAAATATCCCATGCTGAAAGTGCGAAGCCTTTTTTGATTCCGGGGATTTCCTGCAACGCTTTCAAACAAACAAAACCACCCATGCTGTGCCCGAATAAAGCGATCTGCTGTGGATCGATCTGCATTTTAACTGCATTGGCTTTTAAATAGTCAACAACGTTCTTTACATCTTCCACGCAGTGCCTGAAAGAAAACTCTCCCTGGCTTGCCCAGCTGCCACGGTAATTAAAATAGATCACGTTCCATCCATGCGCACGAACTGCCTGTGCAAGATCAAGGTTTCGTTCATTGCCGGGATATCCATGCAATAACAATAAAGTAGGATGCGGTTTTGAACCATTTGCTTTATACATAAAACCCTGCAACAAACTTCCCGCTGAAGGAAGCTGCAGTTCCATAAATCCAGCGGGTGAATCCGTTGACCATTTCAGGTCCTCCTGTGCATTTGTGGAGTTAATGCCAAAGAAGTAAATGAGTGCGATAAGTGATAAGATCTTTTTCATAAGAGCAAAATGGTTGTATCCTCTAAAGTAATAACATAATCGCATGAAGAAAATTTCAATAAGAGAAAAACGGGAGAAAGAGAAACGAGTATTTCCCCCTTTAGCCCTTTTTCTTCGTTTTTCTCTTATTGAAATAATGGCATCCCATTTGTGCCCCTAAAAAATATATTGTACCAAAAACACCTGATTATTATCCCAAACACTCGTTTTAACAGTTCTTTTATTTCTGCTTCTTAGGCTTAGTCGTTTGTATATGACAATAAATCTTCAAGTCAGGCAATCTTAACGTAAGTTTTTTTGTGTAATGTTAAAGCGTTGTATATCAACGCATTTATAACAGTTATTCCGCCACATCCTGAGGTATTGTGTCTACATTTGTCCTCCACCACTTCTGATTGCACTTACCAAGATCATCATTTTATTAATCAAAAAAGTAAGCAGCGTACTATGAAGAAACTAAACAACAACAAACATTGGAGCTTGAGCGTATTGGCGATTGTAGGATTACTTGTTTGTATGAGTTTGTCTTTTACAAGTTCTAAAACAAATGCATCATCGACTGTAGTAGCAACAACGGCAACAACTACTACCAATTCGATGGTTGCCGAAAAAATGCCGCTTTTTGACAGCCTGGAATTAGGTGCTTTGGGGTTATCGCGCCAGGCATTTGAATTTGCATTAACTGGTTATAATACCCTGTTGAACGCGGGACGTATAAAAAAGAACAACCTTTTATCTATTCTTGATTTCAGTTTACCATCAGGAAAAAAGAGATTGTTTGTTATAGATATTACAACAGGCGAGTTGGTTTTTAATACGTATGCTGCACACGGAAGAAATTCCGGAACCAGTGTTGCTACTAAATTTTCCAACAAAACCAACAGTTACCAAAGCAGTTTAGGTTTTTATATCACGGGCGATACGTATAATGGCAAGCATGGCATGTCTTTGCGTTTAGAAGGTGAAGAGAAAGGCATCAATGACAACGCTTTGGCAAGAGGGATCGTAATGCACAGTGCTTCTTATGTTGATGAAGAGATCGTTGCGCGCCAGGGGTATATCGGCCGCAGCCAGGGATGCCCGGCATTACCCGGAAATATTTACAAAGATGTGATCGAGAAGATAAAGAACGGCAGTTGCCTGTTCTTGTATAGCCCTGATAAATATTATACCAGTCATTCCAAAATACTTAATGACAAAGCATAGTATTTGGCAACTCAATAAAAAAGCCCGCTGAGTAAGCGGGCTTTTTTTATGGCTTATTGTCGTGAACGCGAAATTTGAATATTGAACACTGATCAAGGAGTGATGGATTTTGAAGTGAGGCTTTGGTGCCAATATGCTTTCAGAATGTAAAATCGCCGGAGGTCTAATACTTCAACATTCAATATTCCTTTTTCAGTGTTCAATATTTTTCTTCAATTCTTCGTAAACATCTTTGCTGCAACCAGCTCATCGTTTCCATAAATATCATTCCTGAAATTCATTTTGTTGTTCTCATCAACCCATGCAGTATAATATGTGATGATCACGGGAACAGAATGTTTTAAGCGAACTGTCTTTTCAACACCACTGTTCATAGCGGCTTCTATTCTTTCAGGCGTCCATTCTGGTGAATTTTCCAAAAGATAGTTGGCCATGGTTACCGGGTCACCCAAGCGTATGCATCCATGACTTGCTGCGCGGTTGTCTTTTTCAAACAAACTTTTTGCAGGTGTATCGTGGAAATAGATATTGAAACTATTCGGGAAAAGAAATTTTACACGACCCAGTGCGTTCTTCGGGCCAGGCAATTGCCTGATGCCACCATCGCTTGTTCTCTCCATATTATTTTGTGCGAGGTAATTGCTGTTCTTCGCGATGGATGGCTCTATTTCATTCTTTACAATGCTCGGTGGGATGTTCCAGTAAGGACTAAATACGATCTGGTCGAGATCATCAGAGAACATTACTGTAGTATGTCCTTCTTTTCCTACTACAACCGGCATATGTATTATGTGCTTATCGCCCTCTGTTATATGCAACGTGAATTCGGGAATATTTACCATAATAAGTTTACCATCTTTTTTGGTAGGCATCCAGCGCATGCGTTCCATATTTACCAATAATTGTTCTATTCGCTTCATCGAGGAAACATTCAGGCTCTTAACGAGCGTTGATGTTATTTTACCATCTGCCGTAATACCTTCATTGGTTTGGTATTCTTTTATCGCGCCATCTAATTCCGGGGTAAATATGGCTGTGGTATCGTTCGCCGTAAACTCGCCGCTAACCGTTAACCTTTTTTTGATGGCCAGCAGTTCGGGGAAATTTTTCCCCGCAACATATTTAGTTTTTGAATTGAAAGCGATAGTATCCCAGCCTCCTTTTTTCTGTATCTCAACATATTTGGCAAGCTGCTGTTTTAATCCTGCATAATAGGGATTGCTTGCTGCGTATTTTGTATTGTCCCTGTTCTTACGCGCCAGTATTGAATCTGCCAGCGCCAGTGCAGATACTTTTTTGATCGGCACAAAATCTTCGTATTCCCGGTTATCAATATCTTCTTCTTTATAAGTATCCAGCGAATATTGTACAAACCGTTTGGTGAGCAGTAATTCGATCTTCACGATCGTTGGATCTTTGGGATCAATATTGCTGTCGTGCAGTAACAGGTCATCCATTTGCCTGTCTAATTTCTTGTCCATGCTATCCGTCTTAAACTTATAAAGGCTCCTGAAACCCAGCGCCTGCTCCGTGAGGCCCTTTGAATCAAACCAGGCAAATTCAAAATTGCGTATGTTATAAAAATCACGCATGTTTTCGGCCACACTATCATTAGCAGGATAATTGGCAACAAATTTTTCAAAAGCGGAGCTATCAAGAAAAAGATCATTGTACGAGTTTTCTTTGGTAACGGAATAGTCCCTAAGCGAAACCTCGGATTCGCTGTTTTGTGAACGCTGCCAAAGTCTGCGCCTGCTCCTGGCGGCGCTATTGCAGGATGTGGCAAACACCAATACGAGTAAGGATAGGTAAACGATTTTCTTGATCATACTCCATAAAATACAAAATGTATGCCCTGAGAATCTGATGTAAAAAAACGCCATCAGTTGATAATGCTTCGTACATTTAGTATTGTGCAGCATGTTGAATTTATACATACCAGGCATTTTAAGGATCATTATCACCGCGTTAAAGCGGCGCATGCCCTTTCTTTGTTCATCGATTTTTTCTGGGAAACGGATTTTGATACGCTCTGGAAACAATATCCCGATGGTTTTTCCGATGTACTTTTTCCCAACACGGGATACACTTACCTGATCAACCTGGGAACGCCATTTGTGATGCAGGTGGCAGATAAAAAATTCCCGATGAAAACAGATGGCTTTCTTCCGCGACATAAAGCCATTGAGTGTTACCATAAACAAGGCAATAAAATATTCGGGATCAAATTCAAAACTTCACCGGTGATCTTTGAAAAGAAAATCAATTTTGCTGAATACCGAGAGTCCATTTTTCCGCTTAGTTATCTTGCTGACCAGGCCATCATCAAACAAATAAAAACAGCAGATTCTTTTGCAGAACGAGTGAATATTGTATCTGATTACTACACGCAATTACTCCAGCAATATTCAGGCTCACTACTCCCTGTTCGGATTGTTACAGAGATATTGGCAGAATGCGATAAGAAAAATGATTTCAGCAGACCGGTTGAAGAGCTGGCAGAAAAATACAAGATCTCAACACGCACACTTCAACGTTATTTTGAAACCCATACCGGCATCAGTACTAAAAAAGTATTACAGATCATGCGCGTAAGAAAAGCGGTGGAGCAATTGCTTGAATCGCCGGAAGATTTTAAGCTGGCTGCATTTGGGTATTATGATCACAGTCATTTCTATAAACACCTGAAACAGTTCTTACAGAAAACAACGGTGCAAAAATTGCAGCCGCATTTGAAATTGCTGGAGGCGTTACATAAATAATAAATTCTTGTGTTAAATTTTAAATGCTAAATGTCGAATGAACCATGAAGCATTCAACATTTAGCATTTAAAATTTAACAAAAGAAAATTAGTTCCCCGCTCTCTGCCTCTCCTCCTCCGATGCAGTGGTTCTTCTTCTAGCAGCCTGCACGGTATTCTTTCCAAAACGATACGTGAATGAAAGATTGGCTACACGTGTTTCCCTGTAGGCGTGCCATTTTTCTATATAGTTATTGTAAGTGATCACGGCTTTGGGCAGGTTGGTCCAAAAGATATCGGTTACATTGAAACGCAGGGTTCCTTTATTTCCAAACATCGATTTTTGAACGCCTACCGCAACGCCGTATTGGGGATCGAGTACCATGAAACCATATTGACCGCCGGTTGTAACATTTCCATTTAATTCGGCTACCCATCCTTGACCAAGCGTAAAGGTGTTATTCATCCGGTAATCAAAAGCAGGCTTGCCATTGTTTAATGTAGTGCCGCCAAGCGTACCGTTGAATTTATTATAGTATGCACTTGCATTGTTGATCATGTTCCAGCGTTTACTCAACTTGATTGGCGCAGCAACGGTAAATCCATAATAATCAGATGTGCTGAGATTGATCGGGATCTGTACCGTAACATTATCTGCCTGTGGAATATTCGGGAACACATCTTTGAAACGCGCAATGGCTATGTTCTGGTTATTATTTGTATGACTGTAGGCCAACGTAAAATTGATGCTCTTTACTGTATAGTTCAATTCATACGACCAGGTGAACTGTGGTAACAAGCCAGGACTTCCGGTTGAATAGGTTGTTACATCGATCAGGAATAAAAATGGATTGAGTTGAGAATAACCCGGGCGATCAATTCTCCGGCTCACAGAAACACCAAGCGTTTGATCTTCTTTGATCTTATAGTTAAAGAACGCACTCGGGAACAACTGGAAATAGCTCGAATCAAAATTAATATTTCCCTTTACCTGTTGTGTTTTCAAGTGTGTATGTTCTCCGCGCAGGCCAAACTGGAAATTGAATTTCTTGAATTCTTTGCTGAAATTGAAATACCCGGCATTGTTGTATTCGTGGTAGAAAAAATGATTGGTCTTGTTCACATCATTAACAGGTGTGCCGCTGCTGGCATCGAAAAATTTGGCGTCGTTATCCGATGAAACATAACTGGTTTTGAATCCGGTCTCAAACTTTGCACCTTTGGGAAGAGGATTGGCATAATCCACTTTGGCTGTTCTCAATATAAGTTTACCCTGCTGGTCTCCGTTCAGAACATAATTTGGCTGTAAAGAAGAACCATCCAGTTTATAATATTTGGTTGAAGTGGTTGATAAGGCGCCGGAGCGGTATTCACCATAATCCATATCTGCCGTTAACTCTTTACCGGTTGTATTAAAACTGTGTTTGAAATTTATATTGGCAACCGTGTTCTGGTTATTGGCATCATTCAATGCACCGGTCTGAAAGGTTGAAGCGGATTGATGTGCAGCATCTATCACAATAGAATTGTTATTGGTGCGCGTGTTGAAACTGCCGTTGTTATGCGTAAGCACAAAACCAATAATGTTCTTTTTATCCGGGAAAAAATCTGCACCCATTCTCAGCGCGTGAAAGTTGGATGGCGATTTGGTATAGTTATCTTTCAGATCGCCACCATTAAATGTTCCGTTTGTATAGAAGTTCCTGTCTAGTATCAGGTGGTTCAGGTTCATGCGGTACGAATAATTGTAATTGCCGAACAGGTTCACTTTCTTATCACGGTAATTAAGCGTGGTGCCTGCGTTTGCTTTTGGATAAACGCCCTGGCCATAACCCGCTGTAATGGTTCCGTTTGTTCCCAAACGTTGATCCTTTTTCATGCGTATATCAATGATACCCGAATTGCCGGAAGCGTCATATTTGGCAGAGGGGTTTGTAATAAGATCAATTCTTTCAATCGCATTGGATGGCAAACCCCGCAGGTAGCTGGCAAGATCGGGTCCTGTTAAAGGTGTTGGTTTTCCATCGATCATAATGATCACGCCTTGTCTTCCGCGTAAACCGATAACATCATTCTGATCCACTGAAACACCGGGAGAACGTTCCAGTACATCCATGGCCGAACTGCCGGCACTTACAATGCTGTTCTCTACATTTACAACGAGCCTGTCTGATAATCTCTGTATAAAAGGTTTCCTGGCCGTAACTACTACTTCTTTCATTTCAGCGCTGCCGGGTTGCAGGCTGATCTTTGGCAGCAGGATGTTTAATTGATCTGTACTCAACGTGATCAAAGAAGTGAACTGTGTTGCATAATTGACAAAACTGATCTTCGCGAGATAAGTGCCTGTGCGTATGTTGTCGAACTCTGCCGTTCCGTTCTTATCGGTGATGGCCACTTTTGCTAAAGAGGAATCTTTGCTTTTTAATAATTCAACGGTCGCATTTTCTAGTGGTGCATTCTTTTCGCTGGTAATAATCGCGGTGATCTTTCCCCGCACATTGTTTTGTGCTGAAACCGAAATCGCACATAATAGCATCACAAACAATAAACACTTTTTCATAACATACTTCTTTCGGTAAAGATGAAATGAAAACGACGACTTTCGTATTGTGTTTACACCAACCGGCAAATGCGATAGATGAAAGGGTTGGGTATTGAAATGCAATGTCTGTTTTTTACATAGGCTAAAAATTAGCGGATTGCGAATTGGCGGATTACATAATTCGATAATCCGCCAATCCGATAATCCGTAATCCTGGTTTATTTAAATGGATTAGAGAATTTCGCATCAGTTAAACACGCTACATCGGTAAGTGTTTGAAGAAAAGCGAGCAGCTTTGCCCTGTCCTGCGGACCCACCGAATGCGCAGGAATATTGGTGGATAGCATTGCCTGTAAACTACCTACACTTCCATCATGAAAATAAGGCGCCGTATTGGCAATATTACGCAGGCTACCGGATTTGAAACGACGCTGCCCGTTAATGCCGGCATCATTGTTAATTGAAAAAGGTCCGGCAGGATTTGAGGTAATAAACATAGGCGGAGCGTGACAACCCGCGCAGGTATTGTTTCCGCCTGCAGTCAGGAAAAGTGTTTCGCCATCGCGTTCGTCAACCGTAAACGTGGCAAGCCCCTGTTTTACCTGGTCGTATTTGGATTGATAGGTTACGATCGATCTAACAAACTGCGCCAATGCTTTTGAGATCCTGTCTGATGTAACCTGTGTTGTTCCGAATGCTTTTTGAAAAAGCGAAGGGTAATAACTCAATCCCGATACTTTGGTTTCTACTTCAGCAAGTGTCATTCCCATTTCAGTAGTATTCTGGATGGGTTGCAATACCTGGTCCTCCAGCGTAGCGGCTCTCTCATCCCAGAACATTCTGCCCGACCTGTAAAAACGGACATTTAATAATTGCATGGAATGACGGTCGGTAGTTCCGCCTAAAAATCCAACGCTTTTAATAGCAGAATCTGAAAAAGAAAGATCCTGCCTGTGACAACTGCCGCAACTAACGGTATTGTTTTTGGAAAGGTTCTTATCATAGAACAATACACGCCCCAGTGTAGCGCCGTCGTTGGTGACCGGATTGGTTGCAGGTGTGTTATCCTGCGCTGGTAATGCACTGGCAATATGTGCCGGAAAAACAACATTACTGTAATTAAAAGGAGAAACAGGTAATTGAGGTAACAGGGAAAAAACAGTAGTTTCTGTGTTGGTGTTGGTAGTGGCAGTTGTTGGTGTACTTATCGTATCGCTTTTGGAACAATACTGGAACAGCATAGCAGCAACCACCAGGCACACAAGTATGCCTGTTTGTTTACGTTTCATGTTGGCTGGTTTTAGATAAAGTGCCCAGGGGAAGGCCCTTTCTTAGTATATGATACCGTTTCTTTCTAAAACCTACGCTGTTAACAAAAGTTTATGGTTTATAGAGGGGTGAATTTTGAAGAGGAGTTAGTCATGCATTTGTTGCGCAGATGTAGAATTTGAACGTCATTGCGAGGAACGAAGCAATCTATACTTCGAATTGCAGGGTTTCTGAATATCGGAGCACAGATTGCTTCGTTCCTCGCAATGACGACCACCGAGTGGCAAGCAGAACTTCAACATCCAAAATTCCTTGCTCAACATTCATGATTCTTTCTCGCGATAGATGTTTGTGTGATGGAGTATTACCTTAAACAGATTATCGGGTACAAAAGGTTTTACCACCACATCATCAATACCGGCGTACTTTATCTTATCATCTACCTCGCGCGGGAGACTGGCAGTCAGCGCAACGATCGGGATCGTTATTCCGATTTGCCGCATACGCCGTGAGGCTTCATAGCCATCCATTACCGGCATGTGCATATCCATCAAGATCAACTTGTGGCGGGTAATATCTACTTTATCTAAAGCCTCCTGCCCGTTTACTGCCACATCAATGATTGCGCCCCATCTTTCAAGGAAAGTACGTGCTACAAGGATATTTACCTCATTATCTTCTACTAACAAAATGGAAACGCCGGTAAGCGGTCTGCTTTCTTCTGTTGGGAAATGATCGGTGCGCGTTTCCATCTTTTTCTCTGTTGTAACAGCTTTTGAAAAAGTTTGTGTAAAATAAAAAACAGAACCTTTTCCATGTTCACTTGTTAACTGTAAAGTAGAACCCTGTAAGTCAAGCAGTCTTTTACAGATAGCAAGCCCGAGACCGGTGCCACCAAAATTCCTGGAAGTAGAAGTATCGGCCTGTGTAAATTGTTCGAAGATCATCTTCTGTTTTTCCTGCGCAATTCCTATGCCTGTATCTTCTACGCGGATGGTAAGTGTTATGTCGGTATTGGTTTGACGCTCTACTGCTATATCCAATAAAACATATCCCTTTCTGGTGAACTTAATGGCATTACTCACCAGGTTGGTGATCACCTGGCCTATGCGTGTAGGATCGCCTAATATTTTGGTTTTTAAATCAGGATCTATCTGCAGGCGCAGGTCGATATTTTTTTCTTCGGCAGAAGTCTTTAAACCAAAAATGATATTCTTTACAACATTTACCAGGTCGGTCTCTATCAATTCAAAATTTACTTTCCCGGCTTCTATTTTATTGTAATCGAGGATATCATTTACGATCGCCAGCAGGTTATTGGCAGAAAACAACAATACATTCAATTGATCTTTTTGCTCGATGCTTGGATTATCACGCAGAATCAAATGTGTCATACCCAAAATAGAATTCAGCGGGGTGCGGATCTCGTGAGACATTGTTGAAAGAAATTCATTCTTCGCTTTTAATCCCTGCTCTGCCTGTTCTTTTGCCTGTTTGAGTGCAGAAGCAAAACGGAAAGAAAGTATAAGCGACTGCAGGAAAAAGAAACTGATGTATCCAATAAATAAGACGCCTTTCTGTGGTGCTACAATATTAAAATACTGCAGGTTGATAACAATAAATACGATTAGTACAACACCTGTGCTCAGCAAAGCATACAAGGCTCCGGTCCTTTTGTTTCGCATGGCTCTTATATACACGTAAAATGCATACCCGAGCACGCCAAACATTACCAAAAGGAAGGGGTTGATGAGTTGTGTAAATATGCTTGGCGGAAATATGACCACTATGGCAGAAAGGGCAGCACAGGCCCATACCTGTATGCGGGTCTGATATTTATTTGATTCTTCGGGATACAGGTGATGGGTATATAAGGAGAAAAACAAAACGCTGATGAACAATGCGAGATATTCAAAATGTATGGTAATGATCCATGGTATATCGGGGAAAACAGCATGTAATATATAACCACGTGACCCTACCAGGCGGTAACTGTAAACAATAGCGAACAATGCAAAGTATAAGATCGATTTATCGTGCTGTCCAAAAAGAAAAAGTCCCAAAAAGAATAAACCACCCATGAACAGGCAACCGGTTAACACAAGGTCAAGGGCGGCATCCTGCTCTTTTTCAGTGAAGAGTGCCTGCCTGTCGCCAATAACGATCTGCTTATATGGCCCGCCTTTCGAGTGCCAGAAATTGGCTACCTGTAAAATAAGATGCAGCGTATCTGATGCAGAATTAAGTGCTAATGTTTTCTGCTGCCATTTCGGTATCGTTTTTTCTTCTGACGAATCAGGATTGCCGGCATTGGCAAACATTTTACCGTTTACAAACAGACGGTAAGAAGCATAAGTATCAGGCACCCTCAGGGCCAACTCATTGGTATGTTTGGGTAACAGCACGGTTAAACTATACGAAGCATAACCCATGTTTGGCAGAGCTGATCCGTTCAACATTGTCTTTGTCCATAATTTGGGAAAAGGAACAAAAGCAGTTGGCGCAACAGAATCTGCAGGGGTAATGATTTTTTTCCAATAGATGGCCCATTCGCCACCCAGTTCTATTTTCTCATTCTTAAGATCAGCCTGTCTCAGATCGATCACGCCTTTTATTGCCTGCGGATTATTTTCGGCTGCATACGAGAAAAGTAAAATGCAACAGGAGAATAGCAGTAAAAGAAAACGGAAATGATATGATCGATTTGCCAGAAACATATGAGGCTACTAATTTAAGTGAAAACCTATCGCTAAAAAAACTAATAAAAGCATTGATATAAAGCATTTCACAGGCGCTTTTCAATAATTTGCTATAAAAAAAGCTAATTTGAACAGCCACCAATCAATTCTTATGAAACGGATACTCTTTTTTAGTTGCCTCCTCTGTTTTTCTTTTGTTTCAACAGCCCAAAGAACCGATAAACGTTTACAGCAAAAAGTAAACGAACTGTTGCAGGGATTTAATGGTGATATCGGCGTGTATGTTCACGATCTGAAAAAAAATCGTGTGATAGCCATCAATGCCGATACTGTTTTTCCAACTGCGAGTATGGTTAAAGTGCCTATCCTTACGGGCATTATGCGTAAAATAGAAAGCGGGGAGCTGGAATATCATCAAACCCTTACCTATAAAGACTCGCTATTGTATGCGGGTGTTGATATACTTGGGTCCTTAAAAACCAATGAGAAGATCGAACTAAGCAAAGTGATGATGTTGTCTCTCACCATGAGCGATAACACTGCCAGCCTTTGGCTGCAATCGCTTGCCGGAACAGGAACCCGCATCAATGAACTGATGGATAGCCTGGGTTTGCAGTATACAAGAGTGAACAGCCGCACACCGGGAAGGGAAAATAACCGCATACAATACGGCTGGGGACAAACCACGCCGCGCGAAATGGCCACACTGATGGAAAAGATAGTGAACAAAGAAGTGATCAGTGCAGCTGCCAGTGAAAAAATGTTGCGGTTACTGGGAAGGAATTATTGGGATGAAGCCGCCATCTCTGAAATACCCACCGATGTTTTTGTAGCCAGTAAGAACGGCGCGGTGGATGCGAGCAGAAGTGAAGTGTTATTTGTGAACGGGAAAAAAGCGAAATATATTTTTTGTATCGGCACAAAAAATAATAAGGATAAAAGCTGGGGAAAAACGAATGAAGCATGGGTGCTGACAAGAAAACTGTCTAAGCTGCTTTGGGAATACTTTAATTAATGATTGCCCTGCTTACTTTGCGTAGTAATCGTTGGCCGCGAAAAACGAATGGGTTTAGCATTTTTCGTGCTGAGGTTCCCGGATTGATCCATTAGCTGAAAACTAACTTCATATTTATCACCATCGTCAAAATGGAAAGCTCCATCACACATTCCGTGGCCCACTCGAATTTGATCCTCCTCTTTATCTAAATAGAAGGTTGTTTCTTTCAGCGTTTGTAAGCTTTTTACGGTTGTTTTTATCAATATGCCAGAACTGTTACCAGCCTGAAAATTAAAATTTACCGTTTTACCCGGACCGCAACCGAACTCTGTAACACTTTTTGAATCATATGTTGGTGTCTTTAACCACTTAGGGTTTTCGGTGCCTCTCTTATTAGAAACTTCCCATCGTGGGCGTGCATACTTTTTTGTTTGCGGGTTCCATCCGATCAAAACTTCATATGGTGGCAAACTATCAATAAAAATTTCATACACGCTGCCTTCTGTCAATTCTGAAGCTGGTTTTAATAATACTTGTGTTAGTCTGAATTCTCCTTTGTGAATTTCTTTGATTAGAAGAGGAAGCTTTTCATCACCGGATTTCAGGTAAATATGATTTTTACTGTCAATCTGTGAAACAATATTTTGGCTGGTGCCATAAAAAGTAATCACAAATACAGCGTTCTTTTTAATTGGTGAGTAACCGGGCCAACATGAAATAATCCCTGAAGCGCACTCGGATTTAGCAGTAGTCATGCTAAATGATAAGAAGAATAGCACAATGATTTTATGCATTTACATTTTTTAGTAAGATGCACAATATCGTGCGTTTCCATAAATAAGAATACGTAATTTCAGGTGATCACAACGAAACCAACCCCTTCCTTATCGCCTCCATCGCCAACCCCACCCTGCTCTGGACTTTTAATTTTCCAAAAAGTGTTTCTCGGTAACCATCAATTGTCCTTTCGCTGAGAAACATCAATGCAGCGATCTCTTTATAGGTAAGATCTGAGCAGGCATGCTGGAGAAATTGTTTTTCTTTATCAGTGATCACTACCGCATCTTTTTCAGATTGCAGTAAACGTCTGAAATTGATATTACTCGCATCGGCATTGTAAAAACCCTTTGCATGAATTTCCTGCAAAGCTTTTTCCAGCTCATCGGGATGTGTTTCTTTTAATAAGTAGGCGCAGCATCCGGCTTTGATCATGTCTATGATCACCGTATCGTTATCATTCATTGAAAGCGCTACCAATTTTGTGTTGGGGTAGTTGGCGGTGAGCCATTTGGCTGTTTCGATGCCATTCATCACAGGCATGTTCACATCTATCAGCATAATGGAAGGAGGTGTGGTGCATTGCTGCAGTTTTTCCTGGAGCTCTTTTCCATTCACTGCTTCTGCTACCACATCATACACCTTAAAACTTTTCAGCATCAGGCTCAGTGACTTGAGAAACAACTGGTGGTCATCTACAATGCCAATAGGTATTTTCATGATTTTGGGGGGTTAACGGGTAATGCTATGTTAACATGGGTGCCGGTACCAACAGAAGAGTTCCATTGCACAGTTCCACCTAATAAATGTGTTCTGTGTTTAATATTTAAGATACCTACACTTTTTAAAGTATTCATTTCATCGAAACCGGTGCCATCATCTGTAATATTAATGGAAAGCGTGTCATTATCTTCTTTTATGTTGATCTCAATATTCTTTGCCTGTGCATGTTTCATGCTGTTTTGCAGAATTTCCTGTACAATACGGAAAAGAATGATCTGTGCTTCGGCCTTTAATGAGAGGGCTGCAGGACGGAAGAGTTGGATCTCAAGGTCTTTGGCTGCATTGATCCGGTTGATCTCTCCTTCGAGATTCTCAATAAAATTAAACTGCTGCAACCATTCCCTGTTCAAAGATTTGGATAAAGAACGCAGTTCCTGTATGGCTTTTCCCAATGTTTCATCGGCCATCCGTAAAGTGTCGGGCGATTCAGACAATGAGCGTTGTGTAACGCCGATAAGCAGTTTGGTGCTGTTGAGCAGCTGGCCAACATTATCATGGATCTCGATACTCAGCTGGTTAAGCGTTTCTTCCTGGGTTTCTAACTGCGACTGTAATAATTGTTTTTCAAAATCTGCTTCCATGGTCTCTTTTTCTTTCAGGTGTTTAAGATCACGCTTCAGGTAAGCCATCACGAGCATAACAATGAACAGTGTGATCAAAAGGAGAATACTTGATGCTCCCAGGATGATACTTATGTTCTCTGATAGTTTTTGCATGTGAGGCCGTAGATCGTATAAATACAGAAAATGGTTAAGAGTACATTATGAAACCGCCAGAGAATACCGATCAACCCGGCTTCCTGTACGATCAGGTACTTGTAAGAGATAAATATAAAAAAACTACCGGTATAGTAAGTAAAAATGCCAATGATGATCCAGAAAAATGCATTCTCTGTTAAGCCCGATAGTTTTGTGTCCTTCACGAGCTTCCAGTAAAAAAAGACAAGAGAATAAGCGGTGATGAGGAAACTGGCCATGGCCGAGATGATACTGTTATAAGTATAGATCCCATCGCCATAACAAAGAGAGATCACGGTACAGATGATGAATAGTAGTGAAGCCACAGGAACCAGTTTTTTCAGGTACCGGTTATCAATCTTGTAAAAAAGCGCGGATAGAATTACAAACGATAATACAATATTGATCACATACACCGAATAGTTCGGTAGAATAAAAATCTTTTCAAGCAGCGTAGCTGTTAAATTGGTAATGAACTGTATTAAAACAAACCAGAAAATATAATGCAGCTCCTTCGCCATTTGTTTGAAAGGCCTGATAAAACAAAATAAGGTCAGCAAAGGAGCCGCAATATCGATGAAATTTAAAATGTAATTGATGATTCTCAAAAAGATCGTATAAACGGTTATCGAAAAAAGTTATCTATGGAGTACAGCCTGGAGGAAAAGGACAACCGTCAATACCTTCTTCCGGATCCGGATCGCCGTCGGCAGCCATAAGCATAACGCTTTCTGTACCACCGGATAGTTTACCATGAACCCTTGCCCTGATATGGGTAACATTTACAAAATGGTCCATGCCTTTCGGTTTCTCTTTTATGATCTCCTGCGAAACAATAACCCCCTTCGCATCAAGGTTGTTTGCTAATAGTTGCCTGAGTTCTTCTGCTCTGAAGTAAAACTCAATTCTGCATTTCTCTGCCATGGTAATTGGTTTAGTTTTGGTTTTGGAAAAATAAGTATCAAATATTCATAAAATCATTTACAATTCCGACGGGCTTTTTCTGATTACCCTACGGGAAATTTCCCGGTAAGAAACCGGGGAATCCCTCCTTTCGCTATTCTCTCTCATTTTTTAAATTGTACCTCATTAGCAAATATCAAATGGAGGCTTAAAATAAGAAACTTAACGTAGAATCTGTTTTTAAAATACAATCTCCTGATTATACAATCTGATAACCATGAAGCGTTTGATTACCTGCTCCGACGGCACCTGGAACAAACCGGGCGTAAAAGAACACGGTGTTGCGGTACGTACGAATGTTCAGAAGATCTTTGAAGCCATCAGTAAAAAGGATCCGCAAGGCATTTATCAAATGAAATTTTATGATGAAGGGATAGGTGCCGGAGGGAATCTTTTTACCAGGATGTTCAATGGCGCAACCGGCGAAGGGATTGACGACAACATCAAAGATGTTTACAAATTCCTGGTCTGGAACTACGAGCCGGGCGATGAGATCTATATTTTCGGGTTTAGCCGTGGCGCCTATACTGCCAGAAGCCTGGCGGGACTGATCGGGAACTGCGGTATTCTGAAAAACAATGATCTCACATTAATAAATGAAGCGTATTCCTTATACCGGAAAAGAAGTGAAAATACCGGTCCCGACTCAACACTGGCAACTATTTTTAAAGAAAAGAACAGCTATACAATTGATAATATAAAATTCATTGGTGTTTGGGACACGGTTGGGGCCTTGGGCCTTCCACTGCACATGTTACAGTTCATTAATAAAAAGAAATATGCTTTTCATGATACTACCCTGAGCTATACGGTAGACTTTGCATTTCATGCACTGGCAATTGATGAAAAAAGAAAAAATTTCAGCCCCACTTTATGGACACGCAGCAAGAATCTCGATAAGCGAACCACGCCACAGGTAATGGAACAAAAATGGTTCGCCGGTGTTCATTCAAATGTTGGCGGAGGTTACCCTGATGAGGGATTAAGCGATATTGCGCTTGAATGGATGATAGAAAAAGCAAAAAGCACAAACCTCGCTTTTGATGATGATTTTATCAGGAGTGAAATAAAACCTGATTACAAAGGCAGGATATACAACTCTTTTGCGCCGTTATACAGGCTTACCGGAAAATATATCAGACCGATACAAAAAGAGGTCGATACCAATGAAGATGTGCATGAAACGGCGATCAAAAGATTTAAGGAAGAAGGATATTATCGGCCAATCCCATCTAATCTTGATATTTTTTTAAAACGAACTGCGGGACATCCGTAGGAGTATTGAATGTTGAATCCCGCATATGCGGGAAAAGCTGAAGAAACGCTCAGTTAGGCATTTATCGACGATCCGGAAGTTGAACGTCATTGCGAGGAACGAAGTAATCTGAACCCTGATATTCAGAGACCTTGCGATTCGAAACACAGGTTGCTTCGTTCCTCGCAATGACGTCTCTGGTGCCGCGCCCTACTTCAACATTCAAAATTCCTTGTTCAACATTCAGTATTCGCTTTTACCATTATCTTCAGGAATAAATACCTTACATGCCTGTTGATGAGTCCTTACAAAAAACAAGTTCACGCCTTAAAGCAATTGTAAGCGGTTCTGTTGGTAACCTGGTGGAATGGTACGACTGGTATGCGTATGCAGCATTCTCCCTGTATTTTGCTCCTGTATTTTTTCCCGGTAAAGATGCAACAGCCAACCTGTTGAACACAGCCGGAATTTTTGCTGTCGGTTTTTTAATGCGCCCCATAGGTGGATGGTTATTCGGAAGTCTTGCTGACCGGAAAGGAAGAAAATGGGCCATGACGCTTTCGGTGTTGCTGATGTCTTTTGGTTCCCTCGTAATAGCGGTTACACCTTCTTATAATAGTATCGGGATTGCAGCGCCTGTTCTTTTATTATCAGCAAGACTATTACAGGGATTAAGCGTAGGTGGCGAGTATGGAACGGCAGCCACCTACCTGAGTGAGATGGCCACCAAAGGCAAAAGAGGGTTTTATTCCAGCTTTCAATATGTAACACTTATAGGCGGGCAACTGATTGCCGTGGGTATACAATTGATCTTACAGAATCTACTTACTGCTACGCAGATGCAGGGCTGGGGTTGGCGCATTCCGTTTTTTATCGGAGCAATCTTGTCGCTCATTGCGTTTTACCTGCGGAGAAATATGGATGAAACGGAAGCGTTCCAAAAAAACAAACAAACAGCAAAAAACAAAAAAGGATCTCTCAAAGAACTATTGCATCATCCACGCGCAGTAGCCACTGTAGTAGGATTAACATTGGGAGGCACGATCGCGTTTTATACTTACACAACGTACATGCAGAAATTCCTGGTAAACACGGTGCATTTAACAAAAGCTCAGGCAACACTGCTTACATTTATTTCATTGTTCATCTATGCAGCTATTCAACCTTTATTTGGGTGGTTGTCTGATAAAGTCGGCCGTCGACCCTTGCTGATTGGTTTTGGTATTCTTGGAACCATCTGTACTGTTCCGATCATGACCACTTTGAGTCATACGACTGATCAATTGATAATTTTTTTATTGATGATGGCAGCGTTGCTCATTGTTAGCGGCTATACTTCTATCAATGCAGTAGTGAAAGCAGAATTATTCCCGGCGAGCATCCGTGCGTTGGGGGTAGGGTTTCCATACTCGGTTACCGTTGCCCTGTTTGGTGGTACGGCAGAATATTTCGCATTGTGGTTTAAGAATGGAGGAAATGAAGCGGGGTATTATTGGTATACATCAGGATGTATTTTTATTTCTTTGCTGGTGTATGTGTTTATGAAGGATACAAAGAAGAATTCTTTGATTGAGAGAGGAGTGTAGTTTTTTTCTTGCCGCGCCCTTTAGGGCGTGGGTCGAAAATTTCGCATTAACACCTTCGGGGCTTTAGCCCAGGGTTTTACACTGGGGGCTAAAGCCCCTCTTAAATATGAGAATGTTTCATTGTATCCACGCCCTGAAGGGCGCGGCAATAAAACAAAATATTTATTTAAACAGATTGTACGTAATAAAACTCAACAGGTACGCCAACCCCGTCATATAAATAAACTGGAATATGGGCCATTTCCAGGAGCGGGTTTCTCTTTTAACTACGGCGAGGGTGCTCATACATTGCATGGCCAATACATAAAAGACCATCAATGAAAGGGCAGCAGGTAACGTGTACACTTTTCTTCCATCGGCATGTGTGGCCGCATCCATCTTTTCGCGTAAAGAAGAATTATCGGTTTCTTCCACACTATATAAAGTAGCCATCGTTCCAACAAATACTTCTCTTGCAGCGAATGATGTGATGAGCGCAATACCGATCTTCCAATCATAACCCAAAGGTTTAATAGCAGGTTCAATAGCTTTACCTAAAATACCTGCATAAGAATTCTGTAGTTTTTCAGCGGATAAATGTTTTTGAAGCGAATCGATTTTGTTTGGCTGCTGAACGATCAATGATGCATATTTGGTTTCCACTTTCTGCATACGGTCCCCGGGGCCATAAGAACTGAGGAACCAAAGCAATAAGCTGATCATAATGATCACTTTGCCGGCATCAAACACAAAGATCTTTGCTTTTTCTACCATGGTGATGCCCACATTCTTCCAGCGTGGCGCACGGTAAATGGGGAGCTCAAGAATGAAAAAACTTTTTTCTTTGATCCTGATAAAGAACTTCATCACATAGCTAACGATCAGCGCCATAAAAGTTCCGAGGAAATAGAGCGCCATCATAACCAATCCCTGCATGCTTAAGAAACCGAAATAATATTTATCATCAATCACTAATGAAATAAGAATGGTGTACACCGGTAAACGTGCACTGCAACTCATTAAAGGTGTTACAAGAATGGTAAGCAGCCGTTCTTTTTTATTTTCAATATTGCGCGCACTCATGATGGCAGGAACGGCGCAGGCAAAGCCGCTGATCATTGGCATTACACTCTTGCCGTTTAATCCAACTTTACGCATCAGCTTATCACTCAGGAAACTGATCCGCGCCATATACCCGGTATCTTCCAATATGGTGATTAATCCAAACAGTATCATGATCTGCGGCACAAAAACCAATATTCCGCTAAGACCGGCAAGAAAGCCATTGATCAGCAGATCGCTCCACCAGCCCTGAGGTAAAGCATGGTTCAGCCACCCGGCCAGTTCTTTAAAGATCCATTCTATACCATCCATCGGGAATTGCGCGAGCCAGAAAATACTCTGGAACAGCATAAAGAGTACCACTAATAAGATCACATAACCCCAGGTGCGGTGCAGCAACAGGTTGTCCAATTTATCAGTGAACATTTTTTTCTCCAAAGGCCCTGTTTCCACCACATGCTGTTGCATGATCTGCCTGATACGCGTATACCGCTGCAATATTTCTTCCGCCTGTGTTTTGGTTGGATTAAATTTTGTGTCGATCTCTATCTTCTCCATTTCATCCTGCTGCAGATGTGTCAACGGAAAATTTTCATGGTTGATGAGGTAATGGATACTGCCATACTCACTCAGTTGCGGGAAGAGTTGCTGAACCCTTTCCACTGAAACCGGTGCTAGTTTCCTGGTGTTCATAAAATCCCGTGGATGCAGGTTCGGGTTCATTCTGGCAACCTGTGCCAATACTTTCTTTAACTCTGCCAGCCCTTTATTCTTTCTTGGATTGACCGCTACAACAGGGATGCCCAGTTCTGCTTCCAGTCCGCTGATATCTATTTTGATGTCTTTTTTGGCCGCAATATCATTCATCGTCAGCGCCATTACAACAGGGATCTTCAGGTCAATGATCTGGCTGCAGAAAAGAAGGTTTCTTTTGAGGTTGCTGGCATCGGCCACCAATAGAACCACATCGGCTTTGATCTCGGTATCAGCGCCCATCAATACTTTATAAGCCACCCATTCATCCGCCCTGCGGGGATATAAGCTGTAGGTACCGGGAAGGTCGATGAGTTCGGCGGCGTGGTTTTCCTCCAATAATACATGACCGGTTTTCTTATCAACCGTAACGCCGGGGAAGTTGCCAACCTTCTGGTTTAACCCCGTAAGCGCATTGAATAATGAACTTTTCCCGCTGTTTGGGTTGCCTACTAATGCAATATGTAATACAGGTTTTGCCAAGCCTGCAAAAGTAACCGCAATAAAGGGGAGCGGGTTACGAGATTGGGAACAGTCTAGACCATGGACCATGGATAGTTTCTTTGCAATTTTACAGTCGTATAACATTATCCTGCCACCATCCGCTTATTTTTGCAGGCAGAAACAGACCTTGTATGAAAAAATTATTGCCGGTATTATTACTGGTACCCGTGCTTTCTTATTCGCAGAGTAAGAAAAAGTTGAGACAGGCCGAAGAAAAAGCCAATGCAGAACTCGTGAGCAAATTAACCGCCCATGTGCAATACCTCGCAGATGATAAACTGGAAGGCAGAAGAACCGGAACCAAAGGTGAGGACCTGGCGATGCAGTATATCATTGATCAATACAAACAAATAGGGCTCGAACCCAAAGGAACCAATGGGTATATCCAGGAGTTTGAGATCAATGAAGGAAAACAGATTGATGCGGCAACGGGTTTGAAAGTGGAGGGAAAACCCCTGGTATTAAAAGAGGAATATCTGCCACTTGCTTTTTCTCCCAATACAAAGCTTACCGGGTCACCGGCTATGGCACTTGGTGAAGCAAAGCAGCCCTGGTTCAGAGATCTGAAAAATGTACTGGAAGAAAACAAGACCAATCCGCATTTTGATATTGAAGAAGAGATCAGAAAAGCCGTGAACATGGTAGCGGCCAAAGGTGCCACCGCTTTGTTTATATATAATACATCGGAACTTACAGATAATATCCAGTTCAATAAGAACGACAAAAGCGCGGTTGCGAAAATACCGGTGATCTACGTCACCAAAGACGGGTATAAAAAATATTTCACCGATCATTCCGCTACGCTGAATGTGGAACTCTCGGTAAGTTTTTCCGAGAAAACACGAAAAGGGAAGAATGTGGCAGGGTTTATTAATAACAATGCAGCTACTACTGTGATACTTGGTGCGCACTATGATCACCTGGGTTATGGGGAAGATGGGGGTGCTTTGGATACGGGCCGTATCATTCATAACGGCGCCGATGATAACGCGAGCGGCACCGCAGCATTGATAGAGTTAACACGGATGCTGAAAAAAACAGCACCTGCCCATAACAACTATCTTATCCTTAATTTTTCCGGAGAAGAAATGGGCACTTTGGGAAGCAAATACTGGACAGAACATCCCAGCACAGTGATCACTCCCAACTACATGATCAATATGGATATGGTAGGAAGATATGATACGGCTCATAAACTTACCGTTGGCGGATTTGGAACCTCACCCGTTTGGGGAGAAGTGCTTACAGCTGAAAAAAATAATCTTGCATTAAAATTCGACAGCACAGGAAGCGGTCCGAGCGATCATGCGGTTTTTTACCGGAAAGATATTCCGGTTTTGTTCCTGTTTACCGGAAGCCACAGCGATTATCATAAATCAACAGACGACTGGAACAAGATCAATTACAACGGTGAGAAAGACATTGTAAAATGGGTATACCATATCATTGAACTGGCAGATAAGAAGGGGAAAATGGCATTCACTAAAACCAATGAACCCCCAATGGGCCGTACGAATAAAATGACGGTAACGTTGGGTGTAATACCCGACTATGGTTTTACAGGTACCGGTATGCGGATCGATGGCGTTAGTCCAGGTAAGGTTGCAGAAAAAGCGGGCTTACAGGCAGGGGATATTTTATTACAGCTTGGAGAATATAAATTTGTGGATGTATATAGTTATATGTCAACCATGGGTAAATTCGCCAAGGGAGATAAAACAACCTTACGCGTCAAGAGAGGTAACGAAGAAAAAACATTTGACATCGTATTCTAACGCTGCGTAACCTCTGCTCCTCAGCGACTCTGCGGCGAATGAGTTGTTGAGGTTAAGCGGATTACTAACAGTGCAGATTTTTTTCTCACCGCAGAGACGCTGAGATGCAGAGTTAACCGCACCCGCTCGCCTAAGCTTAGCGGGGGAGGAGAAAAATCAATTAACACATGAAGCTACGCCTGAATGTAGATGAGTTGAATGATGACTTCTTTGAAGAAACCCGTTTATTGGGCATTACGGCACCGGTAAAGAATTACCAGTTCTGTCTTCAACTGAATAACCAGCTGGGTTATGATTTCAGGTTGAATGCGGATATCGAGATCCATTTACGCAAAAAAGACCGCAGTTATTATTTCTCCGTTTACCAATCTAACGAACCCAATAGTTTTTTAACGCATTACCTTTACCATAACCAGTTTGATGGAGAATACCTGTTGCCCGAATTCAAACACATGGATTTTTTATGGCTGATGAAAGGCGACCTGGTAGACGAAGAAAAATGCGACTGGATAAAACAGGCAGTAAAAAGTTTGAATGGCGTTCAACTCGTAGCAGAGTTAACAAATGAGCAGATAAAAAATAAAGGCAATATGGTTTTCTAAAACGGTCGGGACGCTTATGCGGCCTGAACGTTAAGCAACAGGTATACAATTCCATCCGCCGCGGCGGACCAATTCCAAAATTCCAAAATTGTTAAACCATGTGGACTGAAAAAAACAACGCCCTCTACCAAAAATTCACGTTCAAAGATTTTTCTGAAGCGTTCGCTTTTATGACAAGGGTTGCCCTTGAAGCAGAAAAAATGAACCATCATCCTGTCTGGACAAACGTCTGGAACACCGTAGAAATTTCACTGAACACACATGATGCAGGTGATATCATAACCGAGAAAGATCATAAGCTTGCAAAAAAGATAGACGGCCTGTTATAGCTTTTCTCTGTGTAACTCCGTGCTCTTTGTGTCTCTGTGGTAAAAGACCTTCGCTTAGATGATGAGTGATTCTAAGCACTTTTTTATTCACCACAGAAACACGGAGGCACGGAATTTCACAGAAATGTCATTTAACTGTAATTACTTTCTCAGATCGGGAACGCATAGAACCGATCGGTTCGATAAAATCGTTTAATCCAAAACTCTTCAATAACTCCTGCACTTCACCCACAGACTCCGGCGCAACAGCGATCAATAATCCGCCATTGGTTTGCGGATCGGGAAGAATAGTGAAAGCTTCCATCACATTAACACCTGGGGCAAAGCCCACTTTACTGCTATAGCCATTCCAGTTGCGGTACGTAGCATCGGGAACGATCCGCTGTGGCAGGTATTCTTTTGCAGCAGCAAGTATGGGAATACTATTATAAATAAGTTCAGCGCTGAGACCGCTTCCTTCGGCCATTTCTATTAAATGACCGAGTAAACCGAAGCCGGTAACATCAGTCATGGCATGTACGCCCTTTATTTTTCCCAAAGCTTCACCTGCCTTATTCAATGTGCCTAATTGTGTAAGCAGTAAACTGAAATGTTCTTCTTTTAATACATCTCTTTTTTGAGCGGTTGATAAGATGCCCACGCCGAGAGGTTTGGTTAAAAACAACACATCGCCTTCTTTAGCGGTATTATTTTGTTTCAGGTTCTCGATATTGATCAATCCATTTACGGCTAAGCCGAAAATGGGTTCGGGTGTATCAATACTATGTCCGCCGGCCAGGGGTATGCCTGCTTCGGCACAAATCTGTCGTGCGCCTTCCAGAACCTGTTGGGCCAGCTCGGTTGGTAACTTATCAACGGGCCAACCTAATATCGCGATGGCAAGAATGGGTTTTCCACCCATGGCATATACATCGCTGATGGCGTTGGCACTGGCAATTTTGCCAAATGAAAATGCATCATCAACAATGGGTGTAAAAAAATCGGTGGTGCTGATGAGGGCGGTGCCGTTACCAAGATCGTATACGGCCGCATC
The DNA here is from genome assembly GCA_040388475.1 of Bacteroidota bacterium. Lineage (GTDB taxonomy): Bacteria > Bacteroidota > Bacteroidia > Chitinophagales > Chitinophagaceae > Sediminibacterium. Next base: position 17,580 of record JAZKBT010000019.1, on the reverse strand, counting down.
GTCTTTACTGCTGTTGCCAACCAGTAATTGTTTGTGCATGGTAAGCGGCGCATTGCTTTGTAAGATCTTATCGAGAACAGCAGGCGCGATCTTGCATCCGCAACCGGCTCCATGCGAAAATTGAGTAAGCTTTACAGTATCCATCTCCCGTATAGTTAAAATGAAATGATGGCTGCAAAGTACAATGGAATGAGAAATAAGTTTGGGATAGTCTACAAATGAAGAAAGCTGCAGTGGATGCAGCTCTCTTACCCCCAATTATTACTGATAAAGTAATGAATGTAATTTGGGGGATTAAACAGCGGCATTTTTTACTTTTCTACCAAAACCCGCTTTTATTTCATGAAGCGGGTTGCTTTGTTTATCAAGTACACATGCGGGCGAGGAGAACATAAGAAGCAGAGGTTATCAAAGAGATATTCGTTATATATTTAATAACAGCCATTAACTTTAAAATCGAATACCAGAAAAAGAAAAACAACCGAATGAGACTTATCGTTACAATAGTAACTGTTTTGTTTTTGTCCACCGGCCATGGACAGTTCCCTTATGTAAAGAAGATCAGCTTCCCTGAACAATTGCCAACGCAGGCAGTGTATGATATGCTTACCGACAGCAAAGGGTATATATGGCTGGGAACAGATAGGGGATTATACCGTTTTAACGGAAGAAATTTTATTGCTATTCCATTTGACAATACCTTCTCAAAAAGCGTGAGCTACCTGCAGGAAGATGGCAAGGGTGTGATCTGGTGCATGAATTTTTATAACCAGGTCTTCTCTGTTCAACAAGATACACTTCGCAGGTTTGAGATCGATTCTGTCAAACTAAAAAACTGGTCAACATTCAGCAACCTGGTTGTTGGCACAAAACAGTTGTGGCTGCAGACATACACTAACATATATGAGTTTGATAAATACACACGCAAAATATTGAAAACAATACCGGTTGGCGAGTTGCCTGACCAGATCTTTTCTTCGGTGACGGATGAAAATGATTTTTTTGCAATTACACAGCGCGGTTTTTTATTCTCCCGCAGTAAAAAAGAGAAGCCCTGGCGGGCCACGGGAAATAGTTTTTTTAACTTTAAATTTATCCTTCGCCCAAAGGGTATTATCGGCACCGTCACAGGAACTGGTCGCGGGCCTTCATTTGAAATGACCAACAACCGGTTTACTCCACTTCCACCCATAAACCTCGCTCCAAGTATAAATATTTATCATGGCGTATATATTAATGATGATGAATACTGGCTTTGCACACAAAGCGGGGCCTATCAATGGAACAAAAAAACAGGCGAAACAAAATGTTATTTTCCAGATGAGCGCATATCGGATGTGGTAAAAGACTACCAGGGTAATTACTGGTTCAGTTCGCTTGACAATGGTGTTTTTTTCTGTACATCATTGTCTAATTCTTTATTGAAAATTTATAATAATCCTTTGTTGAATAATTTTACGCGTATCCTCGCTTTGCCTAATGGCGAAGTGATGACCGGTAACACGCAGGGCCTTATGGCTAAAATAAATCTTGTAAACCGGCAAATATCCCGGTATCATCTTGCAAAACAAACAGAAACGGAATTTCTCAGTTATGATTCTGTGCAGAACCTTGTGCTTTCCAATCGCGGGGCGTTTAAACCCGGCCGGAAAGAACCGGTTGAACTATTTTATTACAGTAAGGGTGTTGAACGCGATAAGTATGGAAATTTTATTATTGCCATTTTCAACAGTTCTGTTGTTATTAATGATCATTTCAATACGCTCAACCGTTTCCCTGCCATTAACTGCCCATTATATCAAGCATATGCAAAAGAGGTTGTCAATTATGATTATAACCATGACGGAAAATACAGGGCATTGCTGTTGCGTATGCGGAGAAGCTTGTCTGTGTTGAGTTCCAGGGAGAAGGACCGGTTCTGGGTTGGCTACGAAGATGACCTGTATGAATACCATTACGACGGTACGGTTAAAGTACTGAAAGACGCGAACGGAAAACCCGTGATAGCCAAATCACTTCAGCAACAACTCGATGGCAGCCTTGTAGTAGGTTCAACAACAAACGGTGTAATGGTCTTTGAAGAGGGAAAGATCAAAAAAACATATGGCGATAAAAATGGTCTTAGCAGCAACTATGTACGAAAAGTATTGCGGCAGGGTGATGATATTTGGGTTCTTACAGAAGCGGGCCTGGACAAGGTTGATGTAAAAACAGGGTTTATTACCAATTATCTTGAAGAATATGGGCTAAGCAATACGATCATAAATGATTTTGTCATCTCAAACGGGAAAATATTGTTTGCAACACCATCAGGCATCCTGGTTCGAAATAGCCTGCCACAGAGTTCAGACTTTGAAATAAAATTTCCATTGCTGAAAGCCACCAGTAACGGAAAAATAATATTCACAGACAATACCCTGCAAGACAAAAACAGGGATATTACTTTTTATTTTGAAGCACTGCATTATTTATCAGCCACTGCCCTGGTGTATCAATACCGGCTAAAAGGATTGGACACGGTTTGGCGAAGCATAAATAATTTCAATAACCAGTTTGCATTCTCGCGATTGTCTCCCGGGAAATACCATTTTGAGATAAAAGCAGTTGCCGGTCCGAATTATAAAAGCGCTGTACGTAGTTTTTCTTTTACTGTGCCAAGGCCTTATTGGCAGAAAGCAGGATTTCTTATTCTTTCTTTCACGCTTCTTATCCTTGTATGTTTACTGTTCCTGCGGCAATGGAAAAAGAGTTTATTGCGCAGGCAAAAGATCAAAGAACAATTATTAAAAAGCCAACTGGTGGCATTGCGTTCACAAATGAATCCACACTTTTTGTATAACGTACTTAATACCGTTCAGGGGTTGGTATATGGAAATCGAAAAACAGAAGCAGGTGAACTGCTCGGTAATTTTAGCGACCTGATGCGAAAAACATTGGAGGGAAGCGATAAACAATTATTGCCATTAAAAGATGAGATCGAAAACCTTCGTTTATACCTTGAACTCGAAAAGGCGCGCTTTGATGAAGGATTCAGTTATAAAATTGACACCACCAACATCGATAACCTTTCCTCTATCTATATTCCCTCTTTGATGCTTCAGCCATTTGCTGAAAACTCAGTAAAACATGGGTTAATGCATAAACAGGGTAATAAAAAAGTAGAGATCTTTTTTGAGAAACAGGCGGATGGATTGACGGTAATCATAGATGATAACGGCATCGGCCGCTTACATTCTATGGAGATTAACCAGCGCAGCCATAACAAACCGTTCAGTTTTGCCACGGTTGCTTTGAATGAGAGAATGAATCTTTTTAACCATTTGTACAAACAAAAGATCACCTGCCAGATTATAGATAAGATAGACGAAAGACAGGAGTCGCTGGGAACGCGTATTGAGTTGTTTATACCTGATTATAGTAATGATCCGCATGCTTTATGAAAAAAAAGAACAGTACCATAACAGAAGCGCCACCCGCAAAAAAAATATCTTTTACCGTTTCTTAACTCAGTCTATCTTCGAAAGATTATGCAAAAGATCCGAGCGATCATAGTAGACGATGAACCCAATGCAAGAAGGGCATTGCGTGGTTTGCTGGAAGAGAACTTTACCCAGGTTGATATCCTGGGCGAGTGCAAGAATGTGCCGGAAGCGGTAAAAAGCATCAACAAACACAAACCCGATCTCGTTTTCCTGGATATTGCCATGCCAGGCTATAGCGGGTTTGAGTTGCTCGATTTTTTCGATGACCAGCACCTTAGTTTCAAGATCGTTTTCGTAACAGCCTATAGTGAACATTCATTGCGGGCATTTGAAACATCGGCGGTGGATTATATCTTAAAACCAGTTCGTCTTGAGCACATGGCCCGTGCATTAAGAAAAATAAGCGTTGATGTGCCTGTAAATGAAACACCGCAATATAAAGTGCTGAAGGAAAATTTCTCGAACCAGCCTGATAAAAAAATCGTATTGCAAACAGCCGAAACCATTTTTGTTGTAAGAATGGAAGACATTATTTATCTACAAGCCGATGGAAGCTATACACGTTTTTATACAACCTCTCACGGTGTATTAACCATTACCAAAAAACTCATCGACTTCGAATACCTCGAAAGCAGCGGACCTTTCTTCAGAACGCATCGCAGCTATATCGTTAACCTCAATCATATCAAGAAAGTTGATAAAAAAGAATTTATCCTGATGATGAATAATGATGCCGAAGTGTATTTGGCACAGGATAAGAAGAATTTGCTCCTTGAGAAGATCATTAAGTAATATTGATACAAACATATCCCGTAGGGATAACCGCTTTCTAGAAAAAATGCATTGATGAATATTATGCCCCGTAGGGGCTACCCGCAAGCGTGATCGATTTATTAGAGGGTTGCCCTTACAGGGCAAAGAAAATTGTGCGAACCTAATGCTTTACAAAGCGGCTGCCCCGCTGGGGCATAAAATGTTTGTGAGTCTATAAAACCCACTCCACTTCCCCAAACTGAAAACTCTCCCTCGGCCCGTCTTTCACAAATAATTCTCCATCCTCCGAAACATGATCAATCGTACAATAAAACGCAGCCGAATTATTCTTCAACCGTACTTTCTCCCCACGTTTAAACAAATGATCATTATAATATCTCAGCAGATCTTCAGAACCTCCTTTTTTCAATTGAACATATCGCAGTTCAAGACACCCGCAAAGTTCTTTGGCAATGGTTACCGGATCATGGTCTTTCCCGGTGATCTGTTTAAGCGACACGGGATTTCTTAGTGTTTCAGAAAATACGGTCTGGTTGATATTCATACCGACCCCCACCACTGCCGCGGGCCACTCATTCCCTCTTACCTGGTTCTCTATCAGGATTCCCGCTGCCTTTCTGTCACGCCAATAAATATCATTGGGCCATTTGATGCAGGTTTCGCCAGTTGCATATTTGTTAAAAAGGTCATGACAGGCCACCGCTGCCATTACACTTAAGGGGAACTGTTTTGCCAGGGAAAGGAAGGAACAGTCAATGATCACAGACATTGCGATGTTGGAACCGGGCTCTGCAGACCATGTTTTACCCCTTTGCCCTTTTCCCGCGGTTTGGTGATGCGCAAAAAATGTGGTTCCATGAACAGCCAAATTAGCCTGTAAACGCTCCATGGCATAAATGTTGGTGCTTTCTACCACAGTTAATTCCATGAATGGCTGCCCAATAGTACTTTTCACATCTGAGGGTAACAAAGAATTAGTATTTTTGAGTTCTCGTTCTCCACCGAAGCTTTAGCGTAGGTGGACATAAAATGAGTCCACCTACGCTAAAGCTTCGGTGGACAAGCAAAATTAATCATTAAAATCAGACCGATTATTGGAACCTCTTGCTGTTTTACAAAGCCGTGAAAAAAGTGCGATTACAAGGCTCACACGCAATTCTAAGATCTTCAAAACAATTATCAAAGCGATACAGGATAAGAAGGGAGAAAATATTATAAGCCTCGACCTCCGTAAAATACCGGAAGCTTCCGCAGATTTTTTTATCGTTTGCGAAGCCTCCAGTACCACCCAGGTAAGGGCGATATGTGATAATATTGAACACGAGGTGAAAGAAAGATGCGAAGAATCACCATACAAACACGAAGGCCGTACTGCACTGCAGTGGGTATTGATCGACTATGTAAATGTGGTAGTACACGTAATGCACCCGGAAGCCAGGAAGTTTTATAAACTGGAAGAAATGTGGAGCGATGGCGCCTCGCAAATACACGATCTGTAAGGATTTAAAATATAGGGATCAGTTATTCGTTTATAAATAGAAACCGTAGTTAATACAGGGGAACAAGAATATGTCACAGGAAAACAAGCCAACAAAGTTAAACGGACCGGATAAAGGAGAAGGCCCACGCAAAGGCCCTAAATTCAGTATTTATTGGATCTATGCAATTATTGCGGGAGTATTATTACTTGCTAATTTTTATAGAGGTACGCCCGAAACCATTAAAGTATCTGAAGGTGATTTCAGACGAAGCATGTTATTGCAGGGTGATGTGGAGAAACTCGATCTTGTAAAAAATAAAGACAAAGTACGCGTCTATATTAAGCAGGATAGTCTTTACAAAAAATTCTATGTTGATAAGCTGCAGAAAACCGTTCTCAGTAAAGAAAAGCTGAAGAATGTGCCTTTGTTCGAGTTTGAAGTATCTGACAGCAAAACCTATCCTGAGAGTCTCCGGCAGTTTGCGAAAGACAATAATATCCCGGAGGTAGATATCAACCCCATTACCGAAGGAGAATGGTTTGGCCCTGCTGCCAATATCATCTTTACACTTTTGTTGATCGTTGGTGTATGGGTGTTACTTATGCGTAAAATGGGTGGCCAGGGTGGCGCAGGTGGTCCAGGCGGAATCTTCAGCATTGGTAAATCAAAAGCCACTTTGTTTGATAAGGGTGCCAAAGTAAACATCACATTCGCTGATGTTGCAGGATTGGATGAGGCGAAAGTGGAAGTGATGGAGATCGTTGACTTTTTAAAGAACCCCAAAAAATATACCGCACTCGGTGGTAAAATTCCGAAAGGGGCATTGCTCATCGGCCCTCCCGGAACGGGTAAGACCCTGCTGGCAAAAGCCATGGCGGGTGAGGCCCAGGTTCCGTTCTTTAGTTTGAGTGGTAGTGATTTTGTGGAGATGTTCGTGGGTGTGGGTGCAAGCCGTGTTCGCGACCTCTTTAAACAGGCACGTGAAAAAGCACCCTGTATCATTTTTATCGATGAGATAGACGCGATCGGTCGCGCACGTGGCCGTAACGCCATCATGAGTAATGATGAAAGAGAAAATACATTGAACCAGTTACTGGTAGAGATGGATGGTTTCGGTGGAGACACTGGTATCATTATCCTTGCAGCAACCAACAGGCCGGATGTGCTGGATACCGCTTTACTGCGTCCCGGACGTTTCGACCGCCAGATCTCTATTGATAAACCCGATGTAAAAGGACGCGAGACGATTTTTAAAGTGCATTTGCTCCCTATCAAAATATCAGCAGCATTGGATTTACATAAACTTGCTGAACAAACACCGGGTTTTGCCGGCGCCGATATCGCGAACGTTTGTAATGAAGCAGCATTGATCGCCGCAAGAAAAGGAAAGGAATCTGTTGAAATGATCGATTTCCAGGATGCGATTGACAGGGTGATCGGTGGATTGGAAAAAAAGAACAAGATCATCGCACCACACGAAAAATCAATTATCGCCTATCACGAAGCGGGTCACGCGGTGTGTGGCTGGTTCCTGGAACATGCGTATCCATTGTTAAAAGTAACGATCGTGCCACGCGGTACAGCTGCTTTGGGGTATGCACAGTACACACCAACAGAACAATACTTATATAACACAGACCAGCTGATGGACCAGATCTGCATGACCCTTGGTGGCCGTGCGGCTGAAGAAATATTCTTCGGAAAGATCTCAACCGGCGCCGCAAATGATCTGCAACAGATCACTAAGATCGCGTACAGCATGGTTACGGCTTATGGTATGAATAAGAAAGTGGGTAATGTGAGTTTCTATGATCCTACACAGGAAAACACATTCACCAAACCATTCAGTGAGGAAACCGGTAAAATAATTGATGAAGAAGTAAGAGGAATAATTGATGACGCTTACGAACGCACACTTAAATTATTGACGGAGAAAAAAAGCCAGGTAGAAATATTGGCGAAAGAATTATTAGACAAAGAAGTATTACATAAAAGCGATGTGGAAGAGTTGATCGGTAAACGTCCGTTCGAAGAAAAGAAAGTGCTGGAGATTGAACCGGAAGAAAACAAAGAACATTTTGTTTCACAGGATACCGCTGCAAATATCGCAAACCCTGATACAAGTACCGAACCATCTACAATTGGATAATGGCAAATACAGCTAGAGAAAATATTCTGAGCAAAATAAAACAGGCGCTGGCTAAACCAGTGCCTGTTCCTTTTCCCGCCAGTGTGGGAAATGAAAGCGTGTTCCTTCCTTCCCAACAGGAACTGGAAATCGAATTCGCAGAGAACTTTACCAGGCTCGAGGGCCGCTTTGCTTTTTGTGCCGATGAGCAGGAACTGGTAGCACAACTGCAAACATTGATCGCCAACCGTAAATGGACAAAGATCTATTCACGCGAAACGGGCTTACAGGATAAGCTCTCCGGTGCAGGATTCTCTACCGTGTATTCGGATGATGTGGCCACCTGCGATGCAGCCATCACCGGTTGTGAATCGCTCATCGCCAGAACCGGAACCATGATCATGAGCAGTGCACAGTTAAGCGGCAGAACGGTAAGCGTGTATGCACCTGTACATATTTGTATCGCCTATACCAATCAATTGGTATACGATATTGGCGAAGGTCTTCAGCAACTACGCGAAGCATATGGACAAAATTTTCCGTCAATGATTACATTGGCAACAGGACCGAGCCGTACCGCCGATATAGAAAAAACATTGGTGGTGGGTGTACATGGCCCCAAAGAAGTTTTTTGTTTTTTACTGGAAAGCTAATCCCGCTCAACATATGGAACAATCCAATGGTCAGGTATTTGTGTATGGTTCATTGCGCAGTGGTTTTCATCACCCCGCTTATGAATATATCAGCCGTTATTTTACATTGGTATCAGAAGCCAAAGTAAAAGGCTGTTTGTATGATATGGGAGATTATCCTGCCGCTGTGTCATCAGAAAAGGAGCTGTTTATTATTGGAGAGTTATATCGCATCAACAGTCCTGAAGAATTTGAATGGGCCATTGCACAGTTGGATGATTATGAAGGATTGCATACGGAAAATGGAGAGAAGCCGCTTTACAGGAGGGAACTAACTATCGTTTATACAAAAGAAGGCCCGACACAGGCATGGGCTTATTGGTATAACAAGGATATTTCAGGAAGGACACTTATTGAAAGTGGCGATGTGTTGGAATATATGAAGAACAAAAGATGATTATCAATGATGGCCACTCCAGATAAAAAAATATACTTCCTCTCCGACTTCCATCTCGGTGCACCTGATCACGACAGTAGTTTAGTTCGTGAAAAAAAAGTAGTGGCATTTTTAGAAAGCATTCGACATACGGCAGCACAGATTTTTATCGTTGGTGATATTTTTGATTTCTGGTATGAGTATAAAAAAGTAGTGCCCCGGGGCTATACCCGTTTACTAGGCAAACTTGCAGAACTCACCGACAGTGGCATTCCTATTCATGTATTTGTTGGCAACCACGATATGTGGATGAGTGGGTATTTTGAAAAAGAACTAAACATACCTGTATACCATCATCCCAAAACATTTGAATGGAACGGGAAACGATTTTACATTGGTCATGGAGATGGATTGGGCCCCGGTGATCATGGATATAAATTCATCAAGAAAGTATTTCGTAACCCATTGTGCCAATGGTTATTTGGGCAACTGCATCCAACATGGGGTATTGGCCTTGCCAATTATTTCAGCCGCAAGAGTCGTGAAAAAACAGGATCAGCTGATGAAGCATTTTTAGGCGAAAACAACGAATGGCTGATCGTATATGCTAAAGAAGTGTTGCAGCATGAACATTACGATTATTTTATTTTCGGCCACCGGCATTATCCACTTGATCTTGCTTTAACCGGTAATAGCCGCTATATAAACCTCGGCGACTGGATCCGCAATTTTACGTATGCGGATTTTGATGGAGCTAATGTGCAATTGCATAAGTGGGAGTAGTTTTTAAAAAAAAATAACTCTTTATTTTCGGAAAATAGCACGCGGATGACGCGGAAAAAACGGATGACCGCAGATCTGTTTTGCAATCCACAATCTTAATCCGTGCAAATCCGTTTTTTCTGCGTCATCCGCGTGCCATTAACAGTGCATTAATTAACTTGCATTCATGGATAAATTCTTAGAAACGGAATTCTTAAATAACACCTTCAGGGATTACTTATATGTTATTGGTATTATACTCCTGGCCATCATCATCAAAAGGCTTATCTCAAAATACCTGGCCAAATTATTATACAAACTGGTTGCCAAAGCGGCCAAAAATATTGAACGACAATCTTTTCTCGACCTGGTTGTTGAACCGATGGACCTATTTCTTGTATTGATCGTTTCGATTATTGCGCTGGATAAATTGCATTTCCCATCGGATCTTGATTTCAATATTTATCATATTACATTAAAGCAACTGATCGATTCAATTGCGGCTGCAACAGTGATCATTGTTTTTATCTGGCTCTGCCTGAGAGTGATCGATTTTGTTGCGATGATCCTTGAAGAGAAAGCCAACCTTACAGCAGATCAAACCGATAACCAGCTGGTTGTTTTCTTCAAAGATTTTTTTAAAGTAATACTGGTGATGGTAGGCATTTTATTGATCCTTCGTTTCTCATTTAACAAACCGATCGGGAACTTACTTACCGGTCTGAGTATTGTGGGTGCGGCAATTGCATTGGCCACAAGGGAAAGCATGGAGAACCTGATCGCTTCTTTCATCATCTTTTTTGATAAACCCTTTATTACCGGCGATACGGTGAAGGTGAATAACTTCACAGGCACCATCGAACGTATCGGCTTACGCAGTACAAGAATACGCACACTTGATAAAACCTATATTTCTGTTCCCAACAAGCAAATGGTAGACACGATCGTTGATAATATCACACTACGTACCCAAAGAAAAGTTGAGCTGCGACTGGAGTTAAGTTTAAGCGCCACCGCACAACAATTGAAAGCGTTAACCCCTGCTATTAAAACGGTATTGCAAAAAAATGATATTGAAAATATAGTGGTGTACCTGATGGATACCGGGAAAAATGCACATATCGTTGCAATAGATTACTTCACAACTATGCAACAATCTATTGAAGAATTTAATGCACTCAGAGAAGCTGTAAATTTAGAGGTAATTGAATTGCTTGAAAAAAGCGGGATAGAATTAGCTGCTGCGAACACGGATGTTGTTGTTAAAACAAAATAATAGTGACGTGACAAAAAAACTATTTCTCTGTTGATCGTGAATATTTATCAGGCTTGCAAATTCGCCTTCAACTCCAACAGGAAAGATCTGAATTTTGTCAACGATTCAACAAGCCGCACTTGTGTATCCGCTTCCTGCTTATTGTTTTTGAGATAATTTTTTGCGCCGTCAATCGAGAACTTACGCTGGCGCAGTAGAAAATAAATGAGTTGCAGATTCTTTATATCCTCTACCCTGAATAACCTGTCTCCTTTTCTTGTTTTGCGAGGTTGTAAAACATCAAATTCATTCTCCCAATAGCGAAGCAAAGAAGTATTTACCTTAAACCATCCTGCTACTTCGCTGATAGAGTAGTATAATTTTTGCTTCAACACTTCATCTTCAGGCACATCGATCAGGTCGGCCTCGTTATCCATTTCTTTAAAAGACTTCCTTCCGCGTTTACCTAGCTGTTTTGCGGGGATGCTTTTTTTGATAGTAAGTTTCTCTGTGATAACAGGGGCAGGAGACGAAACTTCTTCTTTCTTTTCAATAATAACAGGTTCAGCAATAGCTTCTATTATTTCAACAGGTGCTACCGTAATTTCCGGCGCATTTGTTGTCTTAACAGGTTTTTCTTTTTTCTTTGATTGTGCCGGTGTTTCTATCGGAAAACCAAAAAGGTCCAGTTGCTGCAGGCTGTTTTGCATACCGTAAAAATAAGATAAGTCTGCTGCTGCATTCGTTAAGAATATGTAGAAGTGGAAAAGATGTGTGTTAGGGGTTGACCCTTGGTGTTGCTTAATCCCAAATCTTAAACTACAAAACCCCAAACGTTTCACTACAAATCATATTCGTAGTTTTGTGCAAAATCAACCAATGCCAGACATCAAGACTATTTGTGTTTGCGGGGCCGGAACTATGGGAAGCGGCATTGCCCAGGTAGCGGCATTATCCGGGTATATTACCATACAGTTTGATGTGAACAGCAATACCCTGGCACAAAGCAAAACCGCTATTGAAAAAAACCTGCAATGGCTATTACAAAAAGAAAAAATTACGGCTGAACAACAAAGCCTGTGTATGGAAAGGCTTCGTTTTACCAATGAACTGAACGATTGTATTGCCGACCTTGTTATTGAAGCGATCATCGAAAAAAAAGAAGCCAAAACCGCACTTTTTAACCAATTGTCACTGATCAATACTCCAGATACCATTTTTGCTACCAATACTTCTTCTATAGCTGTAGCTGATATTGGTGCCGCTGTTGAAAATCCGCAAAGAGTGATCGGGATGCATTTTTTTAATCCTGCACCGATCATGAAACTGGTGGAAGTGATCAAAACAGAACAGACAAGTAAGGATGTTTTGGATCGTGTATTACAGGTGGCCGGTAAAATGGGAAAGACCGCTGTTGTTTGTAAAGACGCTCCCGGCTTTATCGTGAACAGGGTGGCCCGGCATTATTACCTCGAAGCGATGAAATTAGTGGAACAGGGATTGGCCACGATTGAAACAGTGGATGCAGTAATGGAGTCCACCGGTTTTAAAATGGGCCCTTTTAAACTAATGGACCTGATTGGTATGGACATCAATTTTGGTGTAAGCAATATTGTTTGGGAAGCATTGGGTAAGCCAGAAAGATTAACGCCTTCTCCCCTGCAAAAGCAAAAAGTGGATGCAGGTGAGTTGGGAAGAAAGACCGGGAAAGGGTTTTATGCGTATGAGAAATAGTCGATAGTCAATAGACCATGGTCCATGGACAATTGTCTATGGTCTGCCTCACGTTCCCTAACTTTAATCACTCAACACTTAACATGAAAAAAGCAGTCTTTGTTCTATCGATCATCTTTTTATTTACCGGGTGCAAACTCAGTAACACAAACCAGACCATGGAAGACAACACAGAGCTTTCTTTCCTGCTGGAGAAATATTACGAAGAGCGTCTGCAGCTGTTTCCATTTGAAGCAACCACCAATGGCGATAACCGCTACAACGATAAATGGTATGTGGACTTTACAGACAGCTATCGCAAAAAACTAAAAGAATTTTACGATCGTTACCGAATTTATATCTCAAAATTTGAAAGAGACGCATTAAATGAAAATGACAAACTGAGTTTTGACGCATTCTCACGCGAGATGAGGATGAACATCGAAGGACTGAGCTTTCATGAAAACTATTTTCCGCTTAACCAGTTTCAGAGTTCGCACCTCATGTTCAGCATGTTTGGCAGCGGAAGTGTGATACAACCTTTTAAAACGGTAAAGGATTATGATGATTGGTTGCAACGTGTTGCCGTATTTCCTGCCTATGCAGATAGCGCAATCATCTATTTTAAGAAAGGCCTGGCGGAAGGATATGTATTGCCCGGGAGCATTGTAGCAAAAATGATCCCGCAAATGCAATCGATGGTGGTGGCTGATGCTACAAAGAGCTTGTTCTATGGTCCTGTAACAAATCTTCCATCAACTTTTAGCGAGGCGGATAAAAAAAGATTGACGGATACTTATGTAAAAGCGATCAATGAGCAACTTACTCCCTCTTTCAAAAAATTGGGTGATTTCTTACAGAATGAATATCTCCCTAAAGCGCGTTCCACAACCGGGATCAGCGGAATACCTGGTGGCGATAAATACTATGCATATTTAATACGCCAGCAAACTACTACCAATAAAACACCTGATGAGATCTATAACACCGGTCTCGAAGAAGTGAAACGTATCCGTTCAGAAATGGAACAGATAAAAACGGCTACAGGATTTAGCGGTGACCTGAAAGCATTTTTTACCTACCTGAAAACAGATAAAAAATTCACACCTTATAAAACACCCAAAGAGATCCTGGATGCATTTGAAACGATACACAAAACCATGGAGCCAAACCTGCAGAAAATGTTTGGTCATACCCCTAAAACACTTTTTGAAATAAGACAAACAGAAGCTTTCCGTGCAGCCAGTGCAAGTGCGGAGTATACTGCGGGAAGTGAAGATGGAACGAGGCCCGGCATTTTTTATATCCCTATTTTGGATCCTGCCACATTTAATATTACAAGCGGAATGGAAAGTCTGTTTCTGCATGAAGCGATTCCCGGCCATCATTACCAGATCAGTTTACAACAGGAGAATCAAAAGCTTCCGAAGTTCCGTCGTTTTGGCGGTAATAATGCGTATGCAGAAGGCTGGGCTTTGTATTGTGAAAGTTTGGGAAAGGAACTGGGATTATATACAGATCCTTATCAACACATGGGCGCATTGGGCGACGAGATGCATCGGGCCATTCGCCTGGTTGTAGATGTGGCCATGCATACCAAAGGAATGACAAGAGAAGAAGCCATTCAATACATGATGGATAACGAACAGATCAGCGAGGAAGGCGCCACCGCTGAAATAGAAAGATATATGGTGATACCCGCACAGGCATTAGGCTACAAGATCGGTGCACTAAAAATTCGCGAACTCAGGAATAAATACGAACAGCAACTCGGCACAAATTTTATACTATCCGCATTTCATGATGCGATCTTAAAAGACGGTAACCTTCCATTGGATGTATTGGAAAAGAAAATGGATGCGTGGAGTAAAAAGAAGTAATTAATTATTTTAAATGTTGAATGTTAAATGTTGAATGAATCAAACGTTCATCATTTAACATTCAACATTTAACATTCAACATTCCTCTTTACTTTTGCTATCTATGCGCATCGCCGTTAACGCTATATTCCTGCAAAAAAACCGATTGGAAGGATATGGGCATTACACAAATGAAATAGTGAGCCGGATGGTGAGACAACATCCTGAACATGAGTTCATTCTTGTTTTCGACCGCTCATACGATCAACAGTTTATTTACGGAACGAATGTAAAAGCCGTTGTTGTTCCACCTCCTGCACGGCACCCGTTTGCTTTTTATTATTGGTATAATGTAAAAGCGCCCGCTGCGTTACGTTCATATAAAATAGATATCTGGTTACAGCCTTATGGTTTTTGCAGCCTTACCAGTTCCATCCCACAGGTATTGATCGTGCATGATCTTGCTTTTATTCATTTTCCCCAATACATTCCCTGGTATCACCGGCTGTACTATCGCCTTTTCACCAAAAGATTTTTGGTAAAAGCAAAAACGATTGTAACTGTATCTGAGTTTACAAAACAGGATATCATCAATCAATATAAAATACCTGAGAAGAAAATAAGCGTGATCAGTGGCGCGGCGCGGGAAGGTTTTGTACCCTTCAACTGGTTTGAAAGAGAAGATGTGAAAGAAAGTTTTTCCGATGGCAGGGAATATTTTCTTTTTACAGGAGGCATCCACCCGAGAAAGAATCTGATGAATTTATTGAAGGCTTTTTCCTTGTTTAAAAAATGGCAGCATAGTAATATGAAACTGCTGGTGGCCGGAAGGCTGGCATGGGATTATGAAGAAGTACTTACGAAATTAAAGACCTATCGCTACCGTGATGATGTGGTATTGCTCGATCACATACCTGATGACCAGCTAAAAAGGATCACCGCTTCGGCTTACGCATTGGTGTACCCTTCGTTTTTTGAAGGATTTGGTCTCCCGATCATCGAGGCCATGCAATGTGAAGTGCCGGTAGTTACCAGTAATAAAGCCAGCATGCCCGAAACCGGTGGAGATGCGGCCCTTTATGCCGATCCATCTGATCCTGATGCCATTGCCAAACACATGATGAACCTTTATAAAGATGAAGCCATGCGATACTCGCTCATTGCAGCAGGTAAGTTACAGGCCGAAAAGTTCAGCTGGGGTAAGGCGGCGGATGCTTTGTGGCAGAATATAATGCAGGCCGCAGGAAAGTAAAGCATTATCGGATTGCGGATTGGCGGATTAAGTGCCCTCTGTTAATTCGCTAATCCGCAATCCGCCAATTTATAATTCACTTACTTTTGCGTTCTCAATTAATTAAAGCAAGCAATGCACAAATCAAACATTTCAATAGAAATAGAATTAGACGATAACAAAGTTCCGCAACAGATCCAGTGGACCGCCAGTGACAGTTCTGCAGATATGATGCAGCCCGCAAAATCCATGATGGTAGCTTTCTGGGATGGTGCCGATAAAAGTGCTTTGCGCATTGACCTATGGACAAAAGACATGATGGTTGATGAAATGGCCGATTTCTATTACCAGACCATGATGGGGATGGCCGATACGTATTTGCGCGCCACACAGCAGAAAGAATTGGTAGACGATATGAAAAAATTTGCAAAGGACTTCTATAAAAAATTCAAGGACTCGCAATTAAAAGAAAACAAATAAACACATTGATATGAGCTTAGAAGAAAAAGTAATGGCGCAAATGAAAGATGCCATGAAGGCAAAAGATGAGGCATTGTTGCGCGGATTGCGTGCTATCAAAGCAGAGATCATCAAAGCAAAAACAGACCCGGGTGCTAATGGCCAGGTAACAGAGGATGGCGAAATGAAGATCCTGCAGAAGCTTGTAAAATCAAGAAAAGATTCATTGGTGATCTATGAACAGCAGAACCGCGCAGATCTTGCTGCGAAAGAATCTGAAGAGATCGCAGTGATCGAAAAATTTCTCCCGCAACAAATGAGCGAAGCAGAACTGACAGATGCTATCAGTAAGATCATTGCAGAACTCGGTGCTTCGGGCCCGCAGGATATGGGTAAAGTAATGGGTGTGGCGAGCAAACAACTGGCTGGTAAAGCAGACGGGAAAGCGATTGCGGCGACGGTGAAAGAGGGACTTAGTAAATAATTAATGTTGAATTTTAAATGTTGAATGAGGTTGCCCCCATTCAACATTTAACACAAAGAAATTCACTCCATGATCATCGACGTCATCCTCCTTATCCTAATGATCCTCGCAGTTATCAAGGGGCTCCGCAACGGGTTTATAGTGGCGGTGTTTTCGTTTCTTGCGATCATTATCGGGTTGGCGGCCGCTATGAAACTATCAACCGCGGTGGCAGGCTGGCTGAAGGATAGTACCAGTATCTCTGCCGCATGGCTGCCCTTTCTTTCTTTTGCTTTGGTGATGGTGGGTGTGGTTTTCCTGATCCGCCTCGGCGCAAAACTCATTGAATCGGCCATGCGTATGGTGATGCTGGGTTGGCTCAACAAGTTAAGCGGCATTGTTTTATACGCGGCACTGTATATTACGATCTATAGCGTGGTACTCTTTTATGCCGACAAACTCCATTGGTTGAAACCTGAAACATTCCATGATTCACGCGTTTATGCATTTGTGCAGCCATGGGGACCTAAAGCCATTGAAATATTTGCTTCGCTAATCCCCTGGTTTAAGGGAATGTTTGAAGAGCTTTCTCATTTCTTTGAAGGTATTCCTGCCAAGGTTAAATAATCATTATCGAAATCCGTAAATAAAACCGTGCCTCTGTGCCTCTGTGTGCAATATTCTCACACAGAGGTATAGAGGCATGGTTTATTCATATCCGTTTTTGCTTTAAAATCAGTATTTTAGCACCAGTTATTCCAATCTTTGCATGATCCCGGTATTCATTTAAATTGTATTTGAATGAATTTCGTTTTATTTGTACTAATCGCAATAATGCTTGCATAAGAATTTGACCCAATGAGTTACGAGATCAAACAACACGATAAGTTTAAGTTTATTGAAGA
>JAZKBT010000018.1:0-20749 GCA_040388475.1 Bacteroidota bacterium | reverse complement strand
TACCCCATAATCTTATATTTTTGCTCCTCATTTAATAAACCGATACTATGCGTTCTATTGCTTTCAGAGAGGCTATTCGTGAAGCCATGAATGAAGAGATGAGAAGAGATGAGAAGGTCTTCTTAATGGGTGAAGAGGTTGCCGAATACAATGGCGCCTATAAAGTGAGCCAGGGCATGCTGGCCGAATTTGGCGATAAAAGGGTGATAGATACCCCTATTTCTGAACTGGGTTTTACCGCGGTAGCCGTAGGTGCCGCACAAAACGGGTTGCGCCCGATAGTAGAATATATGACCTGGAACTTTGCCGTATTGGCGTTGGACCAGATTCTCAATACTGCTTCAAAAATGCTGGCGATGAGTGGTGGACAGATCAGTTGCCCAATCGTTTTCCGTGGAGGTAATGGTAGTGCGGGACAACTGGGAGCGCAGCACTCAACCGCTTTTGAAAGTTATTATGCAAACATTCCCGGTATCAAAGTAGTATCTCCTTCTACACCATATGATGCAAAGGGCTTATTGAAACAGGCCATCCGTTACGAACAGGATCCTGTGATCTTTATGGAAAGTGAAGTGATGTATGGAGATAAAGGCGATGTGCCTGATGAAGAATATTATATCCCTATAGGAAAAGCGGATATCAAAAAACAGGGCCGCGATGTAACCATCGTTTCTTATAACAAGATGATGAAAGTTGCTTTAGGCGCAGCAGCAGAACTGGAGAAAGAAGGGATCAGTGCCGAAGTGATCGACCTGAGATCTATCCGCCCGCTCGACTGGCAAACCATCATGGAAAGCGTAAAGAAAACAAACCGCCTGGTGATCGTTGAAGAGCAGTGGCCATTTGCTTCTGTATCATCCGAGATCAGCTACCGCATACAGAAAGAAGGGTTTGATTACCTGGATGCCCCTATCCGCCGCATCACCAGCGCGGATGCACCGATGCACTATGCACCGAACCTTGCTGCATTGGCAATACCGGATGTTGCACGTACGGTGAAACTGGTGAAGGAAGTGATGTACCAGAAAAAGTAAGCTAAACTACCTATTCAATAAACAAACCCGGAACATACTATTCCGGGTTTTTGTTTTATGTAATTTGAAGACCCGTTATACATTTACAAACGCTTATGAAACGTTTTTTTCTTTTTTTAAACATACTCTTTTTACCAGTGATCATTTTTTCACAGGCAAAGGATACATTGCCGACAGATCTTACAAATAAAATAACGGGTGTTAAAATTCTGGAAGAAGTAGTTGTAGAAGCATTCCATTCCAGCCAACAATGGAAAGCAGTACCCGCATCCGTTGCGATTCTTGGTTCAAGAGAAATGAACAGGTATGGAAATATTTCTTTTGTTCCTGTATTCAATACCATACCCGGTGTGCGTATTGAAGAACGTTCACCTGCCAGTTATCGTTTATCTATCCGTGGAAGTTTATTGCGTTCACCTTTCGGAGTAAGAAATGTAAAAGTGTATTGGAACGATATTCCTTTATCCGATGCAGGTGGGAACACTTACCTGAATCTTGTTGATCTGAATACACTGACAAGTGCAGAAGTGATCAAAGGTCCTGCAGCAAGCGTATATGGTGCAGGAACAGGTGGCGCTGTTTTATTAAGATCGGGTCTTAATTTTCCTATCATTCCCGAAAATAATTTTACAGTGGGCATTACAGGAGGCTCTTATGGACTATTTAATGAACAACTGGGATGGCAATATCAATCAAAGAATTTTTCATCCTCACTTCAACAGGTGCACCAGCAATCGGATGGTTACCGCGATCAATCTGCTACAAGAAAAGATGTATTAAAATGGCAGAGTGCTTTACAATTGAAAGATCAACAACTGCAGTTTCTTTTATTCTATACTGATCTGTTTTATCAAACACCCGGTGGTATTACGTTGGCGCAGTTTCAGTCGAACCCAAAATTATCACGGCAACCGTCGGGTACAATTCCAGGCTCCATACAGCAGCATGCATCCATCTATAACAAAACCATTTTCGGCGGGGCGCATCATGCATGGGACATGAATGAACATTTTACGCTGAAAAGTTTTGTTACAGGCAATCACACTTCTTTCACTAATCCTTTTATCACCAATTATGAAACAAGAGGTGAAGCAAATTTTGGTGCGGGTACAAGCCTGGTCTATCAACATAAAAACTTTCAATGGATAAATGGCGCAGAATGGTTGCGCAATCATTCACTCATCAACGATTTTGGTAACCGTGGCGGGGTGAAGGATACCGTACAATTCAAAGATGATATTTATGCAACACAATGGTTTGCTTTTTCGCAGGCGCAATTATCGGTTGGAGAAAAATGGGTATTCACTGCGGGATTGAGTTTGAATAACCAGTCGTTCCGTTTTAAACGTACCACTGTTCCTGATAATGGTTTTACCGATAAGAATATCAGTATGGTGGTTACACCAAGATTCGCTGTTCTATACCGGTTAAACAAAGATGTTTCATTGTATACCCTGGCTGCAAAAGGATTTTCACCACCGGCTGTTGCGGAACTCCGCCCATCCGATGGATTGTATCATGGTGAACTGAATGCTGAATCCGGTTGGAATATTGAAACAGGCATCAAAGGCGAATTGCTGGCCGGGCGTTTGCAGTTTGATATAGCAGCTTATTTTTTTGAACTGAATAATGCCATTGTCAGGAGAACAACAGGTACCGGCGCTGAGTTTTTTGTGAACGCAGGAAGCACGAAACAAAATGGTGTTGAAGGATTACTTAAATATCAACTGATCAAAAAACAAAATGGTTTTATCAATGGGCTTGCCTTGTGGAGCAGTTACAGTTACCAGCCTTACCGGTTTGAATCCTATGAACAGAGTGGAGTTGATTTTTCAGGCAAAGCGCTTACAGGTGTGCCGCGTAATATATGGGTGAGTGGATTAGATATGGATACAAAGACCGGAATTTATTTCAATGCTTCAATGAATGCAACATCCGCATTGCCACTGAATGATGCCAATAGTGTGTATGCAGACAGATATCAATTGTTACAGGCAAAACTTGGTTACCGCTGGAAAAATCGTAAATCCTCTTTCGATATTTTTTTCGGAGCGGATAACCTGCTGAATCAATCTTACAGTTTAGGAAACGATATCAATGCTTTGGGTAACCGTTATTATAACGCAGCTACTGGCAGGAACATTTTTGCGGGGATCATTTGTCGTTTTTAATCAACCGTGCCTTTGTGGTTGCTGTTGTACAAGTGGCGATCTCAAAGTAACGGGACAGCGCAACAAAAGGTTAATAGTGCCACCCCAGCCGGGCTAATAACAGAACTTACATATCTTAGTGCCAAATAAAGAACACGATGCCGAACATATTAATTATAGACGACGAAAAAGCGATACGGAATGTACTGAAAGAGATATTGACGGGTGAAGGGTTTGTGGTGGAAGAAGCTGGTGATGGAGAAGAAGGGCTGAAAAAATTCACATCCAATTCTTATGATGTGGTGCTTTGCGATATTAAGATGCCCAAAATAGATGGCATTGAGTTTTTACAGAAAGTAATCGACAGCCAATCTGAAGTTCCGGTGATCATGATTAGCGGGCACGGTAATATTGAAACAGCTGTGGATGCAGTTAAAAAAGGAGCATTCGATTACATAGCCAAACCACCTGACCTGAACCGTTTGCTCATTACCATCCGCAATGCATTGGATAAAACCGTTTTGGTGAAAGAGACCAAAGTATTAAAGCGGAAAGTTTCCAAAGTACAGGAGATCATTGGTGAGAGTGAAGGCATTCAAAAAGTGAAGGACACGATTGATAAAGTTGCGCCAACGGAAGCGCGTGTTTTAATAACCGGTGAAAATGGAAGCGGTAAAGAACTGGTGGCAAGATGGCTGCATGAAAAAAGCAACCGAAATACTGCACCCATTGTAGAAGTTAACTGCGCAGCCATTCCAAGTGAACTGATTGAGAGCGAATTGTTTGGTCATGAAAAAGGATCTTTTACCTCGGCCATTAAACAACGTATCGGCAAATTTGAACAGGCCAATGGAGGCACTTTGTTTTTAGATGAGATCGGTGATATGAGTTTGTCTGCACAGGCAAAAGTATTACGCGCGCTGCAGGAAGGAAAAATAACAAGGGTAGGAGGTGAGAAAGAAATTTCTGTGGATGTACGCGTCGTTGCAGCCACCAATAAGGACCTGTTACAGGAAGTAACTGAAAAGAATTTCCGCCTGGATCTGTACCATCGCCTGGGTGTGATATTGATACATGTGCCTTCGCTGAATGAACGCAGGGATGATATACCCTTACTCGTAGACAAATTCCTGGCTGATATTGCAGAAGATTATGGCCAGGCCAAAAAATCCATCGATAAAAAAGCAATGGATGCATTGTTGAAACACGACTGGACCGGTAATATCCGCGAACTCAGGAATGTGGTGGAAAGGCTGGTGATCCTTTCGGGGAAAGAGATATCGGCGGGTGATGTGGAAGCGTATGTGTAGCTAAGAGTTAAAGGAGGAAAAGAGATATAAGAGTTACTTCGAGACTGCTCTTTTATCTCTTTTCCTCCTTTATCTCCTAGCTTTAACTCTTTTTTCTCCTTTCTCTCTTAGTTTTCTGCGGTAAAAGGATATTTTTGTTGATACTTAATTCTACACTATGGGTTTAATTTTATTTATTATTGGAACGATTGGCTGGCACGTGGGTATGTATGGCATGTTTAAAAAAGCAGGCATCGAACCCTGGAAAGCGTTGATTCCTTTTTACAATACCTGGTTGATTGTTGAAAAATGCAAGATCCGTAAATATTGGTTCTGGCTGCAGCTGATCCCGATCGCCGGCCAGTTTATCACCATCTGGATCACGATCATTTTTGTGATGCATTTTAAAAAAGTGGATCTGATCTCACACACATTAACTGTGTTGTTTCCGTTTATTTATTTTCCCTACCTCGGATTTTCAGAAAAAGAAAAATGGCACGGTGGTGATATATTGAAGCATTACCACAAACCCGCTTCCCGCGAATGGATTGATGCAGGTGTGTTTGCGATTGTAGCGGCAACCATTATCCGCACTTTTGTTTTTGAAGCCTACGTAATACCTACGGGTAGTATGGAGAAAACATTGCTCATTAATGATTTCCTTTTTGTGAACAAGATGAGTTACGGCGCGCGTATCCCGCAAACGCCGATCTCATTTCCGTTCGTGCATAATACGATGCCGTTCTCGGTTACCACACCTTCTTACATTAAAGCGGTGCAACTTCCTTACAAACGTTTACCTGCGTTTACAGAAGTGAAAAGGAATGATGTAGTGGTGTTCAACTTTCCTGCCGGAGATACCATTATCAACTTACCGCTGTATGGAAGTGCGGTAACTTATTACGATGTTTTGCGTGATGAATTTAAGGGCGACAGGGAAGCGTTGAAAGCGCAATATCCCGTTATCGTTCATCCAATGGATAAAACGGATAATTATATTAAACGTTGTGTGGCTGTTGGTGGAGATGTATTGGAAGTGAAGAATTCAGTGCTCTATATCAATAACCAACCTGCCATGATTCCACCGGGTTCTCAAACAGAATACCTTGTTGAAACAAACGGAACGAATTTTTCCGATGATTTTTTAAATGAATTGGGAATAGATGTAAATAATGTTGAAAACCCAACGCAGGATATCCGTTCCGGTGGTAAACAGGGAACAGTGATCCTGAATATAACAGCTGCCGAAGCAGAGAAAGTTAAGAAACAACCTAATGTAATATCCATGGTGCCATTTGTAAATACAGTGGCAAATACCAGCGGTAGTACATTTCCATATGATGTAACGAATTATCCATGGACCATTGATATGTTTGGTCCAATAAGAATTCCCAAAAGAGGAGATGTTCTACCTGTAAACGCGCAAACGATCGCCATGTACAGGAGATTGATTGCAACGTATGAAGGCAACACCCTGGAGGAAGTAAACGGCAAATTCATCATTAACGGCAAAGAAGCCACTACCTATACTACCAAATACAATTATTACTGGATGATGGGAGATAACCGTCATCGCAGCCAGGACAGCCGTTATTGGGGTTTTGTGCCCGAAACACATATCGTAGGAAAAGCATCCCTGATCTGGTTCAGCTGGGATAAGGGGCCGAGATGGAAGAGGCTGTTTAATGGAATTAAATAAGCTGTTAGCTATTAGGTATTAGGAGTTAACAAGAGCAGAGAAATGGAGCATTTCCTGCTAACGCCTAACTGCTAATACCTAACGCCTAAAAAAAATATTATGGTCCACCAAAAGATCACTATCGAATTCGAAACATACGATTCCATCGATCAACTTACCAATGAAGATGCATCCTTGTTACGTGAAGCAATCAAAGCCACCGATATCGCATATGCCCCATATTCTCATTTTCATGTAGGCGCAGCAGCCATGTTGGTAAATGGTAAAACGATTTCCGGCAGTAACCAGGAAAATGCGAGTTATCCTGTTGGGCTTTGTGCCGAAAGGGTTTTGCTCTCTGCAGCTTCTTCTGTTTATCCCGGCGTGGCTATTACAACCATGGCGATCAGTTATCGCCCTGAGCATGGAAAAAGTAACCGCCCGATTTCTCCGTGCGGTGTCTGCAGACAAACATTGGTAGAATATGAAACACTTCTCAAACAACCCATCCGTTTGATTTTAGGAGGAATTGAAGGAAAGATCTGGATCATTCCGCAGGCGGGGAGTTTGTTGCCGTTTGGGTTTTCGGGTGAGGACCTGAAGTAGCAGTTAATAATTAATAGTTAATAATTAATAGTTAATAGTTAATAATTTCGTTGTAATGCGAAGTGCCTGCAATTATTTTATTACCCAATTATTTTATCAATTATTAATTACTAACTATTAATTATTAATTGGCAAATCAGCGGATCAAAACAGTAGTCCCCTTCAACGCCACCTTCTGCCCATTATCACGGTTCGTATAATCAAGCGTCCACACATAAGTGCCGCTTGCTTGTGGCTGACTATTCACACGGCCATCCCATTTTTTGGTCCAGTCTTTTGATTCGTAAATGATCTGGCCATAACGGTTGAATACCCTGAATACAAGATTATCTGCTTTGAATGCATTTAATGGATAGAGATAATCATTCAAGCCATCACCATTGGGTGTAAATGCAGAAGGAACTGCTATATAGCAACTCGCTAAAACAGTAAATATTTTATACGCAGTGTCAGAACAATTCAAATTGTTGGTGGCGACCAGTCTGGCTGTATAATTCGTGCGTCGCCCTGTGAGTGGATAGTTTTGTGCGGCAGGAAATTGTAAGGTGCTGGTTACACCATTTCCAAAGTTCCATTGCCACGCAATGGTATTGGCCGTGCTTCTGTCTGTAAAATGTAAGGTATCAGTAGGGCAAATGGTATCAGCCACAGCAAAAGATGCTTTTACCGTATTATCCGGGAAAATAAAATTGCTTCTTGCTGTGTCGCTGCAAAGACCATTGCTTACCAAAAGATGAACATCATGAGGGCCATAGGCTTTTGATACCAGCACAGGGTTTTGTACGGTGCTTGCTACTGTGCCATCAATGCTCCATTGCCATTGCGTGGTTCCGCCATAGGCATTGTGTGTAAGATAAACCGTATCATATTTGCATCCTCCATTCACGGTAGCTTGAAAATCAGCAGTGGTAATATTTTTTGTTGTGAAAGGAAGGGTAGATCCTGCAGGTGTTACAAAGCCACACTCATCAATCAGTGTATTGCCATCGGATCCGTTTTTTAAACGGATGGTAAAATTTCCGTTCACACGAATAGGCGCTGTGAGTAGGATCCTTATGATGGTACTTACGCCGTTGCTGCAAACACCGGCTGCGCTTTTTATATTAACTGTTGTTGGCCCGGTGATCGCAAAATCACTTCCATCCGCAGCAATGGAACTGCAATTTATCGGCTTGCTGAAAACCAGTTGCAGGGTATCTTTTATACAAATAACGGGACTGATACTATCCATAGGTGTAGGGGCCGCAGGTACAAATAGCAGGCTGGCCTCCTGTCCAACAGCCAGGTTGTTATCGCAATTATCTATCAAAGTGTTGCCATCGGAGCCAACTTTTGCGGTGACTTTGTAGGTACCCGGAACAAGTATGTTATTTAAAGAAAGTACAACAGAATCCATATCAAAACTTGTACTGCATCCATTGCCCAAAGCTGATTTAACAGAAATAGGAACAGGTCCACTCACACTAAAATCTGATCCATCAGCTGACAGTGAAGAACATTTTACTTTCTTACTTAGTTTGACAACGATCCGCGTTCCATCACAAACACCATAGGCACTTTGTATAGTGGGAACGATGGGGTTAACAATACTTGCTGTACCCCCGCTGAAGTCTAAATTATAACCTACTTCACTTGTTTCTCCGACATTTAGAAAATGGCTGATCAATAAAAGATATTCATGTCCAACCGTGAGAAATGGCATAGAAGCAAATGTTGACGAGTCTGCGGTAGGGCTGGAGGCACATCCAAAAGGTTTCGGCCCGGCAGATGATGCTCCGGTAGGTCCATATACACCTGCCCAGTTGGCACTTACAATTAAAGAACTGTTTGTAAACACTTCCATCGGATCGCGCCCGGTTATGTCAAAAAGTTGCCAGTCATAATCTTCGGGAACTGTATTCAACGGAGTAATCACAAAGCCGAGTGTGCCTGATGCATAACAAGTGAATTTATACCAATAAGGATTAGCCGTAGCATACGTTTTAGTATTGCCGCAATTTATGGCCGGTACATTACCATTGCTGCAAAGTGGCACAGTTTTCTGAACAAACGTTGTTGCACCGCATACAGGAAAAGCAGTGGTTGGGTTCTGTCCCAATGTTGTACACGCCTGTGACCACCCTTTTACGGACAGCATTTGAACTAACAGAAAAACAAATATGATCTTACCAACAAGTCGCATCAGTGTAAAAATATTTCATTCAGTTGTTGGCAGGGATGAAATGATAAATGTTGAATGTTAAATTTTGAATGAAAAAATTATAGATGCATTCAAAATTCAACATTTATAATTTAAAATAATGTTTGCACTCCATGCGCAATCTTAAACTCATGCCCCAACAACCATTTCTTGCGCCATTTGCCACCGGAATAACCAACCAATGAACTGTCGCTCCCGATTACACGGTGACAGGGGACAATGATCGCTACATTGTTCTTACCATTGGTACTGGCCGCTGCACGGATCACTTTGGGATCGCCCAAACGTTTGGCAAGATCCATATAACTGATCGTTCTGCCGTAAGCTATTTCCATCAGCTCACTCCATACCCGTGTTTGAAATTCGGTACCCTGCTGGTGAACAGGGATCTCAAAATTTCTGCGCGTGCCATGAAAATATTCAATGAGCTGTTCCGTGCATTGATGCATGATCTCTGTAATGCCCGGTTCGCCATATACCAGCTGATCGGTATTGTCTACAAAAGTGAGTTCACCAATGTAGGTCTCGGTCCCGCCGATCTTCAGCATGCCGATGGGGCTCTCATAATATGTATAATGCAGTTCGTTCATTAGCCGATCCTTTGCCCGTTGGCAACGGGTTTGTCAGGATGCAATAAAATTACCTGATTATTCTCATCATACACACCCAATACCAAACATTCGCTGAAAAAGTTCGCTATCTGCTTCGGCGGGAAATTCACTACCGCTACTACCTGCCTGTTTTTCAGTTCCTCCTTTGAATAGTGATGCGTGATCTGAGCCGATGATTGTTTGACACCTAAAACACCAAAATCGATGCTTAACCGGTAGGCCGGTTTTTTCGCTTGCGGGAAATCATTAACTTCAATTATTGTTCCGCTGCGGATCTCTACTTTTTCAAAATCGTCCCAGTTGATCATGATCAGTTAATTTTGTCAAATCTAAAAACTAAATAGTTATGAAACGTACAGCAACAGCCGTTTGGAATGGTTCGGGTAAAGAAGGAAGTGGAAATCTTACTACCCAAAGCACTACTTTGAACAAAACACAGTATTCATTCAATTCCCGTTTTGCAGAAGGTGTGGGTACCAATCCTGAAGAATTAATGGCTGCAGCACATGCAGGTTGTTTTACCATGAAACTGAGTTTTGTATTGGGTGCTGCAGGTTTTACCCCTGATTCACTCGAAACTTCCTGCGCGATCTCTTTGGAAGATGGAACGATCACTAAATCGGAGCTGTCTGTAAAAGCAAAAGTTCCCGGTATCACCCCTGAAAAGTTCCAGGAATGCGCCGCCGAAGCAAAAGCAAATTGCCCGGTGAGTAAGGCGTATAATATGGATATTAGTTTGGAAGCTAGCCTCGTTTAATTGATCACGGATTTCGCGGATTTTTTTATGATTACACCGGGAGCCGCTAATGGTCCGTGTAATCATAAAAAATCCAAAACAGTCAGTGGTCTACAATCCGCGTAATCTGCGATTATGATAATCAGAAAAGCAATTCCCTCCGACATCGGCCTCTTATCAGGTTTATTCGATCAATACCGGATCTTCTATAAACAGTCTTCTGATATTCCCGCTGCCAAACAATTTATTACTGATCGGATACAGCAAAATGACTCCGCCATCTTTGTTGCGTTTCGTGATGGTAAAATGATCGGCTTTACACAACTCTATCCCATTTTTTCTTCTGTTGGAATGAAACGTGCCTGGCTCCTGAATGACATGTTTGTTACAGAAGATGCACGAGGTTCCGGCGCCGCAGATGCTTTGCTGAAAGCTGCACAGGATATGGGCGCCGACACTTCCAGCCGCTGGCTGATGTTGCAGACAGCAACCGATAATCACCGGGCGCAAAAAGTATATGAGAGAAATGGGTGGGAGAAAGATGAGGAGTACGTGGTGTATAATTATCGATACGGAAAGTAAAACTCTCGCAAAGTTTTACCGATCGAGGAGGTCCGCAAGTCTCATCAACTCCTTCTGCTTATAATCGTTCGACGGTCTGTCAAAACATTTCGCTACTTCTTCCAGCAATACCTGGATGATACGCACATGCGATTGCGGTTTGAAGTACGACGGGGTAGGCGGTACAGAAATGCGTTTGAAATAATTCTCTACATCCTTATGCGAAAATGCCTGGCCTGTTGTGGCATCTACATAAAAATGGATCTTATCCTGCGGGTGCCCGATGTATGCGGTTGCATCATAATCGGAATGGTAAAAAGCAATGATGCACTGTTTGGGTATGTTGATGATCTTGGCATTGATGTCTAACAGATCGCACATCACCTGGTAAAGAATGCCGTTGGCTAATGCATTTCCTTTTTTGCATTCAAGCACTTTATGAATAAAGAATTCATCCGGGTTCTCATAATTTACTTCAACGCCTTTCAGGTTGTAATAATTATAAATGATGCTGGATAATACATTCGCCTGTTCAAGCGGTGTGAGAAAACTATTCAGTTCCAACCATACATTGCGGCGGATCTTTTCTACATCCTGTAAAACAGGTGTGGTATGCAGGTCGGGATATTGAAATTTTGAAACGAGCAGAGCGCCGAATAAAAGATCATGGTAAGCGCTGTCTCTCCATTCAATGATATCATTCTGAAGATCTGAATAATGCAGGTGGTGGATGATCATTTCAATACGCTCCTGAACATCTCCGCTCAGGGTCGTTTCCCACAGGTGCTCCAGGTTGGGAATGATATTCTTTCCGTAAGCCACTATCTTCTCCGAAACGGTAGAATACACTTCCTCATCCGGATCATCTATAAGCGTAAACAGCGCATTGATCTCTTTGGTTTCCTGCATAATGCTGATAGATAAAGCCGGGTTACACAGGCATTTTACTGTAGTATCCGGCTTAAATTCATATCAAATGAAATTAAATTTTGGTTATCAAAGCATGGTAAGTTATCCCATAGGTGTGGAAACATGGAGTTACAGTTGCATAATATTATTGTTATATACACGTTGCAGGTTCAGATCGTTGGCAAAAAATACCAAAATTAACACCTGACCAAGCCCTATAATGGGTACCTTTGCGCATTAACATTTTAACGATTAGTATGTCACAATTTTCTATCCCCAAGTTCCCTACAACAGTATCCAAATCGCTCCATACAGACTTAAAAAACCGCGTTCAGCAATATTTTGATGAGAAGGGTATCAAATCTACCGGTACCTCCACCTTGTTCACCAAAGCTTTTATCCTGATCTCTGCATTGGTTGCAGTATACATTCATTTGCTGGTATGGACACCTGTCTGGTACCTGGCATTGGGTGAATGTGTGGTCATGGGCGGACTGGTTGCCGCGATCGGCTTTAATGTGATGCACGATGGCAGTCACGGAAGTTTCAGTACCAAAAAAGGATTGAACCGTGTGGCAGCTTCTTCCATCAGCTTATTAGGCGCCAATCATTTTATGTGGAACATGAAACATAATATGATCCACCACAGCTTTACTAATATTGATGGTGTAGATGATGATATCGAGATCGGCGTTCTGATGCGTATGGCACCCACTCAAAAAAGATACAAGATGCATAAGTTCCAGCATTTTTATTTCTGGTTCCTATATAGCTTGTTATATGTATTCTGGATCTTCTTCACAGATTATAAAAAATATTTTTCACGCAAAATCGGTGCTGTTCCGTTGAAAACAATGAGCACTGCCGACCATATCGAATTCTGGGCAGTAAAAGCGTACCATGCAGCTGTGTTTGTTGTGATACCTATTATCGCTCTCGGATGGCTGAACTGGATGATCGGTTTCCTCGTAATGAGTGTAGTTGCCGGTTTTATCCTGAGTATTGTTTTTCAATTGGCACACGTAGTAGGGGATACAGAGTTC
This sequence comes from Bacteroidota bacterium, assembly GCA_040388475.1. GTDB lineage: Bacteria > Bacteroidota > Bacteroidia > Chitinophagales > Chitinophagaceae > Sediminibacterium. The sequence continues at coordinate 7,932 of JAZKBT010000018.1, read as the reverse complement.
CCGGTTGCTGATATTGAAACCAATAAAATGCCTGACGAGTTCGCAGCGCACCAGATCAAGACCACGGCCAATTTTGCCACGCGTAATAAGTTAATCAGCTGGTTGGTAGGTGGGTTGAATTTCCAGATCGAACACCACCTGTTCCCTAAAATATCACACGTACACTATCCCGCCATCAGCGAGATCGTAAAAAGCGTTTGCCGCGAATACCAGTTACAGTATATCGAATATCCAACCATGCGTAAAGCGGTTGTGGAACATGTGAGGCATTTGAGGCATCTTGGTAAATACGACTAAGATCACGGAATGGTATGATTTGAAATATGATTTCACGGAAAAGAAAAAGGTCAAACTGAGTAAGTTTGACCTTTTTCTTTTTATGTCCGCACCGAGAAATCATATAAAAATCCGTGCAATCCGTGATTATTTTTTTGCTGCAGTTTTCTTAGCAGCTTTTTTAGGCGCTGCTTTCTTCGCCGCCTTGGTTGCGGTCTTCTTCGCAGCTGCTTTTGTTTTCTTCGCAAACGCATTCGGCACCTGCTCTTCGATCATTTTCTTGATCAGTTCAAGATCAATATCAACCAGTTCTTCTGCTGTGTATTTATTATTATCGGGCTTCCTGTGCAACTTCAGCATTTTTTTGTTGAAGCGTACAAATGGACCCCATCTTCCGTTCTCGATAGAGATCTTTTCTTCCGGCCACTGCCTGATAAAACGGTTCTCTTCTTTGGCGATCTTCTTTTCGATCAGTTCATTGATATCGCTTTGAGAAAGTGTATCAAAATTATAAGCGCGTGGAATATTGATGTACATATCGTTCCACTTGATAAATGGCCCGAAACGTCCTTTACCCTTGGTTACAGGCAGTTCCATATAAAAACCGATCGGCGCATCAGCGAGTTGTTTTTCGGCGATGAGCTGGATGGCCCTTTCGAGTTCCATTTCGTGCAGGTCCTCACCTTTAGGAATGGAAATGAATTGTTCACCCAGTTTAATATACGGGCCGAACCTGCCTACGTTCACAGATAGCTCCATGCCTTCATATTCACCCAATGTGCGGGGTAATGAAAACAACTGCATGGCTTCTTCCATGGTAATGGTTTCAATACTCTGCGATGGTTTGAGTTTGGCGAAACGTGGTTTTTCTTCTTCATTGGCGGTATCGCCTATTTGAACCATCGGGCCATAACGACCCATGCGGGCAATTACTTTTTTGCCGGTTGCTTCATCCATACCCAGTTCCCTTTCTCCTTTGGCGCGCTCTGCATTTTCAAGGGTGTGTTCAATGGTTTCATGGAAGGGTTTGTAGAAGCCGTCGATCATCTTGCTCCAGGCAATTTTGCCTTCGGCAATCTCATCGAACTCTTCTTCTATTTTGGCGGTGAAACCAAAATCCATCACTTTGGTAAAATATTGTTTCAGGAAATCGGTTACTACCAGGCCCAGATCAGTTGGGAATAATTTATTTTTTTCCGCACCGGTATTTTCCTGCAGGATCTCTTTTGCGATATTATCGTTCTTTGATAAAGTGAGCAGCGCCACTTCTCTTTTCACACCTTCTTTCTCACGTTTCTCTACATAATTTCTTTTTACAATGGTAGAGATCGTTGGTGCATAAGTAGAAGGTCGACCGATACCGAGTTCTTCTAACTTCTTTACCAGCGAAGCTTCTGTATAACGTGCAGCAGCTCTCGTGAATTTTTCAGAAGCTGTCATCTGTGTAAAATCCAATACCTGTCCTACCGTTAACGGGGGAAGCATGCCTTCTGTATTCTCTTCGTCTTCTTCGTCTTTTCCTTCGAGATACACTTTTAAGAAGCCATCAAACTTCATCACTTCGCCATTGGCGGAAAGTGTTTCATTGTTACTGCTGATATTGATCTTTGCGGTTGTCTTTTCAAATTCCGCATCGCTCATTTGTGAGGCGATGGTTCTTTTCCAGATCAGTTCATAGAGCCTGCGCGCATCTTCATCTTCCACAGAAGTGGTACTCATATACGTTGGCCTGATGGCTTCGTGGGCCTCCTGCGCATTCTCATTCTTGTTCTTGAATTTTCTGGGCTGATGGTACTCGTTGCCATAAACGCTGGTTACCTGGTTGCGAATATCATCCAGCGCCGTGTCACTTAAGTTGATACTATCTGTACGCATATAAGTGATCTTACCGCTTTCATACAGTTTCTGCGCCAGCAACATGGTTTTGCTTACACTATAACCCATTTTGCGCGATGCTTCCTGTTGTAAAGTTGAGGTAGTAAAAGGTGCCGCCGGCGTACGTTTGGCGGGTTTCACCTGTATATCGATTACTTTATAGTTGGCGCCTTTACAACTTTCCAAAAATGCTTTCGCATCTTTTTCGGTTGACATTTTATTCGGGCCGTCGGCTTTAAAAGTTACCTGTTTGCCATTGATATCAGCCGCAATAAAATACGCTTCTACCTTATAACTGCTTTCAGGAATAAAATTGTTGATCTCTCTTTCTCTTTCTACGATCAGTCTTACTGCCACGCTCTGTACCCGGCCTGCGCTCAAACTTCTCTGCATACCGATCTTGCGCCAGAGTACGGGACTCAGTTCAAAACCTACCAACCTGTCGAGCACACGTCTTGCCTGCTGTGCATTTACCAGGTTCATATTAATAGTGCGTGGATTCTCAACCGCTTTTTTAATGGCGGGGGCGGTGATCTCGTGGAAAACAATTCTTTTGGTGACTTTTGGATCGAGACCCAGCACTTCGGCCAAATGCCAGCTGATGCTTTCCCCTTCACGGTCCTCATCCGATGCCAGCCATACTTCGCCCGATTTTTTGGCGAGTTGTTTCAGTTCTCTTACTACTCTTTCTTTATCGTCGGGTACTTTATACCTGGGTTGATAATTATTATTTACATCAATACCCATATCATCCTTTTCAAGATCACGAATATGGCCATAGCAGCTCTTCACCTCGAAATCTTTCCCGAGGATCTTTTCTATGGTTTTTGCCTTTGCCGGTGACTCAACGATCAATAAATTTTTTGCCATACAGCCATTCTAATCCGCCTCTGACGGAGCTTTTTATCGAGTTTTTCCAATGCCCGGGCCCTCAAAAAACACTCCCCATGGGGGGAGAAAATCGGGGGGCTTGCCCTGCAATATTAGGCGAAACCATCAAAACACAAAAAATATCAGGAAATGCCCTTAGCGAAAAACTGCACAATTTCGCTGCAGACTTTGTTGTCTTTATAGATCTTATTGTGCCCCAATTGCTCGGTTATCATAAAGTTAACATGCGGCATATCGAGCGACAGGTAAGGCTTCACATCCTCAAACAGGCAAATGGTGTCGTGTTTATCGTGAACCCATAAAACAGGAGAAGATAGTCCTTTTACCACTCTTCCCACAGAATAATAACTTACAGGCTTATCGGTCAATTCGTTAATCAGTTCGGTGAATGCCTGTTTTATTTTTTCGTCAACAGGGATAATCAGGAAGAAATTTTTGATTGCCCTTTCCGTTTCCGCCGGTGCGATCAATACCAGTTTCCTGTTTTCGGGCCCGGAAAATCCTTCAAAAGCAAGAGAAGCGGCCAGCCCACCCAACGAATGCCCCATGACGCCATAAAATGGCCCATAGGTTTTTTCAATATGGTCCAGTGATTGCTTATATATATAAGCATTGATTAGTTTTCCATCGCTGGTGCCATGTGCAGGTGCATCAAAAGCAACTACTTCAAAACCTTCTTTTTTTAAGGCAAGGATGTATTTTTCAAATTTGTAAGAATAGCTTCTGAAACCATGGACGATCATTATTTTTTTTCCATTGGGTTTTTCCGGAACCCAGCGGAAACCACGGATGGTAAGGCCTTTTATTTCAAAAGATAATTTCTCCGCTTTATGAAATGCCGGCGGTATCTTTTTGGGCGGTTTGCTGGCAAAAGGGGTACAGAATATTTTGAAAGCCGCCTCAGCCGCTTTGCGGGGCGAGACCATTCCAATAGTCTTTAGTTTGGTTTTATAGTAGCCTATGAGAAGCCTTTGTGCTAATTTCATCTTCATAAGTTCAAAGATATGCTGGTTACAATCATTGGTTGATTATTCAAAATTCTGATGACAATCAGTAGATTACCACGTTTGCAGACTGGGCACCGGCTTTTCTTGGGGAGTTGAAATGCCATGCGAGGGAAAACTCTATACTTTGAACGCCATTAAGGGCAAGGTTACGTTTTTCGTTGACTATATCATAAGCAAGACCCACTAGCCAGTTTTGGCCCTCGAGGCCGATATATGGGTAGAAAGAATCATTAAAGCGGTTCCATGCGCCAATGTTGAAGCTCTGCATAGCATTGTCCATTAATTTGATTTTGTAAACGCCACCAAGAGAAAATATGTTATTAGAGCCCTGTCTATCGTTTACGGCACTGACATTGAGTTCATTCCCGTTTGTGGATTTAAATACAAGGCCCGCCTGGAAGCTATAGCGCATGTTGATATTATACGTGTTACTGTTATAAACCCCTTCTTCCGGGGTGCTTACATGAAAAATGGCGGCGCCTGCACGGAACCCCCAGTTATTGGAAGGATAATATTTGCTGTAATAAACCCCCACATTCATATCGAAATAATGATTGGAAATGGTATTGATCGGGTCGCCGGAAGGAATGGAGCGTTGAAAACCCATGCTGCCGAACTGCGACTGCAATTCCAGCTTATTGCCATCCACCAACCGGTTGGCATAAACGGCTTCGAGGCCGAGACCGATTTGTTCATCGCCGTTTCTATCTAACGCTAAATTGTAAGCCGTACCGAAGGCGAAGAAATTATTTTTTAAGAGGCCCGAATTGGATGCATCACTCAACAATGACAATCCAATACCGAGAGAGCTTTTTCCACCAGCGCCTTTCTGGTAAGCTTTTTCAAGAGAGATGGCAGTAGTGGTAAATGGCGCCGTTTCGCTGCCGCCCCACCATTGCGATCGGAAATTGGCCAGTACGCGCCAGTCGGCAATATCTTTTCCTGTTAAAGCAGGATTGATGGTCATTGGTGAATTAAAATATTGCGAAAAATGCGGATCCTGTGCATACACATCAGCACACTGCATACAAGCTGCAGAAACAAGAACCGCGAATAATAATTTCTTTTTCATTATGCTTTGATTTGCATTTTACAGTCTCCAGACTTCTAACTCCTGACTATCGTAATAACGAAACATTTCCCCTGCGTATAATTGATGTGCCATTTACATCCTTTGCTTCGGCAACCCACAGATATGTATCAATAGGTTGGAGTGCGCCATTCACGGTTCCATCCCAACCGGTACCTGCATTGGTTGTTTCAAACACCAATCTTGAAAAACGATTGTACACGCGGAAATAACTAAGTGTTCTGATGCCGGTCCCGATAATGTTCACAAATAATTTATCATTCACACCATCACCATTAGGCGTAAATGCGTTAGGTACATAAATACGTTTGTCAAATATTCTTACGAGTAAAGAATCAACTGTAATACAACCGGATGGCGCTTTGATAGAGATCTTATAATCCTGTTCCGAAGCGGTAACTATTGCAGGGTTATAAATCAAAGTGTTTGATAATCCCGTGATCGGTGCCCATGTATAAGAAGCACCTGCAAAAGTTCTTGCCTGTAAGGCTGTTGATTCATTCACCCCCACATTCACCAACGGCATGCGGATGGCTGTTACCGGTTGTTCAATCACCAATGACTGCGTTATGCTATCGGTTACCAACGGACAGGTTACAGAGCTTATTTTCAGTTTCATATTTACGGTACCTGTTTGTGTAAATGTGAATGATGGGGAAGCCGCGGTGGATGTTTTTCCTGTATTATCACTCCACTGGTAACTTAACTGTGTGATTGGGGTAGAAGTATTGGTAAAGAGTACGGCATTGTTGATACAGTAGCTATTGAAAGTAAAACCGGCTTTGAGGCCTTGTACCTGTATGGTGGTTACTACAACAGGCATGAGATCTGAAGCAATATTGCTGTTGTTGGTTCCTTTAATATAATAAGTGCCCGCCACTGCTTTATCCGGTGCGGTTAAAGTGATGGTTCCCGCAGCATCGGTAAAATAAGTGTAGGTGAGACCCGCATCGCTTCCGGCTGTTATAACTGCGGCAGTTAGATCTGCCGTTGCAGGTGCACAAAAAGCAGCAGGGTTGGTAATTTTTACAATAGGTTTTGTGGTATTAACTGTAACATTGATTACGGTTGTTGATGTGCTGCTGCATCCAATACTTTGATTGAGTTTATAGATAATGGTGGCAGAACCCGCACTGATACCCGTGATTAATCCTGTAGTTGGGTTAACGGTTAATACGGCATCATTACCAGTGCTCCACACACCACCGGCTGTTACAGAAGTTAATACAGAAGTATTTCCTGCGGCGATGGTAGTAATGCCCGAAATAGTGGTTACCGATGTATCAGGAAAGATTTTGGCCATAAACGCCAACTCATCAAAATTACTTGCGTTAGCGGTTATACGGCAGCGGTAATAAATGGCGCTGCTGATGGTTGCTGCATAATCATGTGCTGTGGCGCCGCTGATATTTGACCAGTTAAGACTATCGGTTGATGATTGCCATTGGTAAAGCAATGCAGGACCGGTAATATTTACAGAGAGAACTGAATTAAAAGAAGGGCAGGGTCCTTTGGATATACTAGCTTTTGCAACCAATCCCTGAACAGAACCGATGGGCGTACCCATAACCGTTAGGTTGGCGGTACTGCTTAGATCTGAGCGGAGAATAAGATTATCATTTTTAGAATCAAGGTTGCCAAACAAAATGCTGGCCTTATTGGTAATGCCAATGGGTGCGTTTAATACTGAAGTACCTGAAGTGTGTGTTACCAGGAAATTCTGAACCTGCGTAGTACCGGTACCGCTGTAATTTACCGCACCCGCAAAAACCAATGAACCTGTGGTACCACTTAACACACCATTGTTAACCAGGTTGCTGGTGCCTAACGACACCTGAACATTACCATTTATGGTAACTTTTGTACCGCCGCTGATTCGGATGGTATTCTGTGCGTGCATGCTGATGCAACCACAGAACAGTAGTAGCACGCAGGTGATTTTTTTTAGTATGGTAGAATTAATATTCAACAAAATAATAATTAGGATTTGACTAAACTATTGCCACTTGACTTCGATCCACTTACCAGCCCCATCGCTTACATACATCGCCAAAACCCGGCTAAGTGTTGACGAATTAACATCGATTGTGGTATCATCGAACAGGAGAATAATGTCTGAACCTTGACACCTAACGGTAAAAGGCTTAGTAGCACTGCCTCTTATATAGATCGTTTTACCCTTTACAACTGACGTGCTTACAGGAAGCGTGTATGTGTTGCTTGAGGCCGTTGAATAAATAAATGCGTCTTGTGCACTTATATTTAACCCGAGGTCATAGCTGCTGGCGATGCCTTGCACATTCGAAATTGCACCTGGTAAACGGTGTAATGCTGCGTCAGTTAACTGGATAAAGGAAGGGAGACCAACATTGAGGGTGCCATCCATTTGCGTATTGACTGAAATGAATAGTGATTGTGCCCGTATATTACCCGTTACAGTTAAGTTTGATAAACTACCTAAGGAAGTAATATTGGGTTGCGCAGGTTTTACAATAGTCCCGCTTAATGTTCCGGCCACAATTGTTCCTGCTACAGTTAAGTTTGATAAACTACCTAAGGAAGTAATATTGGGTTGCGCAGGTGTTACAATAGTTCCACTTACCGTAGTTGCGGTTAAAGCTCCATTTACTGTAAGCGAAGAAAGATTATCAAATGTGATCCCAGCCAATGTACCCGCAGATAATGTTCCGCTTAATGTTCCGGCCACAATTGTTCCTGTTACCGTTAAGTTTGATAAACTACCTACCGAAGTAATATTGGGTTGCGCAGGTGTTACAATAGTTCCACTTACCG
>JAZKBT010000017.1:0-71408 GCA_040388475.1 Bacteroidota bacterium | reverse complement strand
TAAATTCACTAAAATGAAGAAATTATTATTTGTGTGTGTGGCAGTTGCAGCAAGCGTTCTGTTTACAAGTACAACAACAAACGCACAGGCGCTTAAGATAGGATATTTTGATGACCAGGAATTGATCCGTCTGTTTCCGGGGATCGGCAAAGTAGATACTTTAATGGCTGTGTACCAGTCTGATTCACTTGGTGTAGAATATAATTATACCTATGCTGATTACCAGCACCGCGACAGCGCCTTTAAAAAGGATTCTGCTGCTATGCCTGCAAAAGCAAGAGAAATGGCTATCAAAGATCTGAACCAGGTGAAATACAAACTCATGAACTGGCAGCAGTATGCAGAACAGGCTTACAATTACAAAATGGAATCATTGTTGTATCCTTACAAGAAAAGAATATTCGACGCTTTACAGGAAGTGATCAAGGAACAGAAATACACGTATGTACTGAATGCACAGGCTTTGGCGATAAACTATGCACAGCCGCCATTGTTAGATAACCTTACCATAAGGGTAGCAATGAAATTGAAACTTCCTTTAGGAAAAGAAGTGGAAGATGCATGGAAAGCAGCTACAGGTGGTGGAGCAGCACCAGCAGGCACCAAGAAACCATAATTCATTTTAGGAATTGATATTGATTTTCGGAACCCCGTCTATTTGATGGGGTTCTTATTTTCAAATATTGCCGGAAAATATTATCGATTAGCCAAAACATAATTGCAATGAAGAAATTATTATTTGCGTGCATGCTTCTTACAACGAGCCTGTTATTTTCGAATACAGTTGTTGCACAGACCAAGATTGGTTACTTCAACGAGGATAAAACATTCAAACTGTTTCCCGGCTTCCATGAAGTTGATTCGCTGTTGCAGGTATTCAGAGAGGATTCTGTCGGCAGCGAATACGAAAGAAGATCGGCCCAGTATTATCTTCTCGATAGCCTTAACAAAAAAGATTGTAAAACAGCCATTCCCGGTAAATCATGCGAGGAAGTGGTGAAGGAAATTGAACGTCAGCGCGCGATATTGCAGAACTGGTTAACGATCTCGCAAAGGATGGTAGGGGCTAAGGAAACAACTCTTTTATTTCCCTACAGGAAAAAAATATACGATGCCTTGCAGGAGGTGCTGGCCGAAGAAAAATATACACTGGTACTTGAAACGAGCGCACTATCCATTTTTTTTACACCGCCAATATTAGATAACCTTATGATAAGGGTGGCCATGAAATTGCAATTGCCCTTAACCAATGGAACCATGGCAGCATGGAAAGCGGCAGAAGCAAAAGCAGCAAAGGCAGCAAAACCTGCTCCGGCAGCGGTTAAGAAAAAATAATAGCAACGCGGATGACGCGGAAAAAACGGATCATCACGGATAAAGCAAAAAACAGATCCGCCGAAATCCGTTTTTTCCGTGTCATCCGCGTGCCATCCTTACTTTTGCTCTATGCACTCAACAAATCCCATCGGCGTTTTCGATAGTGGTTATGGCGGTCTCACGGTTTTGAAAGAAATCGTAAAAGAACTGCCTGAATACGATTATCTATATATGGGCGATAATGCGCGTGCACCGTATGGTCCGCGTTCTTTTGATACGGTTTATCATTACACCTTAGAATGTGTACAATGGTTCTTCTCACAGGGATGTGAACTGGTCATACTTGCGTGTAATACAGCCTCTGCAAAAGCATTGCGTACTATCCAGCAAAAAGATCTCCCACATATCGATCCGGCAAAAAGAGTATTGGGTGTGATCAGACCCACCACAGAAACCATCGGCCAATATTCCATAACAGGGAAAGTGGGTGTATTGGGAACAGCAGGAACCATACAGAGTGATAGTTACCCGATAGAGATCGCGAAATTCTTCCCGCAGGTAAAAGTGTACCAGGAAGCCTGCCCCATGTGGGTTCCCCTGATCGAGAACAATGAATACAATAAGCCCGGCGCCGATCATTTTGTAAAACAAAACCTGGAAAATATTCTGAGCCGGGATAAAGAGATCGATACTTTACTGCTTGCCTGCACCCATTATCCCTTATTGATCGATAAGATCAGGCAGTTTGTGCCGGCAGGGGTCAGCATCATATCGCAGGGAGAGATCGTGGCAAAAAGCCTGGCTATTTACCTTGAAAACCACCCCGAACTGGCCAATAAATGCAGCCGGAATGGCCAAAGAAACTTTTTTACTACCGATTCAACGGAGGATTTTGATAGCCATGCCAGCGTTTTTTTTGGGCAGCCCGTCAAATCAAAACACCTGGACCTGGGTGTAAAATGAATGAAAACAGGCGTAAAAGCTTGATTTTATTCAAAAAAACGTTCTTTTAACTAACAACTTTTACCCCGATTCCCTTACCTTTGCCGTCCTTTCACAAGCAGCGGTATGGTGACTGCAGGCATGAAACGAAACAATATTACCGGGTTAGTAAAAAACACAAAAAATGAAACGGACATTCCAACCACACAAACGTCGTCGTAAAACCGTACATGGTTTTCGCAAACGTATGGAATCTGCTAACGGCCGTAAAGTATTGGCAAGCCGCAGAGCGAAAGGCCGCAAGAAACTGACTGTTTCGAGCGAAAAAGGATTAAAATAATATCCCCAGTTCCCGCCGGTGGCGGGATTCTGAAAATAATATAAGCCTCATCTTTCTGATGAGGCTTTTTTAGTTTTGCAGTCGCATGGCATCTACCTACTCATATAATAAAACAGAAAAGCTCAAGAGCCGTAAAACGCTCAATGAACTTTTTACAAAGGGAAAATCGTTTTCGGTGTTTCCTGTAAAACTGTTTTATACCATTGCTGAAAATGACCAGGCCATCAAAGCGGGCGTAGGTGTGAGTGCAAGAAATTTTAAGAAGGCGGTTGACAGGAACCGCATCAAAAGATTATTGCGTGAATGTTACCGGTTGAATAAACTTTCCCTGCATACAACTGTTGCAGCAAAACAAAAAGGCGTGTCTGTTTTCTTTCTCTATGTTGGAAAAGAATTACCGGAGTACGCGATGCTGAACGAAAAAATGCAAGCTGTATTAACCAAACTGGAAGAGATCATTGGCAGATAAAGATCCCATACTAAACCCTCAGCGTTCTGTTGTAAAATGGATACTTATCATCATAAGTTACCCGTTTATCTTACTGATCAGGATCTATCAATACATTATTTCACCTGTTCTCGGTCCTAAGTGCAGGTTCACTCCTACCTGTTCGCATTATGCAGAAGAAGCATTGCGTAAGCATGGCATACTAAAAGGAGGATGGTTATCTCTAAAACGCATCAGCCGCTGCAGACCAGGGGGTGGGCATGGGTACGACCCAGTTCCTTAGGATTTTGGAATTTTGGAATTGGGAGATTGGGAAATTTCTTTCGGTGCGTGAGCTTGCACCAATTCCAAAATTTCCCAATTCCAAAATTCCAAAATTCCAAAATGCTTTTATTTTTTCTCCGCCACCGTCAACGCCACCATCTCTGCAATCTTTTCCCTGATCTCTTTGATGCTGTAAAAATGATATACTTCAGGATCTTTGCCGTCTTTCTTTTCTGCAGAACGCATGCGGTGGTATGGGCCAACAACATCGGCAGCGATATTATCAGAGATCTTTGCGGCTTTGTTGGGAAGGATGTAGAAAGTACGGTTGGCTGCACTTGCGTTTTTTCCCTCGGATAATAAGATCACCGAATCGATCATGTGTTTCAATTGTTCCTGGGTAATGGTGCTACGTTTTTCGTTCGGGTCGGCATATCTCTGGTAACCGCCAATGATGGTATCATTCTTTACGTTCAAAATATATAAACCGCTTTCAGGAAAATCAACCGTTGCTTCCCCTGCGGGAGTAGACAATTTATAAGTGGCATCGCCGCCACTAACGGCAAAAGCTTTCTCTTCATGCCCGGCGCCATCTTTTGCTTTGATCGTTTTTTTATCGGTATCGATCTCGGCAGCACCTTTACTCATTACGATCACTCTTTTTTCTTTACAGGCGCTTAAGGAAAGTGCGGCGAGTAGAACAAATAATATTCTTTTCATAAATTAGAATTTATAAGCTTTCAAAAAACCAAAGAGGCTGTCTCTTTTTGAGACAGCCTCTAAAATAATACTATTTCATTTTACCCAATGCTTATTTTCCAAAACGTTCGGCTACTTTATTCCAGTTTACCACATTCCAGAATGCAGCGAGATAGTCTGCGCGGCGGTTCTGGTATTTGAGATAATACGCGTGTTCCCAAACATCGGCGCCTAAGATGGGTTGGCCTTTTACTTCGGCAACATCCATCAAAGGATTGTCCTGGTTGGGTGTAGAAGAAACTTCGAGCTTACCATCTTTAACGATCAGCCATGCCCAGCCACTTCCAAAACGTGTCATGCCAGCTGCGGCAAATTTTTCTTTGAATGCATCAAAAGAACCAAATGCACTGTTGATCGCATCGGCCAATGCACCTGATGGTGCACCACCCGCATTGGGCGCAAGACTCTCCCAGAAAAATGTATGGTTCCAATGTCCACCGCCATTGTTTCGTACCGCAGGACTGATAGATCCCGCTACAGCTACCAGTTCTTCCAGTGATTTTCCTTCATTGGGTGTGCCGGCAACGGCTTTATTGAGATTGTCAACATACGCCTGATGGTGTTTACCATGGTGTATCTGCATGGTGGTTGTGTCGATATGTGGCTCTAATGCCTCGTGTGCATACGGTAAGGGTGCTAATGTAAATGCCATGATATGTGTTTTTAATGATAATGGAATACTGTTGTAACAAATTTACTGAGGATAGGTTGTAACTGTTGCGATAATTTCAATTCTTCCTTAATTCGAAAAAGTTCACTAAGAGCTTAAGAGAAAAAGAGATAAGGAGGGGTCATGCTAATGAATGGAGCTTCTTTCCTTTTTCTGTAAAAGTTTTAATGATACCGGTTGCTTCCATGTGATTTTTTACACATACGCTATACCACCCTATCGATCCATCGAATTTTGTTTTTTGTTTTTTGAAACATTTCTCAACCTCTTCCGTCAGTTCACTGAATGAAAGGGTCTTTTTACTTTTTAATGAATGATAGATCGCTTTCTCAAAAAGAGAATAGGTGTCGGCGGCAATCGCGGGTGCCGTTTTACCTTCAGGATGGATACACTGTACTTTGGCAGGAGTTTTCATATATCATCGTTTTGATTAAATAAAAACCGCGATCTCTTTTCTCTCCTTCTCTCTTCATCTCTTAGCCTTAAAAAACGATCTCATCAGCTGCGCACATTCATCCTGTAATACGCCGTTGGTTAATTCTGTTTTGGGATGAAAGGGCCAGTTCTCTTTGGTAATATGCTTGAACCCGTTCTTTTCGTCATTTGTTCCAAACACAATGCGGCCGATCTTGCTCCAGTACAGGGCGCCGCAACACATCAGGCAGGGTTCAACTGTAACATATAAAGTAGCGTTGGGTAAGTATTTAGATCCTAATTTATTAAAAGCGGAAGTAAGCGCCAGGATCTCCGCATGTGCCGTTGAATCATTCAGCATTTCTACCTGGTTATGTCCACGTGCAATGATCTTGTTATTGATCACAACCACTGCACCAACCGGAACTTCGTCTGCTTCATAAGCGATGACAGCTTCTTTTAAGGCCTGTTGCATGAAGTAGATGTCGTCGTATTCGATCATGGTAATTTTGCAATTTTGGAATTGGGAGATTGTTTTAAGGCCGGCTTTCTTTGCAATTTCAAAATTTCCCAATTTCAAAATTCCAAAATCTTCCTCACACGATAGTGACTTCAATCCCCATACTCTTCAACACTTCCGCAGTATGCTCTGAAATGCCACTGTCTGTAATGATCTGTTCCACATCTTCCAACCGGCAGATCTTTCCAAAACCCCGTCTTCCGAATTTACTGGAATCGGCGAGTACGATGGTTTTTTGAGAAGCCTGTATCATTTTTTTATTCAGTTGTGCTTCTGCCACATTGGTAGTAGTGAGACCGAATTCAAGATCGATTCCATCAACACCTAAGAAGAATTTGCTGCAGGAAAAATCTTCCAGGATCTTTTCTGCATAGGGTCCGGTTGCCGATGAAGAGCTTTTTCTGAGCATACCACCCAGTTGAAAGACTTCTACTTCAGGATGATGAATTAATGCTGCGGCAACATTTAATGCAGCGGTAAGTACAGTCAGGTTTCCAATAGGACGGATATTTTTTGCAAAAGCCTGTACTGTTGTTCCTGAACCGATAATGATACAATCATTTTGTTCAATCAGGCTGGCTGCTACCGAGCCGATGCTTGTTTTTTCATCGGAATTGATCTTTTCTTTTTCATTTACGGGTCTGTCGCCGGCATAGGGATTGCGTATGGTGCCGCCTCCGTGTGTACGGTAGAGAAGGTTTTTGTCTTCCAGCAGTTTCAGGTCCTTGCGGATCGTAACCGATGAAACCTTTAATTCGGAACAAAGATCAAGCACATTAACGCTTCCTTCTTTCTTCAACTTGTCGAGTATATGCTGATGGCGATCGGTAAGATTGCTCATTTTGGGGCGGCTGATTTTCATTGCAATCTACTTTTTTTTACGCTAAGAGATAAAAGAGTAAAAAGAGGTAAAAAAATGATAGAGACCCCCTCTTTTCGTCTCTTTTGCTCCTTTTTTATCTCTTAGCTCAAAAACTTCATTTAAAAATAATGCACAATTTCTTTTTATTTTGAATAATTGCCATTACTTTCATTTTAGATTCTTTTTGTTTCAAATACTTTCGATATGAAACCAAAGGAAATAAATTGAAGAAGAATGAGCGATTTGCTGCCTATAGAAGACAAAGGGTACAGAGATGCCTGTATTGCCGAAATTGATCAACCCGGAATGCAATGGGACATGGTAATTATTGGCGGCGGCGCCACAGGACTTGGTATTGCGCTGGACTCGGTTACCCGCGGTTACAAAACCTTGCTGATAGAACAATCCGATTTTGCCAAGGGTACATCAAGCCGTAGCACCAAGCTCGTTCATGGCGGTGTTCGTTATCTCGCGCAGGGCGAAGTAAAACTGGTGCGTGAGGCAAGTATTGAAAGGGGGCGCTTGTATAAAAATGCGCCGCATCTGGTAAAAGATCAAACCTTTATCATCCCAATTTATTCTCTATGGGAAAGAATAAAATATACGCTCGGGCTAAAATGCTACGACTGGGTAGCAGGGAAAAGAAGATTAGGTTCTTCTTCCTTTATTTCCAGGCGAGAAGCGCTGGAACAATTACCCGGCATCAAAAAAGAAAACTTATTGGGCGGCGTCTTATACCACGACGGGCAATTTGATGACGCACGTCTTGCCATCAACCTTGCGCAAACCATCTGGGACAAAGGTGGGTTTGCCATCAATTATATGTCGGTGAAAGGTTTGCTGAAAGATGATCAGCAAAAAGTTTCCGGCGTGATTACGGAAGATCTTGAAAGTGGTAAGCGTTACAACATACAGGCAAAAGCGGTGGTGAATGCTACCGGTGTATTTGCAGACGATATTTTACAGATGGATAATCCCGGCAGCCGCAAAACACTTTGCGTGAGCCAGGGTGTGCATTTGGTACTCGATAAAAAATTCTATCCCTCCAATGATGCATTAATGATACCCGAAACCAGCGATGGCCGGGTATTGTTTGCAGTTCCCTGGCATGACAAAGTTGTGGTGGGCACAACCGATACATTGGTTGAAGAGGCTTCACTGGAACCACACGCACTTGAAAAAGAGATCGCATTTATTTTAGAAACCGCTTCGGCTTATTTTATTCAGAAACCGCAACGCAGTGATGTGCTGAGCGTGTTTGCAGGACTTCGTCCTTTGGCAGCACCTAAAGATGGTGATCAAAAAACAAAAGAGATCTCTCGCGGGCATAAGATCATGGTTTCTCCTGCAAAATTGTTCACCATCGTTGGTGGTAAGTGGACCACTTACCGGAAAATGGGTGAGGATATGGTTGACAGGATCGAACATGAATTGCATTGGAAACAAAAACCTACCGGCACAGAAAACTTATCTATTCATGGTTCCATGCCTGGTATGAACTGGAACGACCCTTTCTATTTCTACGGCGGAGATGCAGCAGGATTAAAAGGAATGATGAATGGAAATGCCAACACATGGATCAGCGAAAGTTTACACATTCATGAAGTGCAGGTGATCTGGGCAGTAAAAAATGAAATGGCGCGTACACTCGAAGATGTATTGTCGCGGAGAACACGTGCTCTTTTATTAGATGCGAAAGAAAGTGTTCGTATTGCGATGCCCGTTGCACGCATTATGGCAAAGGCATTGAACAAAGATGAAGCATGGATCAACGCGCAGGTGAAAGAGTATACACACCTGGCAGATCAGTACACGTTACATTAAGTTTCTGTAAACAATAAATAGATGGCGATAAGAAAACTGCTGCAGGTATATCTTGCCGCCCTTAAAAGAAAACCCTTCGATCTTCATAAAAAACAATCACTGTTATGAGTACATTTTCGATTGCTACCAAACAAAAAGGAGTTGCCCGGCTTTGCATCACTGCAATGCTTTCGCTCCTGCTGGTTGTGCAGGTATTTGCACAACAGAAACGGATCAGCGGTAAAGTAACCAATGTTGCTACCGCGCAACCACTGGCAAAAGCCAATGTGAATATAAAAGGTGTCACGGGCCGCGCAACGGTAACGGACGACCAGGGTGGCTTTAGCATATTGCTTAGCGCTGGCGAAACCGTTGTTGTAAGTTCTGTAGGTTTTGAAACACGCGAGATCAAGTACACCAATCAAATTGTTTTGAATATCCAGATGACTGAGACCACCACACAGTTGCAGGATGTGGTAGTAACTGCGTTAGGTATTACGCGAAAAGAGAGATCACTTGGTTATTCAGCTACGACCGTACAGGGTGAGCAACTTACAGATGCGGTTTCTGCCAACTGGACGGATGCCTTATCCGGGAAAGTTGCAGGATTGAATATGATCAGATCAGGAAGCGGCCCAACCGGTTCCAATAAAATTATCCTTCGTGGGGAGAATAATCTTACGGGAGAAAATGAAGCGTTGATCGTAGTAGACGGCGTAGTAATCAACCAGGGTAGTGGCCGTCGTACCGCACAAGCGGGTGAAACAGTGTATGGCACGGGAAGTGATAACATGCCTGCCGATTACGGAAGCAGTTTGAATGACCTTAACCCTGAAGATATCGAATCAGTTACTGTATTAAAAGGGCCGGGTGCAGCTGCACTGTATGGACAACGTGGCGCAAACGGTGCGATTATCATAACAACAAAATCAGGCAGCCCTAAACGAAAAGGATTCGGTGTAACCTTTACATCGAACGCCAATATGGAGAAAGTAAACCGCTGGCCCGATCTGCAATATGAATACGGACAGGGTACAGGCGGTCAGCCTTATTATTCTTTTGGTACAACAGTAGATGGTGGAAGCACGAGCGCTACGAGTTCTGCTTATGGGCCACGTTTTAACGGTCAATCATTTTTCCAGTTTGATCCTGTTACACAAAAAGCAGGCACAGAAAGAACACCATGGGTTCCTTATGTGAATGGTGTAAACGGTTATTTTGAAACAGGACACACGATCACCAATACAGTAAGTGTAGAAGGTGGTACAGATAAAACCACTGCACGTTTTTCTGTTACCAATGTAAAGAATGACTGGATCACGCCGAATACAGGATATGGCCGTAATACGGTATCGCTATCTGTTAATTCAAAAGTGAACGACAAACTGCAGATCAGTTCAAAGATCAACTACACAAATAAATTCAGCGATAATCTTCCGGGTGCGGGATACGGTAACCAGTCTATCATGTACTGGTATATATTCTGGCAGCCAAGTGCAGATCGTGAATGGTTAAAGAATTACTGGGTAAACGGACAGGAAGGAAAGAAGATCGAATTTCCATTTAGCAGTTTCCCGGAGAATCCATATGCAATCGCGTATGAATTCATCAACCGTTCCAACAGGCATAATGTTACCGGTAATATCCAGGCTACCTATAATATCAGTAAAGAATTTATGCTTCAGATGAGAACATCTATCGATCTCTCTTATGAAGAGCGTGCGCAGAGAAGACCCTATGATGCAGGATCCAAACTGGTGAAGGGAAGTTATCGCACACAAAACATTTTCTCTAATGAATCCAGTGCCGATTTCATGGCAAAATACACTAAGCAGGTGAATGATAAATTCGAGTTCTCTATTATGGCGGGCGGAAATATTTTGCGTAACCGTTATAACAAAGATGAGTCACGTGCGGATTCGCTTACCTATCCCGGTGTATATTCTTTCGCCAATGCAGCCGGACCATTAGTGAGCATGCCCTATAACAGCAAGTATGCGATCAATAGTTTTTATGGATTGATTACTGCTGCGTATAACAAGTACCTGTACCTCGATCTTACTGCACGGCAGGACTGGAACAGTGTATTGGCAACACCTGAGCGTACTACCAATGCAGGGTTCTTTTATCCTTCAGCCAACCTGAGTTTTGTTTTGTCTGATGCAATGAACCTGGGAAGTCAAATTGATTTTGCAAAATTAAGGTTTTCTGCATCGAGCGTAGGTAGTGGTGGAACATCACCTTATCTCACTGCATACAATTATGAAACAGCAGGAAGTTTATTTAGTGCGGGTTTGCAAAATCCCGGATTGTTGACTAACCCGAACCTACGGCCATTAAGAACAATAACGTATGAACTAGGTACGCAATTAAAAATGTTTAAGAACCGGTTGAATATTGACCTCGCAGTTTATACAGGTACTACAAAGGACCAGCATTTAAAAAGAATTGTGGATCGTTCATCAGGCTACTCGCAGGTTTTGATCAATGGTGGTAAAGTAGCTAATAGCGGCATTGAATTGGGTATTAATGGATCCATTATTAAATCGAAATCCGGATTTGGCTGGAACAGCAGTATCGTTTTCTCCAGCAATAATAACAAGATCAAAGAATTGTTAGATAGTACTGTTGTTCTGCAAAACGGTCCGGTAGGTGGTGGACAGATCGTTGCCAAGGTTGGCGGCAGTATGGGTGATATGTATGGAAGGGGCTATGTACGTTCTCCCGACGGACAGGTAGTATATGATGCAACAACCGGAAATGCTTTGATCTCAAGCGAAGTGGTTTATATCGGTAACACCATTCCAAAATATAAAATCGGATTCAGCAATGAATTTACCTACAAAGGGTTCCGACTGAATGTATTGTTTGATGCGCAAGTTGGTGGTGTGGCACACTCACTCATGAATTACAAATTGGCAGAACAGGGTAAAACAACCATCACTCTTCCCGGAAGATATAATGGTATCATTGGGAATGGGGTTGTATTTGATGGAACCAAGTATGTAACGAATACAACGATTGCATCAAATATTGATGAATACTATCGCTCGCATTATGGAATTGATAATGCAGAAGGAAGCACATTCAGCACAGACTTCATCAAGTTCCGTGAAGCAAGGATCGATTATACACTCAGTCCGGGATTAACAAAAAAATTAGGACTGCAAAGAGTTGTGTTGGGTGTATACGGTAGGGACCTTTTCATCTGGTCTCCATGGCCGATGTTCGATCCTGAATTTGGTACACTTAGCGGAACTGATATCACTCGTGGTTTTGAAACTGCACAGTTTCCTTCTACACGTACCATGGGTATTAATCTGGTTGTTGGATTCTAAAAACTATTTGAAAAATGAAAAAGTATATATATAAAACCACAGTCGTTGTCCTGGTCTTCAGCTTCATGCTGTCGTCATGTACAAAGAATTTCACCGAGATCAATACTGATCCGAATAATATACCTAATGCACTGCCGCAACAATTGCTTGCGCCTGCATTGGTAGACGCACTGGCGAATGTCATGCTTCGTAACCGCAGCTTTAACAATGAATTGATGCAGGTTACGGTAAACCAGAGTGATGCAGACGGGCAGGTGTTCCGGTATGATTACCGTTCTAATGTTTCAGATGCTATCTATAACGGATTGTATTCTGAGCTTACCAATTTCAAAGACATCTATAATCTTTCGAAAGACAGTGGTACGGTAAACTATAATAAATCCTACATGGCCATTTCGTTGATCTGCCAGTCGTGGATCTATTCGATCTTAACCGATACTTATGGTGATATTCCTTATTCACAATCTAACAAAGGAAAAGATTCACTGAACTATGAACCTGCTTTCGACAGGCAGCAGAATATTTACCTTGATATTTTCTCAAAACTGGAACAGGCAAATACTTTGCTTTCAGCCAATATAGCCATAGCATCGGCCAGCGATCCGATTTATGGAGGCAGCATATCACGCTGGCGCAAGTTTGGTAATTCCCTCTACCTGCGTTTGCTGTTAAGGGTTTCAGGAAAAGCAGAAGCATCTGCAGCAGTGAAAGCGAAGATCAAAGAAATGATCGATACCAATCCTTCCGGCTACCCGATCATCGCAAACAATGATGAGTCTGCGATATTAAAATGGACAGGCACTGCACCTTATACATCACCCTACATTGCCGTAAGGGAACAGGATTTCAGGACTCCGGGAGTGGCAAATTTCTTTATACAGAATCTTACCAACTGGAACGATCCGCGCATTGACATCCCAACCTATGGTACTGCTGGATTTAACAGGTGGGGTATTGCTCCTTACCAGGGTGCATACCTCGGTCTTCCTAGTGGTTATTCGCCAAACACAAATCCACAGAAGAAATCTTATTTCTATTCAAACACCTCTGCAGTGTCTTTACAAACGGAGGCTTTAACCGGAATGATCATGAATTATGCGGAAGTAAAATTTATTCTTTCTGAAGCGGCTGCCAAAGGATGGATCAGTGGTTCTGCAGAAACGTATTACAACGATGGTGTGCTGAATAGTATCACCCTTTGGATACCTAACTGGTTAACCATTGTCCCATCATCAGGCGTACCCGCCACTCTCACTAGTTTTATGATAGCCGCAAGTATTGAATGGAACAACAGTGCTACATTAGACCAGAAGATGGAAAAAATTCATCTCCAGAAATATTACGCGTTGTTCTTAGCGGATCTGCAACAGTGGTTTGAATACCGGCGTACAGGGCACCCGGTATTGATGACGAATACCGGATTTAAAAACAATGGAGTGATGCCCGCGAGAATGGTGTACCCTGTATACGTACAATCTGCTAACCCAACCAATTACCAGGCTGCTGTAGCGGCACAGGGACCGGATGTTATATCCACGCAGGTTTGGTGGCAGAAACCATAATATAAACCCGTTGTAAAGACCTAAAAAATACTAACATGAAAAAGTCAATATTATATTCTCTCTTCCTGCTTTCGTTCCTCTTTATGTGGGGCTGTAAGAAAAACGGAAATTACCCGGGCGGAGTCATCAGTCCTTATATCGCTATCTTTGATGTGAGAGATTCGTATAAGGGAACCGATGTTACGCTTACATCAGAGAAGCTGTTTGGTTCTTCAAAGATCACGGGTGTTGTTGTTTCTGATCATTCAGGAAATAATTTGCCTGCAGGTTTATTGGTGATGCAGGACAGGCGTCGTTTGGCTGAACTCCGCGGGATTTCTATCAACATCGGTGCCGCCGCTTCTACCTATGTACCGGGTGATTCACTTGTTGTGAATGTTGAAGGGGGCTTGTTAAAAAGAGTAGATGGCATCTTGCAGATCACTGGATTACAGGCAAGCGCTGTTACAAAAATATCTTCCGGAAATGCAATAGCCGTTAATCAGGTAGCATCTAATTTGATCGTTGCCAATCCTGAAAAATATGAAAGTACATTGCTGGTGATCGTAAAAGGAGGATTCAATCCTTTACCCGCTCCAACAGATGTATTGAAAGGCGATAAATTATTGAACGATGGTTTTGCAGATCTCACTTTGCATACAGAAGCAACTGCCGCTTTCGCCAATAATTCAGCGCCGTTCCTCGCTAATTTCACGGGTATCATATTCAATACACAGGCAGCTGATAAATTGGTTCCACAGTTGCGGATGCGTAAAGCATCAGATATCGTTGTACTTAGTTCAACTGTAAATGTGCAGCCTATCATCATCAGCGGCTTTATCAGTGATGTGAACGGTGGCGATGGTAATTATGAGTATGTACAATGTATTGCCACACGCGATATCAATTTTGCTACAACACCTTATTCAATGGTGTTTACCAATAATGCCAATGCGTCTGTACCTACAGGCTACCCTGCCAGTGGCTGGGCAACCGGTAATATGCGCACCTATAAAATGAATCTTACATCAGGAACGGTTACCAAAGGTTCTTACTTTTATGTAGGAGGCACAACCAAACTCATTAATGGTGCTAGTTCAACCAGCATAGCAAGTTCTAACTGGATCAAAGCATTCAACTATACAACAACTGATGGTGATGGATTTGGTTTAAAAACATCGGGACTACTTGCCAACAGCGGTAATACATCAGGTATCGCTGTTTTCTCAGGAACCAACGTAACATTAACTTCAGTGCCTGTGGATGTTTTATTTGTAGGCGGATCCGGTAGCATATACACAACCACACCATCCGTACAAGGTTATCGTATTGGTAATAATGATTGGTACGATATGACCAACCCGATCACGCTGGAAGAACAACCTTTTTACCTGTCCGGTACCAACAAATTGGCCATGACCTATACTACAGCTGATCTTGGCTATTTCTATTTAATGGGTGGTGAGTATAATGTAGCACTTGGTAGATGGACAAAAGCCAGAAGCCAGACAAACGTGCTGCTTACAAAAACTTCAACACTGGCAGAGATTCAGAATGCATCATCTACTAAACTAAAATAAGCAATTTTAAAACTAAGCATAACAGCTATATGCAGAGACGTCTTTTTTTAAGAAATCTGTTTCTTTTTACCGGTGCAGGAATTGCTTCTTCTTATGCAAGACCTTTTTCTAAACTCTTTCCGCGGATTGCTGCGAAAAGTTTTACAGGGAGGGTTACTTCAAAAGGGAAACCACTGTCCAATGTTGTGGTAACAGATAGTTACAGTGTAGTGGCCACAGATAAGAATGGTATGTATACGATCGATGCACACAATGATGCGCAGTTCATCACCATCTCAACGCCATCGGGTTATGACTTCATACACGAGGATCATATTGCACGTCAGTATAAAGTGATGAGTGAGATAACAGATAACAAAAAAGCAGATTTTGAATTAACATCACTTGGCAAAAATGATAATGACCACCAGTTTGTGATCTGGGCCGATCCGCAGGTAAAGAATAAGAAAGATGTACAGATGATGATGAAGGAATCTGTTCCCGATCTTCAGAAAACAGTAAAAGACCTTCCTTCTGAAACATTGATACATGGGATCTGTGTGGGAGATATTGTATGGGATAACCATGAATTATTTCCTGATTACAACAAAGCGGTTAAACAATGCGGCATTCCATTCTTCCAGGCAAAAGGAAATCATGATATGGATTACCGTTTAGGGGGTAATGAAACATCTGATATCACATTCAAAAAAATGTACGGCCCAACACATTATTCTTTTAACCGTGGCAAAGTGCATTATGTAGTTTTAGATGATGTATATTATTTGGGCTCTGAAAGAGAATACGAAGGACGCATTACACAACAGCAATTGGATTGGTTACAGAAAGATCTTTCTTTTGTTCCCAAAGACAATTTGTTGATCGTGTGTCTTCATATTCCTGTTCATACAGCTGTAAAAAATAACACCGACTTGTATGCTTTGTTGAAACCGTTCTCAAAATGTCATATCATGTCGGGTCATACACACTATAACCGCAACGTGATCAAGGAAGGGGTTTATGAACACAACCATGGAACTGTTTGCGGCGCATGGTGGACAGGACCGATCTGTGAAGACGGAACACCGGATGGCTATGGTGTGTACGATGTAAAAGGAACCGATCTTACCTGGCATTACAAATCTACCGGTAAGGATAAAACGCACCAGGTGAGTCTCTTCATCCAAAAAAATGAAACGGGTCAGGAAGAAATGGTAGCCAATGTTTTTAACTGGGATCCCGAATGGAAAGTAGAATGGTGGCTGGATGATATTGCCAAAGGAGAACTTAAAAGTACACCGGGTTTTGATCCATTGGCTGTGGCAACCTTAAAAGGGCCAACACTGCCTGTGGCAAGAGCTTTTGCAGAACCTAAAAAAACAGATCACCTGTTTTCACAGCCATTGCCTGCAGGCTATAAGAAAGTAAAAGTGCTTGCAACAGATCGTTTTGGTAATAAATATGAAGCAGTTGCTTAAAAGATCAATAACATGAAAAGAGTATTGTGCCTGTTTATTGTTTGTGTGACCGCAGCATGTGCCTCTGTAAAAAAGAACAGCATGGAACCTTCAACCACTTTCGATTTTGAAGCACACCGCGGTGGTCGCGGGTTGATGCCTGAGAATACGATTATTGCTATGCTCAATGCGATCAGCATGAAGGATGTGCAGACATTAGAAATGGATGTACATATTACAAAAGATGGATTGGTAGTAGTTTCGCATGATCCCTATTTCAATCATCTCATTACCACAACCCCCGAAGGAAAATATCTCACTGCATCCGAAGCGCAGAAAACCATTTTATACCAGATGAATTATGCTGATATAAAAAAATATGATGTGGGTATGAAACCACATCCCGATTTCCCGCGCCAGCAAAAAACAGCGGCATCCAAACCATTACTTACTGATCTTATAGATGCTGCTGAAACAGAAGCAAAACAGAGAACAATCCATTATAATATCGAGATCAAATCCAAAAAAGCAACTGATAATATCAATCACCCCGAACCCGAATTGTTTGTTGAGAAACTCGTAGCGATACTCAAACAAAAAAATATCCTCGATCGTTGTGTGATACAAAGTTTTGACCCGAGACCCTTACAGCTGCTGCATAAAAATTACCCAAAGATCAAAACCTCTTTTTTAGTAGAGAGAGATGGCAGTGATAAAGTATTGGAACAGTTAAACAAACTGGGATTTACACCGGATATTTATAGTCCCACTTTTTCAACTGTATCCCAGCAGGTAGTAGATGTATGCCACACCGCCAAAATGAAAATCGTTCCCTGGACGGTGAATACAAAAGAGGAGATACAAAAACTGGTTGATATGGGAGTGGATGGAATTATATCCGACTACCCCGATTTATTCAGCCAGATCAAACTAAAGTAAGCAACTGTGCCTCCGTGCCTCTGTGTGCAATTTTTTCTCACACAGAGGCACAGAGGCACGGTTTAAATCCCGACGTATGTTGCACACTAAAAAAATGTATGGGCATTGCATTGCATTCTTACTGACAATCACATTTGTCAACGCACAAACGCCCAATGGCCCTTGGGACAGCACTTTCCGCCCCAATAACTTTGCATTAAAAGTTGGTCAGTTCTCCAGCTACCCGCACAGTTCAAAAGACATTGTATTCTTAGGCAACAGCATCACCGCCAATGTTGAATGGAGAGAATTGTTAGGTATGGAGAACATAAAAAACCGTGGCATCTCCGGTGATATCACATTCGGAATATTAGAAAGACTGGATGAAGTAATCAATGGCAAACCCGCCAAAGTATTTATACTGATAGGCATCAATGATATCTCACGAAATGTACCGGATGAAAGGATCATAGATAATTACCGCAAGATCATTTCACGCATCAAAACAGGATCTCCGGCAACGAAAATTTATTTCCATACTTTATTGCCTGTGAACAATGATTTCACACAATTCAAAAATCATTATAATAAAGATGAGCATATAGCATTCATCAATAATAATTTAAAAAAGATAGCAGCAGAAACCAGGATCACATTGATTGATCTGCACCCGCATTTCTTAGATACCAATGGAAAGCTGGATAAAAAATATACAATAGACGGGTTGCATATTAATGCTGAAGGGTACAAAGTGTGGGCGGGGCTGTTGAGAGATGGAGGATACCTATAAATATTTTGGAATTGCGAATTGGGAAATTTTGGAATTGCTTTGAGTGCCGCACTCTCAACAAATTTCAAAATTTCCCAATTCCAAAATTTCAAAATGATGTCACTTCTTATGGTACTTCCAATGTCTTGATTTCCCTTCTGCCAGCCACTCCAGCATTGTTTCCATTCTTCTCTCGCGTGTTTCTTCTGTCTTTGCCTCTGTGATCCATTCTATATATTCTCTTTTGTGTGAGGGGCTGAATTCTTCAAAAGTGAAAAATGCTTTTTTATTTTTCTTCAAAGTCTTGATCATATAATCAGGAACGGGAAGTTCTTTTTTAGGTTCTGCTTTCTTTGCAGGAATTTTAACACCATCATCATTTAATTTTTTGGCGGCCTTTAGAAAACTAAGAATTGTTTTATCAGATGGCAGGTCCTTTACATTCGTTATTCTTCCCATTACTCCCGCGGCCTCATCTTTCTTATCAGTCAATATCCCTTTCGGATCCGGCAGTAATGACGCTTTTGCAAAACCAAACACACAATGCGCCTTAAAAGCGGCCATGCTGCAGAAGGGTCCTTTGTAATCAAAAAAAGGCACGCCCCATTTAATGGTCTCTTCGCAATCCGGACAAGCTTCGTGTACGAGTTTGCGGAGATGTATCAAAATCGGTTTGGCAAAATCAGCAGACTTTGCAATGTATGCGTCAACGCGTGGATCGGTTTTTGGCATGAACAATAATTTTATCGTCATCTAAAGTAATAAAAAAAATTGCCACAGAATACACAGAATTTCACAGAACAAATCTGTGGTAGTCTGTGTATTCTGTGGCAAAATAATTTTGCTCAGCAGAAGGAGTAATAAATTATAATTGTTTGATCACGATATTTTTATACCAAACGTCACAATCATGATTCTGTAATCCGATATATCCTTTGAATACTGTTCCAAAATCGGGCCATTGTTTGAATTTACTTCCGGCAACCATTTGCTTCCAGTTATCATCACCATAATTGGTAGACAGAACCGACACGCCATTCAAAATAAATTCCAGTTTACCCCGGTTGCTGATGATCTCTGCCGTGTTCCATTCGCCAACAGCTTTTACTGCGCCTTCTTTTCCCTGAATCAGGTCGTATAAATTTCCAGCGCGGTGTTTGGGTATCTTACCGTCTTTGTGGCCATCATTATCCAACACCTGCATCTCGGGACCGGTATGGTAGGTCTGTTTGTATTTCACAGTATCCTCCTGTATCCAGAAGATCAATCCACTGTTTCCGTTTGGAGAAATTTTCCAGTCGTATTTCAAATGAAAATTTTCATACTGCTTGTCGGTTAACAGATCACCGATGGCTTTTTTTGATTTATCAAAAAAGATCGAGCCATCCTGCACCGACCAGGAATCGTTCAATGGTTTGTGACCATAAACATGCCATCCTTTCAATGTTTTTCCATCAAATAATGATGTCCAGCCTTTATCCTGTTTAGGAGGTGTTGTGTTTTCTTTCTTCAGGGTGAAAGACATCAAGCCAAGTGTGGCAACAGCAACAGTAAGAAGTGATCGCATGGGTTATTTGTTTCTAAGTAAGAGAATATATTTGACCATTTGTTTTGCATCATCTTCGCTTAATGCGGCATGAGGGGTCATAGGGATCGGTCCCCAAACACCTTGCCCGCCTTTCACGATCTTTTCTGCAAGCAATGAAACATTCGCATCAGTGTTCTCATATTTTGCGGCGACATCTTTATACGCAGGGCCGGTTAATTTCTCACTTACTTTATGACAAGTAAGACAATCTGATTTGGCAATCAGGTCAAGTCCTTTCTGGTAATCAGGATTTGCGCTGTTGTCTGTTGCTACAGTTGCGGATTCACCTGCTTTGGCATCTTTGTTCTCTGTTTTATTATCGCCACAAGCGCCAAGTAATGCGAGGAAAGCGATAGCTACATAATACTTTTTCACGACGGTTCTTTTTATGGTTAGGGGTTAAAGTTACTGTGTTG
Source organism: Bacteroidota bacterium (assembly GCA_040388475.1). Taxonomy (GTDB): domain Bacteria; phylum Bacteroidota; class Bacteroidia; order Chitinophagales; family Chitinophagaceae; genus Sediminibacterium. The sequence continues at coordinate 51,483 of JAZKBT010000017.1, read as the reverse complement.
TTGTATTGAAATGTTCAAATGAATAGTTTTTTCTTCTCTGCGGTTTACTCTGCATCTCTGTAATGAGTTTGAGATCCCAATTCACCGCAGAGAACAGAGAGGTTTTGCAGAGGTTTAATCGATTCCTAAAATTTTTCTATTAAAATTTTCATCAGATCCCGTGCCCGCAAAATCATCAAATGCTTTTTCGGTTACTTTAATAATATGTTGTTTGATGAAAGGGGCCCCTTCCGCTGCACCTGTTGCTGCTTCTTTGATGGCGCATTCCCATTCCAATACTGCCCAGCCCCTATAATTATAAGCAGCCAGTTTACTGAAGATGGATTTGAAATCCACCTGCCCATCACCCAATGAACGGAAACGCCCTGCCCTGTTCACCCAATTCTGGTAACCGCCATATACGCCCTGTTTACCTGTGGGATTGAACTCTGCATCTTTTACATGGAACATTTTTATTCGCTCATGATAATGATCGATATAGCTGAGATAATCCAGGCACTGCAAAACAAAATGCGAAGGATCATATAATAAACAGGCTCTTGTATGATTGTTTACTTTTTCAAGGAACATCTCATACGTCACACCATCATGCAGATCTTCTCCGGGGTGGATCTCGTAACAAACATCCACACCCTGTTCATCAAATTCATTTAAGATGGGCAACCAGCGGTTGGCTAATTCTGTAAAACCCGTTTCCACCAAACCCGCCGGACGTTGCGGCCAGGGATACACAGTGTGCCATAACAAGGCACCACTGAAAGTAGCATGCGCATCCAAACCTAAATTGCGCGATGCTTTTGCTGCATATTTTAATTGTTGCACCGCCCATTCCGTTCTTGCTTTGGGATTATTGCGAACGTTTTCAGGTGCAAATCCATCAAACAATGCATCATATGCAGGATTTACAGCAACAAGTTGTCCCTGTAAATGTGTGGATAGTTCTGTTATTTCCAAACCGGCCGCATGTACGATGCCTTTGATCTCATCAGCATAGGTTTTGCTTTCAGCAGCTTTTTGCAGATCGATACAGCGGCTGTCCCATGTTGGAATTTGCACGCCTGTAAAACCCAGTTTCGCCGCCCATTTGCAGATCGTATCCAATGAATTATACGGCGCGGTATCTCCCATGAACTGCGCGAGAAAAATGCCGGGGCCTTTGATTGTTGTCATGTTGCTTTGTTTATAATTATGTAACGTCATTTCGAACGAGCGAAGAACCTGAGAAATCTCATGAAGTTTGCTGATGACCCGATGAGATTTCTCCCTACGGTCGAAATGACGATCTAAAGTTTGTACTCCGTCCACTTCACATCCGATCCCGCACTCGCCACCACGTTATCAATAAACGCCATGCCTCTCACTCCTTCAGCTGCTGATGGGAAATCAAGCATTTCTTTGGTTGGTTGCTTTCCATCGATGCGTGCAGAAACGGTTAAAGCAAAATTGCGGTAGATATTTCCGAATGCTTCCAGGTATCCTTCGGGGTGACCGCCTGGTGTGCGGCAGTTGTGTGTGGCAAATGACGACAAACGATCACCATAATTACCACCGGCACGTAAGATCTGTGTTGGTTGATCGAGCCATTTTACCAACAAGGTATTGGGTTCATGTTGCGCCCATTCCAGTCCACCTTTCTCGCCATACACGCGGATCTTCAATGCATTTTCTTCACCTGCTGCAACCTGTGATGCCATGAGGACACCCGCTGCGCCATTATCAAATTTTAATAAAACTGCGCCATCATCATCCAGTGCGCGTCCATCCACCATAATATTCAATGCAGCACAAAGATGTGAGATATGTGCGCCGGAAATATATTCGGCAAGATGAGCGGCATGTGTTCCTATATCACCCATACAACCGCTTTTGCCGGATTTTTTGGGATCGGTTCTCCAGGCTGCCTGTGCGTTTCCTTCGCGTTCACTTAGTTTACTAAGCCAGCCCTGCGGGTATTCAACCCAAACCTTTCTCAGTTTGCCTAATACACCTGATGCCACCATGGCTTTTGCCTGTTTTACCATCGGGTAACCGGCGTAGGTATGGGTAAGACAAAGTGTTAGTCCTGTCTCTTCTACTTTCTTTTGCAATTGTTTGGCTTCATCCAGTGTAAAGGTCATCGGCTTTTCTATTACCACATGAAAACCGTGATCGAGTGCCATCATGGCTGGTGCAAAATGCGCGAAGTTGGGTGTAACGATGGTTACAAAATCTATGCGCTTATCTGCAGGAAGTTCTGATTCTTTTTTGATCATCTCATCGTAGGTCAGGTAGGTTCTGTCGGCCGGCAGGAACAACATTTCGCCTGAGTCTTTTGCGATATCAGGGTTAATACTAAGTGCACCGCAGGCAACTTCAATAAGGCCATCCATATTGGCGGCAAGACGGTGAATGGCACCGATAAAGGCATCCTTACCTCCGCCTACCATACCCATTCTGAGTTTACGATTCATGGTCTGTTATGTTTTTGTTGTTAGATCAATTGAGTTTTGAAAATTAGGAAGTTTCACGCAAAGGCGCAAAGCAATGTTCTTGTGAGTAGATGTCCGACGTTCTTTATGCTAAATTTTGAATTTCAAATGTTGAATGTCATCAACATTCAACATTTGAAATTCAAAATTTAGCATAATAGATTAACAACTACATCGTTTTCGTTAATCAACTACCGGTCAATTTCGTTTTACAAGCACGCTATACCAGCTTCGCTGTAAAGCTGTGAAAAAAAAATGACGCATGATGTATTTTTTACATCATCATTTAAAAATAAAAAATTACATTTAGCGTACAGATTGTCTTTTTCTCACTAACGCTTACCATATGCAGCCAACCCCTCAACGTAGTCAATTATTTGTCGCCAGTTGCCTGGCTTTGTTAGTAACCTCTCTTTCCTTTGGTATCCGTGCAGGTATCATGGGTAACCTCCAGGGCCAGTTTAATCTTACCGGCGCCGAGGTTGGAACCATTACCGCTACCGCTTTCTGGGGATTTCCCGTTGCCGTGATACTGGGTGGTATGATCGTTGATGTGATCGGTATGAAACGATTACTTGTTATTGCTTTTATATTTCATCTCGTCGGTATTGTATTGACCATTTTTGCAGGAGGTTACTGGACATTGTTTATTTCCACTTTATGCATCGGTATTGCCAACGGTACCGTTGAAGCTGCCTGTAATCCGCTGGTAGCAACAATCTATTCAGAGGATAAGACAACAAAACTTAATCACTTCCATCTTTGGTTCCCGGGTGGTATTGTTATTGGTACTTTAATAGTATACTTCTTAAATAAAGTCGGTGTGGGCTGGCAGGTTCAGGTGGGTTTAATGCTTATTCCTACTTTAATATACGGCCTGCTTTTCAGCAAACTCAGTTTTCCTGTTACAGAGAGAGTAGCCAGTGGTGTATCAACCAGCCAAATGTATAAATCACTGCTGAACCCATTGTTCATCTGCATGATCATTCTCATGTTCGGAACAGCGATCACAGAATTATTTACCGGTCAATGGATTGATGTGCTGCTTAAAAATGTAAGCGATAATGCCATTTTATTATTGACACTCGAAACCGGTATCATGGTCATCGGCCGCGGCTTTGCCGGTCCGGTTGTTCATAAATTCTCACCAACAGGTGTATTGTTGATCTCGGCTATCTTATCCGCAGCCGGTTTATATCTTCTCGGCCACAGCACAGGTAATATGTTATTTGTAGGCGCGATCATATTTGGTATGGGGGTTTGTTATTTCTGGCCCACGATGCTTGGGTTTGTATCAGAGAACCTTCCCAAGACAGGCGCCGTTGGTATGAACCTGATGGGTGGTGCGGGTATGTTTGCCGTATCTATCTATACCATTTTCATGGGAGATTATTATGACAAACTGGTAGCGGGACATCTGCCTGCAGGCGACACTTCTGAAGCGGCCATGAACGAAGCCAAAAAAGCAGCGGGACCTGAAGTACTGGATGCAACTTTGATCATACCGATCATACTGGTCATCGCCTTTACGATCTTATTGTTTTACATGCGTGGTAAGAAAAACACAAATTCATCAACAGCAGCTGCACATTCATAGCAGCCTGTTATATTTATAGGAGTAAAATAGTATGGGCCAACATTCCGACAGGCGCAACGCCATTAAAAAGATCATCACAGGTTCTGCCGCTCTTGCTGCAGGTTCTGCTGTATTGCCCGCGTTTGCCGCGGCTGATAAACAAACAAGCATGTTAAAAGGAAATATTAATCACTCCGTTTGCCGATGGTGCTTTGGCAGCCTTACGCTTGATGAACTTTGTGTTGCAGCAGTTGATATCGGTTTAAAAGGCATCGATCTGGTTCCACCCAAAGACTGGCCCACACTTAAAAAATACAACCTGGTTTCCACCATGTGCAATGGTGCAGAAATAGGATTAACAAAAGGATGGAACGATAAACAATACCATTCAACGCTCATTAAAAGTTACCAGGAACACATAGATCTTGTTGCTGATGCGGGCTACAAAAATCTTTTCTGTGCAAGCGGTAACCGTGGCGGAATGGATGATGAAACGGGATTAAAGAATTGCGTGGAAGGATTAAAACAGATTGTAGGCCAGGCCGAAAAAAGAGGCGTGGTATTACAGATGGAACTGCTCAACAGCAAGATCGATCACAAAGATTATATGTGCGACAGATCATGGTGGGGCGTTGAATTATGCAAGCGTATCGCTTCACCCAATTTTAAATTGTTGTATGATATCTATCACATGCAGATAGATGAAGGTGATGTGATCCGCACCATACAGGATTATAATGTATACTTCGGCCACTACCATACCGCCGGTGTGCCCGGAAGACACGAGATAGACGAAACACAGGAACTATATTATCCCGCCATCATGAACGCCATCAAAAAAACAGGATTCAGCGATTATGTAGCGCAGGAATTTATACCGGTAGCAGCAGATAAGATAGGATCGTTGAGGAAGGCGGTGATGATATGTGATGTGTAAGGGCCCTCTGTAGTCTGTGGTTTGTTGTCTGTAGTTAGTGCAACTTCAAACAACCACAGACAACAAACCACAGACTATAAATTCAATTTTAATAATACTAAATATTAAATAGAACAAAATGGCAGATCAACATTTCGACGCTATCGTCGTTGGCTCAGGTATCAGTGGAGGCTGGGCTGCTAAAGAGCTTACCGAAAAAGGGTTAACCGTATTGATGCTTGAACGCGGGCGTAACATCGAACACATAAAAGATTATGTGAACGCCAACAAAGAAGCATGGGACTACCCGCATCGTGGAAGAAAAACACAGCAGATGATCAAAGATTATCCTGTGCTCAACCGCGATTACCCACTCAATGAAACCAACCTGGATTATTGGGTTGATGAAAGGGAAAGTCCTTACACAGAGGTAAAACGCTACGACTGGTTCCGCGGTTATCATGTAGGCGGACGCTCGCTTATGTGGGGCCGCCAGAGTTATCGCTGGAGTGATCTTGATTTTGAAGCCAATAAAAAAGATGGTATCGCAGTAGACTGGCCCGTTCGTTATGCTGAGATAGCACCCTGGTATGACCATGTGGAAAAATTCGCCGGCATCAGCGGTAACCGCGATGGATTGGCCGTATTACCTGATGGCCAGTTTCTCCCGCCAATGGATATGACCTGTGTTGAAAAAGATGCCGCTGTTCGTTTAAAAGAATATTACAAAGGTGCCCGTGCCATGATCATTGGCCGTACTGCAAACATCACAGTTGCACACGAAGGAAGAACCGCCTGCCAGTTCAGGAACAAATGCTGGCTGGGTTGCCCATTCGGCGCTTATTTCAGCACACAATCTTCTACATTGCCTGCGGCGATGAAAACAGGAAAGTTGACACTTCGTCCATGGTCCATCGTTACCAAAGTTTTGTACGATAAGGATAAGAAACGTGCAACAGGTGTTGAAGTATTGGATGCAGAAACAAACAAAACCTACACATTCAGTTCAAAGATCGTGTTCCTGAATGCATCTACATTCAACTCAGCCTGGATCATGATGAATTCTGCCACTGATGTTTGGCCCGATGGTTTGGGTAGCAGCAGCGGAGAATTGGGACATAATGTTATGGACCACCACTTAGGTGTTGGCGCCAGCGGAAGAGTAGAAGGCTATGAAGACAAATACTATTTCGGCCGCCGCGCAAACGGAATTTATATTCCGCGTTACCGTAATGTTGGTAGCGATAAACGTGATTATATACGTGGTTTCGGTTACCAGGGTGGTGCAGGAAGACAAGGCTATGGTCATGAAGTTCCTGAATTAACCATTGGTGGCGATTACAAAGATGCGATCGCAGAACCAGGTGCATGGACAATGAATCTCGGAGGGTTTGGTGAGATCATACCTGATCATGCCAACAAGATCACACTGGATAAAAACAAAAAAGATAAATGGGGACTGAACGTTCTTTCTTTTGATGCAGAGTTAAAAGACAATGAACTGAAGATGCGCAAAGACATGCAGCAGGATGCAAGGGAAATGCTCGAAGCGATGGGTGTTAAAGATATCCAGAGCCGCGATTCCAACGGTATCCAGGGCCGCGGTATCCATGAAATGGGAACGGCAAGAATGGGTGCCGATCCAAAAACATCTGTGGTAAATAAATTCAACCAGGTTTGGGATGCACCGAACGTGTTTGTAACTGATGGTTCTTTCATGGCATCTGCAGCATGCGTAAACCCATCACTCACTTACATGGCCTTTACTGCAAGAGCAGTGGATCATGCGGTGAATGAGTTGAAGAAACAAAACCTGTAATAATGTGAGACGTCATTCGTGAATGGGGACCGCTACTCACGAATGACGTCTCACGATTCACGAACAGCAGTTTAAAAATTATAACACTCTAAAAAACACAATCTCATGAATAGAAGAGAAGCCATCTCCAGTGTAGCCTTGCTCCTGGGTGGAACTATTTTGGGCGCTGAAGCATTTTTATCGGGTTGCAAACCATCGGCACGCAGCGTGAACTTTACGGCTGATGATATTGCCTATCTTGATGAAGTGGCGGAAACCATTTTACCTGCAACCAAAACACCCGGCGCAAAAGCTGCGAAAGTGGGTGAGTTCATGACGGTGATCGTAAAAGATTGCTACGAAGAAAAAGACCAGAAGATCTTTTTGGATGGCATGGACAAACTGAACGAAGCCAGCAAAAAGAAGAACAGCAAAACATTCATGGAAAGTACGCCTCAACAGCGACACGACCTGTTGGTTGCTTTGGATATAGAAGCGAAAGACTACCAGAAATCAAAAAAGAAAGAAGACCCCAACCATTATTTCCGTATGCTGAAAGAGTTAACCCTTTGGGGCTATTTCACATCTGAAGTGGGCGCCAAACAGGCATTACGCTATGTGGCCGTTCCGGGAAAATATGAGGGATGTATTGATTATAAGAAGGGAGATAAAGCATGGGCAACCTAGTTAATTATAATAATTAGTAGTTAGTTAATTAATAATTGGAGTGGTTTTTGTTTGATGAGAATCATAAAATGAAACATATGTCTAACAGAAGAGATTTTTTAAAGAATGGCGCATTTGCGGCAATGGCATTGAGTTTGCCTTTTGCGGGTAAATCATCTTCCTTGTTTTCGGCTGCGCCATATAAAGCGTTACCTGCTTTTGGTTTGCAGTTGTGGACGGTGAAAGAAGATATGACCGCCAATGCAAGCGCTACGTTGAAGATGATATCAGGTTATGGTTACAAACAGATCGAAAGTTTTGAAGGCGCGAAAGGAATGTTCTGGGGATGGAAGAATACTGAGTTCAAAAAGTACATGGATGACCTGGGTATGAAGATCATTTCCTCGCATTGCGATAATACCAAAGACTTTGAACGCAAAGCTGCCGAAGCTGCTGAGATCGGTATGAAATATTTGATCTGTGCATACAAAGGCCCGCAGAAATCGATCAATGATTTCAAAAAATTTGCTGATGAATTCAACAAATGCGGTGAGATCTGTAAAAAGAATGGTATCCGTTTCGCGTATCATAACCACGATTATTCATTCAAAGCTATTGATGGTGAAGTTCCGCAAACAGTGATGATGAATAATACAGATAAAGCATTGGTTGATTTTGAAATGGATATTTACTGGGTAGTGGCTGCAGGCGAAGACCCCAAAGCCTGGTTCGACAAACATCCGGGACGATTCAAACTCTGCCATGTAAAAGACCTCGCAAAAACCGCCAAAGGACATGAGTCTGTACAGATCGGCAAAGGCACCATCGATTTCAAATCGATACTCAAAGCAGGAACTGCTAAAGGACTCAAATATTATATCGTAGAACAGGAAGCTTTTACCGGAACCAACCCGCTGGAAAGTGCACAGGCTGATGCGACTTATATGAAAGCTTTTTCGATGTAGACAGCGTGCCAGCACCCACGGCCGTCATTGCGGGGAACAAAGCAATCTGTGACTTGAATAAACGAATGCTTGCAATTCAAAATCCTTTTTGAATTGCAAGCATTTTTAATTTTGCAGCACAGATTGCTTCGTTCCCCGCAATGACGTTATGCCCTCTGCTTCAATAGTCAAAATTCTTTGTTCAACGCTTGCGCTAAAGTTTCAGCGCAAATTTCAATATTAAAAAAGAAGAGCCACTTAGATTACTAAGCGGCTCTTTTTATTAAAAGCGATTTTCTTTCTAAACGCCCAGCGTCCATCCTTCTCTATAGGTTCTCTTCACAAACTGGTTTGCTTCATCAAAGTTGGTGATGCGCATGTTCGGGCCATCCCATACTAATTTAATGTTGCGTCCTGGGTAAGTAGTCGTATCTCTTCCTCTTGCATCTTTACCTGGTTTTGCAATATGGTAACTGCGTATGGCAAGATTACCCATCAATACACTTTCTGTTAATGGCCCCGCGATATCGAAATTAGAACTGAGGTTTTTTGCCTCAGTGCTTCCATATCCTTTCAAAGCCGCTTCAACCCATGCAGCATAGTGACCGTTGTCTCCGTTAGGAACACGCGCCAGTGTTTGTGGAATATTCACTTCTTTGGTGCGTGAAGTTGGTAGCAGGGTAGGAACTTTACCATAAGTACCACACATCATTTTAGATTTTGTTCCAATGAAGATGGCTCCATTACCACCATCACCCATGATCTCGTTTGGTCCGAGCTCTTCGGGACGTGTAGGCTGAATACCGCCATCCATCCAATGCAGTTTCACATCCGGCTTACCATTCTTTCCCTTGAAGGTTAAAGTGATAGACGAAGAAACCGGGCCTGAATCAGGATATACACCACGTGTCCAGTTCTCGATATATGGAGTGGCTACGCTGCATTCAGCAGAAATAGGATAACCGAGATCCAGTACGGCAAATGCTGGTGCCATGATATGGCAGGCCATATCGCCTAATGCGCCGGTACCATAATCCCACCATCCGCGCCAGTTGAATGGAATCAGTTTTTCAACATAATCCCTGTAAGGAGCAGTACCTAACCAAAGGTTCCAGTCGAGTTCTGCAGGAACCGGTGGTTTGTTGGCGCTCCATGGAATACCCTGTGGCCAAACCGGTCTGTCGGTGTAACAGTAAATGGTATGTACATCGCCGATCAATCCTGCATTGTACCATTCCTGTAGTTGGCGAACACCGTCGCCCGATGCACCCTGGTTACCCATTTGGGTAACTACTTTATTATCATGCGCAGCTTTGGTAAGCATACGTGCTTCGTAAATATCGTGGGTAAGTGGTTTTTGAACGTAAACGTGTTTCTTTAACTGCATAGCGGCCATTGCAACCGGTGCATGCATATGGTCGGGAATAGAAACAGAAACCGCATCGATGTTTTTATGCTCTTTATCCAGCATCTCGCGGTAATCCTTGTATACTTTTGCTTTGGGATACAGCTCGCGGCTTTTTGATTTAACGATCGAGCGTTCATCCACATCGCATAAAAAGGCGATATCGGCTTTGCCACTTTTGAAAAAAGCAGCGATATCGCTTTCGCCTTTTCCATAAACGCCAACACCGGCTACCTGCAGTTTATCGCTTGGTGCAACAAACCCGCGGCCCAATACATGGCGGGGAACAATGTAAAATCCGGCAGCAGCCAATGCCGCATTGCGGATAAAGGAGCGTCTTGAATCCTGCGGCCTGGCACCTGAATCTTGTGTCTTGGCACTTGAGTCTTGTGAACTGTTTTCTGGTTTCTTTTTCATGCTGTCAATCGTTGTTTGTTAGGAGTAGTGAATGGAGACATGAATTTATTGAATTATAGTGTGCGAATAACACTATAACGGAAATAATCTTCTTAAACGGTTAAGCTATCGGTGAAAACCGTCGCGGGTTGTTATTGTTAAGGGTTCATGAATGCCCATAACAATAACAACCCGCAATTTTCATTCAGTATTTTGTATGCCAGATCCTATAAAGTAGGTGGTCTGCGGCTTTCGGCATACATATCAAGACCTGTATACTTTCCGTTTATCTTTTTCAGCATGGTAGTATCTACATAGCCATATTTGCGCTGGATATTCAGAGAGTCGTTATGCATAAAATTGATGATGATCCAGCGGTCCGAATCGAATGATACCTTTTTGGTAGACGTAACCAGGCCATTATTTGTTTCGGCAGAAATGGCATACATACCCTTGGTTAATTTTTCAGAACTCAGTTCCTGCAAACCAGGTTTAATATTACTACGAAAGGTTTTCTGGGTGCCGCTCTTATCATTACTGGAAATTGACAGGTTTAGCGGGATGTCCCCGTCGCTGTCATTGTTAATGATCACATGGGCGGTGGGACGGGAGGCGCTGCAGGCTGCAAACAAAAACAGGCATAGCAGGGCAAACGGAGTTAATACACGCGTAGGCATAGGGATTGGATTTTAAATTGCATTTATAGAAGTCACAAAAATAGTACCAGCCAAAAAACGATCCAATACTAATTCATGTGAATTTTCAACAATATGACCCCATCAGGTTAAAAACCGTTGCCTCTGTGTTAATTTTTTTTATGAGCGGCAGGATCTTTTTCATAAGCAGCCGGTATGCAACGTATTTATAACCAATCGTGTCAGGCAATAAACGGTTGATGATGAAAAAGAATCCGATCCTGGTTAGTTTATTGATCCTGCTGATCCTTACCGGGATGGCCTGTGTAAAATCAGCTGGTGATCCCATACCCAATACTATTTCAGGAAGATGGACCTTAACAGACAAACAGGCGCCCGGTACCGGTCCGCCAGGTGTATGGTCGGTGGCGAATCCTGCGGGGCAATGGATGGAGATACTGCAAAATGGCCAGGTGAGCGGAACGGTTTTTCCTGATGCAACGGTTTGCCAGGTGGTGGATTCTGTTACGGTTAAACTGGTAGACCCATCGCAAACTGCGGGGTTTCGATTGTTTAATTATAGAGTGGATACGATTGAGCGGGCACTTTATTTTTATATACGGCCGAGTAGTGGAGGGTATTGTAATGAGGGGTGTGGGACGTATAAGTTTAGGAGGTAGAGTCTTATTTTTTTCGGCGTTCTCCAACCAGTTTTCTGAGCTCTTCAATTTTCAATACGGTATCCTTCTTTCTATGAATCATCGAATGACAATTTGCGCAAACTATACAAGAGGTTATTAGAAAATCGGCGATAAAATAAGCCTTCGTCGGAATTCAGGCTGCCCCTCCCCACATTTTCCTATCTTGTAGTACCGACCCAAATCTCCTTCTATGTCTACAGGAATTGTTGATCAGTTAGCCAATATGCGCCGCTATTTCGAAACCGGCATCACCAAACCTTATGCTTTCCGCAAACAACAATTGCTGGCTTTAAAACAGGCGGTGATTCAACATGAAGAAGATATTTATACAGCACTATACACCGATCTTAAAAAAAGCAAAGAAGAATGCTGGGTTACCGAGAATGGTTTTTTCCTGGCGGAACTGAATGATACATTGCGCAATTTGAAAGCATGGATGGAACCCGAAGCGGTATCTACCAATTTACTCAACATGCCATCGAGCAGCCGTGTGTTGCGTGAGCCATTGGGTGTGGTGCTGGCGATCGGTCCATGGAATTATCCTTTTCAATTATTGTTCACTCCTTTGCTTGGTGCAATCGCTGCGGGTAATTGTGTTGTGCTGAAACCGAGTGAGTTTGCTCCTGCTACAGCGTTAGTGATGCAGACAATTGTGGAATCTATTTTTCCCAAAGAATATGTTTTATATGTTCCGGGCGAGGGTGCAACGGTGATACCAGAGATGATGAACCATTTCCGTTTTGATCATGTATTCTATACCGGCAGCACCGCTGTTGGCCGGATCGTTTATAAAATGGCCGCAGAACAATTGGTACCAGTTACTTTGGAACTGGGTGGTAAGAGCCCATGCGTGGTGGAGAGTGATGCGAACATCAATATCGCTGCAAAACGTATTGCCATGACAAAATTTTCAAACGCTGGTCAAATGTGTGTGGCGCCTGATTATGTATTGGTGCACGCGTCAAAAAAACAAGCATTGGTTGATGCGTTGAAAGATAAGATCCGGCAATTCTTTGGAGAGAATGCAGAAGAATCTGATAATTACGGCAAGCTTATCAATGAAAAACAATTTGACCGCGTGGTGAATTATTTATCCCAGGGAAATTTACTTCATGGCGGTCGTTACAGTAAAGAAACACTGTTTATTGAACCGACTTTATTAGATCATGTTAGCACAGATGCCGCCATTATGCGGGATGAGATCTTTGGCCCGGTATTACCCATACTCAGTTACAACACAACCGCAGAAGCGCTCGCCATCATTTCAAAAAATCCGAACCCGCTGGCCTTTTATATTTTTACATCAAGCAGCGATAAAGAAAAGTGGTGGCTGGATGCAGTGCCATCCGGTGGGGCCTGTGTAAATAATGCAAGCTGGCATTTAACCAACCCGGGCTTGCCTTTTGGGGGCAGGGGATTTAGTGGTACAGGCGCTTATCACGGCAGGTATTCATTCGATACTTTCAGTCATAAAAAAGCTGTGATGAAAACACCTACCTGGTTTGATCCTTTTATTAAATATCCGCCGTTTAAAGGGAAGCTGAAAATATTTAAGTGGATTATAAAATAATTTTCGAATTAGCGGATTGCGGATTAACGAATTCGCCAATTCGCAATCCGCTAATCCGTTAATTGCATGCTATGAGAAAACTTTTATTGATACTCGCTGTTATCCTTGTAGCGCTATTCCTCATCAAACGTAAAAACATGACCTGGCGGCAATCACTTTTAAAGGTTACTTATCCATTGATCATGTTGAAATCTAAACTGTTTCCACATGAAAAATCGATACGGATAAACGACCGGCATGTTAAACCGGTGAGTTCTTTTTATGACCTAAAGGCGACGGCGAATAATGGAAGCCCTATCGATCTCAATCAATTCAAAGGGAAAAAAATACTGATCGTTAATACCGCCAGCAATTGCGGCTACACAGGTCAATATAGCGAACTGGAAGAGTTGCATCAAAAATATAAGGGGCTCGTGATACTTGGGTTTCCTGCCAATGATTTTAAAGAACAGGAAAAAGGCGATGATGCAGCTATTGCTGAATTTTGTAAGGTGAATTTTGGCGTCACCTTTCAGTTAATGCAGAAAAGCCGGGTGATAAAAGGGGCGGAACAGAATGCCGTGTTCGACTGGTTGTCTCACCAGGAAAAAAATGGTTGGTGCAACCAGCAGCCAGTTTGGAATTTTTCTAAATACCTGGTAAACGAAGATGGTGTGTTGACGCATTTCTTTGCAACAACTGTTTCACCGTTGAGTGAGGATGTGCAGAATGCGATAAAAAATTAGCGAATTGGCGAATTAGCGGATTGGCGAATTTTTAGTGCGGCCAATCCGCTAATGCGCTAATTCGTCAATCCGCCAATCAAATAAAATGAGGATTCACTGTTTACAGCATGTAGCTTTTGAAACACCTGGTACCATTGTGGAATGGGCGAAGATCAATAATTCTCCAATTACGTATACGTACCTCTTTGAAGAAACCTTCTCATTTCCTTCGTTAACAGATTTTGATGTACTGTTAATTATGGGGGGCTATATGAATGTGGATGAAGAAGAGAAATTCCCATGGTTAAAACAGGAGAAACGTTTTATTAAAGACGCAATAGATGCAGGAAAGAAAATTATTGCCATCTGTTTAGGTTCTCAATTGATCGCATCGGCAATGCTGTGCGCAGTGTATAAGGGTAAAGAAAAAGAGATCGGGTTTTTTCCTGTCCAGTTTTCGAATGAGGCAAAGAGCCATCCATTATTCGATCATTTCACCTCTCCCTATACTTTGTTTCACTGGCATGGAGATACGTTTGATCTTCCTGAAAACGCTGCGGTGATTGCCTCTACAGATATTTGCAAACACCAGGCTTATTTTATTGACCCGAATATTCTTGGATTACAGTTTCACCTGGAAATGGATGAAGCTACGATTGAACAGATGCTGTTGCATGATGGAGAAGAACTGAAAGAAAGTGGTAACTATATTCAATCAGCAGAAGAAATACGAAGTGGGGTTGATTTTCTGGAGAAGAATAAAGAGGATCTGTTTTTGTTGCTGGATAAATTTTGTTTCAATAAGAGCTAAAAGAGAAAAAGAGTGTAGTAAGAGGGATCCCTCCTTTGCTCTTTTTCTCCTGTCTTTCTCTTATTGAAATTTTTTTACACCGGGCACTTCTCATGATAATTAATCAACTCAATCGGTGTACGTTCAATCATATAACCATCATACGTTTTCTTCACATCATCCAACACTTCTTCTACCTCTTCAATCGTTTTCATCGTCACCAGTTTGTTCCGGTACTCTTTGATATTCGGTAAACCTTTCAGATAGTTGGCGTAATGCCTGCGCATTTCGTTGATGCCGGCGATCGGTCCTTTCCATTCAAGGGATTTGCGTAAATGTTTGCGGGCCACTTCCACCCTTTCTTCCAATGTTGGCGGTGCTAATAATTCACCTGTTGCCATATAATGTTTGATCTCACGAAAGATCCATGGATAACCTATGGCGGCGCGGCCTATCATAATGCCATCAACACCATACCGGTTTTTATATTCAGCTGCTTTTTGCGGACTGTCAATATCCCCGTTTCCAAAAATGGGCATCGTGATGCGCGGATTGTTTTTCACTTTCGCGATCAGTGTCCAGTCGGCCTCTCCTTTATACATCTGCGAACGTGTGCGGCCATGAATGGCCAATGCTTTTACACCACAATCCTGCAGACGCTCTGCCACTTCTTCAATATTCTTGGTATTATCATCCCAACCCAACCGGGTTTTTACCGTTACGGGAAGATGTGTGCTTTTGATAACCGCTTCTGTTAACCGAACCATCAGGTCCACATCTTTTAATACGCCTGCACCGGCGCCTTTGGTCACCACTTTTTTTACAGGGCAACCGAAATTGATATCAACCAGGTCGGGGTTTACGGCTTCTACAATTTTGGCGCTCATGGCCATTGCTTCTTCATCACCACCAAAGATCTGGATGCCGATGGGGCGCTCATAATCAAAAATGTCTAATTTCTGGCGGCTCTTGATGGCATCACGAATCAATCCTTCGCTGCTGATGAATTCGGTGTACATCAGGTCGGCACCATTATCTTTGCACACTGCGCGGAAAGGCGGATCGCTTACATCCTCCATAGGTGCAAGTAATAAAGGAAAGTCGGGTAACATGATCTGGTCTATCTTAACCATTGCTATTTAATAAATATGATAAAAGTTGATATAGCTTGCCTTTTATCCATTCAACGCTTAGTTTGTTATAAAGAAACCGCAAATTTACAATCTTATTTTTCATTTACATGGATCAAAAGCAGGTAATCAATTATCCCTCACAATTCGCCTTTTTATTGGGTTTGATGGGCGTTTTTATTGTACTAAGCGCCTTTCTTGTCCCTTTGATCGGCAGTATGGTAATGCATGTTCCGTTTATGCAGGTGGTCAGGGATATTAACCGACCCGAATACGCCAATGTTTCCCGTTTGTTGAATACAGTGGCCGCATTCCTATCTTTTTTATTGCCGGCATTGATACTGGCAAGGGTTATAAGTAAACATCCCTTTGCACAATTGGGTTTTCGCTCAGCCATCAGTGGTAAACAACTGTTGCTGATACTTGCCTTAACATTCACCAGCATCATGCTCAGCGGTGCTTTGGGTGAATTGAATGAATGGTTACCGATACCGGCAAAATGGTATGCGAAAGCCAAAGCACTGGAAGAAACATATAAAGCCGCTATGATGTCGATGGCAACCATGCATTCGCTAACTGATTATTTACTTGCACTGGTTGTTTTGGCAGCAGCACCCGCTTTATTTGAAGAAGTATTGTTCCGGGGCGGTTTTCAACAGGTATTTGTTGGGTGGACAAAAAATAAATGGGCCGGTATCATTATCACCAGTATACTCTTCAGCGCGATACATTTTTCTTATTTCGGGTTTCTCCCAAGACTTGCGTTAGGTTTTATATTAGGACTGATCTTTTATTACAGTAAAAATATCTGGCTCAATATCCTTCTTCATTTCCTGAATAATGCATTGGTGGTAACGCAATTATATGTCATGTCGCAAAGAGGAAAACCCATTGATAAAACGCTGGATGAAAGTATTCCTATGTGGTGGGGCATACTCGCTTTAGTCGTATTGATCGCACTGTTGCGTTCTTTTAAAAAGGAAAGTGCACGTGTATTGGCTAACGCAGAAAGCTCCATACATTCTTCTCATGAAAATATCCTCTCTTAAATGGAACCCTGGAACAAGATCTACGCAACCCGCAACCCTGCAGAAGCCAGTATCATACAAGGCATGCTCGAAGAAAATAATATTCCCGTTCAGGTGATGAATAAACAGGATAGCAGTTACCTGAATTTTGGTGATATAGAATTGTATGTGCCGGGACATCTCAGCGAGACTGCAAAGCAGTTGATGGCAACGAATCTTTTGAATTAGGAATTAGTAGTTAGTAATTAGTAATTGGGGAGGTTGAGGATGGGGATGTCTCTGCATATAGCGGGTCTGCATTTTTACTTGATGTAACACCTGGACTTAATTCCTAACTACTAATTCCTAATTACTAATTATTCCCTTACTTCGCATTTCACAACTTCTACTATGGCTCTTAATATCCAAACATTTAAAACCCGCGCACTCACAGCCATTGTATTTGTATTGGTAATGCTGGCAGGTTTGTTAGTGAATAAATGGAGCTTCCTGGTATTATTCTCTGTTATTCATTTTGGATGCTGGGTTGAATATGTAAAATTGGTTGGATTGATCGATAAAGATTACCAGGAGATCAGTCCGCTGCATCGTTATGGCGTGATGCTGATTGGTTGGGGTATTATGTTGTGGATGACTGATGAGGGATATCATTTGGGAGAGATCAGCATAGCAGTTATCGGATGGTCATTGTTCTGGGTTGGCCTGATCGCATTTTTGCTGAGTGAGATGTTACTGGCTAAAAAACTGAATCCACGTTTATGGGCACATTCTTTTCTTGGGTTGATCTATATTTCTCTTGCCTGGGGATTTATGATGAATTTTTATGTGAACCTGTCTGTAAGCAGCCCGGGATGGCTCATTCCTGTGATCCTTATTGCATCTATCTGGATCAATGATACGATGGCATATATCGTTGGATCTTTTATTGGCAAAACACCTTTCTCTTCCATCTCTCCCAAAAAAACATGGGAAGGCACCATCGGCGGAGCGATACTGGCTGTACTGGTAGTTACATTGGTGGGTTATTTTGCTTTCGGCCTCAGGATACAGGTTTTATTGATCATTTCTATTACCGCGACTATTGCAGGTACTGCCGGCGACCTGTTTGAAAGCAAACTCAAACGTATGGCCGGGGTTAAAGACAGCGGACAATTGATGCCGGGTCATGGAGGATTTCTGGACAGGTTTGATTCACTATTGATCGCTACAACGGTTACCTGGATAGTTTTATTCCTATTTTCCTAAAAGTTTTTTTCACGCAAAGGCGCAAAGGAGCAAAGACGCAAAGCTTTGCGCCTTATTTTCTTTGCGTCTTTGCGTGAAACTCAACAATCCGTTTTACCTTTACCGCTCAATTATTTGCAATGACCATTCACAGGGAAGGATATAAAACGATCGCGATCACCGCTTTGATATTTGGGATACTGAATTTGATATCCTTTACTTTTCTAAGCGCCTCGTTGCCCTGGCTGGCCATCGTGTTGTTTGTGGTAACACTGTTTTTTTTCCTGTTCATTATTTCTTTTTTCCGGATCCCGAATCGCGTACTGACCATTCATGATAACCAGGTTATCTGCCCGGCTGATGGGAAAGTAGTTGTGATAGAAGAAGTAACCGAAGTGGAATACTTTAAAGACAAACGTATACAGGTAAGTATTTTTATGAGTCCTGCCAATGTACACGTTAACCGCAACCCCATCTCGGGTGATGTGGTATACAATCAATACCACAAAGGGAAATACCTGGTTGCATGGCACCCGAAATCTTCTACTGAAAATGAAAGATGGAGCGTGGTAACCAGGAACCATCATGGAGAGATCTTATACAAACAGATAGCCGGCGCCCTCGCGAAAAGGATCTGTAACTATACAGCGGTTGGCCAGGCAGTTAAACAGGGTGATGAATATGGCTTTATCAAATTCGGCAGCCGTGTAGATGTTTTGCTGCCGCTTACTGCAAAGATCAATGTAGAATTGAACCAGGTTGTAAAAGGCGGGGTTACCGTATTGGCTACCTGGTAGTCAAACCATTTATCCTTTTTTAACGTTTGAAACGGGTATTCATTCAACAATAGTGTTATTTTCGGAATACATCATTCACTTAAAAAACAACACATATGAAAAAGGTATTGGTATTAGCGACTGCTGCATTTTTAGTAACCGGTTTTGCTTTTGCGCAGGATAAAGACAAAAAGAAAGATGCGAAAACAGAAAAAGCATGCTGCAAAGACGGTAAAGAATGTAAAAAAGACGAAAAGAAAGAAGTAAAATCAACAGCGAAAGAAACAAAGACTGCTGTGAAGACTGCGACTAAAAAAGCATAAGATTATTTATTGCTTCAAAAAATATAAGCCCCGCAATTTAGCGGGGTTTTTTATTTGCCGGGATCTCTCTGCGTAAACTCTGTTTTCTCTGCGGTAAAAAAAATCTCGTATAGCAGACTGGTTCCAATACGAAACCTTATTCACCGCAGAGTCGCAGAGGGCACAGCGTTCACGCAGAGAGAGGGCTATAAAATATTCTCGAGTTCTTTTAAATGATAGATCACGTAGGTTGGTTTTACGTGAGGGACAACGTTTAAGTGATTCACGAAGATGGTATCCATGCCGGCATTGATCCCGCCCTGTATATCTGCATCCTGGTTATCGCCGATCATGATGCTTTCTCCGAGTGCAGCGCCTGTTTTTGCCAATGCGTAATCAAAGATCTCTTTATTGGGTTTTAAACTGTTGCTGGCTTCGGATGTGATCACTTCATCAAAAAATGTGTGAAGATTGGCAAATTGTATTTTATGATGCTGCACTTTTTCAAATCCATTGGTAACAAGATGCATCCGGTATTTTTTTTCCTTGAGATAAGTGAGGATCTCAACCGTATAAGGAAACAGGCTGTTCTTGGTAGGCAGCTGTTCAAGGAACTGCACCGCTAAATTTCTTGCCAGTGGTTCATCTGCCAGTTTAAAATCGAGCAAAGCCAGCCACATTCTTTTCCAGCGTAATTCCTCCTGTTTGATAAAGCCCTTGGTATAGCGGTCCCAAAGACGTTCGTTGTGGTAACTGTACCGCTCAAAGAAAAGGTCAAAATCAGGGACCCCTTTTGTGTGCAGTTTGTTATCCCTATGGAGATCGGAAAGGGTCTGCCTGGCGTTCGTCTCAAAATCCCACAGTGTATGATCGAGGTCGAAGAATAAATGTCGGTACTTCATGGTGCAAAATACGAAGTACAAAGGAATGCATAAAAAGTTCGTACTTCGTGTTTCTAATTTTGTGCATATGAATGTTATTATCACTGGCGCCTCCAAAGGAATTGGCAAAGCGATAGCCGAACGGTTTGCTGCGGCAGGTCATGGCTTGTTTTTATGCAGCCGTAATGAAAAACAATTGTATGATGCAGTGTCTGATCTGCAAACAAAATATCCCAACTGCACCGTAAAAGCAAAACCGGTTGATATGGGCAAACCTGCGGAAGCAAAAGCGTTTGGAGTTTGGTGTTTGGAGTTTGGTGTTCCCGATATACTTGTGAATAATGCAGGTCAATTTTTACCGGGCAGTGTGCATGATGAAAAGGAAGGGACACTTGAACAGATGATCGAAGTAAATCTTTACAGCGCTTATCACCTTACAAGAGTACTGCTGCCGCAAATGATCGCCGTTAAACACGGACATATTTTTAATATCTGCTCTATTGCTTCATTAAATGCATACGCAAATGGTGGCAGTTACAGCATCAGCAAATTTGCTTTGCTTGGATTCAGCCGAAACCTGCGCGAAGAATTAAAACCACATGGAATAAAAGTAACAGCTGTTTGTCCCGGGGCAACCATGAGTGGCAGTTGGGATGGGACAGAGATAGATCCCAAACGAATCATGGAAGCGGAAGATGTGGCAAAGATGATCTACGCTTCTTCGCAATTGTCTCCTATGGCTGTTGTGGAGGATATTATTATGCGGCCGCAACTCGGGGATCTTTAATTAGCGAATTAACGGATTAGCGGATTATTTTAGTCGAGAGATTAATCAACAATTCGTCAATTCGTAATCCGCTAATTCGTGAATCTATGGATTTTCTCCTGATAATAATATTTGCCAGGCATCTTGTACTTTGCCGATGTTCAATAATTCAGCCGCATACACATGCAGTTCCTTTTCCATTTCAGCGGGACTGATTGAATAATATTGTACGATGTTTTTTAACCGATCATCGCTAAAGGCGGGATTGATAACAGGCAGATCATGCACATTACCCAATAAGCCTAAATGATTGCCGGTAAGGATATGGCTGTTGCGCACACCTTCCGGTAAGGCATCAACACCAATGCCGCATTGTGTATTGGGTTTCTCTACCCTGAATAAATTGGTTTCGTCTACTTTGCAATACCAGTCGCCACCGAGTCTTGCTACGAGATGCAGTTTACGTTGATCGATTTTTCCGTCATCACCTAAAATACTTTCATCTACATGCATGCATAATACCTCGGCGATCACGAGTTGGCCCGAGCCTCCCTCTTCACCCAAACTTTTTACTTCATTTATTTTACACTCTAATTTAATCTTTGCTTCTTTTACCATGGGTGGCTTAACAATGGTTGCGGGTTCCTTTGTAAAACCTGCTTTAATAAACTCATCCATTCCCTTTGGAAACTCGCAACTGGCGAGGCTGGTTTGTTGTACCATATCATAGTCAACAATATTGATCACACATTCAGGTACTTCGAGAACGTTTTGTAAACTGTGTTTGGTTGTATTGTCGCGCACTCTTCTTGAGGGTGCAAAAATTACAATGGGCGGATTGGAGCTGAATAGATTAAAAAAACTGAAAGGGCTAAGATTTACATTACCTTCTATATCAATCGTACTCGCAAAACAAATGGGTCTTGGGGCAATGGCATGTTGGAGCCATTGTTGTTTTTCTATTGTTGTTGTTTTCGACAGGTCGATTATCATTGATTAGCGGATTGGCGAATTACGAATTTGCGGATTTTTGACTACTTCTTTCAGGTATTTAATAAAACCCCCAATTTTCTTTCCTAAGTGAAGTGATTTGGTGCTAAAATATACATATGAATCCTGATCTATCATCCTGGCTTTGTGTAAAATGGTAAATTGATTAAAAACTTCACCAGCAGAGCCTTTGGAATAAGTAAGAAAACGGATAAATATTTTATTGTTATCGTATTCAAGTCCTTCAGCAATATTGTTTGATATTGATGAAGCTGCCGCTCTTAATTGATCTTTCATTCTAAAATCAGTCTTCAACTTACCTTGTTCACAAAAAATATATACTTCAGCCGCAAAGTCTACAGCCTCTTTCCACAATGGAATTTCGGTAAAGGATACAAATTTTGGCATGGCTAGATTCCCAAGAAATCCGCCAATCCGCAATTCGCTAATTCGCCAACTTCTTCTTCGCTAAAATAGAAAAATCAGATTCTTCCGCAACGAGTATATTCCGCAATTTTCCCAGGTGTTTTATCTCCATTTCTACAATATCTCCTTCCTGTAACCACTGCTCAGTGTAGGAGGGATCGTTAAGTTTACCTGTTCCATTTAGTTCTAAAAAACATCCTGTACCTACTGTACCGCTGCCGATCACGTCTCCTGGATGAATATCGGCTCCATATGCGCAGCGTTCGATGATTTCGGCAAAGGTCCAGTCCATATCACTCGTATTTCCTTCACTCACCTGTATGCCGTTTACCCAGCATTTCATTGGCAGGTTCCAGGCTTTTCCTGTATGTCCTTCTTTGCAGGGAACTTCAAAACTTTCGAGTTCATCTAAAGTAACCAGGCATGGCCCGATGACGGTGGTAAAGTCTTTTCCTTTTGCGGGGCCGAGGTTGAGCAGCATTTCTTCCATCTGTAAACGGCGTGCGCTCATATCATTCATGATCATCAATCCGCCGATGTATTGGTCGGCTTCTTCTGCTGTAATGTTTCTTCCCTGTTTGCAGATAACAATCGCAGCTTCCAGTTCAAAATCCAGTTTCTCAAAATGATCGGGCATGCACCTGATCTCGCCGGGCCCTTGGATGCTATGGTGATTGGTAAAATAAAAAATAGGGTACTGATCAAATTCGGGGATCATATCAACCTTCCGGTTACGCCTCGCGGCAGCCACATGCTGGCGAAATGCATAGCCATCCCTGCAGGAAGTAGGAAAAGGAACCGGTGCCAGCAGATCTATGCTTTCTATAGCAACACCTTGTTCTTTGCTGATCCTGCCGCTTTTAATAGCCGCGTCAACCTGTTTCGCAATGGGATACATATCATCCCAATAGTGGAGAAACATGTTCATGCTGTTGGGTAATTCGGGATGTAACAGGTCGCAATCAAATAAGAGGCCGTCAACTAAAAATGCCAATTGATCACGGCCATCGTTGAGGTAGGAAACAAGTTTCATAGGGCAAACAAATTGAGAGGCGAAATTAAGGGCTATTTTGAATGTTGTATTTTAAATGTTGAATGTATTTTCCATCCAGGCTGTCATTGCCAGAAAAAAATGAACGGTAAGCGGGTATCTTATTTTAAATTGCTGCTATGAAAAAAGTGCTTGCCCATATACTTCCGTTAGTTTTTCTTTTTTCTCTCTCAGTAAAATCACAGGAAACTTCCTGGATCCGCATCAATCAACTGGGTTATCCAACCCATGGCATTAAAACAGCCGTATGGTGCAGCAAAAAAGAAAAGATCGCAAGTTTTGAGTTGGTAGAGGCGGATACAAAAAAAACGGTCTATAAACATACCGCTGGTAAAGCGTTTGGCGCGTATGGTCCTTTTACAGAAAGTTACCGGTTAGAATTTTCTTCTTTTGTTAAACCAGGAAAATATTTCCTGCGGGCCCGCTCGCCTAAGCTCAGCGGGCGAGCAGGCTATGTACAATCACCTGTGTTTGCTATCAATGATGATGTTTACAAAGGCGCTGCAGACTTTTGTTTACGATACATGCGCCAGCAGCGAAGCGGTTTCAATCCTTACCTGAAAGACAGCTGCCATACACACGATGGCTATACTTTATACGGACCCATGCCCGACAGTACACATATAGATGTAACTGGTGGCTGGCACGATGCGAGTGATTACCTGCAATATAGTACCACATCTGCCAATGCAACCTGGCATTTGTTGGCAGCCTATCGTGATTTCCCAAAAGTGTTTGGCGATGAAAAGCAGGCGAACGGCCTGGACGGAAAGAATGGCACGGCTGATGTTTTGGATGAAGCCAAATGGGGATTGGATTGGCTGATCAAAATGAACCCACGTCCTGACTGGATGTTCAATCAATTGGGTGATGACCGTGATCATATGGGTATGCGTATTCCCAAAGAAGATAATTTTTATGGAAAAGGATTTGAGAGGCCGGTATATTTTGTTAGCGGAAAACCGCAACAGCGCGGAAAGTTTATGAATGCATCAACGGGTGGTGCTTCTACAGCGGGGAAGTTTGCGAGTGCTTTTGCGTTGGGTGCGCAGACATTTCAAAAATCAGATCAATCCTACGCAACATTTCTAAAAGAGAAAGCTTTAAGTGCCTGGAATTTTGGCCTGGCGTTGCCTGGCGTAAGTCAAACCGCATCGGTAAGATCTCCTTATATCTATGCAGAAGATAACTGGGTTGATGATATGGAGCTGGCCGGGGCAAGTATATATAATAACCTGAAAGATTTTGTAAAGGGTGATCGTGCTGTTCTAACAAAAGCGTACTTATATGCGAAACAGGAACCTATAACCCCATGGCTGGGATCAGATACGGCCAAACACTATCAATGGTATCCATTTATTAACCTTGGGCATTATGAATTGTCCAAACAATTACCTGCCAGACAATACGATACCATTATTGGTTTTTATAAACAGGGTATCGAAAAAGTATGGACCAAAGCAAAAACAAATGCATTCTACCACGGTATTCCTTTTATCTGGTGCAGTAATAATCTCACCACATCATTTGCCACACAATGCTATTGGTATGAACAGTTAACCGGGGATAAACAGTTTGCAGAATTCCAACAGGCGAATTTCGATTGGCTCTTCGGATGCAATCCATGGGGAACAAGTATGGTGTATGGATTACCGGGAAATGGCGATACACCTGTTGATCCGCATTCGGCATTTACCCATTTAAAAAATTACCCGATAGATGGTGGATTGGTAGATGGCCCGGTGTATACTTCTATTTATGGAGGATTGATTGGTATTACATTAAAAGATGCAGATGAATACGCAGAGTTTCAAAGTAGCCTCGCGGTGTATCATGATGATTATGGTGATTATAGTACGAATGAACCTACGATGGATGGAACTGCTTCGCTGATCTATTTACTTGCGGCGAAAGAAGCAGAAGCCGGCACAAAAACCAGAACTCTTCCTGATAAAATCCAATTATTAGGCATGAAACAAAATCAATATTCTGAAAACGCAATTATCCGCGGTGATTCATTACATAAAGAAATAGCGCTCGTGTTTACCGGCGATGAATTTGGTGATGGCTTATCTTCTATCGCAAAAACATTACAAAAACAAAACGTAAAAGGATCATTCTTTTTTACCGGAAGATTTTATCGCAACAAAGATTTTAAAACCGGGATTAAAAAACTGGATGAACAGAATAATGTATTCGGATCACATTCTGATATGCATTTGTTATACAATGATTGGACAAAACGCAATACCACGTTGGTAACAAAAGATTCGCTTTTGTATGATCTTTCTAAAAGCAAGCAAGCAATCATGCAGGTTGGTATTAAAGAGAAAAATCAAACCAATTATTTCATCCCTCCTTACGAATGGTGGAACCAGGAAACAGCCAATTGGCTCACTGAAGCAGGCATGCGTGTTTTTAGTTTTACACCAGGCACCACGAGTAATGCTGATTATACGTATCCTGAAATGGGAAAATCTTACCGGACCAGCGATGAGATCATCACCAATATCAAACGCTTTAATGAAACAAGAGCAGGCGGATTAAATGGAGTGGTACTGCTTATTCATGCCGGAACCGATCCGAGAAGAAAAGATAAATTGTATAACAGGCTGGATGAGTTGATCAGTTATCTAAAAAAGAAAGGATATACTTTTAAAAAGGTAGATGAACTGTTTCAATAGCAACTCTCTGCGAAATCTCTCCCTTCTCTGCGGCTCCTCGGCCGCTAAGCTTAGGCGAGCAGGTGCGGTGAATGGAGTCTTTATTTATAGTAAATCTATCTATTCGTGAACCTATTCACCGCAGAGCCGCAGAGAGGCAGAGTTCACGCAGAGAGAAACTACCATTTTTCATCTTCCGGAACATCACCTTCCTGTTTAAATAACTCTTTCGCTTTTTCTCTTTGCGCGATCCTTTCCATGATCAAAGCCGCGATCATATTGCCCGCATCGCCGGTTGGATGTTCTAATAGAACCGATTTGAGTTTATCCTCACTTACATCCAGGCGGTAAAGTAATTGCACCAGGCGCGCAAAATCCTTATCGATCAGGTCGTTGATAAATGATGCCATCTGTTCGGCGGTCAAATCCTCCAGCCGCAATAATTCATTCTCTTTTTCCATGGAGGATAAAAGTATGAAAAGCAGGCAATTAGATATAATATGACAAATATTTATTACAAAATGTAAAATAAACTTGTCAAAATGAATATCATACTTTACATTTGTTCTGTTATCAAAAACAACACAAATGAAAAAACTACCCTTATTGCCACACGCCTTTCAAAAATTAGGCTTTATACTTTTGGTGCCTTTCCTGGCACTTGGTATTGCGAGTATTGGCTGGGATTATGAAGTTCCATGGCTTAGTTACCGGACACATGCCATAATAAATCAACACATCATTGATTTTAGCACACAGAATTTGACCGACGAGATAGCAGCGGTTGGCAATATTATAACGCTTATGCTGATCGCTTTTTCAAAAGAGAAAACAGAAGATGAGGCGATCCAGTTTTTTCGTCTTGCATCGCTTCAGTGGGCGGTTATCGTTAGTTATCTCGTGTTAATCGTTTGCATTTTTTCCATTTATGGTACCGGTTTTCTTACTGTAATGATGTATAACATGTTTACAATACTGATCATTTTTAATATCCGTTTCCGCTTCATATTGTTTATGCATAATAAAGCCAGCGTATGAAAAACAAGATCAAAGTACAAAGAGCGATACACAATCTCACACAGGATGATCTCGCCAAAAAGATCAGTGTGAGCCGGCAAACCATTAATACCATGGAATCGGGAAAATATATTCCTTCTACCGCCCTGGCCCTGAAAATGGCGTCTGTATTCGGGGTGAGCGTAGAAGAACTGTTTCAGTTGGAGGAAGGAGATTAATTAGCAACGATGGCACGCGGATGACGCGGAAAAAAGCGGATTTACACGGATCAAATTGGGGCAAGCGAAACAAATCCGTGCATTATCCGTTTTTTTCCGCGTCATCTGCGTGCCATTTTCCAACCTTTCTGCCTGTCAGCACTCTTTATATAGATATGCAACTCAATTTACCCTTTCATATAAAACCCGTTCACACCTTGCTGGCAGCTTTTGCATTGCTTGCCATTGCTGTTATGTTATTTTTCTACAATAATCCTGTAGCTGCAGAAAACAGGCATTCAGACACCAGCGAGGGTGCGGGTGCTTTTCATTCCCCTTTGATGTGTATCTGACCTTCTAAAGATTGAGACCGTATCAGGATATTTCAGGATAGTGAAGAATACCGGTAAATAATATTTTATTGAAATACTATATAACATCTGTTACCATTAGCCATTTTGTACGTTAACAGTGTGAACCAGGCTAACTATTAATAATATATGAGATTTTTAACTACTGCTGTTGCATGTTTATGTATTGTATTTGCAAAAGCTCAATCGGGCAATATTTCCGGGAAGATCACCGATAGTTCGGGAAAGAAAAATTTACCGCTTACTACGATTACAGTATTTAAGGCAAAAGATACCAGTATCATCACTTATCGTTTGAGCAATGATGCCGGCGAATTTAAAATACCCTCACTCCCTTTGAATGTACCGTTGCGGCTGATGGCAACCTATTCTGGTTATGAAGCTTTCAGGAAAGATTTTATTTTAACTACATTAGAGCCGTCGGTTAATTTCGGAACAGTTCAATTGACCGGCACTTCCAAACAGCTGGATGAAGTGATCGTATTTTCCGAACGCCCGCCTGTAGTGATCAAGCAGGATACCATCGAGTTCAATGCGTCTGCATTTAAAACATTACCCAGTGCATTGCTGGAAGACCTCTTAAAAAAATTGCCTGGTGTATATGTTGATGAGAATGGAGATATCTCTGTAAATGGGCAGAAAGTAAATCGGTTACTGGTTGATGGAAAACGTTTTTTTGGCGATGACCCTAAAATGGCCACAAGAAACCTGCCCAGTAATTTAATAGATAAAGTACAGGTAATGGATGATAAAGAACAGATCGCGTTGAACAACGATGGAGATATGAGTAAGATCGGCAAAGTGCTCAACATCACTTTAAAGAGAGGCATTAAAAAAGCCGTTTTTGGAAGGCTGTTTGCCGGCGGTGGAACGGATGACCGCTACGAGGTCGGCGGCATCGTAAACAGCTTCCGTGATACTTTGCAGTTAAGCCTGATTGGGTTTGCGAATAATATTAACCGCAGTTCCTTCAGCACAAAAGATATTACACAGTTAGGCGGATTTGAAAGGAGCGGTTGGGGTAATATTAATGGTAGCGGTAATAATGCGGGCCAGCAGGGTTTTTCTGTTGATGGATTTTCATTGGGTGGTACCGGCGCAGGTATCAGTAAAGCAAGTGGTGCCGCGATCAACCTCAATCATTCACCCAATAAAATTTTTAATTTCTTCTTTCAATACATGTATGGCAGAACCAACAATATTGCGGAACAAACAGAAAACAGGCAGCGTTATTTTGGAGATACTATTGTGAACACTTATACAGTTACCAAACCAATTTCCAATGGAACCTCGCACAATGCAGGTGCGGGCGGCAGCTGGAAACCAGACACACTCACTAATATCAATTTCACCTTCCGCTATGCGTATGCAGGTAATGTTGCCGAGGCGCCATCATCCATCATAACAAACAACAATAAAACGGGCCCGCTTAACCAGGGCAGCGGCACTTTGTTTACCAACGGAAACACTGAATCGTATTTCCATGTCATAACATTGGCACATAGGTCGCGGATAAAAAAGGGAAGAAATTTATCGATATTCCATGCAGTAAGATATACGGCCAACCCGCTGTCTAATATTACGGAAAGCAGTAACCATTATGAGTACCCGGTTGTATCCAATATTATTTTTCAGCAGCTGCGTGCTACCAATGCGCCGTCAACCTATGGTTATCTCAATTCAAATTACAGCGAGCCAGTCAATGCACGACTCACACTTCGTTTGAACAGCACGTATACCTATAACAAAAACGTACAGGATGTACTTACCTATGGAAAACATATGTTAAGTAACCAGTACGACAGTCTGAATATTTCATTAAGCAGTGGCTTGGCGCGGGAACAGAATAACTGGTCCAACAACGTGGTAGCAAGTTATAAGATCAACAGTGTTACAGTTAATATCGGTACCACATGGTTGCAACAATGGATCAACAATAGTTTTAGTATGGCAGGGCAAAGCAACAAACAGTATTATTCTAATCTGTTATTAGGGGTAAGCGCCAACTGGAAAAGATTCAGCATAGGGTTTTCGCAGGATGTGATCGCACCCGGTATCAATTACCTGATTCCTGTTGCGGATAATTCCAATCCTTTTTATATTATCAATGGTAATCCATCCATCAAACCTTTTAAACGAAACGGGATCAGTTTTAACGGGAATGTTTTTAACACAAAGACAAATACCAACTATTTTTTCTCAGCACAATCAACTGTAACAGACGACGCGATCATACAATCGGTAATACTTAATAATAACGGTGTACAGGTGAATACACCTGTAAATGTACAGGGCGCCTGGAGCAATTATGCCAACCTCGGGTTTAACAGGCAATTCAAGAATAAGCAGAGTTTTAATTTAACCGTAAACTTAAATGCAACCGGTAATCTTAGCCGAACTCCTATTATTTTTAACAATGAGAAAAGTTATGTTACCAATGCAAACATTAATGTGAATACCGGGTTGTCTTTTAACTGGCACGATGTAGTAGAATTCAATCCAAAATACACACCAGGTATTACCAGGAGCTATTATACCAATAAATTATTCAGTAACCGGGATATTACTTCACAGGTGTTGCAAGGTGAATTCATTGTGCGGCTGCCGAAAAAAATTGTTTGGGAAACCAATATCATGCACCGCATAATAAGTGATGTGGCACCGGGCATACCAAAAACCAGCACCTATTGGAATGCAGCAGTAACCGTGCTGATGTTTAACCAGGATAAAGGACAGCTTCGGTTGGCAGTGTATGATATATTAAATGCCAATGCCAATGTTAACCGTTATTTCAGCGCAAATGCTATTATTGATACGCGAAGCAATGTGTTACAACGTTATTTCATGCTTACCTATAGTTATAACATCCGCAGTTTCGGAAATCAACCATCGAAAGTAGGCGGCCAGCAAAGTTTGTGGCGTTTCTGAGTTTGCAATGTCATTTAACCGATTCGTGGCTTTAATTGGTCCCTTTATATAATTAATAAAAAATATCATAACTAAGGGGTTAGTTTAGTGTATTGGCAGGATTGTTGTTACAAAACAGCAACCAAAAACCAGGACTAACCTTTTCATGCTTATGAAATACCTAATCATTGCAGCCTCATGCCTGTTCGCGGTATCGGCCCACGCCCAATCAGGTAGTATTTCCGGAAAGATTGCAGATAGTACCGGGAAAAAAATATTGCCACTTACTACTATTACCATCTTTAAAGCCAAAGACACCACTATTATTACCTATCGTTTAACTACGGAGTCGGGTGAATTTAAAGTTCCGGGATTGCCTTTTGACGTGCCCTTGCGATTAATGGCAACTTACTCCGGTTACGAAGCATACCGAAAAGATTTTGTTGTAACAGCTGCACAGCCCACTGTTAATTTCGGCAATATCAAATTAACCGGAACGTCCAAATCACTGGATGAAGTGATCGTTTATGCGGAGCGTCCGCCGGTTGTGTTTAAAAAAGATACGATCGAGTTTAATGCATCTGCTTTTAAAACATTGCCAACCGCTTTACTCGAAGATCTGCTGAAAAAAATGCCGGGTATGCAGGTTGATGAGAATGGAGATATCACTTTCAACGGCCGGAAAATAAACCGCATATTGGTAGACAGCAAACGTTTCTTCGGCGATGATCCAAAAATGGCCACGCGAAACCTGCCGAGCAACCTGGTTGATAAAGTACAGGTGATGGATGATAAAGATGAGATCGCACAAAATAACGACGGGGATATGAGTAAGATCGGGGCGGTAATCAATCTTACTTTAAAGAAAAATATTAAGAAAGCATTGTTTGGAAAAATATACGCTGGCGGAGGCACTAATGAAAGATATGAAGCCGGCGGCATCATCAATACCTTTCGTGATACATTGCAGATGAGTTTACTGGCCTTCAGCAACAATATTAACCGCAGCGGTTTCAGTATCCAGGATGTAACTCAGTTGGGAGGGTTTAACCGGAGTGGTTATAATAGTATGAGCATGTGGAGCGGCGGCGGCCGGGAAGGTTTCGCTCTTAATGGCATCTCGTTCGGTGGGATAGGACAAGGGCTTACAACTTCAACCGGAGGAGGAATAAATCTCAACCACACACCCAGCAAGGACCTTTCTTTTTACGCGCAATATTTTTATGGTAGATCGAGAAGCAATGTAGTGCAGGAAGGCGGCACACAACGCTTTTTTGGCGATACAGTGTTATTAACGCAGGGCAACACAAATTCTATAACAACTACCAACTCACATACGATCAGCGGCGGTGGTAACTGGCGAAAAGATTCACTTACGAACATGACTTTCAGGGCCGGATTCACCCTTAATACGAATGATGTTAGTGGACATTTCAACAGCACTATACAGAATAGTAAATTCGGAATTGTCAGCGCTACCAACGGAAATACATTTACCGATGGCAACAGCACTGCCTATAATTACAACATATCGATCACACATCGTTTCTCAGGGAGAAAAGGCAGGAACCTGGCTTTCTATCACAATTTGAGTTATACGCGTAACCCGGTAGACAATGTCAACGAAAGTATTAATGATTATATGTACCCTTTTACTTCAACCTATGTTTTGCAGCAATTGCGCAGTACGAATTCGCCCAGCACAAATGCCGCCGGAAGCCTGAACTACAGCGATCAGCTTTCAAAAAAACTAACCTTTCGCCTGAATCAAAGGATCGAATACAGTAACCAGGCGCAACTGGTAGGTATTTATGCCAAATATTCTGCAACCGGTTTTTATGATAGTCTCAACACAATACTGAGCAATAACCTCCGAAGAGAGCAAACACAATGGACCAGCTCGATTGGGTTCAGTTATCTTATCAATAAAGTATCTGTTAACCTTGGAGCAAATTTGCTCGAGCAATGGATCAGTAACCAATATACCAAAGGTGCCAGCAGTAAACTGCACTACTCGAACCTGTTGCTGAATACAGGATTCAACTGGAAAAGGATCAACGTAAACTTCTCTCAATATGTAAATGCACCAGCCATAAATTACTTTAATCCCGTAACGGATAACTCTAACCCATTCTATATTGTAAATGGTAATCCCGGTCTCAATCCAGCTAAACAAACCAACCTTAATGTTAATGGTAACATCATTAATGTTAAAGCAAATATGACCTACAATTTCAACATGAATGCTTCAAGAGAAGATAATGCAGTAGTGCAATCATTGGTGGTAAACAACACCGGTGTTCAGGTAACCACGCCTGTAAATGTAGATGATGTAAAAAGATTGAATTTCGGCATACGCATAAACAAACAGTTCAAGAAAAATCCAAAGTTTATTTTCTCTGCCGATCTTGGATTCTCAGGAAACATTGGTTATACACCTTTGCTGTTTAATAGCGTGATGAGTAAGACAACTTCATATGGTTACTATCCAAACCTCAGGTTCAATTTTAACTGGCACGATGTGGTTGAATTTAATCCTACGGCAGGTATGAACTTCCGTAAGAATACATACACGAATATGGCATTTAATAATACCGACTATACAAGCCAGAACCTGCAGACAGAATTTATTGTAAGATTGCCAAAGAAATTTGTATGGGAAACCAATATCGCTTACAATTATATCAGCAATCTTGCACCGGGATTACCCAAAAGCAATGTTTACTGGAATGCTGCACTTACCATACTGATGTTCAAAGAAGACAAAGGGCAGATAAAATTAGCTGTATATGATATTCTTAACAGGAACAATAATGTGAACAGGTATATCAATGGCAATGCGATTATTGATAGCAGGACAAATGTATTACAGAGATATTTTATGCTCACGTACACTTATAATATTAGGTCGCTCGCAGGACAGAAAACAAAAGTGGGCGGCAAGCAAAATATGTTCCTGTTCTAAAAGCGAACCTGAACTAAACAAATAGGTGGTTAATACTTTTCGATCACTCCTAATCCAAATAAAGCAAAATCATATTTCACCGGGTCGAGAGGATCTAGTGTACGCAGGTAGTTGGTCAATTCAATAGCCGCCTGCCAATCAACCTGTTTTCTGTGCAACAGGTCAAAACGTTTGGCAACACGCGCTACATGCAGGTCTATCGGGCAGATCAGTTCTGAGGGTTTGATCTTTTTCCAGATGCCGAAATCAACTCCGTGTTTATCTTTTCTTACCATCCATCGCAGGTACATATTTAAACGTTTACAGGTAGAGCCTTTGTATGGTGTGGCAATATGTTTTTTTGTCCTGTTAGGAACATGTTCAAGCGAAAAAAAATAATTATGGAAATGGATCAGCGACTGCTCTATCTTATTCTCTCCCATGTATCCTGCCGGTATTTTCAAAAAAGCTTCCTCCAGGCTTTTGTTATATGTGTAGTGATATTTCAGGAACTCAATAAAGTATAAAAGATCACTTGTATTGAATGTACGATGCTTGAAATGCACTAACGACTGTAAGTCTTTGTCGGAATGATGCAAACAAAAGTCATGTGGCGCATCGCCCATCAGTTTCATTAACTCTTTTGATTTGTTGATGATGGTTGTTCTGTTCCCCCACGCAAATACAGCGGCAAACAAGCCGGCAATCTCTATATCTGCCTGTTTTGTAAAGAGATGCGGAATACAAACCGGATCGTCTTTAATAAAAGAGGGTTGGTTGTAACGCATTACTTTCTCGTCAAAAAATGTTTTCAGCGAAGGGATATCATCTTTCATCATACAATCAATTCATATTCTGCTGTGAACTCGTATAACTTTCAATTATATTTATTGTCTGCTAAAACAAGCCATATGAAAAAACTATCAGCACTGACCTGCCTGTTCGTCGTTTCAACATTTCTCTTTGCACAAAACAAACCTGCCGTTACGCCTGTTTACAAGGATGCAAAAGTAGCCATTAATCAACGGATAGCCGACCTCCTGCAACGGATGACCATTGAAGAAAAAGCGGGACAATTAAATCAATTGAATGGTGGTGTATTTACCGGTCCGGCGATGAACGATGCAGGACAAAAAGGAAAAGTGCAAATGGTGCGTGAGGGAAAGATCGGATCTTTCCTGAATGTAACCGGCGTAAAGGAAACCAAAAATATCCAGCTCGTTGCAGTGGAAGAAAGCCGGCTCGGCATCCCTCTTTTATTTGCATTTGATGTGATACATGGATACAAAACGATCTTCCCTATTCCTCTGGCAGAAGCGTGCAGCTGGGATCTTCCGCAGATAGAAATAAACTCAGGGATCTCGGCAAAAGAAGCCGCTGCAGCGGGGCTGCACTGGACATTCGCCCCGATGTGTGACATCAGCAATGACCCACGCTGGGGCCGTGTAATGGAAGGTGCAGGTGAAGACAGTTATTATGGTGGACTTGTGGCGGCCGCACGTGTAAAAGGACTACAGGGAAATTTAGATGATGTAAAGCATATCTTATCCTGCGTAAAACATTATGCTGCCTACGGGGCAGTGGAGGCGGGGCGCGAATATAATAATGTAGATGTCTCTCGTACTGCTTTATGGAACAAATACATGCCGCCTTATAAGGCCGCAGTAAATGCAGGTGCTGCAACAGTTATGAATGCATTTAATGTAGTAGATGGCATACCTGCGAGTGCCAATCATTACCTGGTAGAAGAGGTATTGAAGAAGAAATGGGGATTCAAAGGATTGGTGGTTAGCGACTGGGGTTCGTTTGGCGAGATCATACCACATGGCTATGCAAGTGATGACAAAGATGCAACGCTAAAAGCATTACAGGCAGGGAGTATGATGGATATGGAATCGCAGATCGTGATTAAATTCTTACCACAATTAGTGAAAGAGAAAAAATTGACGATGAAGCAGGTGGATGATGCAGTGTCCAGGGTTCTTTATCTCAAATTTAAACTCGGGCTCTTCGATGATCCATACAGGTTTTCTGATGAGACACGTGAAACAGCCACACTCTTTAGCGCAGCTAACCGGGCAGAAGCGTTGAAAGCTGCGAAAAGCTCGATCGTGTTGCTAAAGAATGCAAACAATGTTTTGCCAATTAAAAAATCGGTCACTAAAATTGCATTGATCGGTCACTATGCAAAGAGTAAAGAAGACATGTGGGATTTTTGGGTGGCCAACGGTACGGTCAATGATGCGATAAGTGTGTATGAAGGATTGCAAACCAAATTTGGCAAAGGCAAGATCGAATACAGCGCGGGCTACAATGCCGATGCAACCACGAATGATAAAATGATCAGTGATGCAATTGTTGCCTCTGCCAATGCTGATGTGATTGTGGCAGTGATCGGGATCAGCGGAAAAATTGCGGGAGAAGAAAGATCGATTGCAAACGTAAACATTCCTGATGGACAGATACAGTTACTAAAAGCACTGCAGAAAACCGGCAAGCCTGTGGTCGCTTTGGTGAATAGCGGAAGGCCATTGGTACTAACCCAGGCGCAGGAATTCAGCAACGCGATCGTTCAATGCTGGATACTGGGAACGGAAACAGGGAGCGCTGTAGCCGATGTGCTCGCCGGCGATTACAATCCTTCAGGAAAAACAGTAATGAGTTTTCCGTATGCTGTTGGACAAATTCCCGTTTACTACAATCATTTCAACACCAACCGCCCCGCTCCTGAAAAAGGTGATGGCGCATGGAAATCACGTTACCGTGATATTCCCAATGATCCATTGTACCCGTTTGGTTATGGATTGAGTTATACGAAGTTTGATTATTCTGGATTATCGGCCGGCACACAAATGGAAAAGAAGGGAAAGCTGAATGTAAGCGTAGTGGTAAAGAATTCAGGTAATTATGATGGAGAAGAAGTGGTGCAATTATATATCCGTGATATGACAGGATCTATTGTACGACCTGTGAAAGAATTAAAAGGCTTTCAGAAAATACGTTTGAAAGCAGGCGAAAGCAGAACCGTAAATTTTGTTCTGACAGGAAGTGATCTTTCTTTTTTTGATGGAGAGGGAAATGTAAAATTAGAAGCCGGTGCGTTCAAAGTATTTGTGGGCGGAGATTCGAAGAATGTGCTAGAGGCTTCGTTTGAGCTGAAATAAAATCAATTTGAAAATGTGGTCATTTGAAAATGATGGGTCTCGCTGCCTTCATTTTCAAATGACCACATTTTCAAATTTTCAAACTCCGAGTTAGCCTATCGCCTGTTGCAGATCTTCAATCAGATCATCCGCATCTTCAATCCCCACGCTCAGCCTGATCAAACTATCACTCAAACCATTTTTAATTCTTTCTTCCCTGGGAATAGAAGCATGTGTCATAGAAGCCGGGTGATTGATCAATGACTCAACACCACCGAGACTTTCTGCGAGCGCAAATATTTTAGTAGCGGATAAAACTCTTTTTGCTTCATCTACACTGTCGTTCTTCAAAACAAAACTCATCATCCCGCCAAAACCGCGCATTTGTTTTTTTGCGATGGTATAATTATGATGATCTTCAAAACCGCA
This sequence comes from Bacteroidota bacterium, assembly GCA_040388475.1. Taxonomy (GTDB): domain Bacteria; phylum Bacteroidota; class Bacteroidia; order Chitinophagales; family Chitinophagaceae; genus Sediminibacterium. The sequence continues at coordinate 14,669 of JAZKBT010000017.1, read as the reverse complement.
CCAGTATACTTTACCAACTTTAGGATGATTGCGTAAATAGTGTGCGATCTTCTCTCCATTTTCACAATGACGCTGCATACGGATATGCAAGGTTTTAATGCCACGTAACACAAGAAAACAATCCATCGGGCCGGGAACGGCACCACAGCTTTTCTGTATAAAATATAATTGTTCGCGAAGCGCTGCATCATTCATTACCAGGCAACCCTGTATCACATCACTATGCCCGCCGAGGTATTTGGTGGCTGAATGCATCACGATATCTGCACCAAGATCCAGTGGATTTTGTAAATACGGTGATGCGAATGTATTGTCAACACATAACCAGGCACCGGCCTCTTTTGCTACAGCTGCCACCGCTTCAATATCTGTAATATTCATCAATGGGTTGGTAGGTGTTTCTATCCATACCAGTTTCGTTTTTGATGAAATCGCTTTTTTGATATTGCTCACATCCGTTGTGTCAACATACGTGAACTGAATGCCGTATTTAGCAAAGATCTTGGTGAATAAACGATAAGTACCGCCATACATATCATTGGCAGCGATCACTTCATCACCAGGTGATAATAATTTGATCACAGCATCGGTTGCCGCAACACCGCTTCCAAAGGCAAGTCCGAATTTTCCATTCTCAATTTGCGCATATGCTTCTTCCAACGCTTTTCTGGTGGGGTTCTGGCTGCGTGCGTATTCAAATCCTTTATTCACACCCGGCGCTTCCTGCACATAGGTAGAAGTTTGATAGATCGGTGTCATGATCGCACCCGTAGACGGATCAGGCTCTGTTCCGGCGTGTATATATTTTGTAGCAAGTTTCATAGCGAATAATTTATAAGAATATTATTTAACCAGGGTAATCGGCAGTACGGCTTTTATATCATCCCATAACATGATGAGGTTGGCGCCGGTACGGGTGTCTTCAAAATACATAGTGAATGCTTCTATCACTTCATTATCCCTACTAAGCGTCACCGTTTTTCTTACAACGTCTTTTGACTCTCTATATGAAAAATGTCCCCAGACGTAATTGTCGCTGCTTATAATTATTGTCCAGGTATCCTCTTCCGGAATACAATACATTGTGTACCTGCCCTTCGTAATCAGTTTGCCCCCGATCTTTACATTGCTGAAGAACTCGATCTCGGTTGCTTCATTACCTCCCAAACGCCAAACCTCTCCATACGGCTGCGGTTTGCCCCTGCCAAAAATAATTCTGCCGTTTTTTAGCGGCCTGCTGTAAATGACCCTTGCAACAGGCATGGCTTTTGCCCTCCCTGCCCTTTTTAATAATGGATATTTATGTGGCCAGTAATTCATGTCCATTACCGACTGATCAAGGTCCCATGGTTTCTGCTCGTCTGGGTTCTTCTGTGCGTTTGCGCTTAAAAAAACAAGCATGCATACCAGGCTCACGAATAACTTCATGTATTAGGATTTTTTCAAAGATAAATGCTATTGCAGTAATAATGTATCGAATTGTGATGAAGCAAATTTTTTAATATCCGGGAAGAATTCATTGTAGTGTTCCTGTAAAGACTCATAGTGCTGGAGGAAAAGGCCGAAAGCAGGCGCCGGATCGGTTAAATACATCGCCCTTCTTACCAGGCCGCCAAAACTTTTCTCGATCCCTTCTGTAAAACGATAATTGTACAACCAGTTCTGGGTGCGCATATACGGAAGCATCCGTGCAAATTTTTCGGGCAGTAATGCTTCATGTTCAGCTAATTGGGTGTAAACTTCTTCTGCAAAAATGTTAAGACCGGTTTCAGCAAATTGTTGCTCGTCACGCGCAAGAAAATGATCATACACCACATCCATAAATGCGCCGCCATAGGCGCCAACGGCTGGTTTAAAATATTCTTTTCCTTTTTTTGTTGCAGGATGTTGATCGGTAAATGTGTCGATTTCCCTGTGAAGACGGATACCTTTTTGAACCGTTAACGGATAGTCGAATTGTTTTTTGCCCTTTACAAAATCACTGATCATATTTCCCACAAGGATCTCAGGGTTGTTAAACGAGAGATATGCGTGGGCGAGATAATTCATGCCCTCTAAGTTACGGCTATTGTTGATGCGAGTGGTGAGCCATCGGCCGTCAATCGTGAATCGCCAGTGACTCACTCACGATTCACCACTCACTACTCACCCTATTGTTTCTGCCGTTCATACCAGAGCGTACAACTGTGTCATTCCATTCATCACTGCCTTTATGATTTCTTTAAGAAATGGGCTGAAACTCAATGACGTATTGCATTTGATCGGCTTTGTGTTTATTTTTTTCATTTTTCAGGTTACCGTTCATAATATGAAAAGTGGTTAATTTTTATTCCCATCACAATTCAAAAACAGGAGATGACAGAGAATCTACATTTGGTTTGTCAATCAGAAAAATGACATCAAAACACATTTAATAAAAAAACTGAAAAACAAAAACCATGAAAAAATTAATCATCGCCACCCTTATAATGGTAGCAGCAGGAACCAGCGCTTTTGCCGCTGATGTTAAAGTAAACAACAAAGTGAAAGTTAATTTTGAAGCATTGTTTTCCGATGCAGAGAATGTAAACTGGAGCGGAAAAGAGAATTACATCCTGGCTACTTTTACTCTTTCAGAAGAAAGGGTAGAAGCTTATTTTGGAACAGATGGCGAACTGATCGGTACCATCCGCAATGTTGACCTAAAAAGATTACCCATAAGCGCCATTCAGAAAATTAAGAAAGACTACGCCGCTTACACGATCACCGGCAGCATTGAATTTGAAGGTGCAGATGAAAAGTCTTATTATGTATCACTGGAAAAAGGCAACAAAAAAGAAACCCTCGAAGTGAGTTTTTACGGAACTGTAAGCACTTTCCGTGGAAGAAAATAAGAAGATAGCCATTAGCAGTTAGGTATTGGCTAAAAGCTTCTTCAGAAAAGCCCTGTTATGCGGGGCTTTTCTGTTTTATAAATTGATCCATCGTAATAAAATCAGCATCTTTTTTCAGGTCATGCAACAACCTGTTCAGTTTTTGCAGTAATGGTTCGCCATTTAGCTTTTTTGCAAACCCTGGTAAACCATACGATTCAATACCGGTAAACTCCCATGGATGAAAATACAGGCATACATAGCCATCTTTTTTTAGCGTCTGCAAGGTGAGCATTTTAAAAAAGACATAAGGAAGGTTCTTAAAACTTAACCAGAAAAGCGGGATGCGTAAAAACGGCGAAACAGATGCCGGTACGCGAAGCATTCCATCATCTGTATACATGGTCCGGGGAAGGTGCAGGTTATTATAGCGCCCGGGTAACCAGGTTGGATTAACGGAGGAATCATAGGTGTATCCTGCTTTTTTTACTTCCTGCATGGACACTTTGCGCATACGTGGCATACGCAGGCCGGTTACAGGCTTGCCGGTTATTTCTTCCAATTTTTTTTTGGATGAATGTAAATGTTCATTCGTAAAATCTGAATGATAAAAAGTATGCGATGCGATCTCGTGCCGGTCAGCAAGTTGCTTTATATCGTCGGGATAATGCATGGCAAAATTGGCAGTGGTAAATAAGGTTGCTGCAATTGCCGTATCCGTAAGAACGGGGTTAATGGCATCTAATCCTTTTTTGCCAACGATCATTTGTTCTTCAGGACTGATAGAAAAATTGTACTCGAGTGGCATATCAAACTCTTCCACATCAAAACTTAATAAAACATACCGGCTCATGCTACCAGGTTTGATTCTTTGATAATATAATGCGGCCGTTGTTTACTTTGCATAAATAGTTTACCGAGATACATGCCAATGATACCGAGGATCATTAACTGTAACCCGCCAAAAAAAGCAATGGTAGCGATGACAGATGCCCAGCCGGAAATAACATGGCCGAAATAAACACTGTAAATAATATAAGGGATATACAACAGGGAAAGAATAGAAAAAATAAACCCAAGATACGTGGCGATATACAGGGGCCTTGTGCTGAAAGAGGTAATACCCTGCAAAGCAAAGCGAACCATTTTCTTTAGCGTGTATTTTGATTTGCCATGTGTTCTCTGCGCGGGGTCATATTCAATTCCGATCTGGTTAAACCCCATCCATTTTACGAGGCCACGCATAAAAAGGTCCGTTTCTTTAAAAGCACGGAATACTTCTACCACTTTTTTATCCATCAAACGGAAATCTGCGGTACCCTGTTCCAGTTCAATATCCGACAGGTTATTGATGAGGTTATAAAACATATTGGATGTTTTACGTTTCATCAACGGCATTTCTTTGTGATCCTTACGTATGGTGTAAACAACATCATATCCTGTTTCCCATTGCGCGATCATTTCGGGGATAAGATCGGGTGGGTGCTGCATATCGCCATCCATCATGATCACCCCATCCCCATCCACCAGATCCAATCCTGCCTTCAATGCATTCTGGTGGCCAAAATTGCGTGCGAGGGAAATAAAAAAAACATGATTGCTTGATGAAGATACCCGCTTGAGCTCTTCCAGTGTGCCATCTGTACTGCCATCATCCACAAATGTGATCGTATAGAGATAGGATGTTGTGCTGAATACATCCTGTAAGGCCGCTGCTATGATGGCCACATTTGTTTCTTCATTACAAACAGGGATAACAACTGAAATGAGTTTCTTCATCTTACAAACTGCTTGGGGGTTGACAATCGAAGTAAAGGGTATTTAGCAAGTTACGACTTTCGTCTTTATCCGGGCGCATGAATGAAAGTTCTCATCAGATTTTAATCTGCCGGAACAGGCTTAAAATTCTTTGTCAATAATTGATAGATCAACACGCACCATACAACAAAACAGGGAAGCGCTTTTAATGAATAGGGTGCGATAAAATGATTGCGTATATAAGCCGGGAAAAGATCAGTTGCCGACAAGCTGGTTAGCAGTATAACAAAGATGAGTAAAGCATTCTTAACAGCGTTTTCCAGATCCGTTTGTATCACATACCAGATGCCAATACCGGTAACCGCGATCACAAAGGTTGGTGATTCTGCGGAAGAACTGAAGATCACCAGGCCGATCAAAACAAGACATAAATATGTCATTCGGAATGTGATGTGTTTGTATTGCCCGGTTCTCAGGAAAGGCAATACATGTAGTATGGCTGCGGGAACAAGCACCAGCAGGCTGTTGAATTCTTTGAACCTACCAATACGGGTGATCATGCCCATTACGGACATATCCTGTGCATATTTGGGTGCACTGACACTCGTGTTCTGTGCATTTTTTTCTGAGAGTGATTGGAACCAGTCTTTATACGACTGCACAATAAATGCAGGCGAAGAAATGATCATGGGTAGACAGAACAGAACGATGAACCAAAAAATAAAAGAAGCAATGAACTTCAGTTTGTGTTTTGAGAACCAGAAAAAAGCGATGCCCACAATACCGTAGAGCTTGACCATAAAACCGGCTACAATAAACAGGGTGGCCCAAAAATCTTTTTCTTTATCGATCAATACATAGCTTAAGATGATCCAGCCTGTGAGCATGGGATTGAACTGCACATTATGGATAGCTGTGAGCATTTCAACCAACCCGATCAATAAGATGATATTTTTTTGTTGTGAAGTAAGATCCAGTTGTTTTACTGCAAAAAACAAAATCCATGCATTGACTACGCACCATAAAAAACAGCCGATACTATCCGGAAATAAAGTAAAAGGCGCTATCAGGATACTAAAAAGCGGGCCATAATGATTGGTGTCAAAATATTCACCCGGGTATTCAATGAATAAATTTGTTTGGCGGATGGTATGGTGAAAAACCCCCGCAAAGATCTCGTAGTTATTGATGGAAGAAAGCCCCCTGCTTATTTCAGCCACGGCGGAAAGCATGGCAAGTAGGAACCATAAAAATACCGGTACAGGGATCTTCCATTTACCGATAGGGATGTTTTTGAGTAAAAAGCTCATTTTCTTCATTGGCGGAACAAAAATATCGGTAAGTATCGGCTAAGGAAAAATTAAATTAACCGTTCAAAAAAATTACTTTTGCCCCTCAAAATCAAGAACCATGAGTAAAGGTCCCGTTTCGCAGTTCATAGAACATCATTACAGGCATTTCAACGCCGCGGCGTTGGTAGATGCTGCCAAAGGATATGAAACCCATTTGTTGGAAGGGGGCAAAATGCTGGTGAGCCTGGCAGGTGCGATGAGTACAGCAGAACTGGGTATCAGTCTTGCTGAAATGATCAGGCAGGATAAAGTGGCCATCATCAGTTGTACCGGCGCCAACCTTGAAGAAGATATCATGAACCTGGTGGCACATAGTCATTATAAGCGTGTACCGAATTACCGCGACCTGAGTCCGCAGGAAGAATGGGACCTGTTAGAGAATCATTACAACCGTGTTACCGATACCTGCATTCCTGAAGAAGAGGCGTTCCGCAGGTTGCAGCAGCATATCCATAAAATATGGAAAGATGCGGATGACAAGGGCGAAAGATATTTTCCGCATGAGTACATGTATAAAATGTTGCTGAGTGGTGTATTGGAGCAGTATTACGAGATCGATCCAAAGAACAGCTGGATGCTTGCCGCTGCTGAAAAAAATCTCCCGATCGTTGTACCGGGTTGGGAAGACAGTACCATGGGTAACATCTTCGCTTCTTATATCATCAAGAACGAAATGAAAGCAACTACCATGAAAAGTGGTATCGAATACATGGTATGGTTGAGCGAATGGTACAGGCAGAACAGTGGTGGTAAAGGGGTAGGGTTCTTCCAGATAGGTGGTGGTATCGCCGGTGATTTTCCGATCTGTGTAGTGCCGATGATGTACCAGGATCTTGAATGGCACGATGTTCCTTTCTGGAGTTATTTCTGCCAGATCAGTGATTCAACAACATCGTATGGCTCTTATTCCGGTGCGGTTCCAAATGAAAAAATTACCTGGGGTAAATTAGATATTCATACGCCTAAATTTATTGTGGAGAGCGATGCTACGATTGTAGTGCCGTTGATCTTTGCGTATTTGTTAGGGTGGTAACCCCCCCGACCCCCTAAAGGGGGAGTTGGAGGCCATGTTTTAGTGGAAGCATCATTTTACTAATATAGCAGCAAAACAAAGAAGCCTCATCACATTGATGAGGCTTCTTTGTTGAATAGAAGTATATGCGTATAATTCGATTATCTCGAAGGCATATTCAAAGGAGTATCTCTTTTCATCATCGCATCCCTGTTGGCTATTACCCATCCTGTATGGAATACGAGTTTGGCGCGTCTTGACATTACATCAAACTGTATCTTATCAACAGTATCGGTTTGTTTGTGGTAATCAGCGCCTAACATACCATCATAAAAGAACAGGATAGGAACACCTTTTCTTGCGAAGTTGTAATGGTCGCTTCTGAAGTAGATACGGTTAACGTCTTTCGGATCGTCAAATTTATAATCCAGGGCGAGGTTGATATCGTACAATTTGTTTACACTCTCGTTGATCGGTGCAAGTTCAGAACTTAATTTATCGTGGCCGATCACGTAGATATAATTCAATGTATCAGCTTTGCGTGAAGAATCACCTCTTCCGATCATATCGGTATTCAGATCCACAGATGTTTTTGCGAGGTCAAAAATCGGATGTTCTGAATAGTATTGAGAACCCCATAACCCTTTTTCCTCACCACTCACCGTCATAAACACCAGGGTTCTGCGTGGATGAATGCCTTTTTTATCAGCGGCAACAAATGCTTCAGCCATCTGCATTACACCAACACTTCCTGATCCGTCATCGTCTGCACCATACCAGATACCTGTTGCATTTTTCCCGAGGTGATCATAGTGACCGGTCATGAAAACATACTCATCTTTTTTATCAGTGCCCGGTATGATTCCGATCACGTTACTGCTCTCTGTATTTTCCACTGTCTTTCCTGCAACAATCGCTAATTCAGAAACATAGGTTCCTTTATTAATGTCTTTCAGATCAGCAAAAGGGATATTGAAAGTCCTTCCCAATAAAGCAGAAGCCACTTCAGCAGAAATATTTGCTGTAAAGAAAGTGGCATTACTTTTTGTCATTGATACACGGCCTTTCAACGGAGTAGGCACAGTGCGTGGGAAAGCAGAAGATACCGTTAATAAAGCTACTGCACCTCTTGTTGTGGCAGCCGCTTGTTTTGGGTTAATGCCAAATCCACCGCGTCCGCCGCCTGGTCCGCCGGCAGCTGGTGCAGTGCCGCCGTCTACAACAACCACAACTTTGCCTCTTACATCAAGACCTTTGTAATCATCAATGCCTTTAGCAGAATCAACGATACCGTAACCTGCAAAAACAACATTGTTCACGTTCCAGGTTCCTGCAGGAACTGCGGTAGTAAAACTATAATCTTTATCAAAAGTGAATTGCTTTCCGTTCACACTTAATTTTTTATCAGTGATCACATCAGCATATAGCGGATAGATCTGCTGATAGCTGTCGCCATTACCTGGTTTCAGTCCCATTCTTTTGAATTCGCCTTCGATCCATGCAGCAGCACGTTTCTGTCCGGGTGTGCCGGTTTCACGGCCTTCCATTTCAGCACTTGCAAGAATGGTCAGTTTTTCTTTCAAGGCTTTTGGTGTGATGAGCGCAGCGTATTTTACGGCGTTCTCATCTTTTTGTGCCAGTGCCACATTTGCAACGAAAGGCAGGCAAAGCAGTAGTAGTTTTTTCATCATGTAATTATTGTATTGTTTGAGTTAAGAGCATGCAATTTTACCAACACGTGTGGCATGACGGCCACCTTCAAAAGCAGTTGTCATAAATAAATCGATCATCTGTTCTGCAAGGGCCAATGAAACAAAACGTGCGGGGATGCAAATGATATTGGCATCGTTGTGTTTGCGTACAAGCAGTGCAACATCATTCTGCCAGCAAAGACCTGCGCGTATATTCTGGTGTTTATTGGCAGTAATGGCTACTCCATTGGCGCTGCCGCAAAGCAGGATGCCAAAACACGCCTCGCCATTCTCTACACTCGAAGCAGTGGGATGCGCAAAATCAGGGTAGTCAACAGAATCACAGGAAAAAGTGCCGAAATCTTTTACCTGGTAACCTTTGGCGGTCAGCCAGCTAATAAGGGCGGTCTTATATTCAAACCCTGCATGGTCGCAACCAATAGCGATAGGTTTCGATGAATCAAAAACAAAACTCATGTGTATCAATTAGGGGGACTAAGATAACAGATATGAGGTTAAGGGGGATCAAAAAATGTACGAATGGGCGAACAAGGTTTGTAGTTTGTGGTTTGAAGTTTGTGGTTTTAACGACAAATCACAAACTGCAAACCACAAACTCTCCTTAATCCCACTCCTCTTCGTCCTTGAGAGCCTGCTCTTTCTTAACCCTTGCCGAAACAAGAATACTTAGTTCGTACAGGGCCCATAAGGGGATAAATACGATCATCTGGCTCATCCAGTCGGGGCTAGGCGTGATGAAGGCGGCTACGATCAGGATAACGATTACGGCGTATTTGCGTGTTTTTCTAAGGAACTGGGGTGTGATCAGCCCTATTTTGGTGAGTATAAATGCAAGTACAGGCAACTCAAAAGCTAAGCCGCAACCGAGTATGATATTGGTTAAATTATCAATATAATCTGCAGTGGTAGGCAAAGTAACGATCGTACCTTTTGATCCCAGTTGAAAGCTTGCGAGGAAGTTGAATGTAAAGGGACCCAGTAAAAAATACCCAAAAGCAGCGCCGATAAAGAAGAAGAACGATACCCAGAAAATAACAAAACGTGTATTGCTTACTTCTTTTTCTTTCAGTGCGGGTTTTACAAAGCGCCAGAACTCCCAAAAAATAAAAGGGAAAGCCAGAATGATACCACCTACCAATGACATAGAGATACTGCCCAGGAACTGCCCACCGAATGTATTGCTGATCAGTTGAACTTTTACCGGGGGCATACACATTGCATCGCCCATATGCGCCCAGTGACTGAACTGGCATAAAACGCGATAGCTGATAAAATTTGGGTTGATAGGGCCACTCACAACATTATCATACACCCAGTCGTGGTAAACAAAGATCAGTATTGCCATAAGCAGAATGGCTACCACGGACCGTATGATATGTGTTCTTAACTCCTCCAGATGATCAATGAACGTCATCTCCGATTTCTCCGAACCCCTGTTTCTGTTAAATAGTGCCATTGTTTTCTTAGACTGTTATCAGCCGCCAAAGTTACGTGTATGAAGAATATAAAAACAAGCGATTTAATGGCACGCGGATGACGCGGATTAAACGGGTTTATACGGATCAGATCAGTGCAAATCCGTTTAATCCGCGTCATCCGTGTGCCATTTGCCATCACATAGAGCATTCGTGAATTTCTAAAGGAACAGATAACGGGTACAGGTTGTAAATACACTATCGTAAAATCTTCATCTCCACCGATTCAATCCTCGTATCACTCACACTAAGAATATCAAACTTATAATCGTCGATAATGATCGTCTCACCTTTTTTGGGGATGGCTTCGTGTGCATTAATGATGTAGCCACTTAATGTTTCCGATTCGCTTGCGGGAAATTTCATATCATATTTCTCATTCAGATAATCCAGTTCCATGCGGCCGCTTAAAATGAACTGGTCGTCGGATAATCGTTTTTCGATCGTTTCTTCTACATCGTATTCATCATGTATCTCGCCAAAAATTTCTTCCAGTACATCTTCCATGGTTACAATACCTGCTGTTCCACCGAATTCATCAACTACCCAGGCAATGCTTTTTCTTTCTTTGGTAAATTTGCTGATCAGGTCCGTGGCGCTCATGCTTTCCGGAACGGCCATGATGGGATGTAATATCGAACGGACGGAATCCGGTTTTTTAAAAAGATCTAACTGGTGGATATAGCCGAGAATGGAATCGATATTATCATCGTAGATCACCAGCTTGCTTAATTGTGTACTGATGAAAGCCTGTTTTGCCTCTTCTACCGGTGTATTAATATCAAGACCTTCTATTTCTGTTCTCGGAACAAGACACTGCCTGATCTTTACCATAGGCAGGCTCAAGGCATTTTCGAATAATTCGGTATTTAATTCCTGGCTCTCTTCATCCTGCTCTTTGGTTTGTTGGAAAAAATGTTCGAGATCAACTTTTGTAAAGGCATCACTTCTGTCTTTTACATTCACATTGAATAAATATTTCAGGATCCATTGCGAAAGATTTACAAAGAAGTTGGTGAGGGGCGAGAATAATGTGTGAAAAAAATTAGCTATGCGCGCAAACAGGAAAAGCGCTGAATCGCTTTTGGCCCTGAAGATGGCTTTGGGCAGGAATTCACCGAATATCAAAACAACCAATGATGTTATGATGGTATCGAATGCCAGTTTCACGTATTCATTCTGAAAATGCAGGCTGGTCCAAAGTGCGGTCCAGATGGTTTGTTTCATCAGTTCATGAACCAATAATCCATAAATAACGAGGAAGATATTTAGGCCAATCAAACAGGTACCTATAAAACGTGCGGGATGGTCGATAAATTTCGACAAGATCAGGCCACTTGCCTTTCCCTGTTTTTTCTTAAGTTCTATATTCAGGCGGTTGGCAGAAATGAACGCGATCTCATACCCCGCAAAAAAACCGATCAGGATCAATGTGATGAGGATACAGATAAAGGTATACAGCTCTGTCATAGTGGAAAATTACAGAAAAAAATTTTCACGCAAAGGCGCTAAGATTGCAAAGGCGCAAAGAAAGCGTTATAATTTTTTCACTTTGCCTCTTTGCAATCTTGGCGCCTTTGCATGAAATTCCCTACCAAAAACACAAGTGCCCTGTAAAAACAGGGCACGGCACCGATAATTAACAACATGAGAAAATCGGCTGTGTGAGATTATGGGAATGTTGAATATTGCGCCGAGGCTGAAGCTTTAGCGCAAACGTTGAACAAGGAATGATGAATGTTGAAGTAAGACCTCCGCTTCTTTGAACATTCTAAAAAAATCGGCAACCCTACTTCAACATTCAAAATTCCTTGTTCAGTGTTCAAAATTCCGAAGGCTTATTTAAAGTCAACCGTACAGTTCTGGCATTTCATATCGATTTTCAGGCCTTTGCCATCGCCTACTACCGCGGTGAACCTAGCTGGGCCAGCGCTTTCATTGCCCCATACGCTGCTGCGGCCCTGACCGGTAACAGTGACGGCATTGAGGTTACCAAGAAGCCTTGAAGCGGATTCAGGTTTGGTGGAATACAATGCTCCGATGGTTGCTTTTTCCTCTGTTGCGGCTACTTTTTCTTCTTTTACTTCTTTCTTTTCAAAGTTGCCATATACAGAACTATATCTTCCTGTAAAATCTACAGAATAACTCTTTGTTTCGCGTAGTGGAATACGGATGTCTGCATATTTATCATCTATTTTGATGAGACTTAGCGCGGGCCCAACTTTCCTGATCTTCATATCAGCATTCATACCATCCACTTCCAGTGAGCCATTCAGTTTGGTGATGCGGAGGTTGCCATAGGCTTTTCTGCCACTCACTTCACCGGCTTCTTCCAGTTCATAATCATCACTGGTGCTGCGCATAACGATCTTTTTAGCGGATGCCATTTCAATGGTTGATGATTTACTTTCAATATCAAGATCATCAATATTTTTTGCGCTAAAGCGGCCGTTGTTGAATTCTATTTCTGCCGTTTTTACATCACCCACATTGGCGTTTGAATATTTGGAACGGAGCACCAGTTTACCAAGATTATCGGCTTCCAGGTTGCCATTGGTGATATCTACATTTACATCACCGATACCCGCGGGAAGCGTTACATCAGAGTATTTGCTTTCAATATCTAATTTGCTGCCGGCTGGAACAGTAACTGTTACAATCCTTTTCAGGTTGCTCTTTGTACCGATATTCTGCCCATTGGCATTAAATACGGATACACTTGATCCACCGCTGTTATATGAAACACCCGGAGTTGAATAAGTAAAAATTGAACCACTGCCGTTTACCGTTCCTGATTTTATTTTAACAGAAGATCCAAGCGTTTTTAAAGAGAGGTTTACTTTATCGAGCCACTCATCGTCCGTTAATTTTGATTCGCCATCATAATAAATGGTGGTAGTTACTTTTACTTTAGGCTGATCCCATGTTTTAACTACAATAGCACGGGAAGAATTTTCAATATAGATCTCAGATGTTCTGCTTACGGCGATCTCTTTGCTTACTTCTTTTGATTTAAGCTCCTGGTCCTTGAAATCTTTACCGGAAAAAGAATTCCCGTCAGAATAAGAATAGCCATTGGCAACTGTGGCTGCAACAGGTGCTACAGCCTGAACGTTCTGAATGCTTCTGCCGCTGCTGACCGCAGCAGGAGCTTGTTGAGCAGTGGCTATGGATGCCGTACCAAGTAACAGACAACCCAATAAAGTATTATGCATATTTGTTTTCATTTAATAAGATGTTTAGAGATTCAGGAAATAAGTTTTGGTTGAATCAACCGGGCCGCGGCTTTGCTTGTAGCGGTTATTGGTTTTGTTCATTTCGGTTTGTAACTGTTTAAGGGTATTGAGTTTTTGCTGATACAGGTTGATAAGCTGGTCCAGTAACTGATCATTCATGCCGCGCTTTGCAATGTCTGATTTGATTACTTTCTCATCTTTTTCCATCTGTTTGATCTGTACTTTGAAATCAGAAAAGTATTCCGGTGATTCGGCATACATCGGCATACTGCTAACCCTGTCACGCTGCAGGTTGATCACCTGTGTAAAACTGTTTTCGAGGTTCTGCAGGTTGGTTAGTGTTTCCTGGCTGTACACAGGTTTCTGCGTGTTGCGTGTTGCCGGTTTGTGTTGGGTTGTATGATCTGTTGTTTTGGCAATAACAACAGGGTCATTATTTTCAGTAACCACCGGATCCTTTTTAATAGATCCGGGTGTTACGGTTGTTTTCTCTTTTGTTACGGTAGCCAGTACGGGTTCTGCTTTCTTCTCATTGATCATATACCATGCACCTATGCCTGCCAGGGCAAGGATACAGGCCGCTACTGCCCAGCGGGTGATCATTACAATCACTGGCTTCTTCTTCTCCGCCTGTGTTTGCTGCTGAATATTCTGCCATACCTGTGGACGGGGCTCATCCAGGTTCAGCTGTTCAGCATGATTTTGTAAATATTTTTTTAACTCATCCATGTAACTGTAATTGCCTGGTGATTCGTTCTTTTAAAAGTTGCCTTGCCCTATGGTACTGGCTCTTGCTGGTTGATTCAGATATTCCCAGGTGTTCGGCAATGTCTTTGTGACTATAATCTTCCACCACAAAAAGGTTAAAAACCTGCCGGCAACCATCCGGTAACCCTTTAATTTCTGTGTGAATGATATCGAAACTTACGGTCTTCCACCATTCAGTTTCATCATCCGCAACATTGTTTCTTTCGTCCTCCCATTCGTTCCAGTAAAAATTCTTTTTACCGTAGCGGATGCATTCATTAACCACGATCCGTTTCAGCCAGCCGCCAAACTGTAAAGGATCTTTTAACTGGACCAGGTTACGGAAGGCTATCATAAAAGCATCCTGCAGAACATCTTCTGCATCGTTGCGATTCCCAGTCATGCGCGTACAGATGTTAAACATGCTCTTACTATATTGCCGGTATAGCCAGGCCTGCGCCTCTGTATCGCCCTTGCAGGCTTTTCTCACAACAGCCGTTTGTATGGTGTTAGCCTGTTCCAATG
>JAZKBT010000016.1:0-138616 GCA_040388475.1 Bacteroidota bacterium | reverse complement strand
GGTAGTGAAGAATTTCTTCCGCCAGGGCAGTTTCGACGAAACACCCGATAACCCCCTTATGTCTATTGCGAAAGAAGAAGTATTTAAAATAATAACAAAGAAGCCGGTTACAGCAAGTGATGAAGAGTTGAAAAGGAATAACAGGAGCAGAAGTGCAAAACTCAGGATCGCGGAAAGAGTATGATTTAAAATATGATTTCACGGTTTGGTTTTTTCTCCCGTAGGGAGAACATATTGGTAGCCGATGAATAATGAACAGAACGTTGAAATGTGCGACGCAACGAAGTAAAATTGAAATATAAAAGCTGGTAACAAAATAAATGGCAGAAGAAGTAAACGATAAGACAGAAAAAATAAACAGGAACCCGTTAAAGGGCTTGTTCAATTATCAGTGGATTGTGAAGAACATCCCATTCTTTTTGTTTTTATCAGCGTTGACCGTCTTGTATATCGCGAATGGACACAGGGCAGACAAAACGATCCGAAAGATCAACAGCACAACCAACGATTTGAAGGACCTGCAATATGAATACAAAACCCTGAAAAGTGAAGTGATGTTAAGAAGTCAGGAAGGGCAAATTGTAAAAGCATCAGAGCCATTAGGGTTGAAAGTGCTGAAAGAAACACCGGTCAGGCTGAAGCCAATTAGTAATTAATAATTATTGAGTGGCCTAAAATTGAAACGAATTACTAATTCCTAATTACTAATTAAAAATTGGATGTAAAACGCGACATACTATGGAGAGTTTACCTCAGTTATATACTGGTGGTGATAGTATGCGTGGCCATTTTTGGTAAAGCGATTTATATACAACAAGTACAGGGAACTCACTGGCGCAGTATGAGTGACAGTCTTCACCAGAAATTAGATGAGATAGAAGCTGAACGTGGAACGATCTATAGTGAAGACGGACAAATGCTGAGCACCAGTATTCCGCAGTTTGATATTTATATGGATTTCAGGGTAGAATCGTTGCGCCAAAAAAACGGTTTGCTGTTTCGTTCTAATGTGGATTCGTTGAGTGAGTGCCTCGCAAATCTTTTCAAAGATCAATCAGCAGGAGAATACAAAGTATTGCTGCAACAGGGCTATAAAAATGAAGAAGGATATTTTTTATTGAAGAAAAAGATTTCGTACAGGGAATATGAGCAGTTAAGAACCTTCCCGCTTTTTAAACTGGGGAGATATAAGAGTGGTTTGATAGCCAATGAAAAAACAATACGTCTGAATCCTTACCAGATGCTTGCTTTCAGAACTATCGGCCTGGCACGTGATTCGAATAAAGTGGGACTGGAAATGACCTACGACAGTTTATTAAAAGGAAGGAACGGAAAACAATTTGTAAGAAAGATCGCAGGAGGTGTAAGTGTTCCTGTTGATGATACCTACGAAATCGAACCGGAAACAGGAAAAGATATTGTAAGCACGCTCGATGTGTTTATACAGGATGTAACTGAGAATGCGCTGATGAAGATGATGATTCAGAATGAAGCGCAAACAGGATGTGCGATTGTGATGGAAGTAAAAACAGGAAAGATCAAAGCAATAGCCAACCTGGGTAAAACAAGTGAAGGAATGTATCGCGAAAATTATAATTACGCGATCACGCCAACAGAACCTGGCTCAACATTTAAACTGGCTACAATGATGGCATTGCTGGAAGATAAAAAAGTTTCACTCAATCAGATGATCACGCTGGAGCATGGTGCATGGAAAATTGCCGGGCAAACTGTATATGATTCTGAAGTGCATAAAGAAAACGATGTAACAGTAAAGCATGCATTTGAATTGAGCTCGAATGTGGCGATGGCAAAAATGGCTATTACGTATTATGCAAATCAACCCAGCCAGTTTCTGCGTCATCTAAAAAAAATGAGGATGGATACGGTAACAGGTATCGACCTGGTTGGAGAAAAAAGACCGGTTATATACAGGCCCGGTGGCAAGTTCTGGGGTCCAACTACATTACCATGGATGGCATTCGGATATAACTTATCAGTAAGCCCGTTGCAGACAACGGTTCTATATAATACGATCGCAAACAACGGCAGGATGATGAGGCCTTACCTGGTAAGTGCAGTAAAGGAAGAAGGCATTTTGTTAAAAGGATTCGAACCAAAAGTGGTAGATGAAAAGATCTGTAGTGATCAAACACTGCAACAATTAAAAGAATGTTTAGAAGGTGTTTGCATAGCTGGTACTGCCAAAGAGTTGTTTAAAAATACAGCCTACAAAGTGGCTGGGAAAACCGGTACTGCCCTGGTAGCAAATGGGAACAGAGGATATGCCGATAAAATATATCAATCTTCTTTCGCTGGCTATTTTCCTGCAGATAATCCGGAGTATACCTGTGTGGTGGTGATCATCAATAAACCACATGCAGCTATTTATTATGGAGGTGCTATCGCAGGTACTGTGTTTAAAGAAATAGCAGACAGGTTATACAGCACTTATATCAAACAAAGCAGTACACAAACAGCGCAGCTTAAGAAAAAAGATAGCAGTGTATTTAACTACACTGGTGTTAAACAGGATATCGCTTTGATCAATAAAAAAATGGGACTGTCTTATTCTGATTCAACAGGCAGAACGGATGAGTGGATCAACATGAATGGTAAGGATGCGTTTATCACGTTGAATAAAAAACAGGTAGACAAAGGAACAATGCCTTTACTAAAAGGAATGGGTTTGAAAGATGTGGTTTACATATGCGAGAACATGGGTTTGAAAGTAAACGTAAAAGGAAAAGGTAAAGTAGCTGCCCAATCGATTGTAGCCGGGCAACCGGTTGCGAAAGGGCAGTTGGTAAATATTGAATTGAATTAACGATAAAACGTTCAGGCCGCTTGCGGGCAGTCTGAAAATAAAAACGGATGCGTAGCGTCCCGACTGTATGGCAATACTGAAAGACATATTATACAAAGTGCACCTGAAACAGGTTCAGGGAAGCACGGGTATTACTGTTAACGGTATACAGATCGATTCGCGTAAAGTGAAAGCGGGTGATGTGTTTGTAGCAATACGTGGTGTTCAGTCGGATGGCCATTCATTTATAGAGAAAGCTGTTTCATTAGGAGCCGTTGCTATTGTATGCGATGAAATGCCCGCTGGCACTTCTAAAAACGTTACCTACCTGCAGGTGAATAATACCAATGAAGCGGTAGCTTATATGGCACACCAGTTTTATGGTGAACCCTCTGCGAAAATGAAACTGGTTGGTGTAACAGGAACCAATGGCAAAACAACCATCGCTACCCTTTTATTTAAACTGTTCACTCACTTAGGATATAAATGTGGTTTGATCAGTACTGTGCAGAATCAGATTGCTGATGAAATCATTCCTGCTACACATACCACACCGGATGCAGTTAGCCTGAATGCTTTGCTCAAACAAATGCTGGATGAAGGTTGCACACATGTATTTATGGAATGCAGCAGTCATGCAATTCACCAGCACCGTATCACGGGTTTACATTTTACAGGTGCACTGTTCAGCAATATCACACATGATCATTTGGATTATCATAAAACATTTGATGAGTATATCCGTGTAAAGAAAAAATTCTTTGATGAATTGCCTTCCACCTCTTTTGCCATCTCGAATGCAGATGATAAACGTGGCGAAGTAATGCTGCAGAATACAAATGCAAAAAAATATCTCTATAGCCTGAAAACGGTTGCTGCTTTCAAGGGAAAAATACTGGAGAATGTGTTGACTGGTTTAGTGATGACGGTAAATGATAAAGAAGTGCATTTTCGTTTGATCGGTGAATTCAACGCATACAATCTTCTTGCGGTTTACGGGGCAGCAATTTGTCTTGGTGAGGATAACGAAACTGTACTAACCGCGTTGAGTTTATTAACAGGCGCAGAAGGAAGATTTGATTACAGCGTGAGTAGTGGATTGATCATTGGTATTGTTGATTACGCACATACGCCAGATGCATTGGAAAACGTATTAATGACGATTAAAAAATTGCGCAAGGGATATGAGCAGATCATTACAGTTGTAGGATGTGGTGGTGATCGCGATAAAACAAAACGCCCAATTATGGCGCAAACGGCTTGCGACCTGAGTGATAAAGTGATCCTTACAAGTGATAATCCAAGAACAGAAGACCCTGAACAGATCTTAAGAGATATGCAGGAAGGTCTGTCAAGCGCAGCAAAAAGAAAATATATAGCAATAACAGACAGGAAAGAAGCGATCAAAACGGCGGTAAGTCTTGCGAACAAGGAAGACATCATCCTCGTAGCAGGAAAAGGACATGAAAAATACCAGGACATCAACGGGATGAAACATCCTTTTGATGACAAGGAAGTATTGAGAGAAATGTTTGAACTATTGGGAAAATAGATGACAGATGATAGATGTCAGATGACAGAGTGATCCTTCTGTCGACTGTCAACTAACAACTAACAACTTACAACTATGCTATACTATTTATTCAACTGGCTAAACAAAGAGTTTCACGTACCTGGTGCGGGGTTGTTCCAATACCAGACTTTTCGTATTGCTATGTCGGTGATATTGTCCCTGGTAATAGCTACGGTGTATGGTAAAAAAATTATTTTATTTCTCAAGAAAAAACAGATTGGTGAAAGTGTGCGTGATTTAGGATTAGAAGGGCAGGCACAGAAAAAAGGTACGCCAACCATGGGTGGTATCATTATATTATTAAGTATCCTGATACCCACATTATTGTTTGCCAATCTTGACAAAGTATATGTGCGTTTAATGGTGCTGTGTACGGTTTGGTTAGGGGTGATTGGATTTTTAGATGATCTCTTCAAGATCCGTGCCCGAAAAGCGGCATTGGAAAAAGGCGAGACATATAAAAAGAAAGACAGTGATGGTTTGGCTGGAATCACAAAAATCATTGGTCAATTGGGATTGGGGGTGATCATAGGCGTTACACTTTATTTCAGCAATGCGGTAACGGTTGAAAGAGAAATACTAACCACTCCGCAGGAGCAATTGCAAAAAGGAGAACGTCTTGCAAAAGATACCAATGTGGTCACAAGGAAATTGAATGGAATAGAAAAACGCTTTGTAAAAGTAAAAACACCCATTACAACGATCCCATTTGTAAAAAATCATGAATTCAATTACAGCAGACTGATCAACTGGATTGGTCCTGGTGCGGAAAAATATACCTGGATCATTTATATCCTGATCGTTACGTTCATAATTACAGCAGTATCGAATGGCGCGAACCTGACTGATGGTTTAGATGGATTGGCAGGAGGGGTAAGTGCGATCATCGGAGCGGGTATTGGGGTATTTGTTTTCATCAGTGGTAACAATGTACTGGCCGATTATTTTGACGTGATGTATATACCCAACCTGGGCGAGCTATCCATTTTTGTTGGCGCATTTGTGGGAGCATGTATCGGGTTCCTTTGGTACAATGCCTATCCCGCGCAGGTATTTATGGGTGATACAGGCAGCCTTGCATTAGGCGGCATCATCGCATCACTTGCCATTATCGTACGAAAGGAATTATTGATCCCGATCTTTTGTGGTGTGTTCCTTATAGAAAATCTGAGTGTTGTGTTACAGGTTGCCTATTTCAAGTACACAAGGAAAAAATATGGTGAAGGAAGAAGAATATTCCTGATGAGCCCGCTTCACCATCATTACCAGAAGAAAGGATTTCACGAAAATAAAATTGCGATACGTTTCTGGATCATTACCATTTTATGTGTGGTGATGTCACTGGTTACGTTGAAAATAAGATGATCAAATATGAGTCGTCAATCGTGAGTCGTGAGAGACCCACTCGCGATTGACGACTCACGACTGACGAAAAAATGAAACACAGATTAGTCATATTAGGTTCAGGTGAGAGTGGGGTCGGAGCGGCGCTGCTTGGAAAGAAAGAAGGTTATGATGTATTTGTAAGTGACGGCGGGAACATCAAACCGGCTTACAAACAAGAGCTCTTTGATAACGGAATTGAATTTGAAGAAGGACAACACACAGAGGAAAAGATATTGTCTGCCAATGAAGTAATGAAGAGCCCGGGTATACCAGAGAAGAGTGAAATGGTGAAAGCGATCAGGAAAAAGGGAATACCTGTGATCAGTGAGATAGAGTTGGCTTATCGTTTCAAAGGAAACAGTAAGATCGTGGCAATCACAGGCAGCAATGGTAAGAGTACCACAACAGCGCTCACGTATCATATCTGTAAAACTGCAGGGTTGAATTGTGCGATGGTGGGCAATATCGGGATCTCGTTTGCCAAACAGGTGGCAGTAGATCCTAAAGAATTGTATGTAGTAGAAATAAGTTCTTTTCAATTAGACGATATCAAGGAATTCCGTGCAGACATAGCCATGTTACTGAACATTACTGAGGACCATCTCGACAGGTATGATTACAAGTTCGAGAACTACATCAACAGTAAGTTCAGGGTGATCGAGAACCAGACAGAAAACGATTTCTTCATTTACTGCGAAGATGATGAAGTGATCATGAAACAAATCCCATTACTAACCATTCATACTAACCCATTACCATTCTCTATGAAACACGAAGTAAAAAAAGGCGGCTACATCAAGGGCGACCAGATGATGCTAAGGATCCAGGAAGAAAGAGTAAGCATGAGTATCTATGACTTTGCTCTGAAAGGTAAACACAACAACTACAATACTATGGCAGCAGGGATCGCAGCCGCTACGCTCGGCATCCGCAAAGAAAAAATCCGAGAGGCAGTGAAGAATTTCCACAGCCTCGAGCACCGGATGGAATTTGTAGCCATGGTTAGAGGCGTTGAGTTCATCAACGACAGTAAAGCAACTAATGTGAATAGTACGTGGTTTGCTTTGGAAAGTATGAATAAGCCAACGGTGTTGGTATTGGGTGGCACCGATAAGGGTAATGACTATGGGTTGATCGCTGATCTTGTAAAAGAGAAAGTAAAAGCGATCGTATGTATGGGAGTGGACAATAAAAAGATCATAGAGGCTTTTAAAGATATTGTTCCGGTGATCGTAGAGACTGATTCGGCAAAGAAAGCAGTGAATGCTTCTTTCAAACTATCAGCAAAAGGTGATGTGGTTTTGCTAAGTCCGGCTTGCGCAAGTTTTGATTTGTTCAAGAATTATGAAGATAGAGGAACACAGTTTAAGAATGCAGTGAAAGAATTGTAGGATTAGTTGAAGTGGTTAAAAAGGTTAAACAGTAGTGAGCGTACCAACTGTTTTAACCTCTTTAACCATTTTAACCTCTTTAACCAAAGACAATGAGTGAGATAAAAGATACGTTGTTCGCACAGATGCCTTCTATCGGAGGCATGCGTGGTCAGCTGGTGCGACGAACGAGAGGTGATAAATATATCTGGGGTATCGTGGTATTGTTATCACTGATCTCTATTCTTGTTGTGTATAGCGCTACAGGTTCATTGGCGTATAAAATGTATAAGGGAAATACGAACGTTTATCTTTTTAAGCAGGTGTCATTTTCGTTAGTAGGATTGTTGGTGATCTATTTTCTGCATCGAATCAATTATACAATTTTTTCAAAAGTAGCAACGATACTTTTTTTGATATCGATACCATTGCTTTTGTATACTTTATTGTTTGGCGCCAAGATCAATGACGGTAGCCGCTGGATCAAACTGCCGATCATTAACATGACCGTGCAGACAAGTGACCTGGCAAAGCTTGCTTTGTTTATGTATATCTCCAGGTTGCTGAGTAAGAAACAGGAAATGATCAAGGATTTTAAAAAAGGGTTTCTTCCTGTTGTAACACCCGTGTTGATCATTTGCGCATTGATCATGCCGGCCAATTTATCTAATGCATTGTTAACCGGCGCCACTGCATTGCTATTGATGTTTATCGGCCGCGTGAGCCTGAAACATATTTTTCTCACCATTGGAGTTGCATTGATACCTGTTGCTTTTATTGTTTCAGTTGCTGTGGCAACTTATGATGGAAAACAGAAAGACGAAACAACTGTAAAGCCGGGTATGGCCGAAAAAGCAAAATCATTTGGCCGTTTTGGAACCTGGGTAAAACGCGTGCAGGATTTTATGTATGCGAAAGATAATGAAACACCATACCAGGTGCAACAGGCTAAAATTGCTATTGCAAATGGAAGTGTGTTGGTGGGATTAGGGCCGGGAAACAGTCGTCAACGAAATTTTTTACCACAGGCATACAATGATTTTATCTATTCTATCATCATAGAAGAGTATGGTTTGTTGGGTGGTGCATTCATGATATTTATTTACCTGGTTTTTCTTTTCCGATGCATTCGAATATTCAGGCGATGTCCCTATGCGTTTGGCGCATTTCTTGCATTGGGGTTGAGCTTTACATTGGTGATACAGGCGGTAGCAAATATGGCGGTGAATGTAAACCTGGTTCCGGTAACGGGTGTAACACTTCCCCTGGTAAGTATGGGAGGTAGTTCGTTCCTGTTTACCTGTGGAGCGATTGGAATTATTTTAAGTGTGGCGAGAAATGTGGAGCAGATGGAAGGAAAGACCCCGGTAGAACCGGCAGCAAGTGAGGTAGCAGTGCCCAAAGAAAATATAGTAACAGCATAAACGTGATAAAGAAAATTGTTATAGCGGGTGGAGGCACGGGGGGACATATCTTCCCTGCTATTGCTATTGCCAATGCATTAAAGCAGGAAGATCCTGCTATTGAAATATTGTTCATCGGTGCGCAGGGGAAAATGGAAATGGAAAAAGTTCCGCAAGCGGGATATGACATAAAAGGACTGGATATCGCAGGCTTTAACAGGCAATCATTGGCTAAGAACCTAATGCTGCCTTATAAACTTGTCAAAAGTTTTTTACAGGTAAGAACCATACTTGGATCATTTAAACCGGATGCGGTAATAGGTGTTGGCGGTTATTCAACTTTTCCAGTATTGAGGTATGCGCAATCCAAAAACATACCCAGTTTTATTCATGAGAGCAATTCATTTGCGGGTAAAGCGAACATGATGTTGGGAAAGAAGGCGACTAAAATATTTGTAGCATCCGATGGTATGGAAAAATTTTTTCCAAAAGAAAAAATAATCGTAACCGGCAATCCGGTCCGTAGTTCTATTGCGCATTCAAAACATAGCAGACATGAAGGACAGGTTTTTTTTGGGTTAGACAGAACAAAGAAAACGGTTCTGGCAGTAGGGGGCAGTTTGGGCGCACGCAGTATTAATGAAGCGCTGGCGACTAACATTGATGCATTTGAAAAGAATGATTTGCAGTTGATCTGGCAAACCGGTAAAACAACTGCATCAGAATACAAACACAATGGGGAAGGCAAAGAAAATATCTGGGTAGGAGAGTTTATCAAAGAAATGGAAATGGGTTATGCTGCAGCAGATATCGTGATCAGTCGCGCAGGAGCCATGGCAGTTACGGAATTGTGTGTTGCCGGAAAACCAACTGTTTTTGTTCCTTATCCACTTGCGGCAGAAGATCACCAGACATCCAATGCAATGAACCTGGTGAATAAGCAGGCGGCACTGATTGTAAAAGATAATGAGGCGAAAGATAAACTGGTAGATACGGTGATCAGTTTAGCAAAGGATGAAACATTACAAGAAACATTAAGAACAAATATTCACGCATTGGCCATTGCTAATGCAGATGAAATTATCGCAAAAGAAATTTTGAAACATATCCAGTGAGTAAGTTGAACGAAATACAAAAGATCTATTTCATCGGTATCGGTGGTATCGGGATGAGTGCCCTGGCGCGATATTTCAAATCACGCAATGTGAATGTAAGTGGTTATGATAAAACACCAACACCCTTAACACGCGAACTCGAAGCAAGCGGCATTGCTATTCATTACGAAGAACGTGTTGACCTTGCGCCAAAGGATGCGGATGCTGTTGTATATACCCCAGCCATTCCTGCACAACATGCAGAACTGGTTTATTACCGCGAACACAATTATACTGTTGTTAAGCGAAGCGATGTATTGCAATGGATCACCGAAAGCTCTTTCAATATATGTGTAGGTGGAACGCATGGCAAAACAACAGTTACTTCCATGACGGCCCATTTGTTGCGGCATTCGGGTTATGGCTGCAATGCTTTTTTAGGAGGGATCGCTGCCAATTACAATACTAATTTCTGGAGCAATGAAAGAAATGTTGTGGTGGTGGAAGCGGATGAATATGACAGAAGTTTTTTAAAACTGGTTCCCGATGTGGCTGTTGTTACCGCAATGGATCCCGATCACCTGGATATTTATGGTACACCCGAAGAAGTGGTGAATGCATTTATCCAGTTTTCACAAAAAGTAAAACCCGGTGGTTGCCTGGTAACCAAATACGGATTAGAAAGAGGTGATGAATTAAATGCGGCTCATCATTATACATACAGCTTTGAAAATGTGAAAGCCGATGTACATGCCGCAAATCGAAAAGTAGAAAACGGCAGCTATGTATTTGATGTAGTTAACAAAGAGTGGACGATCAAAGATGTGGTACTTCATATGGGTGGGTTACACAATATAGAAAACGCGATCGCAGCCATAACCGTTGCTAAGTACCTGGGTATTGAGGATGATAAGATCAAAGCGGCTGTAGAAGATTTTAAAGGAGTAAGAAGAAGGTTTGAGTACGCTTTGAAAAATGAACAACATGTTCTGATCGATGACTATGCCCATCACCCCGAAGAATTGCGTGCATTGATCAGTGGGGTGAAAAGCATTTTTGATAAAGAAGAACTGGTTCTGGTATTTCAACCGCACCTGTTCAGTCGCACAAAGGACCTGGCGGATGAATTTGCCGTGAGCCTCGATATGGCCGATGAAGTGATCCTGCTCCCCATCTATCCCGCAAGAGAACTGCCGATGGAAGGTGTGACCAGTGAATTGCTTCTTCAAAAAATGAATACGGCTAAAAAACAAGTGCTAAGTAAAGAAGCCATGCAACAATGGGTTGCCAGTAATCAACCCAAATTAATGGTTATGGCAGGAGCAGGAGATATTGATGCACTCGTTCAACCTGTAAAGAACCTGTTGGAGAATAAGTGAGTATGCGTAAGTACAAGTGGAAAAAAATATTATTCAGCACCTTATGGGTGATGGCGGGCATCGGCGCGATCGTTCTGCTGGGCGCAGCTATGCAGAAAAAGAGCCAGAAACTTTGTACGGATATCAGGATAGAGATCACCGGTGTTGAGCGACATATGTTCATTGATGAAAAAGATGTGCAGGAATTATTAAAGGCAACCGGACATGTAAAAGGAAATGCGATATCCACCTTGAACCTGCGTGCAATGGAAAGAATGGTTGAGAGGGATCCCTGGGTAAGCAATGCAGAGATGTTCCTGGATAATAACCAGGTATTAGAGATAAGGATTGAAGAGCGCCAACCTGTAGCACGAGTGTTTACACTCGATGGGAATTCTTTTTACGTGGATAGCGGCTCTTTGCGACTTCCTTTGAGTGAGAAGCTTTCGGCGAGGGTTCCCTCATTCACCGGTTTCCCATCGGGTAAAGCCAAACTGGCTAAACCCGATAGTTTGTTGCTGAAAGATATTGTAAGAGTTGGTAAATATATTCTCGCCGATTCATTCTGGATGGCGCAGGTGGCACAGGTCGATATCACCCCTCAATCCAGTTTTGAAATGGTGCCGGTGATCGGCGACCATATCGTGGTGCTTGGAAATGCAGACAACCTTGACAGGAAATTCAAACATCTCTATACTTTTTATAAATCAGCCTGGTTGCAAAACGGGATGAATACTTATGAGAAACTGGATGTGCAATATAGTAACCAGGTAGTGGCAGTAAGAAAAGGAACCGGTAAGGCCTTTGTAGATTCTGCAAGAGCGCATGAGTTGATGAAAGGTTTGCTTGCTCGGTCACAGATGAATATGGGAGACAGTAGCAGAACAAATACCCCGGAGACCAAATCCCGGATTGATACAGCAGCAGTAAAACGAACCATACCGCCAGCTGTAAAGCCTGTTGTTAAGACATCAACAAAAACAAATTCTGTTACTCCTTTAAACAATAAGGCAGGTAAAAAAACGTTAACGAATGGGAAAAAATCAGGCGCAAAGAAGGATGTGAAAAAGAAATCGGTAACGGGAGCGAGGCAGCCGAAAGCAGTACTGAATAAAAACAGGTGAGTTATGAGGCGTGAGAAAAAATTCGGGCACCCCCTCACGACTAACGATTCACGACTGACGAAGACACACACAACTAAGCATAATTGAAGATCTATCACAACTAAAACACACCATCTATGAATCACAATGAATCACCAATCATTGTTGGTCTTGACATCGGAACCACTAAAATCGCAGCCATCGCGGGCCGTAAGAATGAATACGGGAAGCTGGAAATCCTTGGCTTTGGCCGTGCGAACAGCAATGGCGTGCAGCATGGACAGGTTCTGAACATCGATCAAACGATCAAAGCCATTCAGTCGGCTTTGGAAAATTGCTATGAGAGCAATCCTGATCTTGAGATCAGTGAAGTATATGTGGGGATCGCCGGTCACCATATTAAGAGTCTGCAAACACGTGGCGATATTGTAAGGAATGACCCTGATACCGAGATTAAACGCCCGGAGATAGAGCAACTGATCGCCAACCAGCGCAAGACATTTATTCCTGCCGGCGACCAGATCATTGACGTGATCCCGCAGGATTTCCATGTAGATAATATACAGAACATCAAAGATCCTGTTGGATACAATGGTGTGAAAGTGGGCGCCAATTTCCATATTATTACCGGCGACAGGAACGCGATCCGTAATATTAACCGCTCGGTTGAAAGAAGCAATTTAATTACCAAGGACCTTGTGTTACAGCCATTGGCATCAGCCAGCGCGGTAATGAGCGAGATCGATATGGAAGCGGGTGTGGCCATTTTAGATATCGGTGGTGGTACAAGTGACCTTGCCGTTTTCTATGAAGGCATTTTAAAACATACTGCTGTAATTCCTTTTGGTGGAGAGAATATTACCAATGATATCCGTATGGGATTGGGTGTATTGAAGAGCCAGGCCGAAGCGATGAAAGTGCAGTTTGGAAGTGCTTTAGCTGATGAAGCAAAGACCAATGCCTATATCACTATCCCAGGTTTAAAAGGCATGCCTGCCAAAGAGATCAGTGTGAAAAATCTTGCAGCGATCATCCAGGCAAGGATGAGTGAGATCCTGGATTTTGTTACCTATCATTTAAAGCAGGTGGGTCTTGACAGCCGCATGCTGAATGGCGGTATCATCTTAACCGGTGGAGGTTCACAATTAAAACACCTGATCCAGTTAACAGAATATACAACAGGGTTGAATGCACGTATCGGTTTGCCGAATGAGCACCTCGCCCCAAATCATATAGAAGAGTTAAAAAAACCAATGTACTCAACCTGTATCGGCCTCATTTTAAAAGGATACAGCGATTACGATCACAAATACAAAGAGTTTACTGAAAAATTCAGGAAGGTAGAAGTGCCTAAAAAACTCACTGTTGAGAATGTAGCCGCTCCTGTTGAACCCGTTGCTGTTGCTGCATCTGTTGATGTGTCTGCAAGAAAAGGAAAGTTCTGGGATAAGTTCAAGAACAACCTCATCGACATGTTTAAAGAAGAAGAGGACCAGGTTATAAAATAAATGGGTTGGTAATGCCGTTATAGGATATCCGACTTTGAAGAGAGTGTTATTAGTTTGATGATTTACTGGCACAATTATAGTGATCAGCAAACGCATAAACTAGTAAACCAGAAACCCAACAATCACTAATAAAAAGTAAGCTATGATTCATTTCGATCTTCCCAAACAGAAATCTTCCATCATCAAAGTATTGGGTGTTGGGGGTGGAGGAAGTAATGCAGTAAACTTCATGTTTGAACAGAATATCGAAGGTGTTGACTTTATTATCTGTAATACAGATGCGAAAGCCATCGAACAAAGCAACATCCCGAATAAGATCCAGCTCGGGCCACACCTTACACAGGGGTTGGGCGCGGGTGCAAATCCTGAAGTTGGAAAGAAAGCAACAGAAGAGTCTCTTGAAGAGATCAAAAGAATATTAGAGGTGAACACCAAAATGGCTTTCATCACGGTAGGTATGGGTGGTGGAACCGGAACCGGTGGAGCGCCTATCATTGCGCAGATCTGTAAAGAACTGGGTATTCTTACCGTGGGTATTGTTACCACGCCATTTGGTTTTGAAGGACCGCGCCGTTTACAGCAGGCAGAAGAAGGAATCATGAAACTGAAGCCTTATGTGGATACCTTGCTCGTGATCAGCAATGATAAACTGCGCATCCAGTACGGTAACCTGAAAATGAAAGAAGCGTTTGGTAAAGCGGATAATGTACTGGCCACTGCAGCGAAATGTATCACCGATATCATCAACAGCCGCGGACACATTATAGTGGATTTTGCGGATGTATGTACAGTAATGAAAAGCGGCGGTGTTGCCATTTTAGGTAAGGCAGAAGTAGAAGGTGATAACAGGGCACAACGCGCTATTGAAGAAGCATTGGCTTCCCCACTACTGAATGATAATGATATCCAGGGTGCCAAATGGATCCTGATCAATATCAACAGCGCGGAAGGTGAACATGAGTGCACAATGGATGAACTGGAAACCATCAACAACTACCTGCGTATGCAGGCAGGTGAAAATACAGATGTGATCGTGGGAATGGGCTATGACCCAACATTGGATAAAAAGATCGGGATCACTTTGATTGCAACAGGATTTGAACACAAGGATCCGTTTGCAAAACCGGTTGCTGTAAAAAAAGCAGAACCGCAGCCTGAGAAAATTGTGATGGTATTGGAAACAGAAGCACCCAAAGCTGTGGTAGCTGCTCCTCCTGCTGTAGAAGAAGTGCTGACTGTGATAGAAACAGAGCAAAACATGCTCGCGCCAAGTTTACAGGAAAGACCTGCTATAGAGAATTTACTGACCGTGTTTAACAAACCTGAATTTACTTCTGCACCCGTTCATATTTACGAAGAAGTAAAAGAAGAAAAAGAATCGATGGTATTGCAGTTTGAACTGAGTACCGAGATCACACAGGAAGTAAAAGTGGAAATGCCTGTAGCAGAAGTGCAGGTTCCAAAAACGGAAAGAGAAGAGCTGGTTAATTTCCAGGTAAATGAAAAACCTGCGGAGAAGCCTTCTATGATCGGTAGTTTCCTGAGCAAACCTTCCAATATTTATGCTGAACCAGAGATGCCTATGGTACAACAGGTAGTTGCACCGGTACCGGTTGTTGAAATGAAAAAGCCGGAACCACAGCCTGCACCCAAAGTTGAAATGGAACTGGATACGGAAATGCAGATAGTGATGAAGGAAGAAACCGTAGCAGTAGCTCCACAACCTGAGATCCAGGCATCGTTCCAGGATGATTATATAGATGAGGTAGAGGATCAAAAACGCAGGGCTGCCGAAAGGATACAGAAGCTGCGTAACCTCTCATACAATATGAATAACAATTCGGCAGATGCCAACAACGAGTTCGATGCAGTTCCGGCTTATGTACGCAGGAACATGGAACTGTTTGGCAATACGCTTACTTCTGTAGAAAATTTTTACAGCAAGTATACCGTGAGTAAGGATGAAAATGATCAGACACAAATCTCCACCATCAATACGTTTTTGGATGGTAAGAAACCTGACTAATGCTTGCTTGCTATAATTTGTGTATTAAAAATTGGTGATTTTAGTTGTGGCCCCCGATGATGAGTCGGGGGTTTTTGTTTTTATAAATCAACTATTTTTAAGGCTGCTTGTTATTATCAGCAACCAACTGTGCCTCCGTGCCTCTGTGTGCATTTTTTTCTCACACAGAGGCACAGAAGCACGGTTTTAAACCCAGAAGTATGACCACTATATTGATCACGGGCGGGACTGGTATGATTGGAACGCAGTTGACGAAGATGTTAACTGAGAAAGGGTATGAAATCATCATTCTTACGCGTAATGCTTCTGAAGTAAAACACAGTTTACCCGGCGTATCTTATGCCAATTGGGATATAAAAAAACAAACGATCGACACAGATGCGATCGCAAAATCAGATCATATCATCCATTTAGCCGGAGCAGGTGTAGCAGATAAAAGATGGACTGAAAAAAGAAAACAGGAGATCGTAAACAGCCGAACGCATAGTAGTGCACTGATCGTTAAAGCCCTGAAAGAAATTCCAAATAAAATCAAAACGGTTGTCAGTGCATCGGCCATCGGTTGGTACGGGCCTGATACGACCGATAGTAAACAAGGCGGATTTACGGAAAACGCAAAAGCTGATACTGCATTTTTAGGCGAAACCTGTCGTTTATGGGAATCAGGTATTGAACCTGTTGAACAACTTAACAAACGATTGGTAAAATTAAGAACAGGGATCGTACTCAGTAATGAAGGTGGGGCATTGGCTGAATTTAAGAAACCACTCAAAGGCTTTGTGGCAGCAATTCTCGGCGATGGGAAACAGGTGGCAAGCTGGATACATGTGGAAGATCTCTGCCGTATGTATTTATCAGCTATTGAAAATGAAAAGATAAACGGTGTCTATAACGCTGTGGCGCCAAACCCGGTAACCAATAAAGAATTGGTATTGACACTGGCAAAGCAGATGCGTGGTAATTTTTTCATCGCTATCCATGTTCCCGCTTTTGCGCTGAAGATCGCTTTGGGAGAAATGAGTATTGAAGTGTTAAAAAGCGCAACAGTTAGCTCTCAAAAGATACGATCTGCCGGTTTCGAATTTCATTATCCAACTATTGAAACGGCATTCACGGATTTGATCAAGTGATCTCTGTGAGCCTCAGTGTTCTTCGTGCCTCTGTGTTGAAAAAAAACTTCATCCGAAGAACTAAGTTTATTTTCAACACAGAGATACAGAGTAACAGCATTACACAAAGATGACTACAGGTCTCTTTTTCTATGAACTGCGTAACAGATCAGCCAGATAACAGCCGTCAGAAGAACAGTATATAGGATATGTTCAGGGATCGCATTCAGTGCGCGCTGATAACTCGCTTTTGCGTCTTTTCCCCAGTTGGAGAAGAATGCAGGTCTTGGAATAAGACGGTCAGACATTTCAAAAGGCATAAACCTGCCGATATCATTCAGTTTAAATGTTGCATATCCCACGCAAATATTCTCCACGATCATATAGTAGAAAAGAAAAATGCCCAACGCAATGAATGCTTTTTTAATCAGATAACCTAACAAAAATGCGATAGATAGTTGTGAAAAAGTCTGTAATAAGAAAAGTGGAATGTATTGCAGCTGCTCGGTCCAGCGGTACACGCTGGTACTGTCTGCATAGAGCCCATAACTGGCCGCCACTACAACATACACCAGTGTAGCGATGACCGATACGATCAAAACATCGAACAGTTTACTTGTAATGAATTGTTTCCGGCTCCAGCCATCGATGATATTTTGCCTGTGCGTTTTGAATGTGTATTCATTCGTAACCAGCATGATCACAAGAATGGAAGGAAGTAAAACAAATATTGAAGAGAAAAAGGCAACAGTGTGCCAGGCTTCAGGGAATGAAAATGGATTGCCGAGTAACAGTTTGGCAACATTGTTGGTCATTTCCTTACCCGTTGTTACCTCTGTATAAGCATAATAGGTGATCATATTAAGACCAGGGTAAGCTAAAACCACAATACCAAGCATCCACCAGAAAGCGGGGTATTTTTTTATTTTAAGCCATTCGATTTTTATAAGCGCGAGCATGATGCGTGTTTTAAAAGTTAGTCGTTGGTTAATTCGAAGAATTTGGTTTCAAGGCTTTTCTTTTTCACTAACAATAAGTTGAGTGCAATGCCTTTTTCAAAACAGAAACGGTTCACATCTTCCAGTCTTGCCGTATTAACCGGGAAGAATAGATGGATCAGTTTTCCATCCTGTTTAATATGCGAATAACCGGGGAAGCCTTGCAACGCACCATATAATTTTTCAGGATCGCCGGAAGAAACTTCCACAATATCTTCATTCGCCAATACCTCATCTACCTGTCCGGCTGTGATGAGTGTACCTCTTTTAAGGATGGCAACGTGTGTACAAACTTTTTCTACCTCATCCAGTAAATGGCTGGCCATGATAATGGTTTTGCCGCGTCTTGCCAGTTCTTTGATCAGCTCCCTGATCTCTGCAATACCCACCGGGTCAAGACCATTGGTAGGTTCATCAAACACCAATACATTGGGATCTCCCAACAAAGCGGCGCCGATAGCGAGTCGCTGTTTCATACCTAAGCTATAAGAACTGAAACGACTCTTTTTCCTTTCACTGAGTTTTACGATCTCGAGAACACGGTCAATATCCTGTGCATCACCACGTCCGCTGATAGCATGGGTGATGTTGAGATTATCTACGGCAGAGAGATAGTGATAAAAATTAGGGGTCTCAAGCAAAGAGCCGATCTGCTTTCTTGTTTCAGGTCCGCCGGGTTTACCAAACCACGCGAAACTTCCGGTATCGGCTTTCAGTATATCTAATATGATACTCAACATGGTGGTCTTACCACTTCCATTGGGGCCGAGTATCCCGAATACGGCGCCTTCGGGTACATCAAAGGATACGCCTTTGAGTGCTTTGATAGGACCATACGCTTTCGCGATGTTGTCTATTGCGAGAACAGGTTGCATATATCTTCAGTTTAGGAATTAATTTTCTCCCACCTAAGATAACCAGATATTTAGGATTTTCGGGCAAAAGTGATAAGCTTTCGTTCTGTGTGTACAAGCGGTAACATTTCCCCTAATTCTTTTTATCTTTAGTAATCATCGTTACAATACTGCGTTTGATAAGAATTAGCAGGTAAACGCAATTTAAAATCCAGATTCACCGAGATATTCCTTTACCCATATGCATATCCATGCCCCGACTCTTTAACCGCCTCGAGATCAACATGATAACGGATGACCTGAAGATTTTCCTCAGTTCGGTTAAGGGACCCATTGATAAACTGGATTATTTTACAGTTAAAGCTCCTGTCATTGAACGTTACGGAGCGATTGAACTTGAATATCGTTTTGAACCTATTGAGATCATTTCCGAAGTAGAGAATGCCGTAATCAGGCAAGTGGAGAAGGCGGAAGAAAAGGGTACGGGTATCCAGTTGCATATGTCTGCCGCTTCATTGATAGTTAATACGGACAGGTTGTTTTTTCAGCAAATATTTTTCAGGCTATTCTCAATCATGCTTGAAACAAATGAAAAGAAGTCAACAATTAGTGTGTATGTAACGGATAGTGATGGGAAATGTATCATCGAAGCGATCAGCCAGCCTGAAGGCTCATTCATAAAAGGCACAGAAGATTATTTTAAAAAATACAGGATCACTAATGTTTACCAGGCCATAACTGCACAGGAAGATGCGCTGTTGTCTGTATACAAACTATTGATGGAAGAGATGGGTGGAGAATTGTTTTATGCTTTTGCGAAAGGAAAGACGAATTATTTCAGGCTGAAATTTGATATAGCATAGAGACTTTTTGTGTGATTTTTCTTTAAAACACATAGGGACATAGGAAAAGAGAAGGGCACATAGTTTTTCTATGTGTCTTGGTTCTAAACTATGTCCCTATGTGTTTCAAAAAATCAATTCCTTACGGGCCGCCCACTTTTCAAAACACTCTGTATCCTTTCCAGTGTTTTCTTTTCCCCGCAAAGACTTAAGAAAGCTTCTCTTTCAAGATCCAATAAATATTGTTCGCTCACTAAACTCTGGCTGCTGAGATCACCTCCGCACATTACGTAAGCTAATTTTCTTGCTACCAATGCATCGTGATCCGTTGCATAATTAGCCCGCCACATACCGTTGATGCCGGCAAGCATGGCGCCCAAACCTAAACGGCCCATTACTTTTACATCTTTTCTTTGCACAGGCATTGAATAACCCTGGTCGTATAATTCGATCACACTTTTTTTGGCTTCCGCAATACGGCGGCCGATATTCATGACTACTTCATCATGGCCCTTGCGCATGATACCCATATCAAAACTTTCCTGCGCGGAGGTTGCCACCTTAGCTGTGGCAATAGAGAAGAAACGGTCTTTTAATGTAACGGTTTCTGGTTCATCCTCATGCAATTCATCGCCGGCGCGCAAAGCAAATTCTTTGGTGCCGCCGCCGCCGGGGATCAATCCCACTCCTAATTCAACGAGACCTATATATGTTTCTGCTGCTGCGCAAATTTTATCAGCATGTAAATTCATTTCACATCCGCCACCCAAACAAAGTCCGTGCGGTGCTGTAACAACGGGTATCGAAGAATAACGAACACGCATCATGCTGTTCTGGAACATACGAATGGCCATATCAAGTTCATCATATTCCTGTTCAATAGCGAGCATGAAGATCATTCCCACATTAGCGCCAGCGCTGAAATTCGGCCCCTCATTCGCGATCACCAATCCTTTAAATTTTTCTTCTGCAGTAGTGATCGCTTTGTTCAATCCTTCCAATACTTCGCCGCCGATGCTGTTCATTTTACTGCTCCATTCAAAACCCGCAACACCATCTCCGATATCGTATAATTTGCAGGCACTGTTCTTCCAAACTAATTTATCAGTGTAGTTATTTAAGATCAGGAAAGCGTCACCACCCGGTAATTCTTTGTATGATTTTGTTGGCACATCATAATACAAACGTTTACCTGCTTCCACTTTGTAAAAACTGGTTGCGCCACCGGCCATCATTTCTTCTACCCAGGCTGCAACTTTATAACCCGCGGCTTTCATCGCTTCAACAGTCTTCGCAACACCCACTGTATCCCATGATTCGAATGCACCAATTTCCCAGCCAAAACCTGCTTTCATTGCATCGTCTACACGATAAATCTCATCGCTGATCTCAGGAATGCGATGCGAGATATAAGAGAAGAGTGAATAATGGAACAGCCTGTAAAATTCACCTGCTTTGTCGGGAGAAGCACCCAGCATTTTTATCCGCTGCTTCAGATCCTCTATAGGTTTAGCGGCATCGATGCTGGCAAATTTTGGTTTTACGCGCGGGCCGTATTCCATCGTCTGCAAATCCAGCGTAAGAATTTCTTTGCCTTCGGCTGATTTTATTTTTTTGAAAAAACCTTGTCCTGTTTTATCGCCTAACCAATTATTCGCAACTACTTTATCCAGCCATGATGGTATAGTGAAAATATCTTTGGCTTCATCCGCTGGGCAATTATCTGCTACACCTTTTGCTACTTTTACCAGGGTATCAATACCCACCACATCAGCCGTTCTGAAAGTTGCTGATTTTGGCCGGCCGATAATCGGTCCTGTTAATGCATCCACCTCATCAATACTCAGTCCCAGTTTTTCCATGATATGAAAAATGCTCATGATGCTGAATACACCGATGCGGTTGGCAATAAATGCAGGTGTGTCCTTACACAACACAGTTGTTTTACCAAGATAGAGGTCACCGTACTGCATTAAGAAATCCACCACTTCCGGATCTGTATGAGGCGTTGGAATGATCTCTAATAAACGCAGGTAACGAGGCGGGTTAAAAAAATGCGAACCGCAGAAATGTTTTTTAAAATCATCGCTTCTTCCTTCCGCCATCATGTGAATGGGAATACCGGAAGTATTGGATGTGATGAGTGTTCCCGGCTTACGGAACTTCTCTACTTTTTCATAAATCAGTTGTTTGATATCCAATCTTTCCACCACTACTTCTATGATCCAGTCGCAGGCGGCAATGTCTTTCAGGTTATCATCAAAGTTCCCGATAGTGATCCGCTTTACCACATCTTTTGTAAAAACAGGAGAGGGGTTGCTTTTAATAGCAGCCTGTAATGCATCGTTCACCAGCTTGTTGCGCTCTGCGGGTTTAGTACTCTCTTCCGCGCCTTTGGGAACCATATCCAACAACAATACCTGTACACCAATGCCCGCAAAATGGCAGGCAATGCGCGAGCCCATAACACCACTTCCTAAAACAGCAACTTTCCTGATAGAACGTTTCATAGATTAAGCTTTTTATAAAATTAGTTAGTTATGCAACTAATTTGTATCGAAGTTAGGGAATATTGGGAATATTGAATATTGAACAAGGAATGATGAATGTCGAAGTGAGCTGTTTCCCCAAGCTGCCTGCCATTCAGGAGAGTTTTTCACCTTTTTACTTCAAACATTCAATACTCCTTGCTCAATATTCAATATTTTTACCCATATGAAAGTTGATGCTAACATGGTAGACAACCTGGCCCATCTTGCCCGGTTACGTTTTGATGATGCCGAAAAGGAATCCATCCGGGCCGACCTGGAGAAGATGGTGGCGTTTGTGGAGAAACTGCAAACCATTGATACTACCGGCGTTGCGCCTTTGCTGCATATCAGCGACGCGGCCAATGTTTTACGGGAAGATATCGTGCAGGGTTCCATTACACGTGAAGAGGCCCTGTTAAACTCGCCTGTAAAAGACGAAGCATTTTTTAAAGTGCCTAAAGTAATAAAGAAGTAATTTCACTATACCGCTTACCGAAAACCAATTGTATGAGTGATGTGATCATCCGTTTAGAAGATATTCAGAAAAGTTATTTTATGGGTAGCCAGGCTATTCCTGTGTTGAAAGGCATCTCGCTTGATATCTTCAAGAACGAATACGTGGCCTTAATGGGGCCATCCGGTAGCGGTAAAAGTACCCTGATGAATATCCTGGGTTGTCTTGATTCACCAACCGGTGGAAAATATATCCTGAACAGTAAGGATGTTAGTAAAATGGCTGATGATGATCTTGCTGAGGTGAGGAACACAGAGATCGGTTTCGTGTTCCAGCAGTTCAATCTTTTGCCGCGTTTAACAGCCGCGGAAAATGTGGCACTGCCATTGATCTATGCAGGCGTTAGCAAAAAAGAAAGAATAGAAAGATCGATGGAAGCACTGAAAAAAGTGGGTCTCGAGGAAAGAAGCCATCACAAATCAAATGAATTAAGCGGTGGACAGATACAACGGGTTGCCATCGCACGCGCATTGGTAAATAATCCATCATTATTATTGGCGGATGAGCCCACAGGTAATCTCGATTCAAAAACATCCGTTGAAGTAATGGAGATCTTCGGAAAGATCCAACAAGCCGGAAACACGGTGGTACTGGTAACCCACGAAGAAGACATCGCCCGCTATGCCCACAGGGTGGTTCGTTTAAGAGATGGATTGGTGGAAACGGATACGACGAAGGAAGAATCTATGATCACACACTGAGCATGTTAGGAGTTTGTGGTTTGGAGTTTGGGGTTGTTGAAAGAAAAAGAACCCTTACAAATTTCAGACAACCCCAAACTCCAAACCACAAACCCCAAACTCTCCAATGGCAATCAAAATATACACAAAAACCGGTGATTTGGGGAAGACCTCCCTCATCGGCGGCACGAAAGTTCCCAAGAGCCATATACGTATTGAAACATATGGTACGGTGGATGAATTGAATTCTTATATAGGGTTAGTGAATGATCTGGTTACGGATGAACATTCGAAAACAGTATTGAAAGAGGTGCAGGACAGGTTATTTACGATCGGTTCTTCTCTGGCATGTGATCCTGATAAGGAACCTTTGATGAAAATGCCCGATCTGAAAGAAACAGATATTACATTTTTAGAGAAAGAGATCGATACAATGAATGAAGTATTGCCGCCGATGAAATCTTTTATTTTACCCGGCGGGCATATAGCTGTTTCAACAACGCATGTGGCGAGATGTATTTGCAGAAGGGCCGAACGTTGCTGTGTAAATATGCAGGAACAGGAATTGTTTGTTGATCCCTTGGTGATCAAATACCTGAACAGGTTAAGCGATCATTTGTTTGTGCTCTCAAGATATATCGGGCATTTATTAAATGCGCCGGAAGTTCCGTGGAAGCCGCGGGTTTGATATTATTTTAAATGCTGAATGAACAATTGCTCATTTAAAATTCAACATGTAACATTCAAAATAATTCTTCTTCTGTGTAAAACTGTCTTATCCTTTCCTACTTCTTTTCATAATTAATGATGTAATCAGCCCGATCGCCATACCTCCGACGAACATGAATGCAAAGAGAAAGAGATAAGAAACAACAGAACCGCCTGTTTGCAGATCTACCTGTTTCATTTTTTCTGCAATTGCTTCCGGTGTGGCATGCGCCGCTTCCAGTTGCGCGCGTTCAAAAGCCATTAAAGTGGGTTTGAATTGTGTGTTGATCACTTCTCCGTACAGGCAATACAAAATGGTTACACCGAGACTATAAATAAATGCGATGGTAGCGGTTACTTTCATGCCTTGCCCAAAACTGAGCAAACCACCCTGTTCTTTTCTTGTTGCATAAATAGCGATAATGATCATCAGCCAATACACAAAAGCGCCAACCATGCGCGCATATTGTCCTGTTTCGTGGTTGGTGGTATTGTAACCGAGAACATGTTCAATACTGGTCCAGATAATGGTGATGATGAATGCGTAGACACCATATTTAACAGCGGTATTTTTCATATAGCAGGTTTAGTGTCTTAAATATAAAAAAAAGTTTCACGCAAAGGCGCAGAGGATGCAAAGGAGCAAAGTTTTTCTTGGCGGCTTTGCCATCTTTGCGCCTTTGCGTGAAACAAATGCTGCATAAAGAACCGATCGCACAAGTGTGCGACGCAAGTAAAGTTGACCAGGGAACAAAAGCCGGGTAAATAAATCAGCCTACTATTCTTCCGTCTTTCATATGAAGCGTACGATCGCTCATATCGGCCAGTTCTTCGTTGTGGGTAACGATGAGAAAGGTTTGATTAAAATCGTTCCTGAGGCGTACAAAAAGATCGTGTAATTCTTTGGCATTGGTACTGTCGAGGTTGCCGGTGGGCTCATCGGCAAAAACAATGGATGGGTTGTTGATGAGGGCCCTTGCCACCGCCACACGCTGCTGCTCACCGCCGGATAATTGCTGTGGTTTGTTGTCCATACGGTCGGCCAGCCCTAAAGTTGTTAACAGTTCTATGGCCCTTGTGGTGGTCTCTTTCTTTTTTTGGCCCGCAATCCATGCGGGAATGGAAACATTCTCCAGGGCGGTGAATTCGGGCAGGAGATGATGGAACTGGAAAACGAAGCCAATATGGTTATTTCGGAAGGCGGCTAGTTTTTTACCGGTAAGCTGGTCGATACGCTGTTCATTTAGCCAGATCGTGCCTTCATCAGCCTTATCAAGGGTTCCGAGGATATGCAGCAGGGTACTTTTACCCGCCCCGGAAGAGCCAACGATACTCACGATCTCGCCTTTATTGATCTCGATATCCACGCCTTTCAGCACCTCTAAACTGCCGTATTTCTTGGTAATATGTTGCGCTTTCAGCATCCGGGAAGGGTTAAATTAAGGCTACAAACCTACAACAGGCAGGGGTTTCGGCACGAATTTTTAAACATTTCTTTGGAAAGGACCGAAAACCACATTTGGTGGTTTCATTTATACGGTTACATTTGCAAAAAATTAAAAGGTAAAATATGTTCTGGACATTAGAATTGGCAAGTTACCTGGAAGAGGCCCCCTGGCCCGCAACAAAGGATGAACTGATCGATTATTCGATCCGTAGTGGAGCACCCCTTGAAGTGGTTGAGAATCTGCAGGAACTGGAAGATGAGGGTGAAGTGTACGAGAGCATCGAAGATATCTGGCCGGATTACCCGAGCCAGGAAGACTTTATGTTCAACGAAGACGAATACTAATCACCCGCTGCTGGGTAGTTGTAATAGCTTATAAAAAAGGGCCATCATGCATTATAGTGTGATGGTCTTTTTTATTTTGGAGGAAATGGCACGCAGATGACGCGGAAAAAACGGATGAGCACGGATTAGTAAATCAACAATAATCAAATCCGTGTCAATCCGTTTTTTCCGCGTCATCTGCGTGCCATTCACCCAAATAGAAAAAGGCTGCCTTTTTGGGACAGCCTCTTTCTATTTAAATATCCGGATCAGCTATTGTTTCTTGAAACTGAGTTTGAAATAAAGCAATACCAATGTAAGTATCAATACTACTGCATTGGCAGAAATTACCGGCCCGCTGTTGATGGCGAATGCATAGGTTAACCATACGATCGTACTCATCAAAACGATAAAGATCATCCAGATACTCAGGTCGCCCACACTTTTGGATTGCCAGGATTTATATACCTGTGGCAGAAAAGTGATTGATGTTAAGAACGATCCGAAATAACCGATGTATTCTACCATATTAGATGACATAACCGCTGATTTATATTATTCTGTAATCCCCATTTTCTGTAACACTGCATCACTCACACCCGTGCTTGAATAACCACCATCGTGTAACAAATTCTGCATGGTTACCATACGTGTCAGGTCAGAGAATAGCGTTACACAATAGTTGGCGCAATCTTCGGCAGTTGCATTTCCTAAAGGAGAAATGGCATCTGCATAATCGAAGAAATCACCAAAACCCTTAATACCGGTTCCTGCTGTTGTTTTGGTTGGTGATTGTGATACGGTGTTGATACGAACTTTCTTATCTACACCATATTGGTAGCCAAAACTGCGGGCAATAGATTCCAGCATCGCTTTAATATCGGCCATGTCCGTATAGAAAGGATAGGTTCTTTGTGCAGCCATATAGGTTAAGGCAACCACGCTTCCCCATTCGTTGATGGCGTCTAATTTTTTGGCAACGGCCAGCATTTTATGAAATGACAATGCTGATACATCGATTCCTTTCTGGAAATAATCGTAATTCAGTTCTGTATATGGAATTTTTTTGCGGATGTTAACGCTCATGCCGATTGAGTGCAATACAAAATCTATTTTACCGCCCAGTATTTCCTGCGATTGCGTAAACAGGTTGGTTAACTCATCTACATTCGTTGCATCTGCCGGGATGATCTGTGAACCTGTTTGTTCAGCCAGTTTGTTGATTTCTCCCATACGCATAGCAATAGGAGCATTGGTCAATACAAATGTGGCGCCTTCTTCATGTGCTTTCTCAGCTACTTTCCAGGCAATTGAATTTGCATCTAATGCGCCGGAGATAATACCACGTTTCCCTTTTAATAAGTTGTATGCCATAGTGTTCTTGTTTAGAGGCGTAAAAGTATAGAATATCTGTAACAATTAACGGATTGGCAGATTACGGATTAGCGGATTAAAAACAATTCGTTAATCCGCTAATCCGTAATCCGCCAATTGATTTAATTCATCATCTCCCTCGCATTCTCCATCGCAGCAGCAGTAGGTTTCTCTCCACTCAACATACGTGCAATGGCAGTGATGCGTTCGTCTTCATTCAATAAACGGATATTTGTTTTTACCGCGTCATTTTTGATCTCTTTATACACAAAGAAATGAGCATTTGCCTTACCGGCTATCTGTGGCTGATGCGTGATGCAGATGATCTGGCGGTTGGCGGCCAATCCTTTCATGATAAAACCTACCTGTTTGGCGGCTTCACCTGAAATGCCTGTGTCGATCTCATCAAAGATCATCGTTGGCAGGTCGATGGATTGAGCCACTAATGATTTTATGCATAACATCAAACGACTCAATTCACCACCGCTGGCAACTTTGCGTATGGGTTCAAAGCGGTTACTCTTATTGGCATCAAACAGGAAATCAATTTGATCTTTTCCTGAAATATTTAAGGAAGCATCTTTCAATTCTACTTTCAAACGTGCATTGGGCATACCTACCTGGGCCAGCAAAGTGTTTACCTTTTCTTCCAGAGGTTTTGACTGCTTGTGTCTCGCTTTGGATATTTGTTCAGCCAGTGTATTAGCATCTGAAAATAATTTAGCAACCAGCTTTTCTTTTGCTGCTATCGAGTCATCCATATCCAATACGGCCCTGAGTTTTTCTTCAAGTTCCGATTGAATTTCTAATAATTGATTGGTGGTTTGTACGCCGTGTTTTTTGATGAGTTTGTATCCATCCATCAACCGTTGGTTAATGAATTCAATTCTTTTCTCATCGTAATTCACTGAATCATTAATGCGATCCACTTCGCCTGCTATATCCTGTAATTCTATCTGTGAACTTTGTAAACGTTCTATCACGCCGGCAAGATCAGGATGATAAGAAGCGTAACCTTGTAACTGGTTCAGCAATTGTTTTAATAACTGCACTACGGGTTGTTCACTTTCTTTCAGATCAAAATATACTTTTGATAAAGTGGTTTTAATGCCTTCTGCATTGCTGAGTAATTTCAATTCGTTGTCAAGATCTTCAAGCTCATTTTCTTTCAAGCCTAATTCATTCAATTCATTAAATAAAAATTGATGATAATCCAGTTCTTTATTGAAATCTGATTTCCGTTGTTGCAATTGCGTAAGTTCTTTGCCTGCAGATTGCCATTGCAGAAAGATCTTTTGATAAGCTGCAAGATTGCTTTCATTATTTGCCAAAGCATCCATTACCGCACGCTGAAAATCGCTGTCGCCTAATTCCAAAGTATCAAATTGTTGATGAAGATCAACCAGTAAAGAGGCCAGTGCTTTTAGTTGCTGTAAAGTAGCGGGTGTATCATTAATAAAAGCGCGTGATTTTCCATTGGCAGCGATCTCTCTTCTGAGTACCAGTTCTTCTTCAATATCCAGATCATTTTCCTGTAAGAAATCCAGCACGGCTTTTTTACCATCAACAGTAAAGGAGCCTTCAATAAAACATTTCTTTTGTGTGTTAACCAAAACAGAACTATCGGCTCTTTCTCCCAGTATCAAACTCAATGCACCCATCAGGATACTTTTGCCCGCACCTGTTTCCCCCGTAATAATATTCAGCTTAGATGAAAAATCGATCCCGATCTCATCTATGATGGCGTAGTTCTGTATGAAGAGTTTGCGAAGCATTTTTAAGGATGAGTTTGTGGTTTGTGGTTTGGCGTTTGTGGTTCAGATCGGTATAAGTCGTTAGTTTGTTTCTTTGATGGATGAAGTTAGAGGAGCAAGTTAACATCGAAAAACAAGTTATACAAGCAATTATTCTCCAACAAATACGTGTAAAAAATACGTTTCTCAAAATTAGGCTTCAACTACAAACTCCAAACTACAAACCACAAACGTTTTATTCCCCCTTACACCTCGCGATCCCCGATTTTGCTCTCTGGTCCAGCGAGTTTTTGTATTCATGATCTTCCATGTCGATGCATTTCTGGTAATAAGCAACCGCCAATGCTTTCTGCCCGCGTTTTTCATAGATCTGGCCTATCTGTAAAGCGGCGCGGGCGGCAAAATATTCTTTGCGGTTCTCCCCGAGACGGATCGCGATGAGGTAATTGCGTATGGCGTCATCGCTTCTTTCAAGATCCTCGTAAATGCGGGCAACCCGGTAAGCGAATTCTAATTTTTCTTCTTCTTTTGTAAAATCATCTTCCGTTTTGCCTTGTAGCAAAGCAGCTGCATCACTGTTGTAACCGCCATCACTCAATAGTCTTGCCTTGAGTAATAAGGTATTTGGCCATTTGCCAGATTTTGCATCTTTCAAAGCCTGTTTATCCGCATCTGAATCAGTAGACCCTCTTGCCAGGATATTTTTTCGCGCCTCATCTGCTTTTGCCTGGTTGCCTTGCAGGTAATAACACCAGCTTAATTTCTGGTAAGCGTCTTTTACATAAAATTTACCTTTAAAATTATTCAGAAAACTTTCGAGATACCTCTCAGCTTCTGCTATTTCTAAATGATACAGTTTGGTAAAACCCAATTCAAAATCCCAAACCGTCGTTCGCAAATATTCATCGGATCTATTGCGGTTCAGTATCACATTCTTTGCATATTCCGACTGCTTGTTATTGATGCCAAGATTAGCGGCCATATAGGTATGCAGGTGATTATTAATGATGTCTAATTTTCTCTGCTGCACAAAAGCCAATGCTTCATCTTTTTTATTTTCAATATAGAACATCAGGTAGGGATACATGAAGGCGGCTTCATTAAAAAATACCTTCGCCCATGGATCGTTACTATTGATAAAACCGCGCACCGTTTTCATACCCTCCGTTAAAGAACCTTTCATACCAAATAAACTGGCTATCCATTTATATCCTTTCGGAATGGTGCCTACTACGGCCTGTAATGAGCCATACACCAAATCATTCGGACTGAAAGTTGGGAACTGCTT
This sequence comes from Bacteroidota bacterium, assembly GCA_040388475.1. Taxonomy (GTDB): domain Bacteria; phylum Bacteroidota; class Bacteroidia; order Chitinophagales; family Chitinophagaceae; genus Sediminibacterium. The sequence continues at coordinate 108,566 of JAZKBT010000016.1, read as the reverse complement.
TTTATTGTCTTTAATGAGTTGGTAGGCCCTTCTGAAATCCCATCCCGCATCCCACATCTTGCCAAACTTAATGGCGGATGCGGCTTTGTGTACACGCACCATACTTAAACAGTATAAATAAAAAGGAGAACTTTTGGGCCCCGTTTCCAAAAGGTTAATACGTTCCGAGAATTTAGGATAACGCACCTGGTACTCTTTCGGGTCCTCGTTCAAAAAAAGAACATAAAAATCTGCGTAGCTTTCCAGAAGTTCCGGAATAAGATTATCAGGATTCTGTTGCCTTGCTTTTTCCACCAAAGCTAACCCACTCGCTATTTTTAGTTTGGTGATCTCCTGATAGGCTTGCTGGCAGGTACTGTTGAATTCGTACACTTTTTGTGCATCAACAGTATTTAAAAAAAGTATGAAGAAAAAAGCAGCCAGGTGTCTCATAAAATCTATTGAATTACAAAAATCTCTGTAAACTCTGTGCTCTCTGTGGTGAAAAAAGATCGAAGCGAAGACTTTACCACAGAGACACAGAGAGCACAGAGTTTCACAGAGGATAGAATGCACAAACTTTACTAAATAATCATTCCATCCTAAACATCCGTGCTCTAAAATAAGAAAGGGCTACCAAACGGTAGCCCTTTCTTCAAAATCATATAAAATCCGTGCAATCCGCGATCTTATTTAGCTTCTACACTATCATTCAAATCGGCATCCACAAGAATACGTCCGCAGTTCTCACAAACGATGATCTTTTTGTGTAAACGGATCTCACTCTGGCGCTGAGGCGGAATAGAGTTAAAGCAACCACCGCATGCATCTCTTTCTACCGGTACAACAGCCAGGCCATTGCGGTAGCTTTTGCGGATACGGTCGTAGCTATACAGCAAACGGTCGTCAATATGGCCGCGTGCATCAGCGCTTTGTTTGTTGAAATGGGTTTCTTCTTTCTCAGTATCAACAATGATCTTCTGTAATTCGCCTTTTTTATGGTTCAATACACCTTCTTTCACACCCACCTGCTTTTTAGCAACTTCCAGGTTCTTGATCTTTTCAGTCAACTCTTCGTTAGCATCGCGGATGTGTTTTTCAGCCAGTTTAATTTCCAACTGCTGCATCTCGATCTCTTTATTGATGGCTTCGAATTCACGGTTGTTCTTAACGTTCTCACTTTGTTTTTCATATTTGGCGATCAGCGCTTCACTTTCTTTGATAGCGTTTTTCTTTCCTTCAATGAATTCAGTGATACCGTTGATCTCTTCTTCAATACGCGTTTGACGGGCGGTTAAACCCTGTATCTCGTCTTCCAGGTCACTTACTTCCATTGGAAGTTCACCTTTCAGGATCTGGATCTCATCCAGTTTGCTGTCAATCTTCTGCAACCTCAAAAGGGTTACCAGTTTTTCTTCAACAGAGAAATCTTTAACTGCGGCCATAGAATGTTTGTTGTTTGTAGTTTAAGGTGTTGGTTTATCGGTTTATTTTAGTTTATTGGTAAATGCTTCTACCAGTAAACCAGAAACCAATAAACAGTGTCCTCAACCCATGAAATAGTTAACCGGGTTGGTTTTTACTCCTGATTTGAGGACGGCAAAGGTAGGGAATTTAGCCTGTAAAAGCTCAATCAAAAGGTCGGTCGTAAATTGTTCGCTTTCCCAATGCCCTATATCTGCCAGCAGGATCCTGTCGTTGGCATCGAAAAACTCATGGTATTTGATGTCTGAAGTCACATACACATCTGCCCCGGCTGCAAGGGCTTTTGCGCTCAAAAAGCTCCCGGAACCGCCACAAACCGCTACTTTTTGGATGTTTTTACCTAATAATGGCGTATGACGGATGACAGACAGCTCAAATGATGTTTTTAGCATATGTAGAAAGCCGGTTTCCTCCAGGGCTTCGGGTAATTCTCCAAGCAAACCGCTTCCAACAGATTGATAATCATTTGATAAGCTTATAATGTCGTAGGCAACTTCCTCATAAGGGTGGGAATCAAGCAAGGATTTGATCACCGAAGATTGTAAATAAGAAGGGAAAATGACCTCGATTTTTGTTTCTTTTTCTTCATGGCGCTTGCCGGGTTCGCCAACAAAAGGGTTTGTGTTTTCCGATCCTTTAAAAGTACCCGTGCCATCCGCATTAAAGCTGGCTTCACTGTATTCACCAATATTTCCTGCGCCGGCAGCAAAAAGTGCATCGCGTACCTGGCCGGCCTGGACGTGGGGGACAAAAGTGTATAATTTCATCAACTGCCCGGCTTTGGGAGCCAGGATCTGCCGGTTGATCAGACCCAGTTGATCGGCAATCCGATTGTTTACGCCATCAAGCATATTGTCGAGATTGGTATGGATCGCATAAATAGCGATATCATTTTTAATGGCCGCGATCACGGTTTTTTCTACATGGTTCTTCCCATTAATCTTTTTCAATCCTCCGAAAATAATGGGATGATGGGCGACTACGAGATTGCAGCCACGACTCTTAGCTTCCAATATCACGGCTTCAGTGGCATCAAGCGTGCATAAAACGCCCTTGCATTCCCAAGCCGGGCTGCCTGTGAGTAAGCCCGCATTATCATAACTTTCCTGTAATGACAAAGGGGCTTTATTTTCCAAAACGCGGATGATATCGATGATCTGCATGGTGAGAGGTTGTAAGTGATAAGTAGTAAGTTGTAAGTAAACCAACACTCCGAAGCAGCAAAATACACAACTTATCACTTACTACTTATCACTTATAACCTAAAAACTCAGTTTATATTTGTTTTATGCAGGAAGCCGATTTTCTTTTTCATGATGGTAAGTTCAGCAAAACGGGTAAGCCATTGATCTCACCCGATAACCGTTCTTTCCGGTATGGGGATGGTTTTTTTGAGACCATGAAAATGGTAAATGGAAAGATCATTTTAGAGGACTATCATTTTGAGCGCCTGCTTATTTCACTGGAGTTAATGAAATTTCAAAAGCCTGCTTATTTCACACCAGGCTATTTACGGGAGCAGGTAACTGAGCTTGCACAAAAAAACAATCATCAGAAACTGGCAAGGATCCGGTTAACAATTTTCAGGGGAGAAGGCGGGTTGTATGATGTAACAGATCATTTTCCCCATCATTTGATACAAACATGGGCGCTGAACTCCGCAACCAATACCCTGAATGAAAATGGATTGATACTTGGCATTTTTAAAGAGGCAAGAAAAGTGTGTGATCATTTCTCACACATAAAAAGCAATAATTACCTCGCTTACACCATGGCGGCACTATGGGCCAAAGAACAAAAACTGAATGATGCGTTGTTATTGAATTCCTATGACCGTATTGCAGATGCAACCATCGCCAATGTGTTTGTTGTGAAAGACGGCATGATCAAAACACCCGCAATCAGTGAAGGTTGTGTAAGTGGTGTGATGCGAAGGCATCTCCTGCAGTCTTTGCGCAAAGAAAATATACCAGTTGAAGAAACACAATTGCAGATGGAAGATGTGTTACAGGCCTCAGAAATATTTCTTACCAATGCTATCTACGGAATTAAATGGGTTAAGCAGCTGGACAATAATGGGTATACTAACCAGTTGTCTTCTTTGCTGCATAAAAAAATGATACTGCCTTTGTTGTAAAAAAAAGATTGCCACAGAATACACAGATTAACACTGTTTTATTCTGTGGCAATAAATAAACCTTTTCCGCTAATTCGTGTTTTACCCTTTTATGCGTCCTAGGATAAATATCATGTGGTTTAGAAGGGATCTGCGATTGACAGATAACGCCGCTTTGTATTATGCACTGAAAGATTCCAACCCTGTCCTGCCCATTTTTATCTTCGACAGAAATATTCTTGACAAACTGGAAAACAAATCAGACCGGCGCGTTGAATTTATTCACGTAGCCCTGGAAGAGATACAAGGACAGTTAAAAGAAATCGGAACCGGCCTGCTGGTATATGATGGTTTTCCTGAACAGGTTTTCAAACAACTTTCCGAGAAATTTGAGATAGAAAAAATATATGCCAATCACGATTTTGAACCTTATGCGTTAGAAAGAGATGCGGCTATTGAAAAACTGTTGCAATTCAACGATGCATCATTCCATACTTTCAAGGATCATGTGATCTTTGAAAAAAATGAAGTAATAAAAGATGATAGAACACCGTATACAGTGTTTACTCCTTATGCCAATAAATGGAAAGCAAAGCTGAAAACATTTTACCTGTATCCTTATCCAACAGAAAAATATTTCTCTAAATTTTATAAACATGATGCGGCAGCTATTCCTTCATTGGAAAATATCGGTTTTCAAAAAACAGGTCGACCTTTTCCCTCAAAAGAATTGCCCGATACGATCATTAAGTGTTATAAGGAGCGAAGGGATTTTCCTGCCCTGGAAAATGGCACTTCAAAAATGGGCATTCATCTTCGTTTTGGAACGGTAAGTATTCGTGAACTCGCACAGCGCGCCATCAAACTAAATGATATGTATCTGAATGAATTGATCTGGCGCGACTTTTATCATATGATCCTCTGGCATTTTCCAAAAGTGGGCAAGGGTATGGCTTTTAAAACTGCTTATGAAATGATCGAATGGCGCAACAATGAAGAAGAATTTCAGAAATGGTGCGATGGCATGACCGGTTACCCCATCGTTGATGCCGGCATGCGTGAACTGAATGCAACAGGTTATATGCACAACCGTGTACGTATGATTACTGCATCGTTTTTAGTTAAACATTTACTCATCGATTGGCGTTGGGGAGAAGCTTATTTCGCTGAAAGGTTATTGGACTATGATTTTGCCTCGAACAACGGTGGCTGGCAATGGGCCAGCAGCAGCGGTTGCGATGCTGCACCTTATTTCCGGGTGTTCAACCCAACATTACAGACAGAGAAATTTGATAAGGATCTGAAGTATATAAAAAAATGGGTGCCTGAATTCCAGGAGTTCAGTTATCCTGAACCAATAGTGGTACATGAAGAAGCGAGAAAACGGGTATTAGAAGTTTATGCAAAAGCATTAAAGGATAAGTAGTGGTGAAAAGACGAATGTTTCAATAGAAGAAAAACGAAGAAAAAAAGAGTCTTCGGAATTTATGATGTCTTCTTCTCTTTGTTTTTCTTTTATTGAAATGAGCTGATTCGCAGAGGTTCTAAAATATAAAAATGTTTTGAGGAGATATTGTTGCGGAAGGATTCAAATGATTGTATACATCCAATAACTTCAGAACAGCTTTTCTGCCTTGCTCTCCTAACCCAAGAGAGTAATTATTTACATACAGATCAATGTGTTGCCTCATTACAGCTTCATTCATTTCCTGCGAATGTTCACGAACATAATTTGCCAACTGTGGGTAGTGCTCAAAAGCGTATTCCAAACTTTTCCTGATAAGCTTGTCAACCTTTTGTTGAACAATCACATCAAAAGATCTTTTCATTACAATCCCACCAAGCGGTATAGGAACTTTGATGGTTTCCTCCCAATACGCACCAAGGTCCATGATCTTTTGCAGACCCTTGTCCTGGTAAGTAAAACGGTTTTCATGAATGATCACACCGGCATCAACCTTGCCGGTTAATACTGCTTCTTCGATCTCATGAAATACCATGAATTTTTTATTCTTTGATTCGGGGTAAGCAAGGGAAAAAAGCATGTGCGCGGTTGTATTAATCCCGGGAATAGCTATGGAAGCAGTTTGTAGTTTGTGGTCTGTGGTTTGTAGTTTGTGTGAATTTGATGAATTGGTTATTAATAAGGGACCAACACCTTTTCCTAAAGCACCACCGCTGTTCAATACTATATATTCATTCAATACAAGTGATAATACACCGTAGCTGATTTTTGAAATATCGAGTTTACCTGCTCTTGCCCATTCATTCAGGGTTTGTACATCTTCTAATTGTACATCAAATTCAAAACCTTCGGTATCAATTTTATGATTTACCAGTGCATCGAAGATGAAAGTATCATTGGGACAGGGAGAAAAACCGAGAGTAAGTTTCATAGCCAGTAGTTACGCGATCTTATAGAGTTTCTCAACATATTTGATAAGAGACTGGTTCAAATTATCGATTGCTTCTTTTATTTTCCAGCTGGCCTTATTTCGTTCACCAATATAGTTTGATAAAGCGCGGATCTGGATAAAAGGAATATTTGCTTCCCGGCACACATAATGTAGCGCTGCGCCTTCCATACTTTCGATAAATGGGTTGTATTTTTTTATAAGTTGACTGATCCTTTCTTTGTTGGTAGATATTTCATTAATAGTGATACCACTCACTTCCGGCAATTTCAGGAGATTATATTTACCGAGCCATGGATTGGGTAGTTTTCTTCTTTCAAACGGATGATAACTGCTTTTTTCAAGTTTCAGATCGAAGATATCTTTCCATTTACCATCTTCTTCCACGCCCATATCTGCCAATGCTTCTTCGCTTACGGTTATTACTTTTCCCAAAGTCGCAGACATATCAAAACAACCGGCAATACCAGCCTGTATTACCAGGTCGGGCTTATCCTCCAGGATCATTCTTGTGAGTGCAACTGCGCTGGCCAGCATACCCACACCGCTTTGATGGAACTGAACTTTTAGCCGTTGGCTCTCACCGGTATATAGTTTATCCATTTCCAGGAAGGAAGGCATCCATTCGGCTACCGTGGCGGCTGTAATGATCACTCGCATGAAGCAAAGGTGTGTAAAAAGTCCGAAAGTCGGTAAGTCGGAAAGACCGGAAGTAAATCCCGATTCTTTCTTCCGGTCTTTCCGACTTCCGGTCTTTCGGACTTCATTTCCGACTGCAATTCTTACCTTTGCGGAAATTTCTGCGGAGAATGGTGTATTTAACAAGACAGGAACATTTTAATGCGGCTCATAAACTGTTCAATCCCAAATGGAGCAAGGAACAGAATGAGGCGGTTTTCGGTGTTTGTGCCAACGAGAACTGGCATGGTCATAATTATGACCTATATGTGACAATAAAGGGGAGGCCGAATCCTGATACAGGTTTTTTGTTTGATGTAAAGAAGCTGAGCCTTTTGATCAAGCAATATGTAATAGACAAGCTGGATCATAAGAACCTGAACATGGATGTGGACTTTATGAAAGATAAAATGTGCAGTACCGAGAATCTCGCCATCGCCATTTGGCAACAACTGGCCCCGCATTTACCGGCTGATGTACAATTACATTGTATTAAATTGTATGAGACTTCGAGGATATATGTTGAGTATTTCGGGGATTAAGTGCAGGTGTTAGTTGACAGATGGCAGTTGACAGCCTGGAATCCGGAGACCCTGTCATCCGACAACTAACAACTATCATCTTTAAACAAAAGAAGATAATACGCGTTATAAAAAACCTATCATTCGCCCAATGAACAAAGTCGCTGTTTTCAGGAAAGAACATTTTAATGCGGCGCATCGTCTGCATAATCCTGCGTGGAGTGAAGAGCGTAATGATGCAGTATTTGGTTTGTGCAACAATCCGAACTATCATGGGCATAATTACGACCTGGTGGTGAAAGTGGTGGGTGAGCCTGATCCTGCCACGGGTTATGTAATCGATCTTAAAATTCTGAGTGATCTGGTGAAAGAAGAAGTGATGGATCGCTTTGATCACAAGAACCTGAATCTTGATACGGTTGAGTTTGCAGAACTGAACCCTACTGCAGAGAACATTGCCATTGTGATCTACAACCTGCTCAGGCCAAAACTAGATGCAAAGCTGGAACTACAGATCCGTTTGTATGAAACAGAAAGAAATTTTGTTGAGTATCCTGTAAATTGATAATACAAATCATAAGACATGGCATATAAGAAGATCGAAAAATATGATGACGATGTTACGGAAGGGTTGATGAAAGATTATCATCATGCTATAAAATTATTGGGTGAAGATCCAACACGGGAAGGTTTGGAAAAAACACCGGAGCGCATGGCGAAAGCGATGCAATACCTTACACAAGGTTATTCGCAGGATGCAAAAGCGATCATTGAATCTGCAAGATTCAAAGAAGATGTAAGCGAGATGATCATCGTAAAAGATATTGAACTGTATTCCATGTGCGAACATCATATGTTGCCTTTTTTTGGGAAGGCTCATATTGCTTATATACCCAACGGTTATATTACAGGATTGAGTAAACTTGCGAGGGTAGTGGATGTTTATTCAAGAAGATTACAGGTGCAGGAAAGATTAACAACGCAGATTCTTGAAGCGATCAAAGAATCATTAAATCCTGTTGGTGTTGCGGTGGTAATTGAGGCGAAACATTTATGTATGATGATGCGTGGTGTTGGCAAACAGAATTCTATAACAACCACATCAGCTTTTGATGGAGAATTTATGAAGAATACAACCAGGAACGAGTTCCTGAAATTGATACAAAAGAATTTAGCTTAGATTTTTTCGCCACAGATTCACAGATTTGCACAGAACTTTCTGTGATAATCTGTGAACCTGTGGCGATTTTATTTCATTATTTTTGTCGCAAAGCTTGCTATTATGAAACATGCCTACGTATTTCCAGGTCAGGGTTCCCAATTCAGTGGAATGGGAAAGAATTTATACGAGAGTAACCCATTAGCCAAAGACCTTTTTGAAAAAGCAAATGATATCCTCGGTTTCCGTATCAGCGATACCATGTTTAATGGAACTGACGAAGAATTGAAACAAACCAACATCACACAACCCGCTGTTTTCCTGCACTCAGTAATTGCCTTCAAAACATTGGATAATGTACAACCCGATATGGTTGCTGGGCATTCACTAGGTGAATTTTCTGCATTGGTCGCCAATGGTGTTTTACAATTTGAAGATGCACTTAAACTTGTTAGTATCCGTGCAAAAGCTATGCAGAAAGCCTGCGAATTAAATCCATCCACCATGGCTGCAGTATTGGCTTTGGCTGATGAAAAAGTAGAAGAGATCTGCGCCGCAGTTTCGGCAGAAACCGGGGAAGTGGTGGTAGCCGCAAATTATAATTGCCCCGGCCAATTGGTGATCAGTGGTTCTATCAAAGGAATTGAAATCGCCTGTGAACGAATGAAAGCCGCAGGCGCAAAACGCGCATTGGTACTTCCCGTCGGTGGCGCATTTCATTCGCCATTGATGGCGCCTGCAAAAGAAGAACTGGCTGCTGCTATTGAGGCAACGATTTTCAATACAGCCAGTTGCCCCGTTTACCAAAATGTAGTTGCCAAAGCCATAACAGATCCCAGAGAAATAAAAGCAAACCTCATAGACCAGTTAACCGGCGCTGTAAGATGGACACAAAGTGTACAGGCAATGGTTGCTGATGGTGCAACAAACTTTACAGAATGCGGACCAGGAAAAGTGTTGCAGGGTTTGGTGCAGAAAGTATTTAAGGAAGCAGTTGTTGACGGAATAAATTAAATTAACGGATTAGAGGATTACGGATTGGCGAATTCATTAATCCGTAATCCGCTAATTCACAAATCAAAAATATAAAGTCCCGTTCACCCATTCCGGATCAAGTGTTGCATTGTATTTTTTATAGAAATTGATTGCCGGTTCATTCCAGTCAAGTACCTGCCATACCATTCGGTTGTATCCTCTTTCTTTCGCTTCTTCAATCACGCGGTCGAATAATAATTTACCTGCACCCAGGCCTCTCAGCTTTTCAGTCACTAAAAAATCTTCGAGATACAAACATTGGCCTTTCCATGTGCTGTATCGGATATAGTATAAAGCAAATCCTTCCACTTTTCCATTGATCTCTGCTACAAATGCCCACCACACAGGCTTTTCACCAAATCCGCTTTCTTCAAAATGTTCCAATGATACCGTTACTTCCTGCGGCGCTTTTTCATAATCCGCGAGTTCCTGTATCAATTCCAATAAACGAACACAATCTTTTTTTTCTGCTCTTCTAATTAGTGTTTCCATAAAAATGTCATTCTTGTTTCTGTTTACTTATCAATTAGCAGTATCCAATTACTAATTATTAACTACTAATTACTAATTAATGCTCCTCTCTTCACAAATCTCCCCGGTTTTGCTCCTGTATGTTCCCCATCTTTCAATACCTGCTCGCCATTCACCCAAATATCAATCATGCCTGTTGAATACTGGTGTGGTTTTTCATAACTGGCATGGTCCTGTACTTTCGCAGGATCAAAGAGTAGTACGTCTGCATAATTACCCACTTTCAATTCTCCGCGTTTTTGAATATGTAAATTAGTGGCAGCTACTTTCGACAGTTTCTGAATCGCTTTTTCAAGCGGGATCACTTTCTCATCCCTACTGTAACGACCAATCACTCTTGTAAAATTTCCATAGGCGCGGGGATGCGCACTTTGTTTGATAAAATTTCCTTCAGGTGCCATGGATCCCGCATCTGAACAAAAACTTACCCAGGGAAGTACGAGTTGTTTTTTTACATTTTCCTCACTCATCATAAAATAGGCAACTTCCACGCGGCTGCTGTCCTGGATGATCAGGTCGATAGCTGCATCTTCAGGTGTTGTATTTCTTTTCTTTGCAATTTCTGCCAGCGACATGCCCGCATATTTAGCAAGCGAATCTCTTCTGAATCCCAATAGCAAAACTTTTTCCGGTGAGCCAGCGCCATAGTATAAATTTTCCCAGTCAGTGGCATTCGTCTTCATTGCCTTTTTTATTTCAGCGCGGATAGCCGGATCCTGTAAGCGTTTCCATAATTTTCCAAAACCGCCATCTTGTAAAGAAGGAGGCATAGCAGCTGTCATGCCGGTAGCGCCTGCAGTATAGGTGTACATATTCGCTGCAATATCGATCCCCTCTTTTCTTGCTCTTTCTATTCTTTTGATCACACTATCCATTTTACTCCAGTTACCGATACCAGCCGCTTTCAGGTGATAGATCTCGCCATGCACACCCGCTTCTTTGGCAATCGTGATGAGCTCCTCTACTGCCTCATTTAATTTATTTCCTTCACTGCGCATATGTGAAATATAACCACCGCCATAAGGTGCCGCCGCTTTGCATAATTCGATCAGTTCATTTGTTTTGGCAAAGAAAGCCGGTGGATAGATCAATGAAGAACCAACACCCAATGCACCTTCTTCCATTGCCTGTTTTACAAGCGCTTTCATTTTCTCTAATTCTGCAGGAGTCGGATCACGGTTGTCTTCGCCGATCACATTGGTGCGAATGGTTGTTGCGCCAACAAAAGAAGCTATGTTACAACTGATGCCCTTTTTTTCCATGGCGCGCATATATTCACCCAATGTGTTCCAGTCTACTTTGAATTTATAAACGGGCTGGTCATCCTGCATTTCTTTTTTCATTTTGGCATTGAGTGGCCCCATACTTTCTCCTTCACCAAATACTTCCAATGTAACGCCTTCGCGGATCTCCCCCTGCGATTTTCCATCTTCAATTAATGTTACAGGCGACCAACTCAGCATATTGATAAAACCTGGTGTAACTGCCATTCCTTTTGCATCCACCTCGTTCTTTGCCGATTCTTTTGAGAGATCACCGATAAATGCGATCGTATCATTCTTGATAGCCACATCAGCTGTGAAAGGAGCACCGCCATTTCCATCGTAGATCATTCCGTTGCGGATGATGGTGTCGTATTTTTTGCGGCTGCACGAAACGAGCAGGCAACTTGTCAGGAGCAGGCAAAGCAGTATACGCATGGCAATCGTTTTTTGTATTTTTAAGTCTGGAGTTAGAAGTTTGGAGTATGGGCCCCTCAACTCCAGACTCCAGACTATGCTTTTTCTAATGCTTGTTCTAAATCATTTAAAATATCCGCAACATTCTCAATCCCCACACTCATCCTGATCAAACCATCGGTGATGCCGAATTGAATGCGCTCTTCCTGCTTCAATCCAAAATGACTCATACTTGCAGGATGTGATACTAATGTATCAACAGTTCCCAATGAAACAGCGCGAACGCACATTTGTAAGGCATCAATAAACCGGCGGCCGGCATCCAATCCTCCTTTCAATTCATAACTCATCAATGCACCGGGGTGACGCATTTGTTTTGTTGTAACAAGATGATCGGGGTGCGACATCAGTCCATTATAATTTACATGACCGATGGCGGGATGTTGCGAAAGATATTCTGCTACTTCCATCGCATTATGACAATGGCGATCCATGCGGAGTTCAAGTGTTTTCATTCCCTGTGTTAATAAAAACGCATCAAAGGGATTGCTGTTTCCACCAAGCAGTGCGTGCCATTTCCATACTTTGGTGCGCATGAACGCAAGGTCCTTCCCAAGCAATACACCACCAATAGATGTTCCGTGACCATTCAGAAATTTTGTTGTAGAATGAAAAACAAAATCAACGCCATAACGGAATGGCTGTTGTAAATAGGGTGTGGCAAAAGTATTGTCAACCGATACCAAAATATCTCTTTGTTTGGCTAACAGGGTTACTTCTTCAATATCCACGCATTGTATCGTAGGATTGGCGGGTGTTTCAATATGCACCATTTTGATGGAAGGGTCTTTCTTAAGCGCATCTTCCACAAGATTCAGGTCGCGCATATCGATGATCGTTGTTTTTACACCGGTGTCTGCCAATACTTTTAAAAACAATTCGTGTGTGCCACCGTATAAAGAGAAATGAGAAAGAACTGTGTCGCCGCTCTTTAAAGTGCTGAGGAAAAGCGTGGTCATAGCTGCCTGCCCGCTGGCATGTAACAAGGCTTTTACTTCAAGCGGATTTCCATTCGCATCGTTAACACCAAATGTTTCCAATGCGGCGATCGTTTCTTCCGCAGTAGTAAACGTGGGATTGCCCCAGCGGCTATAGATCCTTGTTTTATCGGTACCGGCAAAACGATCACTGCCCTGTTGTGCGGAATCAAATGTAAAAGTAGAGCTCGCATATATTGGGGTCAGGTGTGCGTAATCCGCATTCTCGTGACCGGCTGCATGTATGGCCACTGAACTGATACCGCTGAAAGGGAATTTTTTATTCATTATTTTTGGATTGAAAACGATTATACGCCTACTCCAAAAGTATAACTAAACATGAAGCAATTATTAGCCTCTTTTACCCATTATGAATATTGGGCAAACGAAAGATTACTCCAGGTGATCGGGACATTAACGGAAGAGCAGCAGCAACAGGAGATCGTAAGCAGTTTTTCTTCTGTTCATAAAACCTGTTTGCATATATGGGATGCTACCAGCATATGGTGGCAGCGCGTACACAAAGTAGAAGAGATCGTGGTACCCAGCCTGAGTTTTCATCCTACTATGAACGAGATCGAGAATGGCCTGCTGCAGCAAAATACACAATGGATCGAATGGATCCGTTCAGCAAGTGATGAGGATCTTGCTTATGTATTGCCTTACAAGAACATGAAAGGTGAGGCGTTTGAACAGGAGGTAAAAGAGATCATGCTACATATCAATAACCATGGCACGTATCATCGCGGGCAATTGGTAACGATGTTGCGGCAGTTGGGAGTGGAAAAGATTCCGCAGACGGATTATATTCTTTACTCCAGGAGCTAGACCGCTGAACGTGTTGATTCGTAATGGCACGCGGATGACGCGGAAAAAACGGATCATCACGGATAAAACAAAAACAAATCGGTACCAATCCGTTTTTCCGCGCTCGCCTTCGCGAAGCTTCAGCGCAGCGAGGTCATCCGCGTGCCATTCTGGGTGTCCAAAAATAAAAGAGGCCGTCTTTTTTAAGACAGCCTCATATAAAAATGATTTTGAGAAATCAATAGGCCCACTTCACCCAGGTAGCTCCCCAGGTAAATCCACCACCAAAGGCAGCTAAAACAATATTATCCCCTTTCTTCAACTGGCTCTCCCAATCCCACAAACACAAAGGAATCGTTGCAGCGGTTGTGTTGCCATATTTCTGAATATTGATCATCACTTTTTCTTTTGACAATCCCATCCGGTTGGCTGTTGCATCAATAATGCGCAGGTTTGCCTGGTGCGGCACGAGCCAGGCAACATCATCGCCTGTCATGTTATTGCGTTCAAGCAATTCGGCACTTACATCAGCCATACCTTTTACGGCAAATTTGAAAACGGGTTGTCCTTCCTGATATGCAAAATGTTCTTTGGCCAAAACGGTTTCAACAGTAGCAGGTTTTACCGATCCGCCGGCTTTCATGTGTAAATACTGGCGGCCGCTTCCATCGCTTCTAAGGATACTATCCAGGATGCCTGTTCCGTCGGTAGCGGGTTCTAAGAGAACAGCACCTGCGCCATCACCAAAAATGATACAGGTAGCGCGGTCAGTATAATCAACGATGGCGCTCATTTTATCAACGCCCACCACTACTACTTTTTTGTAGCGGCCGCTTTCAATATACATGGCACCGGTAGTAAGTGCAAATAAAAACCCGCTGCATGCGGCGCTCATATCATATCCCCAGGCATTGGTGGCACCCAGTTTATCACAGATAATATTAGCTGTTGCCGGAAATACCATATCGGGTGTTACGGTGGCACAGATCAGGCAATCAATATCTTTTGGGTCAAGTCCTTTTTTAGCGAGTAGCTCCTGTACGGCGGGTACGGCCATATCGCTGCTGCCTTTGCCGGGTTCTTTTAAAATTCTTCTTTCTTCAATGCCGGTACGGGTGCGGATCCATTCATCATTGGTATCGACCATCTTCTCCAGGTCGAAATTAGTGAGTTTGGTTTCGGGAACATATCCTCCAACTGCCGTAATAGCTGCGGTTATTTTACTCATATTGGTTTTCTAAGATTCGCGCAAATATCCATAAGATTTGCTTACATAATTCAAGACCATCATTTTACAGTTCCCCAAATTGGGGAGGAGCAGCTGTTGATTTTCTTCCGGAAACCGGTTTTTCGACCGGCTTTCCCCATCTTTTTCTGAAATGAACTTTAAAGAGGCTTAATAATTCCGTTTTCGGTCAATAAATTACCCTTTAGAAGCCTTTTTCACATATTTTTGAAATAGGTATGATCGCTTTTGTTAGAGGACATTTTGCTGTTAAAACACCCGCACGTATAGTGGTGGATGTAAATGGTGTAGGGTATGAGTTACAGGTAAGCCTGAATACCTATGCAGCCATCAGCAATAAAGACAGCGGACAACTCTTTACTTACCTGCATATTACCGAGAATGCCCAAACGCTTTTTGGGTTTGCAGAACTGGTCGAAAAGGAAATGTTCCTGCACCTGATCAGTGTTTCAGGCGTGGGTGCAGCAACCGCACGGATGATGTTGTCAGGTATGAGACCGGATGAGATAGCCCGGGCCATCGTGCAAGGCAACACAAAGCAACTGGAAGGGATCAAAGGGATAGGGAAGAAGTCTGCCGAAAGACTGATCGTTGAATTAAGGGATAAACTGGGCAAACACCCTCTCGATTCAGCCGTTGCAGTAGCAGGATTTCAAACGGTGGATTCAGATGCGGTAAACGCATTGATAGCCTTAGGTATCGGGCGGGCAATGGCGGAACAGGCCATCAAAAAGACCATGGCAACCGTAACTGAAAAAACATCATTGGAAGACATCATTAAACAAGCACTCAAAAACTTATAACCTATCGCCTCCATTTCTACTTAACCAGTTTGTCTGTAACCATTGTATTTATCTGTTTTAACCAGGAGTAACTGTTTGAAGAAGGCTATTCGTCATTTTGCAAGTATATTCATTTTGCTTCTGCCGGCTTTATGTGCCCATGCGCAGCAGAAAGACTCTGCCCATTATCCTATTAGTGACAGAAGAGGCGATCCATATTCCAATCCAAGCAAAAATCCTTTTGACCTTCGTGATACATCCCTGATCAAACGCGAAATCAAGTATGATCCTGTAACCAGGCAATATTATATTATTGAAAAAGTAGGCAGTAAATTTTACCGTGTGCCAACGGTTTTAACTTTCGATGAATTCATGCGTTTGCAATCGCAAAGAGATGAAGCGGATTATTTTAAAAAAAGAGCCAGTGCTTTAACAAAATTAAACCTGCGGACAACCAGGCCAAAAGTTCGCGTATATGATAAACTATTCGACCGCATTTTCGGGATCTCGCCTAATGGTTTAAAAGTAGCCATTAACCCTACCGGTGAAGTAAACATCATGGCAGGCTACCAGGGACAGAATATTGAAAACCCCACTCTACCCGAAAGAGCCAGGAGAAACGGCGGGTTTGATTTTGATATGAATGCCAAGCTGAATGTAAATGCCAGTATTGGCGAAAAGCTTAAGTTCCCTATCAACTACAGCACAGTTTCAAGTTTTGGTTTTGACAATCAGTTGAAACTGGATTACAAAGGCATGGATGATGAGATCATTAAAAGTCTCGAAGCGGGTAATATCTCTTTTCAATCGCGAAGCTCATTGATGCCAAGTGCGCAGAATTTGTTTGGTATAAAAACGCAGCTGCAGTTTGGTAAAGTATATGTTACAGCAGCAATCGCCAGTCAAAAATCTACCAGGCAATCTGTGGGTTTATCCGGTGGAACCGCTACGCAGAATTTTCAGAAAAAATTAAATGATTACGAAGAGAACCGCCACTTTTTGATGGGGCAGTATTTCCGTAATAACTATAATAAGGCCATGGCTAACCTGCCGGTAGTGAATTCGCAGGTACAGATCAGGAAAATGGAAGTATGGGTAACCAACCGAACCGGTGCCACTACCAATGCACGTGATATTGTGGGTTTGATGGACCTGGGAGAATCTCAGCCTTTTAATCCGAATGTACATTCATTAACCACGAATCCTTTACCGGCAAATGGAGCCAATGACCTGTTTGCTTCTTTGGTAGCTAACCAATCGGCACGAAACCCAGCAGTGATCAATTCTTTACTAAGATCAAAAGGATTGCAGCCCGTGGATGATTTTGAAAAAACATTTGCACGCAAACTGGATACGACTGAATATTATTTTAATCCGCAGATAGGATTTCTCTCTTTGAATACTCCATTACAATCAGATGAAGTGTTGGCCATTGCTTACCAGTTCTCTTATAATGGAAGAGTCTATTCGGTAGGTGAATTCTCACAGGATGTGGCACTCGATTCTACACGTGGTGTGCAAAAAGTATTGTTCCTGAAATTATTAAAAGCCACCTCTCAACGAACTTCTTTACCAACCTGGGGATGGATGATGAAAAACGTATACTCGCTCGACGTGTTTGGCAGTATACAGAAAGCAGATTTTAAACTAAACGTTTTGTATGAAGAACCCAGTGGTGGTTTAAAAAGATACCTGCCTGAGAGTTCACCTGCGGTTGATGGGAAACCGCTGTTACGTATTTTAAATCTTGATCGTTTAAACAGCCGCAACGATCCGCAACCCGATGGCGTGTTTGATTACCTTGAGGGTTTTACCATTTTACCATCCATGGGCCGTGTTATTTTTCCAGTACTGGAACCTTTTGGCCGCGATCTTGATACACTTGCTTTTGCCGGGCAATCTACGGCGATGAAACGAAAATATGTCTATTACCAACTGTATGATTCCATTAAGGCGATCGCTGAAACCTATGCCAACCTGAATCGTTTTGTTATGCAGGGACAGGTAAAAGGAAGCGGGGGAGGTTCAGATATCAACCTGAACGCATATAATATTCCCCCGGGCTCTGTTACAGTAACAGCGGGTGGACAGATATTAAAAGAAGGGCTTGATTACACCATCGATTATAACCTGGGTTCTATTAAGATATTGAATGCGGCTATCCTCAGTTCCAATGTTCCTGTAAACGTTTCTTTTGAGAACAATGCAACTTTTGGTGTGCAGCAAAGAAATTTTACAGGATTGCGAATGGATTATCTCGCGAATAAAAAATTAACACTGGGCGCTTCATTCATGCGCCTGGCCGAACGGCCCTTCTTTACCAAGATGAGGTATGGAGAAGATCCGATCAGGAATACCATGTATGGATTGGATGTGAGTTATAACTCAGAATTACCAGGACTTACGAGGTTCCTTGACAAACTGCCTTTCTATTCAACCAAAGCAAGATCATCCATCACTGCTTATGGTGAGGCAGCGGTATTAAAACCCGGCCATCCATCGCAGATAGGAAGTGGTGATGAAGGCCTGGTCTTTATTGATGAGTTTGAAGGTACCCGCACCAGCATTGATCTTCGTTTTCCTTTAGTGGCATGGACACTTGCATCAACACCACAGGGAAATCCAAGATTTCCGGAAGCAACTTTAACCGATTCTATCGATTATAATTTCAATCGCGCCAAACTCGCATGGTATAATATTGAACCCAACCTCCAGGACAGGAACAGTACCACCAATCCACTACGCAGGGATCTTGCCGAGTTAAGCGATCCGCGTGTAAGACAGGTATTTACCAATGAACTGTTTCCGCAGAGAACAACCAATATTACAGATGTGCAAACATCCACCTTTGACATTGCCTATTACCCAAGAGAAAAAGGGCCGTATAATTTTGAATCAAGCCCATCACAAATAGATACAGCAGGAAAATTTTTAAGACCCGCAGAAAAATGGGGTGGATTAATGCGCGCTATCGATCAGTCAGATTTTGAAACAGGCAATGTTGAATTCGTGGATGTGTGGATGCAGGATCCATTTATTTTAAACCGGGCAAGCACTGGCGGAAAACTGCATCTCAACCTCGGTAATGTGAGTGAGGATATTTTAAAAGACGGCAAACGTTATTATGAGAACGGAGTAAACACGCCGAAAATTCCTGCGGCGGTAGACAGTAGCAGTACATGGGGAAAAACGCCTGTGAACCCGATACAGATCACGCAGGCATTTAGTAATGATCCGGATGACAGGCCCTACCAGGACGTAGGTTTTGATGGAATGGACGATGACGGAGAAAGAAGAAAGAAGGCTTATGTTTTGCAAAAACTCGCCAATAATTTCGGAACATCATCCAGTGCATATCGTAAAGCATTACTCGATCCATCCAATGATAATTACAAATGGTACCGTGATCCAGGTTTCGATCCATTGGGTACAGGTATATTGGGGAGGTATAAGAACTTTAACAACCCGCAGGGCAATTCTCCTTTGGCAACAGCCAGCAGCCAGTTTACTTCTGCAGCAACGCTGTACCCGGATAACGAGGACCTGAACCGCGACAATACTTTAAATGAAACAGAATCATATTACGAATACGATATTGATCTTAAACCGGGAATGGGTGTGGGCATTACACCTTTCATCACAGATAAAAGAACCGTAACCGTAAATGCTGCGGATGGTACAAGAAAATCAGAAGATTGGTTTTTGTTCCGCATACCTGTAAAAGGTTATGCGCGGAAAATAGGAAACATACCTGATTTTAGATCCATTCGCTTTGCACGTTTATACCTTTCAGATTTTGAAGATTCAGTTGTATTGCGTTTGGCAAGGCTCGACCTGGTAAGAAATGTATGGCGCCAGTTTACTTTCAATATTGATACAACCGGATCATACACACCTGTAAACAATTCGGCAGGAACAGTATTAAACACACTGGCTGTAAACCTCGAAGAGAACAGCAGCCGTCAACCGGTAAATTATTTAATGCCGCCGGGCGTTGAGCGTGTTCAGTTATTAAGTAACAATGGCGTTAACCTGCAACAGAATGAACAGGCCATGAGTTTAAAAGTTAGCAACCTGGTTACCGGCGATGCGCGTGGTGTATTTCAAACATTGAATTATGATGTAAGACAGTATGGGAAATTGTCCATGTACATACATGCCGAATCAATAACGGGCCAGCGGCCGCTGAAGGATAATGAATTGAACGCGATCGTTCGCATAGGCCAGGATTTTCTGAATAACTATTATGAGATCAAAATTCCGTTAAAGATCACACCACCGGGAACCTATGCACGGGGACAGGAAGAAAAAGTATGGCCGGTTGAGAATAACCTTGATTTTGCTTTGCGTTCATTAATAGATCTGAAACTGAAGCGAAACAATTCAGGCGCATCGTTTACCAAAATCTATCGGCAGTTACTCGATAATAAAACGATCTCTATTCTCGGTAATCCCAATCTTGGAGAAGTAAGAGGCATCATGATAGCGATCGAAAACCCGGTAAAACTTGATGGACAGACAGTCAGTACAGAGGTATGGGTGAATGAACTTCGTCTCTCGCAACTGGATGAGAATGGAGGATGGGCCGCATTGGGAAGAGTGGATGTTACACTGGCCGATCTTGGTAACATTACCGTTTCAGGTAACACACACACACAGGGATTTGGAAACATTGAACAAAGAGTAAATGAGCGTGCAAAAGAAAACCTGGTACAGTTTGATGCGGCAGTAAATATTGATGCCGGTAAACTGATCCCTAAACAGGCAAGACTTTCTGTACCGGTGTATGCAGGCATTAACCGCACGATCTACACACCGCAATTTGATCCGTATGATCTTGATGTGAAATACAAAGAGAAACTGAACCTGGCACCAAAAAATAAACAGGACTCCATCAAAAATGCAGCGCTTGACCAGACCACTATCAAAACGCTCAATTTTACCAATGTAAGATTTATGCCGGGTACGAACCGGCCGGGATTACTCAGCATCAGTAATTTCGATTTTAGTTATGCATTTTCGGAGATCACGCAAACAAGCCCTGTGATCCTGCAGAATACTGTTACCAGACAAAGAGGTGCTGTGGGTTATAACTATGTTGGGCAGAGTAGTTATATTGAACCATTCAAGGGCCTCATCAAATCGCAAACGCCATGGCTTGCATGGATCAGGGATTTTAATTTTAGTCTCAAACCATCTTTCCTGAGTTTCAGGGCCGATATCAACAGGCAGTTCGGCGAATTCATACCACGTATTGTAAATACGATAGATAGTAAAGTAGACAGAGTAGATACCACATACGATAAATATTTTACGTTCGATAGATACTATGGAATGCGTTGGGATCTTACACATTCGCTGAATCTTGATTTTACCGCTCTGAATAATGCGCGGATTGATGAACCATTTGGACGCATCGACACAAAAACGAAAAAGGATACAGTGCGCGAGAATTTCTTTAAAGGCGGACGTAATACACTTTATTCACAAAGAGCAACGCTTACTTATACACTGCCTTTCAATAAGTTCCCGCTTACAGATTGGATAAGGGCCAGTTATAGTTACGGTACTACTTATAACTGGATCGGCGCAAGCAGGCTGGCCATTAATCTCGGTAATACAATAGAGAACTCTCAGGATAATAATTTACATGCTGAATTTAATTTCGCCGGTCTTTATAACAAATCAAAATGGCTGCGTGCGCTGGATGTTATTCCACCACCTAAACCAAAACCAGACCCGAAACAACCGGCAACCATAAAAGATGCACAGCCTAAAAATGCATTGGGAACAACCATTCCAACAAAAGAAGAAGTTGTGAAAGGATTAAAGGGCAAGAAAAGAAGAGATGCATTAAAAAAATGGCGACAGATGAAACGTGATGCACTTACTGCAGAACGTTTATTGAAAGCCAATCAACCCACAGAATTAAACGGCTTTACAAGAGCCGCCGGTAAGTTTATTACAATGGTTCGTGGAGTTAATGTACAGTATAAGGAGAGTTACCGCAGCCGGTTACCGGGTTATATGGATAGTACACAATACGTTGGGCAGAACTGGCAAACAATGGCGCCGGGACTGGATTATGTGTTTGGAAAACAACCGGACAGTAACTGGCTCAATCAAAAAGCAGCGAAGGGATTGATCAGCCGCGATAGTACATTCAATTTCCTTTTCCGCCAGAATTATGAACAAACTTTAAGTATTACTGCACAGCTTGAGCCGATACGTGAACTTATGATAGATATCAATTGGGAAAAGAGTTTTGCCAAAGAGTATTCCGAATTGTTTAAAGACACAACCGGAACATCAGGAATGCGTCACCTCAACCCATTGGCAACTGGTGGATTTAGTGTTTCTTATATCGCATTTAATACATTGTTTGGACAAGGTAATCCGAATGAAATTTCTGCAACATTCAAAGCATTTGAGAACAACAGGCAGATCATAAGTAGGCGTGTTGCCGAGGGGAATCCATACTGGCAGTCATTACCGACCGGACAGAAATTTACCAATGATGGTTACGCCAAAGGGTATGGGCGTTATGCACAGGATGTATTGGTTCCTGCATTTATTGCGGCGTATACTAAAAAAGATCCGAACAGTATTGCACTTATCCGGCAGTCAAATCCGAATATCAGTTCCAATCCGTTTGGGGGAATTCTTCCTATGCCAAACTGGAAAATGAATTATACAGGGTTAAGTAAAATGCCTGCATTGGCAGGGATCTTCAACAGTATTAATATTACACACGGATATAATGGAACATTAAGCATGAACAGTTTCAACAGTGCCTTATTGTACCAGGATCCGTTCCGTTTCAGTGCGCCAGGATTTATTGATACAGTGAGTGGTAACTATATTCCTTATTTCCTGGTGCCGAACATTACCATGACAGAAAAATTTGAACCTTTGATCGGTGTTGAGGTAACTACGGTTGATCAACTCAGTGTGAATTTTAGATACAGCAAACAACGTACGTTGACCATGAGTTTGATCGATTATCAATTGAGTGAAAGCCGCACTACGGAATGGGTATTCGGCGCCGGATTCCGAAAAAAAGGACTAAGGCTTCCGTTTAAACTTCCGGGCAGTCAAGGCAAAACCTTACAGAATGATTTGAATATTCGCCTGGATGTATCGATGCGCGATGAATCAACCAGCAACAGCCGTCTTGACCAGGCAAATGCATACGGTACCGGCGGACAAAAAAGGATCACTATTCAGCCGTCGATTGATTATGTATTGAATAACCGTATCAACATTAAATTCTTCTTTGATCAGCAGAGAGTAATACCATACATCTCAACTTCCGCACCGATGACGAATACAAGAGCCGGGGTAAATATCAGGGTGTCACTTGCACAATAAAGAGTTAATAATTAGTAGTTAATAGTTAATAATGATACCAAAAAAGGAGAAGGCTGATGAATCAACATCGGCCTTCTCCTTTCAACGAAATTTTTAACTATTAACTACTAATTATTAATTGCTCCTAAACGCCCATTTGAACATTTCTTTCCAGGTTATTTTTTTGCCATACATCAGCAATCCTGTTCTGTAAATTTTTCCTGCCAGCCAGGTTGTGAAAAGGAAGCCTGCTATCAACGATAACATACTTGCGCCCAACTGCCAATAAGCAACCGTACCCGGAACACCATATGCGACACGCGCCATCATTACAATGGGTGAGCTAAAAGGAACAATACTTGCCCAGATAGCGAGTTGACTGTCGGGAGTTTGTATCGCACTTGTCATGATAAAGAAAGAAAAAATGATCGGCATGGTGATCGGTAATGTTAACCCTGGCGAACCTTGTGCATCTTCTACAACGCTTCCCACTGCAGCGAATAAAGCAGCATAGAACAGGTAACCGCCGATAAAATAAAATATGAAACAACCAAAGATTACCGCCCAGTTAGCGGTACTGAATGAATGTTGAAGATTGTATAATTTTTGAGCGCCTTCGCTTGCCTGCATCATGCCACCTCCTGGCATTACGCCGCCATTTTGTTGCATGGTTTTTACCTGCTCCATTATGTCATGCGGAATAAAAGCCGTTGCAGCGGATGATAATACAATAATGAGTACGATCCATAATACAAATTGTGTAATACCTACTGCACCTATGCCAATGATTTTGCCCATCATTAACTGGAAAGGTTTTACACTGCTGATAATCACTTCCGCTATACGGTTTGTTTTTTCTTCCATCACACCGCGCATTACCATCATCCCATAAATAAGCATGGTGATGTAGATAAGGATACCACAGCCATAGCCGATGGCAAGGGCCATGCCTTCACTGCTTTCTTTTACATTATCCCCGCTTTGCTGCATTGTTTTCAATTCGGCGAATTGCGACTGCACATGTATGGAATCTAACTGTGCTTTGCTGATACCATTCTCCTGTAATTTCTGGTCCTCAATTGCAGCATTTATTTTTCGTTCGATGCTTTCTTTTAAAACAAATCCCATACTTTTTTCAGAGCGGATGGTGAAATCTGTTTTTTGATTGCCTTCAAATTTTGGGATCATTAAAATATCAGTATATCCTTTGGTAAGATAGTTGGCTGTGTCAACGCCCGAAGGGAATTCAAAAAGGATATCATTGCTGCTTTTCAGGTTTTTCTGGAAGAAGCCATTGGCATCGATCACTGCGATCTTATGTTTTGAATGGCCACGGGAAGCGAAGTAAACATTGCCGCCTATCAGAACGGCGAATAATAAAGGAGTGAGTAAGGTAGTAAGAATAAAGGCCCTGTTGCGTACGCGGGTCAGGTATTCTCTCTTTATTATTAAGATAATCTTATTCATAAGAAGTGTTTGAAATGGGAGATGAATGAATGTTATTGTTCTATTGGTTGAAATGCCCTTGTAGTGGACTTCGTACCCTCTACTAACCCAATGAAAATATCATTCAGTGATGGGAGGATCTCATTAAAAGCTTCAATGGTAACATTCTGTTGTAGAAAATATTGCAGTACATCATTGCTGCGGTATCCTTCTTTGATCTTAACAGTTAATGTATTGGCTTTTTGGTCCACTACTTCAAAACTATTGCCGTGTACATTGGCAGGCAGTTCATATAACTTAACATTAAACTTGTTCTCTTTGAATTGCTGTTTTACATCGCCAACGGTACCGTCTAATATTTTCTTACCCATATTTACTAATACAATATGATCGCAGATCTCTTCTACCTGCTCCATGCGGTGTGTGCTGAATATAATGGTGCTGCCTCTTTGCGCAAGACCGTAGATCTCGTCTTTAATAAGATTGGCGTTTACGGGGTCGAGGCCGCTAAAAGGTTCATCGAGTATAATGAGTTTAGGTTCGTGTAATACCGTTGTAACAAACTGGAGTTTCTGGCTCATACCCTTACTCAGGTCCTCTACTTTTTTGTTCCACCAGCTTTCCATTTCCAGTCGTTTGAACCAGAACTTGATCTTTTCCATCGCATCACTCTTACTCAATCCTTTTAACTGGGCGAGATAAAGAACCTGGTCGCCGATTTTCATCTTTTTATATAACCCCCGTTCTTCGGGCATATAACCGATCTTGATAATATCATTCAATGGATCGAATTCTTTCCCATCAAATTGTATATGGCCGCTATCGGGGTAAAAGATACCGGTGATCATACGAAGCAATGTGGTTTTACCTGCCCCGTTCGGGCCGAGTAAGCCAAAAATACTGCCCTGTTCAAGTGAAAAACTGATATCATCTACGGCTTTTTGCGTAGCATAATATTTTTTCAGGTTTTGTAGTTCGAGAAGTTTGCTCATGGTGTTTAGGTTGAAATCAAATGTAGCTATAATTTTTGCGGAGTTCCGGCAGGTTAGTAGCAAGATTCACCTAATTATTACAGCCGAAGTACGAAAAAACAATAAATTCGCCCCTCATCGAATTAAAAGATACGAATGTTAAGAATCAGAAAGTTTGCAGTTCCATTTGTTTTGTCTGTGATCCTGGTTGTTACGGCCAGTTGGGGTTTCCTGGTACACAAAACCGTGCATCAATTAGCTGTATATGAATTACCTAAGGAAATGGTTCCCTTTTTTTACCAGAATATGGATTACCTGGTAACCAACGCACCGCGACCGGATATGCGCAGGAACCAGGACAGCACCGAAGCGACCAAACATTTTATTGATCTTGAAATGTATGGCGAACAGGCAGCTACAAAAATGCCGATGGACTGGCAGGCAGCGCAGAAAATATATACTAAGGACAGTTTATTAAAATACGGATATGTGCCCTACCATGTTGTTTATATGAAAGGAAAACTGACCGAAGCGTTCCGTAAGGGCAATAAGGACAGCATCTTATTTTATGCAGCGGACCTGGGGCATTACATAGGTGATGCCAATGTGCCATTACATACGAGTGTAAATTATGACGGGCAGTTAACCGACCAGAAAGGTCTTCATAGTTTATGGGAGTCTATGATACCTGAAATACTGATCGGCAATTATAATTTGTATTCAGATCATAAAGCGGCTTACCTAAAAGATCCCGCTGTAACCATATGGGGTGCGATTCGCCGTGCCGCGGACCTGGTGCCCGATATGCTTTCGAAGGAAAAAGAAGTGAGTAAGAATTTTACTCCCGAACAAAAATTCAGAACACAAATACGTAATGGCCGTGAATCAAAAAGTTATACAAGTGAATTTGCGAAAGCCTATGCGGCGGCACTTAAGAATACGATCAATGAGCAACTGATCAACTCTGCTAACCTGGTAGCCGACTTCTGGTATACAAGCTGGGTAGATGCCGGGAAACCTGATCTTTCTGTCCTAACTCCGGGATGGTCGGCCGATAGCCAGTCAAAACTCGGCAACGAGCTCCAGGCGTTCAAAAACAATAAGCTATTGGAAAGCAACCTGTTACTCTCTAAACGACCAGAAACACGGGTACCCAACCCGTAAAACTACGGTATAAAAATGCGTGTAAAAACGGTTGTCTGGTGGCAACCGTTTTTTTATTTTGGGGGTGTAAACCAGAGTAAGAATGGCAATAGATATATTATCACTACTAAAAAATTATATACATGATATAACTGAATTTATAGCGTTAGTGATAAGTATTTATCACTACAAGTATTTACGAGTTACTTTCATGGAATGGATGTTACCGTTTCTCTTATTTATTTTTTTGGGAGAATTAATTAATAAGTACTTTTTCTTAAACAATCTCCAGCATCAAGGTATTATTCTGTCGTACATTATTGGACTTGTCGAGTCTCTATTTTACAGTTTTATTTTTTATAAATTGACTGATAGTAATCTCTTGAAGAAAATAATACTTTTATCTGCGACTCTTATTGTTCTCACTGATATTGTTGGAGTTGTCTTTTTTCAGCAAAATCTGACTTACTATATTAACAGTTTAATATTTTCTGGCCTTTCATTGTCCTTTATTGCATTAACCTATGTATATATTAAATTTACTACCGATAATTATGCGATTGCTTTAAACGAACCTGGTTTTTGGATTGCTTTTGGAATCTCACTATTTTTTTCTGGAACAAGTATCGTCTTTTGTTTACATGGGTTTATTGTGAAATACAATCTTAATTTGTTTGGAGTTAGATTGTACAGTATTGTCCCAAGAATTTTGTGTGTTATTCTATACTTAAGTATCTCCATAGCCATCATCCTATGCAAAAAGAAAACCAAGATATCGTCACAGCCATATTGATCGGCAGTCTCTTCATTCTGCTTTTTGGTTCTGCTGCTTTTATGATTATGCTTAACTATTTCAAAAGAAAACGAAAACTTCTTTTGGAAAGAGAATTGCAGGAGGCTCATTTTAAACAAACATTGGTTGAAGCCCAGATGGAAATGCAGGAACATACTTTTAGAATTATCAGCCAGGAGATACACGATAATGTGGGACAGATTCTCAGCCTGGCAAAACTTAATCTCAATATTATCACAATAGATCAAAAGGAAAATGAAAGCTTTCACAGGATTAAAGATCTTGTTACCAATGCCATCTCTGAATTACGGGATCTTGGCAGGGGGTATTATTCTGATAAGTTAGTAGAAGAAGGATTGATATCTGCTATCCGCCACCAGTTAAACCAACTTAATAAAACCGGGTTATTTACTACCACTTTTAAGTCACAAATAGAATTTCTCGCAGTAGAAAAGAATAAGATCATTTTCTTATATCGCATGGTACAGGAAGTGTTGAATAATATCATTAAACATTCAGGCGCCAATCATGTAAATATTGATATTTACATGAAGGATGAAAATGCGTATATTGTAATAAAGGATAATGGTAAAGGATTTACAAAAAGCACTTCTGGCTTTAAAGCGGGTATCGGTCTTAGCAGCATACAGGAAAGGGCTGCTATGATTGGCGGTACAGCAGATATTACCAGCATACCCGGATTAGGCACAACCGTTACCCTTATGTTCAAGTAAAATGACATGATAAAAATCGCTTTAGTTGATGACCATGTGGTTCTACGTCAAAGCCTGGGTGTTCTGATCCATAAATTAGAAGATTTTACTGTAGTATTTGAAGCTGATAATGGAAAACATTTAGACGAACAGTTACAAATACATTCCTTACCTGATATTATCCTGCTTGATGTTACCATGCCTGTTGTTGATGGTTTTGAAACTGCCAGCTGGCTGAAGCAAAAGTATCCGCAAATCAAAGTGCTCGCTTTGAGTATGCTTGATAACGAACTCGTCGTGATACGAATGCTAAAGAATGGTGTGCGTGGATATATTTTAAAAGATTGCGAACCCGAAGAGTTATTAAATGCCCTCCACAAAGTACATGACCAGGGTTATTATTATAACGATCTTGTTACACCCAAAATGAACTTCCAAAACCTGCCGCCTGACCTGGTTATCCTCAATCCACAGGAGCTTTCTTTCTTAAAATGGACCTGTACAGAACTAACACATAAACAGATCGCCCACGAAATGAAGGTCAGCCCAAGAACTGTTGATGGCTATCGGGACTCGTTATTCAGGAAACTGGAAGTTAATTCGAGGGTTGGGCTTGCCGTATATGCTATAAAAAATGGGTTTGTCCGGGTATAGATTCGGCATTTGGCCAATTTCAAAAAAACGGGGTTTTTCCCGTATGCCAGCAAAAATCATCTCACTACTTTTATATCGTCAAAGAGCACCAAACCGGTAGACTAACTAATTCTACCAGTTGTGCAGAAATAGCGGTCCAATACCGGGGGGAATTTGGACCCGCTATTTCTGCCTCTTTCACAGAATGACTTCAAATTAATCTCAGTTTAGCAGTGGACCGATTAATTGTATTTTTGGTGGGAGAGGTTTACCTCTCCTTTTTTATGATCATATCCGCCACTCTTTCTCCATCCATCGCCGCACTTACAATACCACCGGCATAACCCGCCCCTTCACCACAAGGATATAGATTGCTCACCTGCGGATGTGCCAGGCTCTCATTATTTCGGGGTATGCGAACCGGGGATGATGTTCTGCTTTCTGTAGCCACTACCACCGCATCATTGGAAAAATATCCACGCATCTTTTTTCCAAAAGCAAGAAATCCTTTCTGTAAACTCTGGTACACAAAAACCGGTAATACGCTTCGGAGATCTGTGGAAACGATTCCCGGCAGGTAACTGCAATCGGGTAAGTCTGAAGATGTTTTATTATTACAGAAGTCAGCCATTCTTTGTGCAGGAGCCTGTAAATTTCCTCCTCCTGCAATAAACGCTTTTTGCTCTATCGCCTGCTGAAAATATAAAAGGGCTAATGGATCAGTCTTTGCAACATCTTTTTCACCCTTGTTCTTTTGCAGGTATTTTATCGCATCCGCGATCTCTATCTGTACCACCATACCGCTATTGGCATATGGATTATTTCTTTTGCTTGGGCTCCATCCATTTACCACGAGCTCACCCGGGGCTGTAGCGGCCGGCGCAATAATGCCACCGGGACACATACAAAAACTGAAGACCCCTCTTTCATTCACCTGTTCCACCAATCCATAAGAAGCCGGGGGCAGATCTTTATCCCGCACAGGACAATGATACTGGATCGCATCAATCAGTGTTTGTGGATGTTCAATCCGAACACCCAGTGCAAAAGGTTTCGCTTCGATGGTTAATGCTTTCTTCTGGAAAAGCTGAAAAATATCTCTTGCCGAATGGCCGGTTGCAAGGATCGCAGCATCTGCCGTGATCGTATCTCCATCTGCTGTGATCACTCCTTGTAAAATCTCCTTCTCTATAATAAAGTCTGTAACCTTTTTCTCAAACAGGAACAGGCCTCCGCTTTGAACGATCTGTTCCCTGATCGCAGTGATGATATGGGGTAGTTTATTGGTGCCGATATGCGGATGTGCTTCATACAGGATATTTTCATCGGCCCCGAATTGACAGAGAAGATTTAAAATGCGATTGATATCACCCCGCTTACTGCTTCTTGTATATAATTTACCATCACTATACGTTCCCGCACCTCCTTCACCAAAACAGTAGTTACTCTCAGGATTTACAACACCCTCTTTATTCAACACAGCAAGATCACGGCGACGTGCCCTTACATCCTTTCCTCTTTCCAGAACAATCGGTTGAATACCTGCTTCTATTAATTTCAACGCAGCAAATAATCCCGCAGGACCAGCGCCAATAATGATGACACGTGTTCTGGCATTACTTACTTCCTTAAATCTGATGGGATTGATCTCTCTACGATGAAAAGGTTCATCAATAAAAGCTTTTACACTCATATTGATCCATACCTGGCTGCGGTTCCTGGCATCTATTGATTGCCGTATCCTGTAAAAACCGGTAACATCCTTTTCTTCTTTACCCAATGAACGGGCAATGTACTGGTTAATGATGCTATCATCAACCGCTTCTGAAGGTTTGAGCTTGAGCGAGATTTCTTTTTGCATACTGTTAGGTTTTTATCCTAAAAAGTAAAAGGGTTTGCTGTTTATTGTTTGGGGTTAGGCGTTATTAGAGGTTCAATTCCAAACCCCTAACCCCAAACAATAAACTAAAACGGCAGATCATCAACTACATCCGCTGGCGGAGGCATGTCATTATAGTTAGGAGAACCGGCATTTGCACCCTGGTCCATCTTTACAGTTTCCATTCTCCAGGCGTCAAGATTGGTGATATAATTCTCTCTTCCGTCTTTTACCCATTTGGTTCCTTTTATGTTAAACTGCACTTTAACTTCATCACCAAGATTAAAACGGTCGGGCATAGCAGTCTTATCCTGCACACATTGAAACTTTGCATAATTGGTAATCACTCTGCCACCAATATCTTCTGATTTTTCTATCACAAATTCCCGGGTCTTAAATGTTTCGGTTCTTTGAACAATATCAAAAACGGCGATCAGCTTGCCTGTAATTTCGTACGACATATGTATTTTTTTAAGGTGTCCAAAAGTAGCATTAAAATTGGCTTTCTCTTCAAAAAAAACAGATTTGCTGCATCATTAATATTGTATCTTTCAAGCTACAAGTTCTGAAAGCCATGCCACGGAAATTCCTTTCCATTTTTGTCTTTGTTTTGTTTGCTGTTTCCTGCAGCAGTACCAACCAAACTACTTCTACCTCACTTCTATACAAAGATTACCGCATTGAAAAAGAAGCGAAGAAAGATCCTTCACTTGAAAAGATGTTGCAACCCTACGCTGTATCATTAAGTGCAACCATGGATAAGGTGATCGGTTTTTCAAATAATGGCCTTTCCGCCAAACAGCCAGAGAGCGGACTCGGAAATTTCATGGCCGATTGTATGCGTATCATGGGTGAAAAAAAATTCAATAAAAAAGTAGATGTGGGTTTTATGAACCAGTTCGGTATCCGCTCTTATATCCCCAAAGGAAATATAACCATCGGAAAAATATTTGAGATCATGCCTTTTGATAACCTGGTTGTTTTACAGGAGATCAAAGGCTCAGTTCTGCACCAGTTTCTTGATAAGATCGCAGGCGATGGTGGCTGGCCCGTATCTGGTGTTACAATGGGCATCAGGGAAAAGAAAGCTGTGAACATCACGGTCAATGGTTCACCTTTAAATGAGAATACTATATATACCATTGCTAATTCTGATTATGTAGCCAGTGGGGGAGATAATGCTGAAATGCTGCGAAATGTTCCACAGCAAAGCAAAGGCTATTTATTCAGGGATGCATTGATAGAATATGTCTCAAATTTTACGCAACAGGGAAAGCCGGTTGATCAAACCATCGAAAACAGGGTTGTCAATGCCAATTAACAGGAGAAGATTTTTAAAAGAGGCTGTCTTAACAGGCGGTGCGCTTGCTACAGCATCTATGTTACCTATAACAGCAGGCGCTGAACCTGCTGTTACCAGGAGCATTACCATTTTGCATACAAATGATGTGCATAGCCGCCTGGAACCATTTCCCATGGACGGTGGCCGTAACCAGGGTTTGGGCGGAGTTGCCGCAAGGGCTGCATTGATACAGGAGATCAGGAATGAAGGTGGGCAGGTGTTGTTATTAGATGCAGGGGACATCTTCCAGGGCACACCTTATTTTAATATGTATAAAGGTGAACCTGAAATGAAAGCTATGCGTATGATGGGATACGATGCGGCAACCATGGGTAACCATGATTTTGATGCAGGTCTTGCAAATTTTGCCACCCAATTACAACATGGCGGGTTCCCTTTGCTTATAGCTAACTACGAGTTTACAGGCACACCTATGGATATGAAATTTCAGCCCTATAAGATCTTTCAAAAAGGGGATCTGAAAATTGGCGTATTGGGTGTTGGTATTGAGTTAAAAGGTTTGGTGCCTGAGAACTTATATGGAAAGACCGTATACACCAATCCGATTGAAGCAGCAAACCGTAGCGCAGATGAACTACGCAAACAGGGATGTGATATGGTGATCTGTCTCTCACACTTAGGGGATAAATATGATGATGACAGGATGAGTGATGAGATATTGGCCAAAGAAACCTATGATATAGACCTGATCATAGGCGGGCATACACATCGTTTTTTCGAAGAGCCGCGTAAATACCGCAACAGGAAAGGAGGAGATGTTGTTGTAAATCAGGTGGGTTGGGCAGGCATTCAGCTTGGCAGGCTGGATTATTCTTTTCCGGGTTCAAAAAAGAAAAACCTCTCAAATGCCCATACTGTGGTTATAGGCAAAAAAACAAGGGAATAAAAAATTTTTTTTTCAACATAAAGTCTACATATTCGCAGCCCCAATTTATTTTATTTTAGTTATCCACATGTGGAAAAAATAAGATAACTTGAAGTCCTAGAGGTTACGAACATGTAGAAGGGGGGAATCGGGAACAATCATTATAACTCATTATAAATTCTTTCTTTTTGTATGGCTAAGAACGCTGAATCAGTATGGAGTAGTTGTTTGAAAATAATCAAAGACATTGTAGAATGGCAACATTTTAAAACATGGTTCGAACCTATTAACCCCGTTGAATTAAAAGCTAATGTTTTAATGATCCAGGTGCCCAGCCAATTCTTTTATGAATACCTGGAAGAGCATTATGTAAATCTTTTAGCCAAAACATTAAAACGTGAATTAGGAAAAGATGCAAGATTAGAATATCGTATCATGGTTGATAGCGGTAACACCAATGGCCGTAACGGATCAATGGATGTTCCTGCAAGCAACATGAAAACATACAATAACAACGAGATGAATTTCCCGTTGGTGATTGATAACCCGGTTAAGAATCCCTTTGTTATTCCGGGTTTGAAGAAGATGCAGATCGATCCGCAGCTGAATCACATGTACGTGTTTGATTCTTTCATAGAAGGCGATTGTAACAGAGTTGCACGCCGTGCGGGTAAAACAGTTGCTGAAAAACCAGGCGCCAATTCATTCAATCCATTGGTAATATATGGTGGTGTTGGTCTTGGTAAGACCCATCTTGCGCAATCTATTGGTAACGAGGTAAAAAGATTGCATCCGGGAAAGGTTGTTTTATATGTAAGCAGTGAAAAATTCATTAACCAGTTCCAGGATCATAGCCGCAATAACGCGATCAATGATTTTATACATTTCTACCAACTCATCGATGTATTAATTATTGATGATGTTCAATTCTTCAGTCGCGCTGAAAAAAGCCAGGATGCATTCTTCGCCATTTTCAATCACCTGCACCAGAGCGGAAAACAATTGGTATTAACTTCTGATAAGCCACCAAAAGATTTAGATGGAATGCAGGAAAGATTACTGAGCCGTTTCCGTTGGGGCCTTAGTGCCGATCTCCAGATCCCCGATTATGAAACACGTATCGAGATCCTGGAAAAGAAAATGAAGAACGATGGCCTGGATATGCCAAAAGAAGTTGTTAAATATGTTGCCTATAATATTAATACCAATGTTCGCGAGCTGGAAGGTGCTTTGATTTCTTTATTGGCACAATCCTCTTTGAATAAAAAAGATATTGATGTAGAACTTGCCAAGAAAGTGCTCCGCAATTTTGTAAAGACCAGCAGCAAAGAGATCACTATCGATGCCATCCAGAAAATGGTATGTGAATACTTTGATGTTTCTTACGATAAATTATTGCAGAAAACCCGTAAAAGGGAAATTGTTCAGGCAAGACAGATCACCATGTACCTGGCCAAAGCTTTCACAAAAAATTCATTAAAGACCATCGGTGAGCATTTCGGCGGACGCGACCATACCACGGTTATCCACTCCTGCCAGACCGTAAAAGACCTGATGGACACGGATTCTATATTCAGGGAAAACGTGATGGAACTGACGCAGAAAGTACAACTCGCGGCGATGTAAGGACTATCCGTAGTTAAAAATATTGACCGTTGAATTTCAACGGTCTTTTTTTTGGCAGTTACCCTATCACCACCTATTTTTGCAGCCCTCTCTGAAAAGAGCTGGAACGGTGAGGTGGGTGAGCGGCTCAAACCAGTAGTTTGCTAAACTGCCGTACGGGTTAAACTGTACCGAGGGTTCGAATCCCTCCCTCACCGCTGTTATCGGTGATACATAGATCGGGAAGTAGCGCAGGCCGGTAGCGCACCTGGTTTGGGACCAGGGGGTCGCAGGTTCGAATCCTGTCTTCCCGACAAACAGCATTGATTATCAATGTTTTATGAACTGTTCGGACATATTTCGGACAGTTCATTCTTTTTTTAGGGTAACCCAACTCTATTTCCTGAAAATATCGGTATCAAAAATCTTTGCGCCACGCACTAAAAAATAAGGCAACGCATACTACTGCCATCAATACATATAAAGCAAAGGCTGTCTTGTACTTTTTGTTTCGTTCTGCTTTGCGGACTGCCACAAAGAGAAGGGTAATAATAAACAGAGAAATGATGCGAAATAATATACCAATATTCATAACTGGTATTGAGTTTTGGGGAAGATAGGAAAAGAGGAAATTTCAAAAGAATTGATGACTTACTATTTTTTTCGTTTAGCCGGAAGATGGCATGTTCTGCTGCCGGGTGAAAATCTGAAGCTGATGCCATCTTCCGGCTAAACGAAAAGGCCAAGCCAATAAGGTGTTTGGCTTTTTACAAATGCTGCCGGGCGCGGCAGTCAGGTTCAAAAGACAGAATTGTGTTACATACGATAACCGCGACCTCTATCCGGGCTTTGCCTGATCTGTTTAATTTCTTTATCCAATTTCTCCTCTTTCTTATGTTCTTTACGAGAGTCTCGTTTTAATTCTTTAGATATACTCAACTCCACATCATATTTGTTGAATAACTGTGTGGGATGATATATTGCCTGCTGTAACCGTTCAGCAATTAACGGCAATGTCAACTCTTTCCCCATAAATTTTAGCGTATCAAGTTCAATGTCTTTATGATAGCTCATGCACAGATAGGCTATAGCGCGTGATTGGTTATCATATTTATTTTCAAATGCAGCCCCATATACTTCTAAAGGCCTGTGTTCAAGTAACACATGCATATCTACAAAATCTTTAAATCGGGTTCCATCGCGTGTAATGGCATTTAATTTCATGGCTCCAATATCTTCTAAAGAAGCCATTCTAATTTCCTCTTCGATTATAATAGGTTTGATATCCGGGAACCTGTGACTGATTAGATCCACTTTTACATTTTCAATAAAGCAAAGAACAGAATTAACACCGGTCTTAAAATTTTCTGCCTGGTATTTTCTGATAAGATACCGTTGCAGCATTTCAGAATCAAACTCTCGTTTATTGAATAGATCAATATCGACTGATTTGCGATGGCCGATTTGTAGAGATAAAGCCGTTCCGCCAACTAACGTAAATTCTTTTAATTGTTCATCCTCCATTAACCGGTGAATCAGATCCAGTGTCCCGGTCTCGACTGTTTCCTTGTGTAGCATAGCAACTCTTCGGGTTGTAGATTAAAATAATGACACACTTCCCCGATACTGTAATCCGGCAAAAACTTAATGTCATTTTTTAATGTACTAACTACCTTCTGTTCGCTGTAAAAGCTGATTAGCTCCTGCCACTCTTCCGGAGTACCCCGTTCAATGACCCGACGAATAATACTGACAGCATCTTTTTGCCAGTCGATTCGGTCAAAGTCAAATTCCCAGAATAATCTTTTATGGAGGCTTGGCCCTTGCATATAGGTAAAATTACTACAAAGTGACATTTATCAGCCATTTCCAATACCGGTTTTACTTTTTCTTATTTATTTGACTGCTATTATTACCGGAAGGCGATTTGCCTGGTACTAATGAACGCATCTCGGCACTATCAGCCTTCATTTTTTGCCGTAGGGTCCAAACCTGTAGGTTGTGATCTTCCTCGGCTTTGACTGCATCTCTGGTTTTGTCCGGGTCTTGCTCAACACTATCAGAAACATCCTGCATAATTCTTGTCAAAACAACATTGGCGTCAAGAGACAACCTTCTCCATTTGGTATCATTGTTTTGGTATTGATTCAAACGCTGCCCGGTTTGGTACCAGCCAAGGCTAATTACTATCACGATACAAGACAATGCTATGGTAGCAATCAATAACCTCGGCACATGATGAACATGAATTACCTTCTGTGTAAGGGGTATTTTTAAGAGTTCAGAGAGTTGTTTCATTTGTGCACCATACTCTTTCATTTCTTGAATCGGGCCAGTTACGCGCTGTAGAAGAGTTTGTTGTTCTGTTTTTACAGTCTCCATATCCCTGTTTAATAAGTTGATCTGTTCTTTGTCCTTTTCAAGTGCCAGATTTTGCTTTTCCTGCACTGCCTTTACGGATCTTAATTCCTGGTTGTTCTGTAATTGCTCTTCAGAAATCTGGTTTAATACTTTTTCGATGGTTTTTTGTTCCATGACTCACTTTTTATCTTGACAAATGTTGTGACTGATCATTACGCTTCCTTTTTTTATGTATTAATTCATAAGGTGTTTGATTGAAGTCCCGCTCCTGCCTAAATAATATTTCCAGTGCTTTACACAGATCGAGGTTCTTTTCTTGCTCCATGTATTTTGATATAGTGAATGACAAAGATTTTGATTGCTGTTTAGAGGAAATCTTTGGTAATTGCTTTTTCCCTTGGTCCAATTGCTGATACAACCGCTGCCGCCTTTCCAACGAATGGCTTAGTATCTTTTCAATGGTCATCAAAGAATACCCGACTTCACTTCCCTTCACTTTCATTTTTTTATCGTCAATGAAACTGACTCCCCGGCTTTTGACGACCTGTACTTTTCGTTGTTCCATTTTGCGTACGAAATCAGAAAAATCTGTGGCGGTTAGTAGGCAATCCCTGATGTTTTGCTTTAACTGTTCTTTGCGCTGATCAACTCTTTGTTCGCGGCTATAATCCTGGCGTTGTTGTTGCGTCAAAAACCTATCTGGATTTAAAACTTGTTTTAGTCCGTATTTCAGTTCCAGTTTGCGGCAGAGGTTGGCTACTTTCCGGTAACTATTTGAATCGTTGATCCGGCTCCCGTCAAAGCCCACGCGGTTAGCTATTATATGCAGATGCGGGTGCTGGGTATCCTTGTGATAAACCAAGAGGTACTGATTCTTTTCAAAACCAAATTCACGCGCAAAATCCTGGCCCATTTGGCGGAGTTTTTCTTTAGTGAAAACATCCTCCTGATCAAGGCTTAAAGTAATATGCATGACAGGACTTGAAAGTTGTGGCCGCAGCGCCCGAACTTCATTGAACTGACGGGTCAGTTCTTTTTTATCTCCGTAGCACATATTATACTCCAAAACTTCGGCTCGGTTTTCATGTTTTAAGCCATCCTGTTTACTCATAGCCAGCTTCTCTTCATGAGACAGTTCCAGTTTATCTTCCAGGCAGTATCGGATACAACCGCCTAACGATTTTCCTATCGTTATTTTTCCAATCATGAAAAATAATTTCTGATAGTAATAGTAAGTGCGTGTAACTGCCCAGATATTTCCTCCAATTGCTCCCGCATATATGTTCCCAGGTTTTCGCCGCTGTTCCTTTTTTTAGCGATTTGATTTAGATTAGCAGCCATGTGATTTAACGTTGCTTTGAGCAACAAAGCATCCTTCGGAAATTCTTTTATCCGCCTGTCAATTTTACCGGACAGACCGATCTCCCGCAAATATTCAGAGACAGTTATTCCTGCCTCCTTACCTTTTTCTTTAAGTAATCTTTGCTCAAAAGCACTGCAATGGACTGTGATCGTTTTATTTCGTTTGATCTCTTTTGGCGGTCTTCCGCCTTTCCTATTTATATGTTTTTTTGTTGTTTCCATTACTTAAGTAATCTTTAGGTTTCGCCAGTGGCGAAACCTCTCCATGAATGCGATAGCATGAATGGAGCGAGCGTTTCGGGGTTCCCGAAACATAGCTCGCTCCGAAAAAGTCAAAGACGCCGACCTCTGCTTTGTGATTGTCTTAATTCGAAATGTTCATTTACTAAATAGTCATTCAAGTCTTTATGATTTTTATAAATCCAACTTTCATCATGGTATTTACTGCCAAGCGCCAATAACTCTTTTGAGACCTCTAAACCTTTTTTATCATGGTCTAAGTATAGGTGAACAGATGGATATTTTTCAAGTTGTGGTTTCAGCTTTTCGATAAAGCCTATCGAGTTCAGTACCAGGAAATTTGGCTGAATTTTTGTCATCATAATAAATCTCCGTTGGTTAATACTTTGGTAGGAAAGAAAATCCATAAAGCCTTCAAAGACTACGATCTCTCTTGTTAGTTTTCCACCAACCAGCGTCGCGTCTTTCGGACTGCTGCTGCCTTTAAAATTTGCACTGCGCAATTCATAACCACCGGTATTATTTTGGAAGCCTATTACAGTGTATTTTTTATCATACAAATTGAAGTCAACTTCTTTGCAAAAACGGTTGGCTATTTCAAGTGGAATCTTCCTGGATGCCAGATATTCCCGTAAAGGCAATAGGGTAATATTCGGCCTTGCATCGGTAATGATAATTTTTTCTTTTTCACCAGCCGGGGAAATGGAAAGGGGTTTAAATAGTAGAGGGCGCGGATGAAAAGAAAATTGATTTTGTTGCCCTAATTTAAAAAGTAATTCAACGACTGTACACTGATAAAAAAGAATGCCAAAATCGATAATAGTTCCTCCTTTTTGCAGGCCGTGATCGTACCATACATTCAACTTACGGTTCACTTTAAATGAAGGCGTTTTTTCAGCTCTGAAAGGTGAGAGATACCAGTAGTCATTATTGATAACTTTATTTGGTGAATGACCCGATTTTTCCAGGTACTCAACCATATCTATGTTCTTTGCATCCGCAACAGATAGTTTATCTTTTTGCATATCAATTTAGTTGGTGTATGGTTTTAGCCCTTCCTGCAGCAAATTGATTTGTTGTACAATAGATTTGATGCCAGCCAATTTTAAGGCGGTAAATGGCATTCCCTGTTCCTTTTCCAACAATTCTTTTAGTTTACCGATCAGGTAGTTTAGCTGAACGAGTAGTGGTCTTGCTTCACGTGAGAACTCCTGAGATGTATTTTGCTCAGGTTGGCTGAGAGCTTTTCTCCGTAAATAATCAGAAACGGTTACCTTTTGTTCCTTTGCCCACTTCGATATAAACTGGCTTTCTGTTTCAGTGCATACAAGTGTTAATCGTTGGTCTTTTTTTACCTGCTTTCTCGGTCTTCCGGTTTTTTTTGCTATCGAATTATTTTGCTGCGCTTCCATGTAGGATAATTATGCTGTAATTTTTGTATGACTATCTGTTTACTGAAATTCTTTTGGTATTACCTAAATGCCCCGGCAATTTTGATCACACCGATATTTTTTTTGGAGCATTTGGGTAATACATTTGAGCAATAACTTATTTCAGAACATTATGTCGCATGGAGGCAATAACTTCCGATCTGCGGAAATAAACCCGGCCATTCATCCGGAAATAAGGAAGACCTTTTTTCATCCAATCGGTTAGGGTTACCAGGGAGATGTTTAGTTCTGATGCCATTTGCTGCCTGCTTAAAAGGGGTTCTTCGGCCTGATTAATACCATTATCAGGCGATTTATTCGGTGGGGAGTGTAAAACTTCAATAATCGATTCTTTAACAAGTTTTCTTAACTCACTTTCTTCTACAACTACAATACTTGACATGGGATTAAATTTTATTCAAATTTGGTAGCATTGAATAAAGATTGATGTCAGTAACCGGTTAGGAATATGCAATACAGATTAATTATTTGCTATTTAATCCTATATAAAATAAATAAAAAAGCAATACGATAACTCAAGAAAGGGTCTGAAAGCCAAAATTGGCAGTGTTGAAAATTAATTACATTTATCAGCCAAAACAACCAAAGATGGATAACAGCAAACAACATTGGGACAATGTGTACAGCGTAAAAGCCGAAGATGAAGTAAGCTGGTTTCAACCGTACCCGAAAACATCTATGGAGTTTGTTGAATTATTTGATTTGCCACTTAGCGCAAACATAATCGATATAGGCGGCGGCGATAGCCATTTCGTTGATGCGCTTCTTGATAAAGGTTATACAAACATCTGGGTACTGGATATATCTGCGGCAGCAATTGAACGCGCCAAAAAAAGGTTGGGAGAAAAAGCAGTACAGGTTCACTGGATTGTTTCTGATGTAACAGAATTTGAGTCCGAAGTATCGTTTGATTTCTGGCATGACCGGGCAGCTTTTCATTTTCTTACCACCGAAGAAAAAATTTACCGCTACGTTTCCATTGCTGAAAATGCTATCAGGCAAGACGGCTACCTCATTCTTGGCACCTTTTCAGAAAACGGACCGAAAAAGTGCAGCGGTCTGGATATCAAACAATATTCTGAAGCCTCGATGTCTGCAAGATTCGAGATCGCATTTGAGCGGATCAAATGCATACAGGAGGATCACCTGACACCATTCAATACTATCCAGAATTTTCTTTTTTGTAGTTTCAGGAAGAAATAACCTATTGCTATGGATTATGAGGGACTAAAAAAGATACTCACCGGTACCAAAAAATTCCATACAGCAGATGGTGACATCTGGCATTTTAACGATACGACTATTACCATCAATCATACACCGATAACACATTATCTCCTTTACCTGGAACGTGACACTGGTGCTTTGGTTATTATGAGCACCCAACCCCTTGAAGTGGCAGAAGATTATCTGGTAACAGTTGAAGGTGAGGAAGGTCATTACACACTTATCCTTACCCCCAGAGTTTCCAAGCAAAAGGTTATCAGGCTTGAGCAATCCCCATAAGCTGTAGGTTAAATAGGAGATTGGCGGGTTAACGTCAAACCATGGTGTTTTTTTCTGGTTGCGTACTACGTTTTTTCATAGC
Organism: Bacteroidota bacterium; assembly: GCA_040388475.1. Taxonomy (GTDB): domain Bacteria; phylum Bacteroidota; class Bacteroidia; order Chitinophagales; family Chitinophagaceae; genus Sediminibacterium. The sequence continues at coordinate 67,334 of JAZKBT010000016.1, read as the reverse complement.
TTAGCTCTTCCAAATAGCTAAATAGCGAATGTTACAGGCACAGAACAGGTCTCTTAACTGGTTCATAAAATTCCCGGTAATTATCCTTTACCTGGCATTTTTTGCTGTTCAGATCTTTTTTAATTTTGACATTGCTCAAAAAAAAGCAAATCCTCGGTATACTGTTTTTGCAAAAGTATCTGCTGGTCATGCTGAAAATATAAAGCAGGATAAGACTAAATCCGCCCCAACAAACAAGGCTCGCTTAAACAAAAGATTTCAACCTTCGAGTATTCCTGTTTTTTTCCACGAGCTGGTTATCGTTCCTGTTATCTACGCACAATTAAAGCTCACAGCTTTATCTGAAGGTAACTTGTATTCTTTTGTTTTCTTATCTACACATACACTACGCGGCCCGCCTGCTATTGCCTGATAATTTCAGCAATAACATTTTTCATTTTAAACATTTCGAGTATGGCGACTTTCTATCCAGGAAAGTATGTAGTAGTAATGGCTATATGCTGTATACCATTTTTTTCCCTATTTGCGCAAAAGCAATATACTTTACAGGAATTGGTGAATGCATCCAGCGATCATATGCCGGTATTAAAACAAAAACTGGCTTTGGTGGATGCTGCAAAAGCATCTGTTACCGAAACAAAACATGCCTTTCTTCCACAGGTGAGGGCAAGTGAACAACTCAATATCGCCTCTGACAATTCCCTCGCAGGGAGTTTTTTCACTTTTGGTATAACCCCATCAACCTCAGCCGGTGTCCGCAACACAAACAAACTGGATGCTGCTACTGGAAATATGGGTGTTATCTATAGTGAGTACGAATTGATGAATTTCGGGCTGAATGACGCGCGTCTCAAATATGCACAATCCTTTGTTGGCTTGCAGCAGGCTGACCTCCAGAAAGAACAATACATCCTTACGCTCGAAGTAGCGCGGTTATATTTTTCTATTCTGAAAAATCAATACCGGCTGGAAGCTGATAAACAAAATGTCGAACGTTACCAGCAAATATTCGGCGTGATCCGTGCACTTACTTTAAGCGGATTAAAGCCCGGTGCAGATTCATCCTTAACTAAAGCGGAATTATCGAAGACCCGCATCAATTATAATCAAACGCTCGGGCGAATTGGGCAGTTAAAAGAACAACTGTCTTATCTCACCGGAATTGCATCCGCACAATTACAGGTGGATACTTTGCAGGGTAATGTGATAGATAGAAAGCCTGTCCTGGCAAATTATTTCATGGATACTACCATTGCAAATCCATTGCTTGGCTACTATTCACAAAGGCAGGAATTGCTTCGATCCAATGAAATATTGATCAGGAAAAGTTACTTGCCCAAAATTATCCTTGCAGGTGCTACCTGGGCGCGTGGTTCCAGTATACAATTTAATGATCAATATAAATCATTGGTCACGGGTCTCGGTTACCAGCGTTTCAATTACGGACTGGGGATTGCCTTTACTTATAACCTGTTCAATGGTATGTTCCGCAGAGACAGGCTTGCAGTAAACCGATACCAGTTACAGGCGAGTGTCTATGAATTTGAACAACAGAAAGCTGCATTACAGTTAAACGATTTGCAGGCGGAGAATTCACTGGCAACCATTCGTGCGAACCTTGCAGAACTTCCCGTGCAGTTACAATCTGCAAAAGACACCTACGCGCAAAAGCTTGCCCAGTACAGAGCCGGAATTATTTCATTGATAGACCTGACTAATGCATCCTTTGTTTTATATAGATCACAAACAGATTATATAGAAACACTTAGTGACTGGAACCTTTCGCAATTGGATAAAGCCGCTGCCACAGGAAATCTTTCTCAATTTATTCAAACTATTAAATAACAAACTATGGTAAGAGCAGCGTTAAAAAGACCGGTAACCGTACTTGTGCTTTTTACGGGGTTGTTGTTGTTTGCGGTCATGGCCATACGAACAATACCCATTGATATATTTCCCAAACTGAACCTGCCTACGATTTATGTAATAGAATCGTATGGCGGTATGTCGCCACAACAAATGGAAGGTTTTTTTGCCACACGCTTGCAGGATCAATTCCTGTATGTAAATGGCATTAAGAACATGGAAAGTAAAAACATACAGGGTTTGACTTTGCTTAAACTCAGTTTTTATGAAAATACGGATATGGCGGAAGCAGCGGCACAAGTGGCTTTACAGGTGAATCGTGCAGCTAAATTTTTTCCTGCCGGAGCCTTGCCCCCACAGGTATTGCGTTTTGATGCATCCTCATTGCCGGTAGGACAATTGGTTTTTAGCAGCCAGACTAAATCTTTGAAAGAAATCTATGATCTCGCAGTTACGCGTGTGCGCTCGATGTTTTCAACAGTTCCAGGTTTATCAGCGCCACCGCCATTCGGAGCAAACTCTAGGTCGATAGTGATAAGTGTTGATCCTGAAAAATTAAGGCGGTTCAATATATCGCCAGACCAGGTGGTTGAGTCAATGACAAGAAATAACACCATTACACCATCAGGAAATATTCGTATCGACAGCCTGATGTATGTGACCACACTTAATTCACTGGAAGAAAAAGTGCAGCATTTCGAAGACATCCCAATAACAACAAATGGCTCAGCATCGGTGTTCATACATGATGTGGCTACTGTTGCAGATGCATCAGATATCACAGTTGATTATGCGTTGATCAATGGAAAACGTTCCGTGTATATTCCTGTGGTTAAGACAGCGGATGCATCAACCTGGGATGTTGTACAATTACTGAAGGGTAAGATTCCTGAAATGAAAAGCCTGTTACCGGAAGACGTAAATGTGAGCTATGAATTTGATCAATCAGTTTTTGTAATCAATGCGGTTAAAAGTTTACTGACCGAAGGTATACTCGGAGCGATACTAACAGGATTAATGGTGCTGCTTTTTTTAAGAGATTGGCGTAGTAGTTTAGTTGTTGTCATAACCATTCCTGTATCAGTTATTTCAACGATGCTGTTTCTTAACCTGTGCGGCCAGACGATTAATATCATGACATTAAGTGGTCTTGCACTTGCAATTGGGGTGTTGGTAGACCAGGCAACTGTTACAATTGAAAACATTCACCAGCATCTTGAGATGGGGAAGCCCAAGCGGCTCGCGATAATGGATGCCTGCGAAGAGATCTCTTTTCCTTTGTTACTGATCCTTCTATGTATACTGGCAGTATTCGCACCTTCCTTTGTTATGACAGGTGTACCGAAAGCAATGTTCCTTCCTTTGTCATTATCGATTGGGTTTGCAATGATCATTTCCTTTATCGCAGCACAAACGCTGGTACCTGTTATATCTAACTGGTTACTAAAAGAAGAAATGTTCCGAAAATACCATCATCATAAAGACCAGGGACATGCAGGATTGTCACTTGATGATAATGAGATTAAGCAAGTCAATAATCATGAAAAACAGGATAAAATTCATCCAGAGGAAAATGGATTTTTCTCACACATCAAAGTAAAATTAGGAACGACACTGAACAAATGGATGCCAAAACGAAAGTGGATTGTATCGTGTTACTTATTTCTTTCCTTATTTGCAGCGGGCATTTGTTATGTAGTAATCGGTAAAGATCTTTTACCAAAAACCAACAATGGCCAGCTTCAACTCCGCATCAAAAAACCAGACGGCACAAGGCTCGAACACACTGAGCGAGCTGTGAAAGGTATCCTCGGCGTGATTGATTCAACAGTGGGTGGGAATGTATCTGTGAGTTCGGCATACGTAGGGTTGATTCCCAGCAGTTATGGTTCCAGCAATCTGTACATTTTTAATAGTGGTACACATGAAGCGATCCTTCAAATCAACCTTGCGGAGAATTACCATACAAACCTGGATGAATTAAAAGATAAACTGCGTGTGAATATTAAGGCAGCTTATCCTTCAGTTAATATTTCTTTTGAACCGATAGAGTTAACAGAGAAGATCATGGCACAGGGCGCAGCCACACCGGTTGAGGTCCGTGTAGCGGGTAAAAATTTTGACGACATCAAAAATTATGCTGAACGCATGGTTGATTCGCTCAAACAGATCAGTTATCTGCGGGATGTTCAGATTGCACAACCGCTGCATTTTCCTACAGTGAAAATTACCATTGACAGGTTCCGTCTTGCACAAATGGGCTTAAATCTTCCCGAAGTTGCACGAAGTATTACCGATGCAACATCATCCAGTCGTTTCACTGAAAAAGTACAGTGGCTTGATCCCAAAGTTGCATACACTTACCAGGTACAGGTTCAGGTCCCGGAGTACCTGATGAATTCCTTGGAACAACTGCAATCCATTCCTTTAGTAAAAGGGAAAGTAAGACCTGTCTTATCTGATATTGCCCAATTGGTTATTGATACCTTACCAGGAGAATACGATCGCGCAGGGCCGCGAAGGTTTCTTACAGTAAGCGCCAATATTTATAAAAAAGATCTGGGTACAGCAACCAAGGCTGTTCAAAAAACAATTGCTTCACTTGGTGAACCTCCACGCGGATTGGTTTCAGAAATAAAAGGTATGTCCTCACTTCTAACAGAGACATTGAATTCATTGCAGACCGGTTTGCTCGTTGCCATCATCGTAATTCTATTATTACTCACTGCTAACTATCAATCATTTGGCGTTGCCATCGCGGTATTATCAACGATCCCTGCTGTGTTATTGGGTGCCATGTTATTGTTGTTGGCAACAGGCGCAACACTTAACCTGCAATCTTATATGGGTATCATTATGAGTACGGGTGTATCGGTGGCCAATGCAATTTTAATCGTTACCAATGCGGAATCATTACGCCTGTCTTATAAAGATCCATTCAAAGCGGCTACAGTTGCTGCCAGTATCCGTTTGCGGCCAATCTTAATGACAAGCCTTGCAATGATCGCGGGTATGATACCAATGGCAAGTGGACTTGGAGAAGCGGGAGATCAATCTGCTCCGCTTGGAAGAGCCGTGATCGGAGGATTGATCGCTTCCACTTTTGCGGCTCTTTACATAGTGCCACTTGTGTATGGCTGGGTAAGGCAAGGCGCATCATACCAATCTGTTTCTTTATTACCTGAATCTGTCAATTCCTAAAATGATTATCATGAAATATTGTATTACATTTTTTATTTCTTTTATTGTTTTCTCATCCTGCTCCGATAAAGCAGAGAAAAAAAACGATAATCCTCCCGACACAGCTCAATCCTATCCAACAGCAACCGTTGAAAGTGGTGGCGTTTCTACAGTTATTAAATTGCCCGCCCAATTAGCAGCCTTCCAGGAAGTGAGTATTTTTCCGAAAGTAAATGGCTATGTAAAAACTGTGACCGTTGACGTTGGTTCCAAAGTTTCACAAGGCTCGGTATTGATGTTATTAGAAGCGCCTGAACTGGAACAGTCTGTCTTGCAGGCAAAAGAAAAATACGCGCGAACCCGAACCGATTATACGATCGGGAAAGATCATTACATGCGATTGCTGGAAGCTTCAAAAACTGCCGGTGCTATTTCCCCGATGGATCTCGCTACTGCCCGTTCTAAAACAGAAGCAGACAGCATGATCAGCAATGCTGAGAAAGCCAACTGGCAAATGCAGCAAACCATGATGGGCTATCTGCGTGTAACTGCTCCATTTAACGGAACTATTACAGAACGAAATGTACATCCGGGTGCCTTGGTTAGTTCTGCATCTAAGGACAAGCCAATGCTTGAGTTAAAACAAACCGATCATCTGCGCTTACAGGTCGATGTACCTGAAGCGCTGGCCGCAAACCTGAAAAACAAAGACACAGTTTCCTTTTATGTAAGCGCTTTACAAGGAAAAAGATTGACAGGCTTTATCAGCAGGCGTTCGATGAACATCAATGCACAGTATCGAAGTGAAAGAATGGAAATTGACGTACCCAATCCAAAGTCGGAATTATCGCCAGGAATGTACGCCGATGTTTTTCTATACTCAAAAGGTAACCTTCAGGCTCTTTACGTTCCGAGATCGGCTGTTGTTACTTCTACAGAAAGAAAATATGTGTTAGTGATGGAAAATGGCAAGGCAACAAAAGTGGATGTCACCACGGGGAACCAAACTGCTGACAAAGTTGAAGTGTATGGGAAACTCGCCGCAGGTGACAAAGTTATAATCAATGCAAACGATGAAATGAAGTAAACGATAATTGAAGATTTCTCATGTTGTATAATTATATGCAACAACCCTGCCATTCCTGGCAGGGCTAATCTTTGAAACGTAAACTCAATAATATGAAAGCTACTGTGGTTTTTCTTTTATTACTGACAGGCCTAGTGAATGGCCAGGTAAATAACAAGCTGCTAAAAGACAATGGTGTTTACTTAACAGCTAAAGATTACCAGGATAGATTATTAACCCATGCATTCAATAAAACAAAAGGTATAAAGTTCCTGGAGAATAAAAAATTGCTTATCGTAATTAAAAGTTTCGACAGTTCCTACCTGTTTTATTATGATCAGGTATGGGGTTACAGAAAAGACGGGGTTGATTGGCGTGTATTCAACGAATTAGTATACCAGGTGGATCAGACAAATAAGATCTGCATTTATAGCTTACCGCCTTGCGTTGCATGTTTAACAACGCCACCACTCTATTTTAGTGTTGATCTGAACTCGCCATTACACCCCCTTACAAGAAATTATTTAACCAATGCTTATCATGCTAACACTGGATTTGTAAATAAAATAAGAGAATTGCCATGGACAACCTCAGTAATGAAAAGAGATAAGAAAACGCATCAATACCGGTTTATAGATTGGCTATAATAATTTTCAATTGTTGATTTTAAAACATCCAGTATGCCACTAAAAGTATTAGCTGACGATTGGTCTGACTATGACAACCGCAAAAGGGGGTATAGTAATATAACCTACATTGATTGCACTGTTGAATGGGAAGCAGAATACCTTGCACAGAAGGTTTTCAAAGCATACCCTGAGTATAAGTTGGAGTCTATAAGAAAAGCAATTACCAGTTGTTGTAGTGGTCTCCCTGTTCCCTATAAACGCCTGTCATTTGTGACAAGCCTGATGATTATTTTGAAAGGAAATTCGGAGAGTTTTTTATTGGCTTACCTGGTATGTGACAGTCTCCTATGATAAGGACGAGGCAGAACGAGAATACCATGGTAGTATAGGGAAATTTATTGGCTCCAAAAAGGCTTCGGACAAGCCGAAAAAATAAGCGTTTAAACGCTTAGATTTAAAGGCAGCCGGAAGAGAGATCTTCCGGCATTTTTATGGGGTTAAAAAATATTATTCTATGGCACAACAAAAAAATGCTGTTGCGAGTTACTGTAATACTTTTTCTGCTTTATTTAAGTGTATTTCATTTTTGATCAGCCCGATCATTAATTATCCAAAGCTGCTGCAGTGTAACCCGCATCCTTGACCGCTTTGATCACTATTTCCTTGGAAATCTTCTCATCAGTCACCACGGTTAAAATTTTATCGGGTGATTGCACATCGACTTCCCAATTGTCTTCACCTACGGCCCCATTCAAAAATGGCGTGTTTTTAGCAATACAACCCGCACATTTAATGTTTGTTTTAAATTTGATCGTTTCCATATAAATTTTATTTTAATTGTTTATTTTATACAAAGCTACTAGCAGGCATATCAAATGTTGTTATAGAATGGCGTGTGTTTGTTATATAATTATATGTTTCATCCAACTTCAATCTCAACCAACTCATTTAATGGAATACTTTGACAGAGAAGAATATACCCTTGATGTAACTGATCTTCGGTCAGCGCATAATTATGATGCATGTGAATTTTCCCTGCCAGCAGTTTACCCACGCATTTACCGCAGGTACCTGATTTGCAGGAATAGGCCATGTCAATTTTATCTTCAAGCGCCGAATCAAGAATAGATGTGCCCGGCTGAACACTTAATAGATTGGTTTGCTCCCTGACATGTAATAAAACTTCCAAAATAGATTCCTGTATCTTAATAGTGGGCACTTCAATAACAGGTGGTTGAAAATATTCTTTGTGTATTTTTATTGGGTCTATCTGTAAAGTGGAAAAAACTTCTTCTGAAAGAGAGATTAATCCAGGCGGCCCGCAAACAAAAAGCTCACATTCATTCATCTTTTCACCAAGATGCCCTTTCAATATCTTTTTCAACATAAGGCGGTTTAACCTGCCCAATACGTGTGAAGTTGAAGGCGTACTTTGGCCCTGCTCTGACGTAAGTACATACTGTATCCGCAAACGTTCCGTGTATTGCTGTTCCAGTTGTTGCAGGTTTGAATGAAAAATTTTGCTTTCGATATGCTTACTCGTATATAGTAAGAATATTTCAGCGGCACTATTTCGTAAAACGTCATTAACCATTGAATAGATAGGGGTAATACCGCTGCCACCTGCAATAAATGCATATTGGGTTGAAGATTCATCGGGGATATGAAACAGGCCTTGCGGACCTTCTATAGTCCATTCCGTGATCGTATCTGCATATTCATGAATATAGTTGCTCACCAATCCACCCCCGATCCTTTTTACTGTAACCGCTGGAAAAGTTTCGCCCGGACTGGAAGAAAGTGAATAGGAACGGCTTTCCATAACCCCATTAATCTTCGTGCTTAGATTAATAAATTGCCCCGCCTTATAAGTGAATGATTCACTGCCAGGATTGAAAACAATTGTTTTCGTATCCAAAGTTTCCTGTATCACCTTTTCTGTTTTCCAAATTTGAATCATACAACAGTGTCATTTTTTATTTGAGCGAAGAAAACTTTAACCGTAAACTATTACTTACCACACTCACCGAACTTAGCGCCATTGCAGCACCTGCGATCATGGGATCGAGTAAAAATCCGTTAACTGGATAAAGCACTCCGGCAGCAATCGGAATGCCGATCAGATTGTAAATAAATGCCCAGAACAGGTTTTGTTTGATGGTTGCTACCGTTTTACGCGATAGCGTAATTGCCTTTGGAATAATATTGAGATCAGAGGTAATCAAAGTCATTTTTGCTACATCCATTGCAATGTCAGAGCCTTTTCCCATTGCAATACTTACATTGGCCTGTGCAAGCGCCTGGCTATCATTTATTCCATCTCCCACCATTCCAACAATCTTTCCCTGGTTCTGCAACAGTTTAATAAATTCAGCTTTCTCTGACGGCATCACCTCTGCTTTAAAATGGTTGATCCCAACCTCATCAGCGATCGCCTGGGCAGTTTGTTTATTGTCACCCGTTAACATATAAACTTCGATCCCTAGTCCCTTTAAGGTTTTGATCGCTTCAGCAGAAGTGTTTTTTATTTTGTCGCCGATGGCGATCACTCCAACCAGTTTTTGATTCTTGGCAAAAAAGATAACTGTCTTTGCTTCCTGTTGTAACCGATTGATATGAACAGACAATGGACCTGTGATCGATACATTATTTTCTGCAAGTAATTTGTGATTACCTACTAAGAATGGTGTACCGCCATACATAAACTCAACACCTTTGCCCGTAATGCTTTTAAAAGAATTGATAGGAAGCGATTTAACATTCTCTGCATTCAGGTAATTGGTAACAGCTTCCGCCAATGGGTGTTCTGATAATACTTCCGCTCCGAGTAGCAGGGCCTTCAATTCGGTTTCGCTTTCAGCTGCATCCCAATAAACATCAGTCACCTTGGGTTTACCTTCAGTGATCGTTCCGGTTTTATCAAGTATGATATCTGTGACCTTGTGCGCCAGTTCAAGGCTTTCTGCATCTTTGATCAGGATCTGGTTCTCTGCTCCCTTACCTACGCCAACCATAATAGCTGTAGGTGTTGCCAGCCCCAAAGCACAAGGACAGGCGATAACCAAGACTGTTACCGCCGCCAGTAATGCGTGGGTAAATGCATTGTCGCCACCTAATAGCATCCATACAAAAAAGGTCAGAATTGAAATACCGATCACTACCGGTACAAAAATGCCAGCGATTTTGTCAACCAGTTTTTGAACAGGCGCTTTACTACCTTGCGCCTCCTTTACCATTTTGATGATCTGTGCTAAAACGGTATCTCCTCCAACTTTTTCTGCTTTGAATTGCAGGCTGCCTTTCTGATTGATCGTACCGGTGAAAAGCTGCCCGCCTTTTTTCTTCTCAACCGGGATCGGTTCTCCACTGATCATGCTTTCATCAATAAAAGAAAATCCGCTGATCACTATCCCGTCAACCGGTATTTTTTCTCCCGGTTTAACCAGGAGGATGTCACCTACAGAAACTTCGCTGATGGGAATTTCTTTGAATTGATCATTCCCAATAACAATCGTAACTGTCTTAGGCTGCAGGCCCATCAATTTTTTTATGGAAGAAGAGGTATTGGATTTTGCCTTTTCTTCAAGCAATTTTCCAAGAGAAATAAAAGCGATTACAACAGCAGCCGCTTCAAAATATACATGCGCATGTAATCCCCTGTTATGCCAAAAATCCGGATAAACAGTAGTGAAGGCACTAAACAAAAAGGCAATACCGGTGCTCAATGCCACCAACGTATCCATATTAGCTTTCTTATGTCTTGCCTGCTTCCATGCATTGATAAAAAATGTTTTACCAAAATAAAATACCACAGGAGTAGCCAGCGCCATCATGATCCAGTTGCCGTAAGGCAAGTCCATAAAGAACATCCCGATAACTACAATCGGCAGGGAGAGTAACGATGACCAGATCGTTCTGCGTTTTACCTCTCGAAGGTGGGATTGTTGCGCTTTTTCTTTTATTTCATCACCGTTCTCTTTATCAATCACTAAATCATACCCTATGGACTGAACGGTTTTTTGTAAGGTTTCAGGTGATTGGATGGAAGGGTCATAATTAACCCAAGCCGATTGATTGGCGAAATTGACACCTGCATCCTTTACCCCTGTAACAGACTTCAACATGGATTCAACACTGATCGCACAGGCGGCACAGGTCATTTCAAGAACAGGGAAGGTTTCTTTTATATAATTCTCTGACATAATCTTTGTTTTGTGCAAAGCTCATGCAGGCAGGTAATCGCATTGTTACAGAATTATTACCAGGATGTATATGATTGTATGATAACAATCACACCTTGTCGATAGGTTTTCTTTTATTCTCCCGTAGCTGTTTGAAATGTGATGGCGTTAACCCGGTAGTTTTTTTAAACTGTTGTGAAAGATGTTGTACACTGCTATATCCCAGGCGATCAGCAATTTCACTTAAAGTAAGTTCATCATACATCAGCAGCTCTTTTGCTTTCTCAATCCGTTGCAGAATGATATACTTCTCAATGGTAATACCCTCAATAGAAGAAAACAAAGAGGATAAATAGTGATATTCCAGTTTAAGCTTATCAGCGAGAAAGGCTGAAAATTTCAGGTTCAATTCTTCCGCTTCATAATGAACCAGGTGAATGATGGTATTCTTGATCTTTTCAACAATTTTGGCTTTCCGGTCATCAAGCAGTTCAAAACCTATCTTTTCAAGGGAAGAACCCAAAACCGACAAAAGATCATCCTTTATATCCTGTGCTAGTTCAACCTCGCCTAACTGGATCTGGTTGTAACCAATATGAAGGTCTTCCAACTGCCTGCGCACTGCCATCACACATCTGTCGCAAACCATATTTTTGATATAGATCTTCATAAGGCAAAGATATTGAGTGTGGGGATAGTGTTTACTGCGTACCCGGCAAAACAGGCCGTAAAGGCGGAAAACGGGTTAAAATATAAGAATTTATGGAAATTGTATAACTTTATGGAAACATCCCTGTGTTAGTTTTGTGAAAGAATATGAAAGGAAATAGATCCATACAAATAAAGGCAGCGTTTTTGCTGATGGTATTCTCCCTGAATACACTTGTTGGATTTGCCTGCTCTGTAGGATTGAAAATGGGATTTAACACGCCCCACCATGGTAAAGAAGCTGAGGCGAAGGTTCACATACACAAGGATGGTAAAAAGCATGTACACAAGTCAGATGCAGTAAAGGACCACCATGCTAAAACAGCTAATACTTCTAAAAAGGATGACTGTTGCAAAGAAAAGGTCGTTAAACTCCAAACGGAAGACAAGAATTTTCAGTACGCAAAAACGAATGCCAGTGCACCTGTATACATTGTTCCCAGTAATTTTTTAGCGTCTGTTGGTTTCAAAATAGTTCAACCCTATTTACCGGAATATATCGCCTGTCATTTTCATCCGCCACCCCGCGATATCCGCATAGCCATCCAGAGTTTTCAGATATGATTTGATGTATTGTTATAGTGCTTCATGGCATTGCCATGCCCGTAATTATTTCTTTACACATCAAATCAAAAAAAATGAAAAAGATATTTTTCTTTGTTACCCTGTTTGTTGCTATTTCCGTAAATCCGTTATCAGCTCAGGAAAGTTCTAAAACTGATCCTGCACAATTATTATCCCTTTATTATGATATCAAAGACGCGCTGGTATCAGGCAATGCTTCAACCGCCTCTGCCAAAGCAGGGGATTTTGTAAAAGCGCTGAATAGTATTGATACAAAAATTGTTGCTGAGGCAAATCGTGATGCCTTGCTGAAGGATATAGCTGTTATCTCAATCAGCAAAGACCTTAAAGAACAGCGCGTAAGCTTTGCACCGTTCTCAGAAAACATGATCGCACTTGCGAAAACTGTAAAGCTTTCCACCGAACCTGTCTATCAACAATATTGCCCGATGAAAAAAGCATCCTGGTTAAGTAACCAGCAGGCAATTAAAAACCCTTATTACGGCAGCTCCATGCTTACCTGTGGAAGTGTGAAAGCCACGTTATAACAATCACCATTTTATTATCACTTAATTCAGTCGATATGAAAAATACATTCATGGGCCTGGCTGTTATGGTCATTGCGCTTACTGCATGCAACAATAGCAACACAAAAGAGGAAAAGAAAACTAACGATACAGCAAACACAGCAGCAATGGCTGCACCGGTTACCGGTGGTTCGTCTGTCAAGGACGTCGTTGAACACTATCTGCATATAAAAAATGCATTGACTAAAGATGATGGAAAGGAAGCAGCCAACGGGGGTAAAGCATTGGCTGATGTGTTTGGGAAATTTGATCAATCCTCTCTTACGGCTGAACAAAAGAAAACCTTTACTGATATCCAGGCCGATGCCAAAGAACATGCCGAACATATTAGTGTAAATGCTGAAAAGATCGCGCACCAACGTGAACATTTTGCGACATTAAGCAAAGATGTGTATGACCTTGTAAAATCACTCGGTGGCGGCCAGACATTATACAATGATTTTTGCCCGATGTACAATAATAATAAAGGTGCGACATGGTTAAGCGAGACAAAGGATATAAAAAACCCTTATCTCGGAAAAGCAATGCCGACATGTGGTAACGTAAAAGAAACCATTCAATAAGAATTGATGCGCCTGGCGAAGAAAATAGCATTACTGTTACTGGTTATATTGATAGCTATCCAATTCATACAACCTGCCCGTAATAAAAGCGGGCAGGTTTTGCCAACCGATATTTTAAGAACAGTTCCGGTTTCCCCGGCGGTTAGAGCCTTATTGAAAACTGGCTGCTATGATTGCCACAGTAACAACACAAATTATCCATGGTATGCAAACGTGCAGCCCATAGGATGGATATTAAACGGTCATATTCAGAAAGGTAAAGCCGAATTAAATTTCAGCGAGTTTGGTTCTTATACAGTTCGCAGACAAAAAAGCAAGATGAAATCAATAGAAAGCCAGGTGAATGATAATGGAATGCCGCTTGCTTCTTATACATGGATACACAAAAATGCAAGGTTATCAAAAGAGAACAAGGTGTTAATTATTGACTGGGTAACTAAAACAAATGAAGCCATTAGTACAAAACAATAAAACTATGGAACACCAGCAAACCGAAAAATATACCTGCCCAATGCACCCACAGGTAGTGCAGGACAAGCCAGGAACCTGTCCAATTTGCGGTATGGTATTGGTTTTACAGAAAACGAATACCCCTTCGACTTCCGAGCACCAACATGAAATCAACCCATCTATGGGTCATGCGGGGCATAACCATCATGCTATGATGATCGCGGATTTCAAAAAGCGATTTTATGTAGTCCTCTTTTTGACGATCCCTATCATGCTCTTGTCAATGATGATACAGCAGTTCATTGGTGTAGATTGGCATTTTACCGGGTCTTCCTATATTTTATTTGCGTTATCATCAATTGTATTTTTTTATGGCGGCAGGCCATTTTTAAAAGGTTTGGTTGATGAAGTAAAAGCGAAAAATCCCGGTATGATGTTTTTGATCGGTTTTGCCATTTCAGTTGCTTATGTCTACAGCGTAGCAATTGTATTTGGCTTACAGGGCATGGATTTTTTCTGGGAACTGGCTACACTCATACTTATCATGCTCTTGGGTCATTGGATAGAAATGAAATCAATTGCAGGTGCGTCAAAGGAATTGGAATTATTGGTTCAGCTGATGCCCGCCGAAGCGCACATGGTAATGCCTGAAATGATACACGATGTCAAGACCGATACACTCAAAGAAAACGACATCATTTTGATAAAACCAGGAGAAAAAGTAGCTGCCGATGGGATCATACTTGAAGGTGAGAGTTATTTGAATGAATCCATGTTGACAGGTGAATCAAAACCGGTGCAAAAGATAAAAGGTGACAAAGTAATTGCAGGCGCCATAAATGGGAACGGTTCAATTAAAGTAAGTGTATCACATGGCGCAAAAGATTCTTATCTCGCGCAAGTCATTAAACTGGTAGACGACGCACAAAAATCAAAATCAAAAACACAATTATTAGCAGATACTGCCGCCAGGTGGTTAACTGTTATAGCATTGATTTCGGGTATTGCCACATTTTTATATTGGTATATCGCTGGACAATCCCTTGCTTTTGCCATGGAAAGAATGGTCACGGTAATTGTGATCTGTTGTCCACATGCTTTGGGATTGGCCGTTCCGCTCGTGGTTGCAAAATCAACAGCTTTGTCTGCAAAAAATGGCTTATTGATTAAGAACAGAACCGCTTTTGAAAATGCCAGGAAAATAACTACGATCGTATTTGATAAAACAGGGACTCTTACCGTTGGAAAATTTGAAGTGTCAAAAATTATTTCATTGCAGGTTGGCGTAACAGAGAATGAGATCATCCGTTTGGCATCTGCCTTGGAACAAAAGTCTGAACATCCTATTGCGACAGGTATTATGCAAAAAGGAAAAGATTTGTCGATCACTGTTCCTGCAACAGATAGTTTTAATGCCATAACCGGCAAAGGAGTTGAGGCAGTGGTAGAAGGCAAAAAAATAATGGTTGTCAGTCCGGGTTATTTAAAAGAAAATAATATTTCAATCCCTCAAGGATTCACTGCCAGCGATACTGAAACGATTGTTTTTGTAATTGTCAATAACCTGCTTGCCGGGTACATCGCTTTGTCGGATGAGATAAGGCCGGAATCAGCAGAAGCTATTCAAACCCTGAAACAAAATAATATCAAATCAATTCTGCTGACCGGAGATAATAACAAAGTTGCTAAAAGTGTGAGTGATGCTTTGGGTTTGGACAGTTTTGTGGCAGAAGTATTGCCGCATCAAAAACTGGAGAAAATAAAAGAATTGCAAGCCAAGGGAGAATTTGTTGCCATGACTGGTGATGGTGTAAATGATGCGCCAGCCTTAGCTATCGCTGATGTGGGTATTGCTGTTGGCAGCGGCAGCGACATTGCAGCAGAAACAGCAGGAATTATTTTGGTAAACAGTAATCCAAAAGATATTGTCAATTTGATTTTATTTGGCAAGGCAACTTATAAAAAAATGATTCAGAATTTAATCTGGGCAACAGGGTATAATGTTATTGCTTTACCACTTGCTGCAGGCGTTTTATACAAACAGGGAGTCTTATTAAGTCCCGCCGCAGGAGCCGTTTTGATGACAGTGAGTACCATTGTAGTTGCGATTAACGCAAGTATGTTATCCGTAAAAAAATAAAAGTATTACAATGAAAAAAATAAGTTTGATCATATTTGGGTTCACCCTCTGCTCATCTATCAGCGCTCAGAGTATGAAGGGAATGGACATGCGTAATAAAGAAAACAAAGAACAACCGGCGGTAGCCTATACCTGTCCGATGCATCCTGAAATTCATGCCGCAAAGCCTGGCAATTGTCCTAAATGCGGAATGAAACTGGTAAAGGAAAACCCAAAACCTGTTGTAAAACCTAAGGTGGATAACCCTGTAATGCAAATGCCGATGGATAATAAGGATACCATTCCTTCATCTAAGGAAAAGCAAGTAGTTTCTTACACCTGTCCGATGCATTCTGAAATACATTCCGATAAACCTGGCAACTGTCCTAAATGCGGGATGAAGCTGGTTGTAGAAAAAACAAAAAGCAGCGCTGCACCAGCCACTCACCAGGATCACCAGGGCATGGACATGAACTTGAAAGATACAACGGCTAAAAAGCAGGATATGAAAATGGATCACGACATGGGGAATATGGAAGGGAAAAAAGTAAGCCTCGGTCCAATAAAAACGATTCCTAATAATATACCACCCCGTACCGTTCGTTACGATCTATATATCGCTGATACAATGGTCAATTTTTCAGGGAAAACAAAAAGGGCCATTGCTGTAAATGGCCAGATCCCCATGCCGACACTGACATTTACCGAAGGCGATACGGCTGAAATATATGTACACAACGAATTGAATGAAGAAACTTCATTGCATTGGCACGGGCTTTTTCTACCCAACCAATACGATGGTGTCCCGAATATGACTCAAATGCCTATCAAACCCCATACCACACACTTGTATAAATTCCCAATCATTCAAAGTGGAACGCATTGGTATCATAGCCATACTGGATTACAGGAACAGATCGGGATGTACGGAATGTTTATTATGAATAAAAGGGCGGAATGGGACATCCCTACCATACCACTGGTACTCAGTGAATGGATAGATATGAAACCAAAAGAAGTACACCGCAGCCTACATGCTGCTACGGATTGGTTCGCGGTACAAAAAGGCAGTACACAAAGTTATACGGAAGCGATAAAACAAGGTCAGCTTAAAACCAAACTTACCAATGAATGGAAGCGGATGAACGCAATGGATTTGACAGATGTGTATTATGATCAATTCCTGGTGAATGGAAAAAATCAACTGGAACAACCCCAGTTCAAAGCGGGTGAAAAAGTGAGGTTACGGATTGCAAACGGCGGAGCTTCTGATTATTTCTGGTTATCATACGCTGGCGGAAAAATTACCGTAGTCGCTTCGGATGGCAATGATGTAGAACCTGTAGAGGTTGACAGGTTGATCGTAGCTGTTTCAGAAACCTACGATGTAGTGATTACTATCCCTGAAAATAAAAGTTATGAATTTTTAGTAACCCCGGAAGACCGTACCAAGTTTGCCTCTGTTTGGTTGGGCACAGGAGAAAAAGTAGCTGCCACAAAAATGAAACGTCCAAAATATTTTGCGGGTATGAAGATGATGAATGATATGATGGACATGAAAGGAAACCTGGTTGAAATGGAAGGAATGCTTATGCAAAACCAGATCATGGATATGAATACCGTGATGTATCCGGAAATAACCGGCGAAGAGAAGCCCAAAAGGGAAACAAAAACGAACAGTATGCAGTCCATGAACATGGAAGCGGAAATGCCGGACATTGTTACCCTTAATTATAACATGCTGAAATCTCCTACGAAAACTTCTCTCCCTAAAGATGCACCGGTGAAAGAATTGAGATTTAATTTAACGGGAAACATGAACCGTTATGTGTGGAGTCTCGACAATAAAGTGGTTTCAGAATCAGATAAGATATTGATCAAAAAAGGAGAAAACATAAGGATCATACTTTACAATAATAGCATGATGCGACACCCAATGCACCTGCATGGTCATGATTTCAGGTTGTTGAACGGCCAGGGAGAATATGCGCCCATGAAAAACATCATCGACATCATGCCGATGGAAAAGGATACATTAGAATTCAACGCCAATGTTTACGGTGACTGGTTCTTTCATTGCCATATTTTGTACCACATGATGAGCGGCATGGGCAGGGTATTCACTTATGAGAACCAACCGGCTAACCCTGAGATTCCAAATCCCAAACTCGCTCAACGGAAATTATTTGCGGATGACAGGGAGTTTCATCCAATGGGAAGAATTGGTATAGAAAGCAATGGCACTGATGGTGAGTTCATGCTTGCAAACACAAGATGGAAAGCAAGCACGATGTGGCATCTTGGGTTCCATGACATGCATGGCTATGAAAGCGAAACAATGATTGGGCGTTATTTAGGCAGGATGCAATGGTGGTTTCCCTATGTTGGTTTCGACTATCATTTTAAAATGGAAGGTGGACCCAAAAATATATTCGGTGATGAAGAAAAAACATGGTTCGGGCAAACAAGTAATAAGAACAATCGTAAAACGGTAGTTGCCGGAGTTGCCTATACACTTCCGATGCTTGTAACCGCCGATGGAAGAATTGATGGAGATGGAAAATTCAGGTTCCAGTTAAGCCGGGAAGATGTTCCGGTATCGCCACGCTTACGGTTTAACTGGATGATCAATACCGATAAAGAATATGCCGCAGGGTTCAGGTACATTCTCACCAAATATATTTCGCTATCCAGTCATTATGATAGCGACATGGGATTGGGAGCCGGGCTTACCATAACTTATTAATTAATTGCTGCTTTAACAGAAAGAAGATGCTAAGGTTACTCATAGTTTTATTTTTATCTGCACTTGTATTAAATGGATGCCGGTTTAATAATAAAGACAAAATCGCAGACCAAAGCAAGACTGAGGAACTGCTCCCTAATATACAATTGGTTGATCTTGATAAGAAGGTTGTGCGGCTTGACGAGTACAAAGGGAAAACAATATTTATTAATTTCTGGGCCACTTGGTGCAAACCTTGCGTTGAAGAAATGCCTTCGATCGAAAAGGCGCAAACTATAATGAAAGACAAAAACGTCGTTTTCTTGCTAGCATCATCTGAGAGTATTGATGATATAAAAGAGTTCAGCATAAACCAGGCCTATCAATTCCGGTATGTGCATCTTGAAAACGGGGAAACATTAAATCTCCAGGCATTACCAACCACTTTTATTATTAATCCTCAAGGAAAACTTGTCTTCTCAGAAATGGGTTCCCGCAAATGGGATACAAGTGATAACATCAACCTGATCAAAAAAATAAACCAACAACATGACTAAACTATTATCTCTTTTTGCATTAACCGTTTTGGTTATTGCCTGTAAAAATCAATCAACACAGCAAAGAAATGTAAAGTCTCTTGTTTTGCATGTAGACTCAATCAGTGGGGAACCGTTTTTGTTTACAGATTCCGCCGGTGTGAACTTTCTATCATGGGTTGAGAAAGGAAAAGAAAAAAGTACTTTTCTTTTTTCGCGGTTGAATGGAGAGGATTGGTCCAAGCCAACTGTTATCAGTTCGGGCGACAACTGGTTTGTTAACTGGGCAGATTATCCGATGCTTGCTTCAGATGGATCTGGTGGTATGGTCGCCCATTTCCTTGAGAAAAGTGAAAAAGGAAAATATACTTATGATGTAAAACTGGTCACCTCCGGAGATGGTGGTAAGACCTGGAGTACCCCAAAGATCCTGAATGAAGATGGGAAAAAAGCGGAACATGGATTTGTATCACTTGTGCCTTATGGTAACAGTTTTTTTGTTGCATGGCTCGACGGTAGAAATGCTGCAATGGAAGGGGAAGGCGGTCATAGTGCAGGACACCATGGCCAAATGACATTGCGGGCTGCTATTATTGACAAGTCAGGAACAAAAATTTCAGAATGGGAACTCGATAACAGGGTTTGCGATTGCTGCCAGACAACAGCCGCCATCACAACAAACGGACCGGTTGTTATTTACCGCGACCGTTCGGAATCGGAAGTCAGGGATATTTCAATTGTACGCTTTGTCAACGGTCAATGGACAGAGCCTAAAACCATTTTTGCTGACAA
This sequence comes from Bacteroidota bacterium, assembly GCA_040388475.1. Taxonomy (GTDB): domain Bacteria; phylum Bacteroidota; class Bacteroidia; order Chitinophagales; family Chitinophagaceae; genus Sediminibacterium. Next base: position 47,368 of record JAZKBT010000016.1, on the reverse strand, counting down.
TTGGACGATCGCGGGCTGTCCCGTTAATGGTCCAAGGGTTGATGCACGCGGCAATAACATGGCAGTAGCAAGATTTACGTCACCCGATAAAAAGGGACAGGTAAGTGTTGTTTTCTCACAAGATGGTGGCGCAACATTCGGCGCCCCGATCCGTGTTGACGAGGGTGAGACGATTGGCCGAGTCGATATTATCCTGCTCGATGACAAAACAGCTATGGTGAGTTGGATGGAAGGGGATGCGATAAAGGCCGCTAAAATTCATGCTGACGGAACAAAGGAACCCTGTATCACAATTGCCTCTTCCTCACAATCAAGATCCAGCGGATTCCCCCAAATGACGAGATCCGGTAATAGCATTGTATTTGCATGGACAGATGATAAATTGAAAAAAATCAGTACAGCACGACTTGCCCTATAACAAGCGTTGGAAGAAAACACTTTGTTGTAAGGTTGCGACGGAAACTATGTCTAAGGGGTAAGCACACGGTATTTGATATCTTAACATTGCATTTTGCATGGATAGGAAGAAAAAATATACCTTTAGATAAGCATAGTCATGAAAAAACTACTGGTAACCATATTAGCTGTTGTATACATCACCGTCTCAAGCGGTGCTACTATCAACATGCATTATTGCATGGGTAAACTGATGACAGTAGATATGAAACAGGAGGAAAAAGGCACCTGTGGTAGTTGCGGCATGGAAAAAGTTGGTCACAAAGGTTGCTGTAAAGATGAACAGAAAAAACTACAGATCGAAAAGGACCAGAAAATCTCTGAATCAACTTTCCAGTTTTTATCCGTTGTTTCAGAGATAAGTGTTCCATACTATTTTTCATATAGTGATCATTCCTCACTTTCGATTAGTTACCCCGTTTCTCACGCACCACCTGGTGTGGGAACAATACCCATTTTTATCCGCAACTGCAATTTCCGGATTTGATTTTTCTTTTTGTAATGTAATGCCCGCCTCTCGCGGGTCAAAGGCATTTCTATAATGCTGGTTTCTCTACTATTCAATCATTGATAAAATATTACAAATGAAAAAGTTTCAAATACTTTTTGCGATGCTGTTTGCAATCGCAACTATTCAGTCCGTTAACGCACAAAGCAATAAATCTGACCGTCTCAAAAATGTAAAGGTCTCCGATACCCTTGTAAGCTATATATGCCCGATGCACCCCGAAGAAACCAGTGATAAGCCGGGAAAGTGTGCTAAATGCGGCATGGCACTGAATCTCTCCAAAAAAGAGTTGATGAAAGCAGGTGTGGTAAAATATGCCTGTACCATGCATCCGGAAGTAACAAGTGATAAACCAGGTCAATGTTCCAAATGCGGGATGAATCTCAACCTTTCTAAAAAAGAACAAATGAAAGTGGAAGTAATGAACGGTTATAAATGTCCTATGCACGCAGACGTTACAAGCGACAAACCTGGCAAATGTTCAAAATGCGGTATGGCACTAACAGCCATAAAACCTAAAACAAAAGAGTAAGTAATTTTCATAAAAGACGATCATCAAAATTTATATCATGAAAACATTTCTTTTTTTAATAGCAATAACCATTTCAATTGCAACCAATGCACAGGTTTCTAAAGTGTCTTTACAGGCAAGTGGTCTAACATGCAGCATGTGCAGCAACTCGATCAACAAGGCTTTAAAAACAATTGATTTTGTTCAGAATGTAAATCCTAATATTAAAACATCCACATTTGAAATAACCTTTAAAGAAGGTTCTTCTGTTGATTTCGATAAACTGAAAAAGAAAGTAGAAGATGCCGGATTTACTGTTGCGAGCTTTATCGCTTTTGTAAATTTCAATAATACAGCGGTAAAAGAAAATGAGCCAGTGAAAATCGGCGATAAAACCTTTTATATTCTTAATGCAAAAGAAAAGTCTTTGAATGGCGCTAAACAGGTAAGGATAGTTGATAAAGGATTTGTATCAACAAAGGATTTTAAGAAAAATACGCTAGCTACACCAACAAGCGGAAACGGCGTGTATAATGTAACCATTTAATCATCGGGCTTTGCTTTCGGGCAAAGCCCTTTACCTTTTTATATGAAGACCAAACTAATCACGGCGTTGTTGCTGATCTCATTCAGCAGCATGGCGCAGGAACTCTATGTATATACGGAACCGGCCAGTAATATGGCTGCCAAAAGTATTGGCCTGCGGCTGAATAATTTTATCATGCCCGAATCGTATACCAGTAAAACCAATTATCACATGATACCTGAGATCATGGTTGGCGTTTCCAAAACTACCATGGTTCATTTTGATGCTTTTCTATCAAACAGAAACAAAGGATTATCCGTAGAGGGTGGCAGCATCTATGCCAAATACCGCTTCCTGAGCAATGATGAAGTGCAAAAGCATTTCCGCATGGCAGCTTTCGGCAGGTTCAGCTTTAACAACAGCGATATTCACCAGGAAGAGATCAACCTCTATGGCCATAACACCGGCTTTGAGGCTGGTGTAGTGGCAACTCAATTGCTTCACAAAGTAGCAATATCGTCAGGCTTGTCATTTATCAAAGCATTGGATAATGGCAGTAATAATAAATTTCTTTATGGTGATCGCAACAGGCAGGCGATCAACTACACCTTATCGGTAGGTAAATTAATGTTGCCAAAAGAGTATACGGATTATAAACAAACCAACCTGAACCTGATGTTAGAGTTCCTGAATCAATTCAATCTTGGATCAGGCAAATACTATATGGACATAGCGCCTTCTATGCAATTGATCTTTAACAGTGTAGCAAGAGTTGATATCGGCTATAGACAGCAATTAACAAGCTCCCTATACCGGACTGCTCCTAATGGTCTGTTTATCAGGTTTGAATATAATTTATTCAATGCTTATTAAAAGAATCGGTTGATCTATAGTATGTAATTTCAAAATTCGATTTTATTGCTAAAATTTTTTTGCTTGGGTAATAAAAATAATATCGTAATATTGCGATTGATATTATGGGCGCCACTAAAAGAGATCTATTCACTATACAGCAAAATGAAATGGCAGCAATGGCTAAAGCGATTGCTCATCCGGCTCGTATTGCCATCCTTCAATACCTGGTAAAAACTAACGACTGCGTTTGTGGTGACATAGTTGAAGAAATAGGTTTGGCGCAGGCTACTACTTCACAACACCTAAAAGAATTAAAGAATGCCGGAATTATACAGGGAAACATAGAAGGCGTTAGTGTTTGTTATTGTATTGATCCGAAAGTGTGGAAGAAATACAAAGAGTTATTTTCTCTCTTTTTCAAAGAGGTGGATCTTAGTAGTAAGTGCTGTTGATTTTTTTTTGAATTTATTAATCGCAATATTACAATCAAATAAAACATAACATATGCAAACAGAAAATGAATTAAAGGAAATAGTAAAACAGAAATACAGCGAAATCGCTTTACAGGATAAAGGCTCGAACCAGGCATCATGTTGTGGTGCCGGAGGATGCAGCACGGAAGTGTATAACATCATGACCGATGATTATACAAACCTTGAAGGATACAACCCCGATGCAGATCTTGGTTTGGGTTGCGGTCTGCCGACACAATTCGCTAAAATTAAGTCTGGCGATACTGTCATTGATTTAGGAAGTGGTGCCGGTAACGATGCGTTTGTAGCCCGTAAGGAAGCGGGGGAAACTGGAACCATCATCGGAATTGATTTTACGCCTGCGATGATCAACCTGGCAAAAACGAATGCCGCGAAACTGAATTATACCAATGTAGATTTCCGGCAGGGTGATATAGAGAATATGCCGGTAGCATCCGGGATTGCCGATGTGATTGTAAGTAATTGCGTGCTAAACCTAGTTCCTAATAAAGATGCAGTCATCAAAGAAATTTTCCGTGCTTTAAAACCTGGCGGTCATTTCAGTATTTCGGATATTGTTCTCAATGGAACACTTCCGGCAAAGATCCAGCAGGCAGCAGAAATGTACGCGGGCTGCGTATCAGGCGCGATCCAGCAGGAAGTCTACATGGAATTGATCAAAGCAAATGGATTTGAAAATGTAGTGATCCAGAAAGACAAACCCATAATTGTACCAGACGACATACTGGCGAATTATTTATCAGCCGAAGAAATTGAAGCGTTTAGGCAGTCAGGTTCAGGGATCAGGAGTATTACTGTGTATGCAGAAAAATCATCCACAGGAAAATCATGTTGTGGGCCATCATGCTGCAATTAAATCAATCGTATGATAATACAACCGCTAACAGCCGCCCATGCAGAATGGGTAAAAAAAATCCACCAGGAAGGAATAGCGACTGGCATTGCAACATTTGAAACAGATTCGCCCTCTTGGGAAGAATGGGATCGCGGTCATTTACCTTATGCAAGATTTGTGGCAACCGAAGGAGAAAAGGTTTTAGGATGGGCAGCACTTACACCTATTTCATCTCGATGCGTATATGCTGGTGTAGCCGAAGTTAGCGTCTACGTTTCGTCAGATGCAAGAGCCAAAGGTGTCGGTAAAGCATTGCTGCTGGAATTGGTAAAAGATAGTGAGCAACATCAACTCTGGACTTTACAGGCTGGTATTATTTCAGATAACAAAGCGAGCATTGCGCTTCATGAAAAGGTTGGATTCAGAATTGTGGGAGTTCGTGAAAAACTCGGACAGTACAAAAGCATATGGCATGATGTTGTATTAATGGAACGGAGAAGTAACAAAATCAATTACGAATCATGAGAAAATATGTTGCTGAATTTATAGGCACGTTTGCGCTGGTGTTCTGTGGTACAGGTGCTGTGATTATAGATCAACAGTCCGGCGGTTCGGTAACGCATGTGGGTGTCGCGATCACGTTCGGTTTGATTGTCATGGCAATGATCTATTCATTAGGTGATATTTCGGGTGCACATTTAAATCCTGCGGTAAGTATTGCTTTCACTATCGCCAAACGTTTTCCGCTTAAAGAGTTGTTTCCGTATATCATCAGCCAGTTTGCAGGTGCCATCGTAGCGAGCGTGGTTTTGAAATACTTATTTCCTGGTAATGAATACTTAGGCAGTACAATACCTTCGGGAACAGCCTCGCAATCGTTCATCCTCGAATTCATTCTTACATTCTTTCTCATGCTGGTGATTATCAATGTGGCAACTGGCAGTAAAGAACAGGGAATGTTTACTGGATTGGCCATCGGATCAACTGTTTTACTTGAAGCTATGTTTGCGGGACCAGTTTGCGGAGCCTCTATGAATCCAGCGCGTTCCTTTGCACCGGCGATAATTTCAGGACATACAGAATACGTTTGGATCTACCTCACAGCAACCGTTCTTGGTGCTGTTGCGGCAATACCACTTTGGAAATACTTATCAAATAACAAAGAAATCAATTAAGATGAAAATTGCTTTATTCTCGGACATCCATGCCAATCTTCCCGCACTTGAAGCATTCTTCAAGGACCTTGCAACCCGCAACGTAGATGCCACTTATTGTTTAGGAGACCTGGTAGGCTACAATATCTGGCCCAACGAAGTGATCAATGAGATCAGAAAGAGAGGCATACCAACTATTGCAGGAAATTACGATCAGGGCATTGGCCTTTTGAGTGATGAATGTGGTTGTGCTTATAAAACGGAGCCGGAAAAAGACATGGGTAAGATCTCTATTTCTTTTACCAACTCCCTGGTTAAGCCGGATGAAAGGAAATATTTAAGAACCTTACCGGCACATATCAAAGTCGAGTTCCAGTTAAATGAAGACAAACTGAATTTACTCCTGGTGCACGGTAGCCCAAGAAAAATAAACGAATACCTGTTTGAGGATCGTGACGAAAAGAGTCTTCTGCGTATCATGGAACAGGCCGATGCTGATATTATGTGTTTTGGTCACACACACAAACCTTACCACAGGATACTTCCAACAGAAGTTTCAGAAAACCTACACTATCGCCACGCCATCAATATTGGTTCTATTGGTAAGCCAAAGGACAATAATCCCAAAGGCTGTTATGTTTTGCTGACGATCAATGCTGATAGTTCTATTTCTAACAAAGATGCTGTCCAGGTTGAATTTATCCGTTTTGAATACGATGTAGAAAAAGCAGCAAAAGCTGTTGAAGACAGCCCGCTTCCTAACGAATTTGCGGAAATGTTGAGAAATGGAGGTTAATGTGAACGGAGAAATGTTTTTGCAGGTAAGTTTTTGCAGCCAAGGTGCGAAAAAAGGCACAGCTACTACCACGTTAACTGGTATCTTTACAATATGAAAAGGCTCGCTATCCTTTTGCCAGTTTATCTCATCATTTTATCCTGCATGCCTTGCAAGGATGGTGAGGATGGTATGGATAGTACACAACCTGTTATTACTAAGGGCTTGCAAGGTCATGACAAAGATTCAGAAACCTGCTCTCCTTTTTGTTCCTGTAATTGTTGCGGACAACAACGTGCGTCACAACAAAAATCAACATCAGTTTCAAACCTCTTTATCATAACGCCTGTAGTTAAAATGGCATTAGTACAACCCTTCTCCCTGCAAAATGTATTGCAGCAGATCTGGCAACCGCCTCAATTAGTCTAACCTTATTGTTTCTTAATCGTTTACCCTTCAACCGCTAAGGTCGTGGGCGTATGCATTATTCATTTGTAACAAGGTGTAACTATGTTGAATAAGATCATTCATTTTAGTATTAAGAATAAAGTAATCATTGCGGTGTTCACTTTCGCATTGATTGTTTGGGGAATATGGAGTGCTTCGCGGATCCCCGTAGATGCACTTCCCGATGTAACCAATAACCAGGTACAGGTCATTACACGCGCCCCAACACTTGCGGCGCAGGAAGTGGAACAGTTCATCACCTACCCAGTGGAGAAAGCACTATCCAATGTACAGGGTATCGTTGAGATGCGATCATTCTCACGTTTTGGATTGAGCGTTATTACCATTGTTTTTAATGAGAACATCAACGTGTATTTCGCACGGCAGATGATATCCGAAAAACTAAAAGAAGCGGAAGAGCAAATTCCCAAAGGTGCAGGCAGGCCTGAAATGGGTCCAGTTACTACCGGGCTGGGTGAAGTGTATCAATATGTGATTCACCCAAGAAAAGGTAGTGAACAAAAATATTCTGCAATGGACCTGCGCACTCTGCAGGACTGGATCGTTGCACGCCAGTTAAGTGGTATTCCCGGCGTTGCGGAAGTAACGGGATTTGGCGGCATCACCAAACAATATGAAGTGGCGGTTAACCCCGAAAGGTTGAAAGCCATGAACGTGACCATCCCGGAGATTTTTACTGCGCTGGAAAAGAACAATGAGAACACAGGTGGAGCCTATATCGACCGTAAACCCAATGCTTATTTCATACGTGGTGTGGGACTCATCAGGTCGTTTGCGGACATAGAGAACATTGTGATCAAACACCAGGGCACTGATATTCCTGTTTTAATCAGGGATGTTGCCAAAGTGCAATTCGGCTCACCTCCTCGTTATGGTGCAATGACCTATAACGGCGAAAAGGAAGTGGTGGGTGGATTGGTGCTGATGATGAAAGGTGCGAACAGCGCTTCGGTAGTTGCTGCTGTCAAAGAACGCATGACTACGGTACAAGCATCGCTGCCTGCTGACGTAATCATAGAGCCATTCCTTGATCGCACCAATTTAATTGACCGCGCAATACATACGGTAAAAACCAATCTGATCGAAGGAGCATTGATTGTTATCCTTGTACTGGTTTTATTCTTAGGTAACCTTCGTGCAGGATTGATTGTTGCATCTGCGATTCCTTTATCCTTATTATTTGCACTTGCACTCATGAATCTTTTTGGTGTGAGTGCAAACCTCATGAGCTTGGGAGCAATAGATTTCGGGCTGATCGTGGATGGTGCCGTGATTATCGTGGAAGCATCCCTGCATTTTATCGCTGCTAAACAAATTGCAGGCAGGCTAACCAAAACAGAAATGGATGTCGCTGTTGAAGACAGCGCCAAAAAGATGATGAGTTCCGCTGCATTCGGCCAGATCATTATCCTGATCGTTTATCTGCCGATCCTTTCTTTGCAGGGAGTGGAAGGGAAAATGTTTCGTCCGATGGCAGAGACTGTGGGTTTTGCAATACTCGGTGCACTCATCCTGTCACTTACTTATATACCAATGATGAGTGCTGTATTCCTTTCCAGGAACGGTACGCACAAAAGAAATTTTTCAGATCGCATGATGGACTTCTTTCACCGCGTTTATGAACCCTTGTTGAAAGCAGCCATCAAAATAAAATACCTCATTACAGGAATTGCTGTAGCCATCATGGTAATCACAGTATTTGTTTTCAAAAGCATGGGTGGTGAATTTATTCCAACACTTGAAGAAGGAGATTATGCAATTGAATTCGTTTTACCGCAGGGATCATCTTTATCACAAACCGTTGAAACGGTTTTGATGGCACAGCGTATGCTAAAGACTTTCCCTGAAGTTAAAATGGTGGTAGGAAAAACAGGAAGTGCCGATGTTGCCACCGATCCAATGCCACCTGAAGCCTCAGACCTTATTGTTATACTCAAAGACAAAAAAGAATGGACAACTACGCATGATTTCATGGCATTGGCCGATAGTATGCGTGAAAAATTATCAACCATACCGGGGGTAATTGCTGAACCGAGCCAGCCCATACAGATGCGCTTTAATGAACTCATGACGGGAATAAGACAGGATATAGCCATCAAAATATTCGGAGAGAATTTAGATACGCTCGTGGCTTACGCAGATAAAGTGGCCAACGTTATCAAACCCATTGAAGGCATCACGCAACCACAAGTAGAAAGGATTGATGGACTGCCACAGATAACAGTTGAGTATGACCGTGCAAGACTGGCGGGATATGGCTTGAATATCGCGGATGTGAACCAGGTAATCAGTACGGCTTTTGCTGGAGAAGTAGCGGGTTCTGTTTATGAGAACGAAAGAAAATTTGACCTCGTACTGCGTTTAGACAGCAGCCATAGAACATCGCTGGAAGATGTTGGCAATTTATATATACCGATGCATGATGGCAACCAGATTCCGCTGTCACAGGTAGCAGCCGTTGGTTTTAAAACAGGGCCTGCACAGATCAGCCGCGAAGCAGGTAAAAGAAGGATCTATGTAAGTTTTAATGTTAGCGGCAGAGATGTGGCAACAGTTGTAAAAGAAGCGCAAACACAACTCATAGCCAAAGTAAAACTTCCCGCTGGTTACTATTATACTTACGGTGGAACGTTTGAAAATTTACAAAAGGCCAGTGCGAGGTTAATGATTGTTGTTCCTCTTTCCCTGTTACTGATCTTTTTTATGTTGTATCTCACTTTCCGTTCCGCTAAAAAAGCGGCATTGATCTTTACTGCCATACCCATGAGCGCCATAGGCGGTGTTTTCGCTTTATTGTTAAGGGGAATGCCATTCAGTATATCAGCAGGTATTGGTTTTATCGCCTTGTTTGGCGTAGCTGTACTAAATGGTATTGTTCTGATCAGCACATTTAACCAGTTACAGAAAGAAGGGATGAGTAGTGTTATTCAAAGAGTGATGGAAGGAACACGACTTCGCTTACGTCCGGTACTTATGACAGCAACGGTTGCCTCACTAGGTTTTTTGCCAATGGCGTTAAGCAATGGTGCAGGTGCAGAAGTGCAACGGCCACTTGCAACTGTGGTAATCGGCGGACTATTAACAGCAACCTTTCTAACATTGATACTGATACCGTGCTTGTATATAATATTCTTTAACCGTGAGAGAAAAATGAAAAAAGTAAGTACAGTCTTGGCAACAGCCATAGCGGGATTATTAATATCATTTCCCGCTCAGTCTCAAACTGTACCGAAAAGGATCGGAATTGATGAAGCAATAGGATCTGCAAAAAATAATCTTCAATATGGTATTAACAGCCAGCAGATCAGTAAAGGAAAAGCACAGGTAAATACCGCGACACTTTTCCCGAAGACAGGTGTATTTGCAGAGAACGAAGATCTGCGCCCAAGTGATAAAACAGGGATCATGAAAATTGGTCTTTCACAGGCTATTGCATGGCCGGGTTTATACAAGGCCCAAAAAAATCTCTACACTGAACAGTTGAAATATTACCAGGCAGGAACAGCGGTAATTGAGGCTGAGATCAAAAGAGATGTCCGCTCAGTGTATTACCAGTTATGGTATTTACAGGACAAAGAACAGTTGTACCAAAGACTTGACAGTATCTACCGCGCATTAAGTAATGCAGCAAGGTTGAAAGTAAAAACGGGTGATAGCCCTGGCCTGGACAGCATAGCAGCCAATACACGCTTACGGGAATTGCAGGCATTCATTGAACAGAATGCCAGCGATATAGAAATACAGCAGCAATCGCTTATGCAGTTGCTTAATAGCAATGAAAACCTGTTGCCGCCTTTGCAACCGGTACAAAAATTACAGGTAACCGGTATGGCTTTAGATAGTATACATCCTGAATTAAAATTACAGGCACAGAATATCAATATTGCCAATGCGGGTATCGCTGTTGTGAAAAATGAGAACAAACCGGAATTTTCAGGAAGATTTTTTACCCAACGTTTATGGGGTGCTGCTGATCCCTATACCGGTTTCTCTGTTAGTGCTGCGATACCTTTGTTTAACAGCGGAAGCAACCGCAGTAAAATTAAAACCGCAGAAGCCGAAGCCTTGGTTCAGCAAAAAAAATCTGAGTATGCAAAACAACAATTCGGTATACGACAACTGCAATCACAGCGGGAAGTATATAAGAACAACAGCTTGCTTTCTTTCTATGAGAAAACAGGACTGCACCAGGCAGATGAAATCATAAAAGCTTCATCACTTGCTTACAAAGCAGGGGAAATAAGTTTTGCTGAACTCTCCCAATACTTATCGCAGGCAATAGACATCCGTAAGAATTACCTGGAAGTGCTGAACGCTTACAATCAATCTGTCATTCAATACAATTATTACATCAATCAATAAACAATCCCAGATGAATAAGTTACTAATCATATGTTCTATTGTTGTTTCTCTATCGCTTTTTTCTTGCGGAGGTAACGACAAACCGAAAGAGGCAACCACAGAAGAGAAAAAAGAACCGGTAGTTGAAGAGAGCGAAACCGGCACTTCGCTGACAGCAGAACAAATCAAAACCATCGGAGTACAGTTGGGAGAAATTGAGCAAAAACAATTAACGGCTTCGCTCAAAACAAACGGTGTATTAAAAGTGCCAAACCAAAACAAAGCAAGTATCAATTCCGTCTATAGTGGTGTAATTAAGTCATTGCTGGTTCAGCCGGGAAACACAGTAGTCAAAGGACAAACCATTGCTACTATTGCTAACCCGGATTTCATACAGGTGCAAAGTGAGTTTATTGGTCTTGATTCAAAAATATTGCTGGCGGAACAGGAATTCAGCCGTCAAAAAGAACTTAACGCAGGTAATGCAGGTGCGCTGAAAAACCTGCAGGCAGCAGATGCAGAATTAAAATCTCTCCGAAGCCGCAAAGCAACTTTACAACAACAGGTTCAACTGATGGGTATTGATCCGGCAAATTTAGCAAGTGGTAAACTGATTTCTGTATTGTCTATCAAAAGCCCGATTAGCGGAATTGTTAGTAACGTATTGGTTAAAATGGGAAGTTATGTTGACCTGACGACAGTTGTGGCAGAAGTGGTTGATAACAGCCAGTTACACCTTGATCTTTTCGTTTATGAAAAAGATCTCTCGAAATTGAAAAACAACCAGACCATTCATTTTACTATCACCAATGATCCTGGTAAAGAATATGATGCAAGAATATTTTCTTTGGGTTCTTCTTTTGAAAACGAGAGTAAGGCTGTTTCCGTTCATGCAATGGTGAGCGGTAACAAAACAGGATTGATTGATGGGATGAATGTGACTGCTTCGATCAGTCTTAGTAATGAGGTGATGTCAGCCATTCCATCGGAAGCGATTGTAAGCCACCAGGGAAAAGATTTTGTCTTCGTAGTAGATTCAGTGAACAGCCAAACCAAGGACACACATTTCAAAATGATCCCTGTTGCAAAAGGGACCAGTGATATTGGATATACCGAAATTACTTTATTAAAAGACATTCCCGCCGCAACAAAAGTGGTTACAAAAGGCGCATTTTTTATTCTCGCAAAAATGACAAACAAAAGCGAGGAATAATATCAACTCATTAAAATCCGTACCATGATCCAGCTTCTGACAAGTACTGCCTTACTCGCCCTTGTGCAGGCATTAATTCCCAATCACTGGCTTCCGCTCATCGCCCTTGCCAAATCAGAAAAATGGGCAAGATCAACACTGGAAACAACAACAAGTATTTCAGCATCTGCGCATGTATTGGGTACGTTGCTGCTGGGCATTCCATTTGGATTGGCCGGAGCAAAGCTGTCGCATGAGTACGAAAAGGATATACATCTCACTGCGCCTGTTTTTTTGATAGCGTTTGGAATGATCTACTTCTTTGTAAACAGGGTAAATAAAAAAAATGAAGAATACAATGAAAAAAGCAGCCGTTCTAAAAAAAAGTGGATCATAGTTTTTATCACCATGATGCTTTTATCACCATGCATTGAAATGCATGATCTGTTTATTGGAGCTGCGCGATATGGTTTTGATATTGTTCTATTGCTGGCGATGACATACGCGGTTGTTAGTATAGCAGGCATTATGGTATTGGTTATTTTCGGTTCCAGGATGCTGAGATTTTTAAAGATCAAATACATTGAAAGAAATCAAAATGAGATCACGGCCTTCGTATTGATCCTTGTGGGTGTTATGAGTTTCTTTATCCACTGAAAACAAAAAGTAGCCGTAAGAATATTAACAAATGATAACCCTATAACCGATGTATCTTTACAATCATAAAATCAATAAAAATGAACAGATCATATTGCTGGAAATGTGTAATTGTGCTTGCTTCAATAATGGCTATGACACAAGGAATTATGTCTTAGTTTACTGGCACAACCTTTTTAGAAAAGTCATGGATATAGCTATCTGTGACTTTTTTTATTGCCTTATGCGTACAGAAAATGTGAACAATGTATAATATCCTTGTAGGAAGTATCCTGTTAAGCCTGCTACACGCAGTGATTCCAAATCACTGGCTGCCTGTATTGGCTATTGGGAGAAAGGAAAATTGGAGCATAGGAGAAGTGACAAAAGTAACGTTCCTGTCCGGACTGGCCCATGCACTAAGTACCATAATTATCGGAATAGTATTGGGTTTATTAAGCATACAGCTTTCGGATAGTATAGAATATTTTACCAAATTAGTTGCTCCCGTGCTTTTAATCGCTATGGGAACATTTTTTATTTACCAGCATCACAGACACAAACATTTCCATTTACACGAAGTCCCGAAACCCTCTCTTTCAAAAACAAAAGTCATATTGGCCTTAGTCATAGCCATGTTTCTATCTCCCTGTATGGAAATTGAAGCTTATTTTCTTTTGGCTGGTACGAGAGGAATATGGGCAGTTTTATTAATCGCCGGGTTATACCTTATTATTTCAGTTTCCGGAATGGTGCTATGGGTAAGACTGGCATACAAAGGGATATTAAAACTTAACTGGCATACGTTAGAACATAATGCAGGAATTATTACCGGGTGGACTTTGGTTATCACAGGAATTTTATCATCTTTTATTTCATAATCATTTACAATGACAACAGATAACAAAAACAGTGAAGCAAATGCTTCAAAACCAGAAGCCGGTGTGAATGAATTAAAAAAAGATCATTCACACAAAGAGGGCAAAGAACACGATCATGAAGACCATGACGATGATGATTCAGAAGACGGGCATGATCATGGTGATGAGGATACAGGATGGCGATCACATCTTCCCTTAATCTCTTCATTTGCGATTTTGATTATTATGTTGACATTGGAATTTGGTTTCCATTACAAGCCTGTATTTCCGATTGACCTTATCATTTTCGGAGTAGCGTATTTTCTGGCGGGCTACAACGTGCTGAAGCTGGCATTTGTGAAGGCAAAACATTTTGACTTTTTTAATGAATTTTTCCTGATGAGTGTGGCTACTGTCGGTGCATTTGCTATAGGTTCTTACAGCGAGGGAGTAGCAGTAATGGTATTTTATTCTATTGGCGAATGGTTCCAGGATTCCGCAGTCAGTAAAGCAAAAAGGAATATCAAGGCATTATTGGATATACGCCCTGATGAAGTGACTGTGTTGCGAAATGGTAAAGGCGAGGTGATACATCCCAATGACATTAAGGTTGATGAAATTATTCAGGTTAAGGCGGGAGAAAAAGTGGCACTTGACGGGGAATTAGAAAGTGAAACAGGCAGCTTCAATACTGCTGCGCTTACCGGTGAGAGCAAACCGGATACCAAACGAAAAGGCGAACAGGTCCTCGCTGGGATGATCAACCTTGATAAAGTGTCGGAAGTAAAAGTAAAATCACTTTTTAAAGACAGCAAGCTCAGTAAGATCCTGGAAATGGTCCAGGATGCAACGGCCAGGAAATCCCAGACGCAATTATTCATCAGCAGGTTCGCAAAAGTTTACACACCCATTGTTTTTGCGCTTGCACTTGGCGTAATGTTAGTGCCTTATTTTTTTGTTGAGCACTACGATTTTCATACCTGGTTCTACCGTTCACTGGTATTTCTTGTTATCGGCTGTCCCTGTGCATTGGTGGTTTCTATACCGCTTGGTTATTTTGGAGGGATTGGTCTTGCATCGAGAAACGGTATACTTTTCAAAGGGGGCAATTTCCTCGATGTAATGACAAAAATCAATGCTGTCGTAATGGATAAAACTGGAACGCTTACAAAAGGTGTTTTCAATGTGCAGGAAGTAAATGCTGTTGGTATTGAAAAAGATGAGTTGGTAAGATTGACTGCCGCACTCGAACAGAAATCCACTCATCCGATTGCAAGAGCTGTTACTATTTACGCCGGAGATAAAGTAAATGGAATTACGGTGGAAGGTGTCGAAGAAATTCCTGGTCATGGGTTAAAGGGAACTGTTAATGGGAAAGAGGTTATGGCTGGCAACCTGAAACTGCTACAAAAATTCAATATTGACTATCCGAAAGAATTAAATGATGTTGTGGATACCATTGTTGTAACGGTACTCGAAAAAAAATATGCCGGATATATTACCATAGCTGATGAGATCAAAGAAGACGCTTCCGATGCAATAAAACAAATGCACGAACTGAAAATTGAAACTGTAATGCTCTCTGGTGACAAACAGAAAGTAGTGGATAAAGTAGCAAAAATATTGGGTATCGATAAAGCATTTGGTGACTTACTGCCCGAAGGAAAAGTAGAAAAGGTACAGCAGTTAAAAAGTGAAGGAAAACGGATTGCATTTGTTGGTGACGGTGTAAACGATGCGCCGGTAGTTGCCCTGGCCGATGCGGGTATCGCAATGGGAGGATTAGGAAGTGATGCCACTATTGAAACGGCAGATATTGTTATACAGAATGACCAGCCTTCGCGAATCGTTTCAGCAATTAAAATTGGAAAGATCACACGAAGTGTTGTTTGGCAAAACATAACGATAGCGATGGTTGTAAAAGTCATTGTGCTTGTTCTTGGTGCAGGTGGTATTGCCACTTTATGGGAAGCCGTAATCGCGGATGTTGGCGTAGCTTTATTAGCAATATTAAACGCTGTCCGAATTCAAAAAATGAAGGTCTAAAACAATTTATATGACAATTGAAGAAGTGAAAAAAATCTTGTTATATGCAAAGTTCAATGTTGGAAATGGTATTGTGTGGCAATTCAATGAAACGACTTTGCTCGTTAATGAAAAACCCTTGACACAGTATAGTCTTTACGAAGAAAATGGTGAGTGTTTCCTTCACCCCGATAATCCCATAACAGTAAACGAAGATTACCTGATTTCAACAGTTGGAGAAAGTCATAGTCCTTTTAAAATATTGTTAACCCCCAGATTTTCAAAAATTAAGCCTGTTTTACTTGAGCAGGAGTTTTCATTTTAGATATAGTTTCAACCGCTTTTTTAAAAAATAATGCCAATTAGGTCACTTGAACAGCCTAATTAATGTAAATTGCGACAGTCGGTTAGCCTAATTTACAAAAAATGGACATTTCCAGAATTATTCAGGAACAAATAGAAGCCAAAATTGGCTTGCAGAAAGTAATTATGCTTTACGGTACCCGACGTACAGGAAAGACTACGATTATTGAAAATATTGTCCAAAAATACGGCGACGAAGCCTTGTTGTTGCAAGGTGAGGATATGCAGGTAGCAGAGCTTTTGCAAAAAAGAACAGTAGCTAATTACAAGCAGCTAACGGCAGGAAAAAAGATCATAGTTTTAGATGAAGCGCAGGTAGTGCCGGAGATAGGCAAAATTTTAAAACTGATGATCGATTCCGTAAAAGGTATAACGGTGATCGCAACGGGTAGCAGTAGCTTCGACCTGGTATATTCTACCGGTGAACCTCTTGTCGGGCGAAACCTTGTATATCATCTTTATCCTATTGCACAGGTAGAACTCTCGGCTACGCAAGATTACCTTACTACTGTAAGAAATCTGGAACAACGGTTGATCTATGGAAGCTACCCGGAATTATGGCATACTGATAAACCACAGGAACAGGAAAACTATTTGAAACAACTGGTAAGTAGCTACCTTTTAAAAGACCTGTTGACGATGGAGAATATCAAAGGGGCTGATGTTTTATACAAGTTGCTGCAAATGCTGGCATGGCAGGTAGGAAGCCAGGTTAGTACCGTCGAATTAGCCAACAACCTGCAGCTAAATAAAGGAACAGTAGAGAGGTATCTCGATCTGTTAAGTAAAGTATTTATTATTTATCCATTAACGGGGTATAGCAACAACCTTCGCAAAGAAATTACAAAAAGCAAGAAATGGTATTTTTTTGACAACGGTATCCGAAATGCGCTGATCGGCAATTTCAATCCTTTGGAACTGCGCAATGATATAGGCCAGTTATGGGAACAATATGTCTTGAGCGAACGGATAAAATATAACAGCTACCGGAATTATCAGCCGCAGTATTTTTTCTGGAGAACTTATGACGGCCAGGAAATCGATTTAATCGAATTGAATAATGGACAATTACAGGCCATTGAGTGTAAATGGAAAGCAGCAAAAGCAAAAAAGCCGGTGGCCTTTGCTAAGGCATATCCGGAAGCAAACTTTGCTGTTGTCGATCAGGACAATTACCTGGAATGGATCACAGGTAAAATATGAGTGGCCGTTTTATATAGTTAATATTACAATGGACTATCCAAAAAAGTACTTTTGCAACGCCTTATTAAGTTGTTGATAGGTTGGATCATCTCTGTCTATATCTCCCCGTACCCTATAATATTGCTTTTCAGCAGCCTCTATTTTGGATTGATTGAAGGGCACAAAATTGAGTAATAAATGAGCGATATCAATATTATCCATTTTGGTAAATAGGGGTTCGCCCTGCTGGTGCTTATTTGTGTCTTTAGACTTAACTTCCTTTTGCAATTCTTTTAATATCTGGAACAGCCCGATTAACTTATCCTTCAAATGAATATTTGAAAGCTTGATAGATCCTGTTTGCTGTTGGTCAGCCAATCTACTGTCAACCTGGTCCATGATCTTTTCAACAATGGGTTGAACTTTTTCGCTTACTCTGTCAGCCAGCCTATCTAAATGCGCATCATCAATTGCATTAGAATTATTCGACCCTTGCAATTCATTTTTTACAAGCACCGTTAAATCGTTACGCACAAACTGGTTGTACATTAGCTGTTTACGTGAGTCGCTAACATCATTTATTTTCTTTTCGACCCATTCCAGGCTCAGGTTCATAATTGATCGCCACTTGATAATGTTGGATGTTTTGGAATTAGTTCCCAAACGATCGATCCGGTGGCGCAGTTCAAGTTGAAGAAAATTTAGAAAGCTCGGTTGATCAGAATAGAGATCATAATGCGTACTTATATACCGGATTGCATCCGCAGCATTATAGGCAAACAACTTGGTAAAAATGAAATTATAATACTGTTCTGCATAAGGCTCCTTTGGAAAATTAAGCAGGAAGCTCTCTTGCTGATAAGGACCAATTACATAATTAAAATAAGGGATGAACGCTCCTTTTTTTCGGCTGTAATTATTTTCATACCCGGAAATCAGCATCATATTCCGGAATGCCATGCTATTCATCAGGAAGCTACGTATGGACATAGGATCAGGTATTTTTTAAACTTTCAAATAAAGCATTTTCTCCATGACCTTCATATTTTAGAAGGGTTCTAATATCAGAATGTTGTGTTATTTTTTGAATTACCGTCATAGGAACACCCTTTTCAAGCATCAAGGTTACAAAAGTACGCCTTGCCATGTGTGATGACATGAAATCATGTTTAGGCTGCCGGATCTGAACTTCTGTAACACCGCTAAAACGGATTATGCGAACGGGTGTATCGATCTTGACAAGCTTGCCGATATCTTTTAAATATTCATTGAATTTCTGGTTAGAGATTTCCGGGAACAGGTAATTGAACTTTTTTAGTATAGGCAAAGCGTTCGCGATAAAACCGGTAAAGGGAACAATGGTATTCTTCTTTGTTTTAATCGAAACGAAGTTCCATTTCTTACCATCGAAATCATCTGGATTGAATCGCATGATGTCGGAGAAACGTTGGCCGGTAAAGCAGCCAAAGCAAAATAGATCACGCACTCTTTCAAGTTTTTGATTTTCGGAAAGATCAAAATTGAGAATTTTAAACAACTCATCCTCAGTTAGTGCTACAATTTCATTTTTACTTTTTCGCTTGATCTGGGTTTTGATCTTGGTAAATCCCGCCGCATTGTTGTGATATTTATTTTCATAAGCCCATTGCAAAAAAGATTTCAGCGTAGCACAATATTTGGCTATTGTGTCATTTAATAATCCCCTTTCTTCTTTATAAGGATTTTCTTTTCCTAAAAGGAATTTTTCATAATCATTGAAGAATGTCTGGTTAAAACTCTGGAAGGTTAAAATAACTTTTTTGGTATCCTCATAATCATCCAGACTCTTAAAGATGGTCCGGTATTCTTTGAGTGTGCCTTCTGTTAATACGCGCTGTTTTTTTATTTGAAAATCGGCTCTTGCCTTAGTAAGTGAATTTGCCTTTGCAGTAGTTTTACCATTGATAGCAGTGCTAAGCATTTTCTGAATTGCTGATAGATCCAATGCTGCCTGGTCATCATCCTTCAGTTTACTGAATTGTTTAAGAAGTGTATTAGATAAAGTATCGAGTTCGTTGTTTAATTCCAGGCTACCACGGGTAGTGCTTTTATATTTGCCCTTCTTAAAGTCCCACTGTTCGGGTAATATCCGGAAGTTGGTCTTTATTTTAATTCTTGATCCTCTTTCAAATGTAAAAAACAGGTAAAGTGCGGTGGGCTTATCGTTTAAAATATTCTTTGGGTATGGTTTATTACTGGCAGAACAGTCTGCCACAACCTGCTTTACCTTCTCTTTTGCAATCTCCTGTGAAAAGGGTTTGTCCAGATAATAATTGATGAATGCCATAGGTTCAAAGTTATGAGGAATCGAACCTATTTCGGACAGATTTCGGACAGATTTTCTTAATTTCGATAACTACTGTTTTAGTTATATTTAACTTTTGAAATATTAAAATAGGTTAAGGTCAGTTAGTTAAGCACATATATAAATTAAAATTAATTAAATAAAACAAGGCGGTTCGATTCCTGTCTTCCCGACAAAAAAAAGTCAATCAGAAATGATTGGCTTTTTTTATTGAGTCTATCAATCACGCGAATCACACTTCGAACGCAGGCTTCAAGCGAAAACTTTACTCCTTATTTATTCCGGCATAGTACAATTTGACTATTTCTTCCCCTATCGGTCCAGGATACTTTTGACCTATCAATCATTCAAAAAATTATAGTCATGAAAAAGATCAGTTTATTTATCAAAACAACCATTGCAATGAGTTTTTGTTTCGGTATTGCTGTGACCGCTTCTTCTCAAAAAAATATCAACGATTACAACGGATGGAGTATTAGTCTTCATACCGGCACCGCAGCAAACAATTCCAGCCTGCACTGGAATATGCCGTTAGTAGTAAATCAAATGAGTAACCTGGCTCTTGGCAATGGCGGTCCAATCGTTATTGTGCCTTCTGCCAGTTACAAGATGCCAGACACCAATATGCATAACACAGGAATAGCTTCCAGTTTTCGCATCGGGTATAAAAAAGTATTTGGTCATTTATTCTTTGGTGCGGAAGCAGGCATTGGTATCAATTCATTCAAGGCATCACAAACAACCACTTTCTATCCCGAAACGATATTGCAGGCACGTAATCCTTTAACAATTCAGCGAACAATCAGTTCAGGAGTATCAAAAATGCTGGACCTGAAATTTGGTTTTACAAAGCGTGCCCATCTTGTATATGGAATGGCCGGTATAGCCAGTAACCCGGTAACGATAAGTTCTTCTGACAACTATAAACTTTCCTTTCAGAGAAAGCTCGCAGCCGGCGTTGCGGCAGCGCCTGGATCGTACAACTTTACTTCTATCGTGCATGAGCAGAAAGAAACACATGCATTAATGGCGATGAGCTGGGGTGCAGGTTATCAATATATGGTTTCGGAAGGAGTAAGTATCGGTATTGAATATCGCCAGGCAGGTTTTGGTAAAGGATCATACACCACCGAAAAGGTAATTGGTGAAAAAGCGATCAATGATAAAGGAGAAGGTGTGGGTGTTGCTGCAGGAATAGAAGCATCTAATATTTCAGTGAATATGAAGCAGCAGGCATTAACAATTAAGGTTGATGTGGCACTATCTGCAATCTTTAAAAAGTGAATTGTTTTTGAGATATCACAATTTGAATCGCGTCTTTTGCAAAAAGGTTTTCAGGAATGAAGAACCTTTTTGTCGTTGTTATTTCATCGCATACACCACAATATTCACACTAAACTTCGTATTGTCCTCAGATAAGAAACGCTTGTTCCGAAAATCATAATCCCACTCACACCCATAATCCTTGTTACTATATAATACCCCGATGCGGCCATTGATCTCTATTGCTTTTAAATAATCATGGATCAGATCATCACCCCATCCATTTAATTCAAAACCGGTATTGGGTGGGCCTTTCTCAAATTTGAAAAAACAATTATAGAGTTCATGGTTGTTCGGTATTTTTTTCAAAGCGCCTGCTCCGAATAAAGATTGCATCTGCGTCTCAAATGATTTGGCAAAAAGGCCATCCACATCATGATTGCAGTCATCCACAAAAACAAAACCGCCGTTCTGTACGTATTTCTTAAAGTTGACTGCTTCCTGCGTATCGAATTGTACGAGTTTATGCCCGCTGAGGTAACAGAATGGCGCATTGAAAATATCATTGCTCCCGAGGTCGATCACTTTTTCCTGTGTATTGATGGGAATCGTAGTGTACTCAACCAATGAATTCAAAACATTGGCAGGCATTCGCTGGTCTGTATCCCAATCGCCGGAACGGTAACGTAATCTTGTGAAGGTGAATTTTGGTTTAAACATTTGTAACAGGATTACACGAATTAAGAACACGAATTACACGAATTAAAACGAATTGGGCAAAGAACCTGAATGTATTTAACAGCGGCGTTCGCCCATTCGTGTAATTCGTTCTAATTCGTGTTAGTTTGTCGGATTTTTTCTCTAATTTCCAAGCTATGCAATAAATAATAATATCTATCATAAAATTAATGCTTTGGAGACGACAGAAACCAGGATTAAAGATCTACTCGCTAAGTTATCGCAATTAAAAAATGAGATTCAGAAAATTATCGTTGGGCAGGATATTGTTCTTGATGAGATCATTGTTGCATTAATGGCAGGCGGCCATTGCCTGCTGGAAGGGGTACCGGGATTGGCCAAAACACTGATGGTTAAAACCATGTCGCAGGCGCTTCATTTATCTTTCCGCCGAATTCAGTTCACTCCCGACCTGATGCCAACAGATATTATCGGCACAGAAATACTCGAAGAAGATCACGCAACCGGTAAACGTTTTTTCAAATTCAATAAAGGACCTTTATTCGCGAATATTATTCTTGCGGATGAGATCAACCGAACACCACCTAAAACACAATCTGCTTTACTGGAAGCCATGCAGGAATTTGAAGTGACCTATGGCGGACAAACCTATCCATTAGACAGACCATTTTTTATTCTTGCCACGCAGAATCCAATTGAGCAGGCGGGTACCTATCCTTTGCCCGAGGCGCAACTGGACAGGTTTCTTTTATATGTAAAGATCGATTACCCATCAGCCAAAGAGGAGATAGAAGTATTGAGCAGCACAACAGGTAGTAAAAAAGTTTCGATACAACCGATATTGAATGCGGCTGAAATACAGGAATTACAAAAACTGGTTCGTGAAGTAAATATCAATGCTGACCTGGTTGCATATGTAAGTGAACTGGTGCGCGCAACAAGACCCGATACTACGGCGAGTGATTATGTAAAAGAATGGGTACGATGGGGCGCAGGTACACGCGCAGGACAAAGCCTGATACTTACTGCCAAAGCAAGAGCGCTTTACAAAGGACGATATGCTGTAACGATGGAAGATCTTCACGCAATGGCTTACCCTGTATTAAGACATAGGGTATTGATGAATTTTAAAGCCGATGCAGAAAACATCATAGCAGATAATGTAACGGAAGAATTATTGAAAAGTATTGCAAGACCCCAAACGGTGATCCGTTAATCATTTCAAAAAAAGTTCATGAGCCGTTTACTTGATCCTAAAATCATCATGGCGATCAAAAACTTGCCATTGGCGGCAAAGACCACCATTGACGGTTTTATGTCCGGCATCAATAAAAGCAAAGTAAAAGGGCCGGGACTTGAATTCAGTCAATACAGGAGTTACCAACCCGGTGATGATCTTCGATGGCTCGACTGGAAAATGTATGCACGGTCCGACCGCTATTATATTCGTGAATCAGAGATTGAAACAAGTATATCCATTCGTTTTTTGATCGATGCCAGCGCATCAATGGATCATGTTGACAATGGATTTACAAAAATAGAATTCGCACGTTATATGGCTGCGTCTTTAGGATGTCTTGCCAACCTGCAGAATGATTCTGTGGGATTGTACGTGTTCCAAAACGATCAATTGTTTTCGTTACCTGCGAAAAAAGATCATCAGCATTTATCCCGTTTTTATTTTCAACTCGAGAGCATTCAACCAAAAGGGAATTTTACCCAACCGGTTCAATACAAAGAGATCTTCGCCGGCTCTCATAAAAGAGAATTACTTGTATTTATTACTGATTTCTATCAGAAGAATGGAGAGATCATGAAATTACTGGATGCATTGGTTTTATTAAAACATGAGATCATTGTTTTTCATGTAATGGGGCGCAATGAACTGGAACTGGATTATAAGGGATATTCTTCTTTGCAGGATCTGGAGACCGGGGAAATTATCCCGGTAGAATCGAATGGATCAAAAGAAATGTACACACAAAAATTGAACGATCATTTATCAACGCTCCGTTCTCAACTGCTCGATCGGGGAATTTTTTACAGGATGGTAAACATGCAACAACCGCTCGACCAGGTATTGCGCGATTTCTTAAACCAACGTATCAAACTGAAAGTATAAGTGCTGCAATTACTACAACCCATATGGTTATTTGCAGCATCCGGAATAATTATTCCGATAGCCATTCATTTGTGGAACATAAAGCCGGGTAAAACATTAAAAGTAGGCAGCATTGCCTTATTAACGCATACCTCACAGGAACATGCGCGTAGTTTACGTTTCACAGAATTGTTCCTGTTATTACTTCGTTGTTTGTTGATCATACTATTGGCATTGTTGCTTGCCCAGCCATACTGGGTGAATGCTGGATCGGGAAAGGGGTGGATCCTGATGGAAAAAAAAGATGTTCAACAGGCCTACAATCATTTTAAGCCAATAACAGATTCATTATTAAAGTCAGGCTATGAATTCCATCTTTTCGAGGAAAGATTTGAAAAAAAAGATTTTCAATCTTTTTTAAAAGAAGAGTCAGATACTGCACAGGTAAATCCAGTGTCATATTGGAGCCTGGTAAAACAGCTTGATAAAAAATTGCCACAAGGATTCCCTGTTTGTTTATTTACAGGCAACAGGCTAAACCGTTTTGCAGGATCCCGCCCTGAGGTTTCTATTGCAGTTAAGTGGAAAACATTTACCGACAAAGACAGCATACACACTTTTATCTCAAAAGCGTATAGCACTTCAGCAGATAGTGTAAATGTTATAATAGGTGAGACGAGTCCTTCGACTACTGTGTACACACATGAATCGATTGCGATAAACAAACCCAGGCAAAAAGGTATTGCATTGCAGGTGATTAACGGAAATTTGGCCGTACAATACAAAAACAATACACCGGTATTGGTTGATACAGCCACATTGAATATTACCATCTTCTCAGATAATTATTTAAATGATGCACGGTATGTGCAGTCGGCTTTACAATCAATACAACAGGTAAGTAAAAGGAAAATAAAATTATCTGTTATCAATAAATCAGCTGCTATTGCTAAAAACCAGGATTGGTTATTCTGGTTATCTGATCAGCCCATTCCCCGGAATATCAAAACAGCTGCTGTTTTAGCCTATGAAAAAGGAGATGCTATTCCTGTATACTCATGGCTACAAGTTGATAATAGTGCGTCGGCGCGGGTATTACTGTATAAACGAATTCCTTACCAGCAGGATGATGCAGCAAATATATGGCAGGATGGTTTTGGAAAACCTGTGTTAACAAAAGAAACAAATGATGATCAACAACTTTATCGTTTCTACAGTCATTTTGATCCTTCATGGAATGAGCTGGCATGGGATGCTTCATTTCCACAATTGATCTATGCATTGATTGATCCTGTTGTATTGAATGAAACGATCAACTCCTCCGATCGGAGAATTATTGGTGAAACACAAATTCAGTTGAACAGCAAGGCTGTCAAAAAATATATAGATACACCGGATTCTGATACCGAAAATGCCACGCATGTTTTATGGATGATCATTTTGGTTTTGTTCTTTGTTGAAAGATTCTTTTCATTCAAGCCTAAAAAAGAAAGGGCATATGCTTGATAGCAGTTTACATATTATCCGGTCGATACAAAGAAGATGGACACTAGCCATTTTTGTATCACATGTCATATTATCTACAGGCATCACTTTATTGTTCACTTACTTACTGCATCAATTTGTGGGCGTATCATTTTGGTATGGGATCCCTTTTTTATTGGCTGTTTTTCTTATCCTGTGTTATGTTGATGATTCGTGGCGCGTTAAAGAAGAAGATGTTGCACGTTTCTTAAACCGATCATACCCGCCATTGGAAGAAAGCAGTGAGTTGTTATTAAAAGATCCAACCTCATTGAACCTGCTTGAGCAATTACAGGTAAATAAAACAAGAGAAGCGATTCAGCATATCAGTCAGCCATCCCTGTTCAATAAAAAAATAAAAGTATCATTGATAACGTTGGTGTCTACGGTTATCATTTGTCTGTTGTTATCCTTTTTGTTCAATAATTTTCAACGGAGAGCGAGTAGTACGGTAGTCGTGAATTCTGATAAAATAATGACTAAACTACCCGTTGGAGTAAGTGCAGCAAGCATCAGGGTCACTCCTCCTGCCTACACACAAAAACGCGCGTATGAGCAAACTACATTTGATCTGCACGTAGAAGAAGGCGCTGCCATTCATTGGCGGGTTTCTACTATTGTGCCGGTAAAAAATCTGCAGTTTATTTACAATGATTCATCAGCGGTGAGCCTGCACCCGGTTAATGGGGAACATACTGTTTGGCAAATGGACAAACTGGTTTCACATCCGGGGTTTTATCAACTGAAAATTGATGGTACTGTTTCTGAATTGTACAAAATAGAAATTGTAAAAGACTTCGCACCTGTGATCACTATTCATTCGCCGAAACCAACTACCGTGATTGACTACGGAGAGCCTGCACTTGTGAATTTACACGCGGGTGTAACAGATGATTATGGTGTGAAAGATGTTTCCATTAATGCAACGGTTGCTAAAGGCAGTGGGGAAGGAGTGAAATTTAAGCAGCAGAAACTTTCCTTCGGAACCTCATTCAATTCTCAACAATTACAATACCAGTTACAGAAAATCATAGGACTACCCGCATTGGGTATGGAGCCGGGTGATGAATTGTATTTCTATATCACGGCAATAGATAATCATGCTCAGGAAAAACGTTCAGATATTTTTATTGTTTCCATCACAGATACTGCCCGCCTGATGAGTATGGACGGATTGTTGAATGGAGTGAATCTGAAGCCGGATTATTTCAGGAGCCAAAGACAGATCATTCTTGATGCGGAACAATTGTTAAGGGAAAAGGATACGGCAAGCGCGGAAAATTTTAAGAACCGAAGCAACAACCTCGGTATCGATCAAAAATTACTTCGTTTGCGTTATGGAAAATTTTTGGGTGAGGAAGCTTCCTCCAATGAAGACAACGTGGGAGACAATGGCCTCGGCAATCCTGCAGATTTTGGAAACGCGGGTGTAATACTCGATGCATTTACAGATCACCACGACAACGCGGAAGATGCTACTTTTCTTGATCCTGAAACAAAAAAGCAATTAAAGGCTGTGCTGACAGAAATGTGGAGCTCAGAATTGCAGCTTCGCATATTCAAACCACAGGATGCATTGCCATATGCATATAAAGCGCTTCGCTTATTAAAAGCGCTTCAACAAAGTTCAAGAGCCTATGTAGCCAAAACAAGTATAAAAACAGCACCGATCAAATTGGAAAAACGCCTGACCGGTAAATTGGAAAAAATAATCGAACCTGTTACCCGTGCTAATATATCGGCGGCTGTAAAACCGGTGGAAGAATTACGTGATGCTTTGCGAATACTTGAACAATTAAAAACGGGTAGTTCCATAGATGAAAGATCGATCCATACGTTGCGTCTCGCCGGTGTGCAGATAAATAATTATGCAGTGAGAGAACCCGGCATGTACCTCAAACCACTGGAAGCGACGAAAAGAATATTACAGGCATTGAGTGATAAACATTCGCCAACATTTGCAGATATTCTTTTATCGCAGAAAGCATTGCAGAAAATGGCCGATGAACCTGCACTGCTTCCATCCAAAAAAAGAGCAACACCATCGTTGTCATTGTCAGAACAATATTTCAGGAACCTCAATAAAAACAAACCAAATTGATGAGTGCGTGGAATATGATAGTGATCTCTATGGGTGTAATTCTGCTGGTATTTCTTTGCAGAAAAGAATTCATACGTGCTAATAAAGCAAGACTAGGCTGGCGAATGCTTGCCTCTGTAATAGCTGTTGTTTGTCTTGTGTGCATGGGTTTGCCAATAACGTTCACACCGCCTGGTATAGTATCCGGAAATAAAGCGATCGTGCTAACAGAAGGCGCTGATGCAGACAGCATCCAGCAGTTTAACAAAGCCCAAAAACAAAAATTAGTTGTTTATCAAATGGATGATCTTCTTCGGGGAGAACATATGGAGTATGATAGCCTTCATGTATTCGGTTACGGACTGTCTGATGATGAATTGCAAATGCTCAAGGGCTCAAAACTGGTATTTCATCCGGCAAAGATTATAAGTGGTATTACAACGATTGACTGGAACAGGAATATTGAGAAAGGAAAAGAACTTTTGTTGCAGGGAACTTACACAAATCAAAATTCATTTTCTGTTGTTTTAGTATTGAATGGATTTAATACAATACTTGATTCGTTTACGGTGCTTCCAAAAAAAGAAATGGATTTCCGGTTGCATACAATTCCTAAACAAAACGGGAAAGCTGTATATACTTTATCGGCGCTTCATGAAAAAGATACACTGGAAAAGGAACCGATACCAATAGAAGTCATAGCAGCGTCCCCTATAAAAGTATTGATGCTTGCAGCATCACCCGATTTTGAAAACCGGTTTGTAAAAGACTGGCTATCGAAAAATGGCTATACAGTGGTTTCCAAAACAGCGATCAGTGCAAATAAATTTGATAAGACATCTCTTAATGCCGGTTCAGTTTCACCCGATCGTTTTACGGCAAACCTGCTCGACAGTTTTGATGTATTGCTGAGTGATGAAAATGCTTTGTTATCACTCAGTAAACCTGAACAGGAAAATATTTACAACCAGGTTACCCGTAAAGGCATGGGAATGATCATACGGTCAGATACGATCCATTCGTCAAAAGAGTGGTTTACCGCACCTTTCCAGTTATATACGTGGCAGGGAAAACAACCCACTCATTTATCAATACATATGATGAATGATGAAATGCACCATGCTGTTTTACCTGTAGAACAACCTTTGTTTATTCGTTCCAAAAATGGTATGCAACCATTGGCAACCGATTCTGCAGGTAATATCATTGTTGGTATGATAGCAGAAGGTGAAGGCAAAATTTCATTCAACACCTTGTACAACACCTATAACTGGTTGCTTGCAGGTAATGCCTCAAACTATTATGCTTTCTGGTCGGGCCTTCTGCAAAAAACAGCGCGTAAAAAAAAATCGGAAACATCAATTGAAACATTGTTATCGTTACCGGTTGAACAACAACCTGTTTCTATCATATATGGAACCAGTAGTGTTGTATCACCTTTTTTAGAGATCAACGAAAAAAAAATAGCCCTTTCACAAAATGAGCATCTCTCAGATCGCTGGCAGGGAACGTATTGGCCAACAAAACCAGGCTGGCAACTGGGAATAAATGCGCACGGTATAAATAAAAATTGGTATGTGTATGATAAAGATGAATGGAAATATGTGACAGCACATAAGAAGACGCGTGCAACAAAACAATATGCTCAAAACACCGATAAAAACATTAAAAACGAAGGGATAGAAGGTAAAGGTTCACCCGCTGCTGTTCCCTGGGTGTACTTCTTCTTACCGTTCATAATTTGTTGTGGTTTTTTATGGATGGAGCGGAAGATTTTTTGAAAAAAATATCGTAATATGTAGACTGCTTCGATAACCTTTTTTATAATAAAACTTAACTGGAGGGCTAACTTTGAAAAGGAAAGATTTTTTACAATTATCAGCTATGGGCGCCGGCGCAATGATGTTGCCCGATTTCGCCCTTTTTGGAAAATCCATTGACCCATCGGCTTTCATGAATGATGGCATGGATGTAAGCCTCAAAAAACAACTGGCAGATGTGGCATTAAATGCCGCACGTGCAAAAGGCGCTACTTATGCAGACGTTCGCATCGGCAGGTACCTGAACCAGTTTGTGGCTACCCGTGAAAACCGTGTACAGAATGTTGCCAATGCCGAATCATTCGGTGTAGGTATACGTGTACTGGCCGATGGGTGCTGGGGTTTTGCTGCTTCCAATCGCGTAACAAAAGACGATGTGGCCAAAACAGCCGAGCGAGCAGTTGCAGTTGCTAAGGCAAATGCCAAGATCGGTTCCGATCCGGTACAACTCGCCGCGCAAAAAGGTTTTGGTGATGTGACCTGGAAAACGCCTATCGAAAGAAATGCTTTCGAAGTTCCCGTTAAAGATAAAGTTGACCTGTTACTTTCTGTAAATGCAGCTGCTATGGCAGCAGGAGCCACTTTCGTGAATTCCGTGATCCTCGCAGTAAATGAACAGAAGTTCTTTGCTTCTACAGATGGCTCTTATATTGACCAGGATATCCATCGCCTGTTCCCGAATTTTACGGTTCAAAAAGTAGACCGTGCGTCTAATAAATTTGAATCGCGAAAATCTTTGAGTTCTCCTGTTGGTATGGGTTATGAATACCTCACATCAACCCCGGGAAGTAAAGTGCCGGGGATTATCACAAGATATAAGGACCGTTATGATATTTTGGAAGATGTGAAATCGGCTGCGGCAGAAGTATCACAAAAAGTAAATGCAAAATCAGTTGAGCCGGGTAAGTATGATCTGATCCTTGATCCATCGCATTTATGGTTAACGATTCATGAATCTGTTGCTCACCCTACAGAATTGGATCGTGTATTGGGTTATGAAGCCAATTACGCAGGTACCAGCTTCCTTACAATGGAGAAACTGAAATCCAAAAAATTCAAATTCGGAAGCGAGATCGTAAATGTTGTTGCTGATAAATTGCAACCAGGTTCATTGGGAGCAATTGGTTATGATGATGAAGGGGTTCCTGCAAAAAAATGGGATATCATTAAAGATGGTGTGCTGGTTAATTTCCAGGCCATCCGCGACCAGGCGCATATTTTAGGATTGAAAGAGTCACAAGGCTGTTGCTATGCACAAAGTTGGAACGATGTACAGTTCCAACGTATGCCGAATATTTCTTTGCAACCAGGAAAGAAAACATTGAGTGTTGATGATATGATCAAAAATGTAGAGAAAGGAATTTACATCATTGGTGATGGTTCTTTCTCAATCGATCAGCAACGTTATAATTTCCAGTTTGGCGGACAAACATTTTACGAAATTAAAAATGGTAAGATCATTGGTATGCTGAAAGATGTTTCCTACCAGGCCAACACACAGGAGTTCTGGAACTCATGTTCAGCTATCGCTGATCAAAGTGACTATCGTTTGGGTGGTGCATTCAATGATGGTAAGGGACAACCCGGACAATCGAATGCAGTATCACACGGTAGCAGTACTACCCGTTTCGATGGAGTAAACGTTATTAATACAGCAAGAAAAATCTAATAAAAATCATGGCAATATTATCTAAAGAAGAAGCGCAGGCGATATTAAAAAAAGTGATCGCCTTTTCAAAAGCTGATGAATGCGAAGTAAGCCTTAGCGGATCAGAAGGCGGCAACGTGCGCTATGCACGCAATGCCGTTTCAACTGCCGGTGAT
The DNA here is from genome assembly GCA_040388475.1 of Bacteroidota bacterium. Classification (GTDB taxonomy): domain Bacteria; phylum Bacteroidota; class Bacteroidia; order Chitinophagales; family Chitinophagaceae; genus Sediminibacterium. Next base: position 16,532 of record JAZKBT010000016.1, on the reverse strand, counting down.
ATCAGCACAATGAGTCTTGCGGTAAGCAGTACCTACGGTAAAAAAACAGGCAGCGCAACCATCAACGAGTTTGATGATAAATCATTGGAAAAAGTAGTGCGTCGTTCAGAAGAGCTGGCACAACTGGCGCCTGAAAACCCCGAATACATGCCGTTGGTAGGACCAAGTGCGCAACCTGCAAAAGATGCAGTAACCTATGTACCATCAACGGCTGCCATGACACCTGATAGCAGGGCGGTTGCTGTTGGCAAGAGCATCAAAGCATCTAAGGATGCAAAACTGGAAGCAGCAGGCTTCCTGGAAAATACAACGGGCTTTTCGTCTTATATGAATTCAAAAGGATTGTTTGGATACAATAAAAGCACGGATGTTATTTTCTCCATCACTACACGTAACCAGGAAGGAACAGGTTCAGGTTATGCGGCCCGTGGTTTTAATGATGTAACCAAACTCGATACGCTTTCAGCTACTAAAATTGCAGCAGGCAAAGCGAATGGTTCAGCAGCAGCAAAGTCAATAGAACCCGGAAAATATACCGTGATCTTAGAACCCGTTGCCGTAACCTATATGCTGGAAAACATGTTCCGCTTTGATGCACGCAGTGCAGATGAAGGAAGAAGCTTTCTCAGCAAACCCGGTGGTGGCAACCGTTTGGGCGAACAACTGATGGATGAGAAAGTGAATATTTATTCAGATCCTTTCCATCCCGATCTTCCCTCATCCACATTCAATCGCGACGGGCTTCCTGTTGAAAGAGTGAACTGGATTGAAAAAGGTGTTGTGAAAAATCTTAACTACTCCCGTTACTGGGCAGAGAAGAAAGGTGTTAAGCCTGGCCCATTCGCCAGCAATTTTATCATGGATGGTGGAACAGCTTCTGTTGAGGACCTGATCAAGAGCACTGAAAGAGGAATCCTGGTTTCACGTTTATGGTATATCCGCATGGTGGATCCGCAATCATTGTTACTGACAGGATTGACACGTGACGGAACATTTTATATCGAGAACGGGCAAATCAAATACCCGATCAAAAATTTCCGTTTTAATGAAAGCCCTGTGATCATGCTGAATAATGTTGAGGCTTTAGGCAAACAGGAAAGAAGCATAAGTGTTGAATCATACAGGAGCTATCTGGTGCCTGCATTGAAAGTGAGAGACTTTACATTTACTTCATCGTCGGATGCAGTTTAATCTAAGCATACAATTTTAATAAAAAGGCCGATCGTTATGATCGGCCTTTTTTGTCCATGGTCCATGGACCATGGACAAAAAAATCAATATTCGTCAGTCAACGAGAATTTCGGTTTCTTATACATCCACTGGCCACCGGTAAAATCAGGTACCTCTATGGTTTGATTGCCGAGTTCAATAGAGCGTTCACTTAATGGTGTGATAGAACTCCACGCAGCCGCATCATACACATCCATCGGCGTATTTGTTTTTCTCTTGATCGATTCAATGAATCCGTGTATCACAAAGAAATCCATTCCACCATGACCGGCACCTTCTGTCTCTTTACTCCATCTTACCCATAGTGGGTGATCGTATTTATCCAGCCATTGCTTGGCTTCTTCCCACTGGTGTGCTTTGGCTGATTTGTCTTGTATATACATGCTTTTGTTTACATCCATCCACAAACCTTCTGTTCCCTGTACACGGAAACCTAATGAATAAGGCCTGGGAAGATTGGTATCATGCTGTAGTAAAATGGTTTCCCCGTTTGCACAGTTGATGGAAGTGGTAACCACATCACCCAACTTAAAATTCACTTTTGCATTCGGATGATTTTCTCCACCCTGTTTTACAATATGGTTATGCAATCCTCTTGATTTTGATGAGAACGAACAAAGCGAAAGGAAACGGTTACCATGATTAATGTTTATATAGTTCGCCACTGGTCCTATACCATGTGTTGGATAGAGATCCCCATTGCGATGAACGGAATGCTCTGTTCTCCAATGCGCTTCTGAAAAACCTTTCTCGCCAAATTCAACTCCATGTCCATAAGGATTCACACCATCATTGAATTTTACTTCACGAAGATCATGTTGGTATCCTCCTTGTAAGTGAATCATCTCACCTAATAGTCCTTGTCTTACCATGTTTAATACTGCCATAACATCACGGCGGTAGCAAACATTTTCAAGCATCATTACATGTGCTTTATTTTTTTCAGCAGCTTTTACTACATCCCAATGGTCTTCCAATGTAATACCGATCATTACCTCACTGCCAACATATTTAATGCCTGATTCAATAGAACCAATGATCATTTCCTTGTGCCATTCCCATGGTGTTGCGATCACTATGCCATCGAGTTGTTTTTTCTCAAGCATTCTCTTCCATGCATAATCATCACCCGTAAAAATTTCGGGCATTTTTTTGCCACTCTTTGTGATGATCGCTTTGGCAGAAGTGAGCATCCGTTCGCTGATATCGCAAATGCTTACCAGCTCTACATCATTTCTGCGTAAGAGAAGATCCAGGTGATTCTGCCCGCGAAGGCCAACACCTATCAGTCCAATTTTCACTTTCGCATCCGCAGGACTAGCCAGCAAGTTTGAGAATGGCGTAACTGCAAGGCCTGCAGCAGCAAGGCCGGCATTTTTAAGAAAAATTCTTCTTTTCATGTTTTGATTTTTGACTTAAATGACAACCGATTTCGAAAATAGCAATTTTAATGGCACGCGGATGAGGCAGAAAAAACGGATGCGCACGGATTTTTTCGAAATTAAAAAGATGATCCATGAGAATCCACTTTTTTCGCGTCATCTGCGTGCCAAGATGTTCCTATTTCGCTTTAGTTTGTATGTTTTTCACACATCGAAAACCTGTATGTTCCAATCCTGTATCAGGTGTGCTTTTCATTCGACGTGCTACGCGGTAGCCACTGCAATAACTATCATTACATAAAAAACTACCACCACGTAAACTTCTTTTGGCCATCAAAGGTTCTGCGGGATCAAAACTGTTTTGTGGCCCTTTGGGATCAGTAACTGTTCCTTTGATCGATTTATAATAATCATAATTATACCAGTCGCTGCACCATTCCCAAACATTGCCGGCCATATCATACAAACCGTACCCATTGGGGGCATAACTATGTACAGGTGCTGATTTTACAAAACCATCTTTGGTTTCATTATAGTATGGGAATTTTCCTTCCCATGAATTTGCTTTTGCCTTACCTGCATTTACATGTTCATTTCCCCATGGATAAATATTATTTGCCAGGCCACCTCGTGCAGCAAATTCCCATTGCGCTTCGGTTGGTAATTGCTTGCCGGCCCATTTACAATAAGCCATCGCATCAAACCAGCTTACCTGTACAACCGGGTAGTTTTCATGACCGATGATAGAACTGCCGGGTCCTTCGGGATGTTTCCAGTTTGCGCCGGGTATCCAATCCCACCATTGGTTATAATCATTCAGATCAACCGGTTGTTGTGTTTGTTTGAATACCAATGATGCTGCTACCAGTTGATCATCTGATGGTTTGGCTGTTCCGGGAGGCAATGTTTTTTTCATTTCTTCCCAATCCGGTTTTTTTTCGGCGGTAGTAATATAGCCGGTAGCATTCACGAATCTTTGAAACTCGGCATTGGTCACTTCTGTTTTATCGATCCAGAAAGGGGAAAGCGTTACTTCATGTTTGGGATATTCATCTTTATCCGCCTGTTGGTTATCGGCACCCATACTAAAACTTCCGCCTGCTATATATACCATTCCTTTGCTGGAAGTATCACCGGAAGCTGTAATACCCGATGCACTGCTATCCATATTTGAAAAACGCGAAGGTGTTTGCATGCATGAGCGGATAGAATCGGCAATTCTTACTTCAGCAATAGCACCCTGTTTCTGTTTGCATGAACAGAAAGTGTAAGTGAGAATGAGAAGAAAAAAGCAATTGTTCCTGGTGATTATCATTTTAAATCATACTTATTAAAAAACAAATTACTTTAAAATTCCGGTACCGCTGCTGTTTCTGTTTTCAGATTTTCAAACATACAGAAATATACAGTCGTGAAATGATGCAAGCGCTTGTTCAATTTTATTTGCGCAACCGTTTGAACAACCAAAAGACAGGAACTCTCGCTATTTTGAGGTGCTACCATTATACACAACACACAGGATTGCTTATCTTGTAAACACTTTCCTGTATAAAGCAACTCAAAAAAACACATGAGATCAAGATTTGCCTTAATAATTTTTATGATCATCGTGGGTCAATTCAAAGCGGCGGCGCAACGACCTACATTCGCCATTAATGATTCAGCTTTTATGCTTAATGGACGCCCGACAGTGATCCGTTGCGGCGAAATGCATTTTGCCCGTGTACCAAAGCAATATTGGCGCCATCGTTTACAAATGGCCAAAGCAATGGGGCTGAATGCTGTCTGCGCTTACCTGTTCTGGAACATGCACGAAAAAGAACCCGGTAAATTTACCTGGGAAGGACAAAGCGATGCAGCCGAATTTTGCAGACTTGCACAGGAGGAAGGTTTGTACGTGATACTTCGCCCTGGCCCATACGCTTGTGCAGAATGGGAGATGGGTGGTTTTCCGTGGTGGTTGTTGAAGGACAAAACGATGAAACTGCGTACACAACATCCATACTACCTTGAAAGATGCAAACAATACCTCGCCGAAGTGAGTAGGAGACTGGGCCCGTTGCAAATAGTGAATGGCGGCCCGATCATAATGGTACAGGTGGAAAATGAATACGGAAGCTTTGGAAAGGATAAAGAATACGTTGGCAAATTGCGCGACTATATCAAAGAAGCCGGTTTTACAGTTCCGTTGTTTACCTGCGATGGACCTTCTCAGTTAAAAAATGATGTTCGTTCTGATATTTTCGCCGTTGTAAATTTTGGGGGCAACCCGCAAAATGGTTTCAAAGCATTGCGTGATGTGCAGGCGAAAGGACCGTTGATGTGTGGTGAATATTATCCCGGATGGTTTGATAGCTGGGGTAGTGCACATCATACCGGCGCGAGCGACAGGATCGTAAAAGAATTGGGTTGGATGCTGGATAACAAAGCATCCTTCAGTATTTATATGGCACATGGCGGAACAACATTTGGAACGTATAGCGGAGCCAATGCACCACCGTATTCTCCACAGACAAGCAGTTATGATTATGATGCACCGATCAATGAAAGCGGGGAGGCAACACAAAAGTTTTACCAGATCAGGGATTTGTTTGCAAAATATCTTCAGCTTGGAGAAAAGTTAACACCAGTTCCCGCTGCCATTCCAAAACAAACCATTGCTCCATTTTTATTAACAGAGTTTGCCGGCATATTCAGAAATCTTCCATCAGCTGTAACTGCGGACAGTACTGTGTTTTTTGAGGATATGGATCTTCCATTCGGCTCCATGTTGTATCAAACAATCTTACCGGCCGGCGATCAAACAAAGCTGAACGTGAAAGAAATACATGATTATGCTGCTGTATATATCAATCATGTTTTTATAGGTACACTTGACCGTCGAAAAAATAATTCACTGCAATTGCCAGTGAGAAAGAACAATGTTACCCTAAGTATTTTGGTTGAAGCAATGGGCCGCGTAAATTATGGAGGGAATATGCATGATCGTAAAGGGATCCATGGACCGGTATCCATTACGATTGCTGATAAACCTGTGGTATTAAAGAACTGGAAACATTATGCAATACCGATGGGCGAAAAGAATATTCCTGTTTCGTTCATAAAAATAACCGGCACACATGAAGGTCAGCCAGGATTTTATCGGGGATATTTTTCAACTCAAAGCAATGCAGATACTTATCTAGATATGAGTAAATGGAAAAAAGGCCTGGTGTGGATAAACGGTATCTGTATCGGCCGCTACTGGAACATCGGCCCAACGCAAACCATGTTTGTTCCCGGATGCTGGTTAAAAAAAGGGAAGAATGAAGTAATGGTCTTTGATCTTTTGGGCGTAAGTAAAGCCAGTTTATCGGGTATTGAAAAACCAGTGCTTGATGTGCTTACAACAAAACAACCCACTGCGCATAAGAAAGTCGGGCAACAATGGCAATTACCTGGAGAAATGGCAAATCATACGGGAAGTTTTGAAAATACGATCGAGTGGCAGACCGCTAAATTTTCAACAGCTGCCGCACGGTATGTGTGCATCGAAGTTTTAAACACTTTTGACCAGCAACCCTATACTACCATTGCTGAATTGGAACTGCTTGATGAGAATGGAAAAGACATCCCACGAAATAACTGGAAGATCGCATTCGCCGACAGCGAAGAATTACAGGGAGAAGACGGGAAGGCCGATAATGTATTTGATCTGCAGTTTACCAGCTTCTGGCATACCCAATGGCAGGGAAATTCACCCAAACATCCACACCAGTTAGTGATAGATATCGGGTCGGTAAAAAAGATTAGTGGTATCAAATATTTATCCCGCCAGGATAACCGCAATGGCAGAATCAAGGATTACCGGTTGTATTTTTCGGCCACACCCTTTAAACTTGATAAATAGAGCCTATTTGCTGACCTTTTGATGACTATTATAAAAGACAAAATCTTTCTTTTTGCAATATTTAAGTCCATCTTTGCCGAAATAAAACCAATAAATGTCTTTGGACGACTCCCTGGTAAGATCCGTTAATGTGACTCGCTATGTAGCGCCATTGCGCGAAGGAGGCTCATTACCAGCCATTGCAGAAGCGGATGATGGATTTTTGTATGTACTCAAGTTCCGTGGAGCGGGCCAGGGAGTAAAAGCATTGATCGCTGAATTATTGGGAGGGGAAATAGCACGCGCCCTGGGTTTTAAGGTTCCCGAAATTGTATTCGCCCAACTGGACAGCGCTTTCGGGCGCACAGAACCGGATGAAGAGATACAGGACCTGTTGAAAGCAAGCGTGGGAACCAACCTGGCTTTGCATTATTTATCAGGCGCCATCACATTTGATCCAACAGTTACAAGACTTGATGAAAAACTGGCTTCAAAGATCGTATGGCTCGATTGCCTGCTCACCAATGTTGATCGTACACCACGCAATACCAATATGCTGATATGGCACAAAGAATTGTGGTTGATCGATCACGGCGCAGCATTGTATTTTCATCATTCCTGGCAGAACTGGGAGGAACATGCAAAGCGCCCGTTTGTACAAGTGAAGGATCATGTACTATTACCACAGGCTTCGCAGTTGACTATTGTGAATAATGAATTTGTTTCCATACTATCTGAAGAACGCATTAATTCGATCGTTTCATTGATACCGGCTGAATGGCTGGATAATTTTTCAGAAGAAGGGTCTGCCGAAGACCACAGGAAAGTGTATGCGGATTTTTTAATTAACCGGATCGCTGCATCCGGAATATTTGTAAAAGAAGCACAAGATGCCAGAGAATCACTTATTTGAGTATGCCATCATACGCATTGTGCCAAAAGTGGAACGTGAAGAGTTCCTCAATATTGGTGTGGTACTCTATTGCAAAAAACTGGATTTCCTCGAAACAAAATTTGTGTTGAATGAAGACCGGTTACGTTCTTTTTGTGAAGGTCTGGATATCGAAGAATTGAAAAGTTATCTCAGTTCTTTCGAGCAGATCTGTAAAGGCTCCAAAGAAGGCGGGCCTATCGGTGAACTGGATATGGCTTCCCGTTTTCGGTGGCTAACTGCAACAAGAAGTACCATATTGCAAACCTCCAAAGTTCACCCAGGGTTATGTGAAGATGCAGGAGAGGCACTGGCACGTTTATTTACACAATTAGTTCTCTGAGAACTTTTAAATTATAATTAGTATACATGTACGATATCTGTTGCATTGGGCATATCACTTTAGACAAAGTTGTAACACCACAGAAAGTGGTGCATATGGCAGGCGGTACTTCTTTTTATTTCTCCAATGCCATCCGTAACATGGATGTAAAATATCACCTGGTTACAGCGCTCTCAACCAAAGAAATGGGTTCTGTGATCGCTTTGCGTGAAAAAGGCATTGGTATAACCGTTTTACCCAGTGCGCATACTGTTTACTTCGAAAATATTTATCCTGAGAACCAGGATCATCGAATACAGAAAGTTTCACAAAAAGCTGATCCGTTTACTGTTGAAAAATTTACTGATATCGCTGCAAAAATATTTCACCTCGGGCCCTTGCTGGCAGATGACATGCCTGTTTCATTGATCAAAATGCTGGCAGAAAAAGGTAAAGTATCTCTTGATGTGCAGGGATATTTGCGTGAGGTAAGAAATGAAGATGTGTTTCCGCTTGACTGGGCCGAAAAAAAACAGGCTTTACCCTATATCGATATCCTGAAAGCAAATGAATCTGAAATGGAAAAATTAACAGGACAAAATGATATAAAGGAAGGAGCAAAAATACTATCCGGTTGGGGCGTGAAAGAAGTGGTGATCACATTGGGTAGCAAAGGTTCGGTGATCTATTTCGAAGATACTTTCTATGAGATCCCCGCGTATAAAGCAACAGAAGTGGTTGATGCAACGGGTTGTGGCGATACATATATGGCAGGCTATCTATACCAGCTCACCAAAGGTGCATCTGTACAATCTGCCGGTGAATTTGCTGCAGCAATGGCTACCATTAAAATTCAATCTTCCGGTCCTTTCACAGGTAAGGAAGAAGATGTGCTGAGTCTGATCTCATCCGGCACAAGCAAAGTATTTGCTGTTTAATGAACGGATGATCTTTTACTAAATGATCTCTATGAAATATATACTGATTGGGTTAATATTTCTTCTCCTGTCTGCTATTGCACCTGCACAGGCACCTTCTGAAAAAACGAAAGTGGTCTTATTGGGAACAGGCTCGCCGTTTGCAGACCCTGAAAAATCGGGGCCATCTGTTGCCATCGTTGTAAACAACACATCTTACGTGATCGATTGTGGACCGGGTGTGGTACGTCGCGCCTCTGCTGCTTCAAAAAAAGGAATAAAAGGACTGGAAGCATCACAGTTACAGAAATTATTTATTACACATCTTCATTCAGATCATACTACCGGTTATCCTGATTTCATTTTTACACCCGCAGTACTTGATCGGAATGCGCCGTTGAATGTTTACGGTCCAAAGGGGCTGAGCGATATGACAGATCATATTATGCATGCATACAAAGAAGATATTGATATCCGCATTAATGGCCTGGAATATGGTAATGCCGATGGATACAAAGTAAATGTGCATGAATTATCGCCAGGTATTGTTTATAAGGATTCAAATGTTGTTGTAAGAGCTTTCCGGGTAAAACATGGTTCCTGGGCCGAAGCTTTTGGTTTCCGTTTTGAAACACCTGATAAAGTGATCGTTGTTTCTGGTGATTGTACCTATAGTGAAGAATTGATCGCTAATGCAAAAGATTGTGATATACTGATCCATGAAGTGTATTCAATGGAAGGATTGGCCAAACGGGAACAGCGATGGAAAGATTATCATTCAACGTTTCATACATCTACCAAACAACTGGCTGATATTGCCAATAAAGTAAAACCAAAAACACTTGTACTGATTCATCAATTATTGTTTGGTTCTACTGAGGCGAGTTTGTTAAAAGAGATCTCTCAATATTATTCTGGTAAGATAATCAGCGGTAAAGATCTTGATATTTTATAGTGAATTAGCTAATTCAGCAATCAAACCGTGCCTTGGTGCGCAAATTTATTTCTCACACCAAGACACCTAGGCACGGTTTGATTTGCTAAAATCGTAGATTTTTTTTTCTTGTACAGGAACTCTATAACGCCGAGATCCATTTCCGGAAATCAATCGCACTTTCCTGGCTCACAATAATATCTTCAGATACAGGCACTGTTAATTCTACAAGGATCTTTATTTTATCATATGATTTGTACGATTTGACATAGTTGATATTGATAATGAACTTCCTGTTTGCCCTGTAGAATATGTGCCCGTCAAGCTCTTCTTCCAGTTCCTTAAGATTCTTATCAACCAAAAATTTCTTCCCGTCTTTTGTGATCAGGAAAGTGATCTTTTGCTCGGTAAAAAAATAAGCCACTTCTTCAAGCAATATGCTTTGAAACTCGATGCCTTTTTTTACAAGTATCCTTGATTTTTTATTATTGTCTTTTTGCGCAAGGTATTCCAGCAGGTTCTCATGGTTGTTCAGGAAATGGTTTTTAAGATTCTTATATTTTGTAATAGCCTTTAACAGCTCCTGCTCATTAATAGGTTTTAATAAGTATTCAATACTCGTTTGCTCAAACGCTTTCACCATAAAATTATCGAAAGCCGTAATGAAAATAATAGGTGATGAAACTTTTACGCGTTCGAATATGCTGAAAGAGATCCCGTCCTTTAAATGAATATCCATGAAAATAAGATCCGGTGCAGGATTGTTGATGAGCCAGTTTACAGAATCTTCTACTGTTTCCAGTTCTGCAATAACGGAAATAGGTTCCTTTGTAAGCTGAATATGATGTATCAGGTTATCAAGTGCTGTTTTCTCGTCTTCAATGATCACTGCTTTAATCATATACCATTAAGATTTTAAAATGGGTAAGAGGACAGTAAAATACTCCGGTGTTTGTTCGATCGTGATGTCCTTGTTTACGATCAGGCTATATCTTTCGCTAAGATTTGATAAGCCAATCTTTGATGATTGGATATCAAATTTCTTTATATTTTTTTGATTGATCACGGTAATTTTTTCTTCTGAAATAGTGATCTCAATCCCCAATGGGTTTTTTTCAGAAAAATGATTGTGTTTGATCGCATTCTCGATCAGCGCCTGTAAGGATAAAGGTGGTATCAGGTAATCCTCCACACTTACATTATCCATTTTAATGATCATGCTCAACCCTGTCTGGTACCTGATCTTCAGCAGGTAAAAATAATTGCTGGCAAATTCGATCTCTTCCTTTAATTGTATCAGGTCCTTCTCTTTATTGAGTAATATGTACCTGTATACTTTGGCCAATGTGTCATTAAAAAGTTTTGCTTTTTCCTGATTTTGACTGATGAGATAAGAAAGCGTGTTTAATGAATTGAAAATAAAGTGCGGGTCGATCTGGCTCTTTAAAGCATCCAGCTGTGCCTGTACTTTTAATTTTTCACTTCTTTCTACTTTAACAACGTCCGACTCTCTTTCTTTGTTCAGGTAAACGATCTCATAGATACTGCTGATCTGTATACTGATGACAGTCATAATGACCTGGCTGATCATAAGATCATGATAAGTATATCTGTCATTTTGAAGATAAAGGTTCCAGGTATAGAGCAGTATGTATGAGACGATCCAGCTCACAAGTATGGTGATGCTATATCTTAATGGTAACCTGATGTATAGTTTTTTGATCTGGGATAACAGGTTGCGTAACGCATAATGTGCATACGCACTTCCTGTCCACATACAAAAGGAGATGATGGAAAAGAAAAGGTAATCGATCAGCAGGGAATCAACGGTAGTGCCTGTTCCGGCGAAACTGGAAAGATGATAAGCCAATATTCCGGTAATAGGAATGCCTAACCATCGAAATGCTCTGTCATTAATCTTTTGCGGTCTATCCCTCATTGGCAGTAGTTAACTTTTATAAGGACAACTAATATGTATGAAAGTTCGAATGATTAGCCCCCTTTTTTTTACCGTTTATATAATTTCACAACCTTTTTTACGATTGCATCTGGCTTTGCCGCTATTTCTTGAAAAAATATAAGAACGATTGTAAGCTTCGTTAAGTGTTTCCCAAAAAAAAATTTTGTCAGATTCTGATTTGTATGTTTCGGCTCAAATAATTCACGCTTCAGTTATTTTTCAATCATTTTCCCCCACACTTCCTGCAATTTATCTGTCTTCTTTTCTATTAACAACAGCTGTTTTAAATGAAACAGCAGGAATCATTTTATTAAAAAATAATTTTGCTATGAGAAGACTCATGATGTTATTCGTATGCCTGCTTCTGGCTGCCAGCCAGTTGCTGGCACAAAACCGTACTATAAAAGGAACGGTAACTGATGATAAAGGGATGGCTATTGTCAATGCATCCGTTGTAGTTAAAGGCGGCTCCGGAGGAACCGTAACAGATGTTAATGGCGCTTTTTCTATTTCAGTGCAGGCCACTGCAAAAACACTGGTGATCAGTTCACTTAATTTCGCATCGCAGGAAGTGGCTATTTCCGGTAAGAACGAGATAACCGTAAAACTGGAAGCGTTCACCGAGCGTTTGGATGAAGTAGTGGTTACAGGTTATGGTACCACCAAACGGGCAAATTCTACCGCATCCCAGGGCAAGATCGGAGGAAAGGATATAGAAAATCTCCCTGTTTCTTCACTTGACAGGGGTTTCCAGGGTAAAATAGCTGGTGTGCAATCCGTAAGCGGTAATGGACAACCCGGATCTAACCAGGATGTAAGGATCCGGGGAATCGGTTCATTCACTGCAGCTGCTTCACCCTTATATGTGGTAGATGGAATACAGATCGTTACAGGCGATCTCTCAAGCGCAGTAACCACTACCAATGTATTGTCTACAATTAATCCAAATGATATTGAAGATATTTCTGTATTAAAAGATGCAGCTGCTACTTCTATTTATGGATCACGTGGCGCCAATGGAGTAGTATTGATCACCACCAAAAAAGGAAAGTCAGGCAAGACACAGTTCAGGTTTGATACTGAATTGGGACAAACGGATTATGCGAGTATCCCTGATGCAGGCAGACCACTGAAAGCAGCTGAGTGGTTTGATTTTTTGCGTGAAGGTTTGGTCAATGCAAATTTTACGACAGCACAGATCAATACACAACTGGCAAGCTTTGGTTATGGAAATGGTGTGGATATTAACTGGATCGATCTGACCACACGTAAAGGAACCCAGCAGCAATATAATTTGAGTATGACTGCAGGAGATGCCAAAACACAGGTCTTTATGTCTGGTGGTTATTTCAAACAGGAGGCTGCCAATATCGGTGCTGACCTGAGAAGGATCTCAGGCAATATCAAAGTAACACACAATATCAGTTCCAAATTAAGTGTATCAACTAATTGGAACATCGGGAACGTTTTTCAGAACACACCGCCATCAGGTGCAGGACAGTTTGGTAATCCTTACTATGTATCTCTCACTTTGCGTCCTACACAGAATCCGTTTAATGCGGATGGCTCTTACAATATCGGTACTGGTGATAACCTAAGTTTTCCGGCGCATTATAATCCGTTATATGTTATCGCGAACGATAAATACATTGTAAGAAACACCCAGGTATTCGGTGGAGGTAACCTGGATTATAAAATATTACAGGGATTGAAATTTACCTCTCATATCGGTATTCAAAATAATAGTATGGAGGAAAATGTTTTCCAGAATGGATTTCATGGAGATGCGTCTACTACATCTGGTGCAGGTACCAATAATTATACCCGTGTGTTCTTATGGGATTGGTACAACCAGTTAGATTATCATACCGATAATATCTTACAGAATAAAAAGCTGAGCGCAGATTTTAAGGCCGGATATGAGGCCATCAAGTATAATTTTTTCAGGATACAGGCTGCAGCACAGAATTATCCGCCTACCGTTGATCTGCCGCTCGCTACTAATGCAGCAACAGCAACGAACGGTTCTTCTGATGCCGCGAATTATACATTTGCTTCTGTGTATGGAAACGCCAATTTCAGCTATGATACGCGCTATGCATTATTCGGAAGTTTCAGAAGAGATGGTTCATCAAGGTTTGGTATCAATAACCAGTATGGTAATTTCTGGTCAGTGGGCGCTGCCTGGAATATTAACAATGAAGCATTCATGTCGAATATGAAAGCGATCTCTTTATTAAAACTCCGCGGTTCTTATGGATCAACGGGTAATGCAGGTATCGGCAACTATTTATGGCGTCAAACCTATGGATATGGTGCTAACTACAACGGAAACGCAGGTGGTACTTTCAATAATATTGGTAATACGGATCTTACCTGGGAAAAAACAAACCAGCTTGATATCGGTTTAGACATCGGCTTATTTAAAAACAGGGTTAACATCGTAGTGGATTGGTATAATAAACTCACCGATGGCCTTTTGTTTAATAAACCTATTTCACTTACTACCGGTTTTGCAAGTATCCTTAGTAACGTTGGTAAAATTGAAAATAAAGGTATTGAGTTTACCATTAATGCAAGGGCAGTTGAAACACGTGACTTCTCCTGGGATATCGGGTTTAATATCGCACATAATAAGAACACGGTTATTGCCCTTCCTAACCACCAGGATATAACCAACGGAGCTTTCCGTCTGCGTGAAGGAAAAGATATACAATCTTTCTACCTGCGTGCCTTACAAGGAGTAGATCCTGCTACCGGTCTTGAAATGTGGTATCTTGATGATACAAGGAAAACTACTACAGCAACCTATGCCACTGCAGCCCTTCAATTCCTTGACAAAAGCGGTTCGCCATCTTATTTTGGATCTTTAAGCAATACTTTTTCCTATAAAGGATTTTATGCAACCGGTGACCTGTATTACAACTATGGCAACTATGTACAGGATCAATACAGTCAGTATTTCCTGAACGGACAATTCCCTACCAGGGGTAAATATTCCATCAATCTTACCAGATGGCAGAAACCAGGGGATATTACTACCATCCCTAAATATGTATACGGGCTGGCGAATCAGTCTGCTGGAGAAAGAGCACTGTACAAAGGTGATTATATCAGGTTGAGAAATATCACAATCGGTTATCGAATGATGGATAAAACGCTTCTTGACAAACTGCATATCTCAAGCCTTAATTTTTATGTAAGAGGTACCAACCTGGTAACATATGCCTACGACAAGAACCTGCCGCTTGATCCGGAGCAAGGGATAACCAGCCAGAATGCCACCAGTTTCCTGAATCCAAAAACCATCACGGTAGGCCTTAATGTTGGTTTTTAATTCAATTATTATTTGACTCTAAATCTATTGATATGAATATGAAATACAAAATACAGGCAGCAGGACTTGCATTGATACTGGGTTTTTCGGCCTGTAAAAAAGACTTTCTTGATCAGACACCATACAATTCAGTTGCTGCGGGTATTGCATTGAAAAATGATGCAGATATGAATGCAGCCATCAATGGTGTGTATGCTTCCATGCGTAACGTTGACCTGTATGGGTTAACACTTATATTGAAAGGTGATATTATGTCGGACAACTGTTTCATAACAACAGCGAATTCGGGCAGGTATCTTTTCTTCAACCAATACAATATGATCAATAACGACGGTAATGCCAATAATGTATGGGCCGCAGCATATGCAACCATCAAAAATGCAAACCTGATCATTAATTCAACGATCACATCAAATGATAATGTGAGCCAGTTAAAAGCAGAAGCATTGACCGTAAGAGCATTGATGCATTTTGAACTGGTAAGAAATTTCGCAACACCTTATACTGCTGATGCAAATAAGCCCGGTGTTCCGATTGTCCTGAGTTTCGATCAGGATGCATTACCTGCACGCAAAACAATTAAAGAAGTGTATACACAGATCGTTGCCGATCTTACTGCGGCAGCCGGTATGGCAAAGAAAGCGATCAACACATCGATGGTCTTTAATTCGACCGGTGTTACGCGAACACTCAATACGTCTTTTATCAGCAAGTATGCCATATCAGCTTTATTGGCGCGGGTATACCAATCAATGGGCGATTGGCCCAATGCTAAAACCGCTGCACTTGATGTAGTCAATAATGGCGGATTTACATTAACAGCCAGCTCGGGTCTGGTTGCTTATTGGGCAAACGGAACACCAAGAACAGATAAAGTAGAAACCATTTTTGAAATTACCGCTGATGCAAATAATAACCTCGCGGGCAACGGTGTGAATTTGCCAGGATTATACCTGCCGGCTGCGGCACCTTATAAAGGAAGTTATGGTGATGTTCTTGCCAATGCTTCACTATATAATTTGTATAGCGCAACAGATGTTCGCAAGAACCTTATCACTGTAGGAACCAGAGCAGGACAAGTGAGCGCTGCCTATATCTGCAGGAAATATTCCGGTAATACCACCGACTATGATGATTCAAAAGTATTGAGGTATGCAGATGTATTGTTGATCCTTGCAGAAGCTTATTATAATACAGGAGATATTGTAAATGCCAATCTCACATTGAATACGGTGGCAAAACAAAGGGATCCTTCTTTTGCCGGTTGGGCAAGTACAGGTACACAGGTACTCGAAGACATCCTGACTGAACGAAGAAAAGAACTCGCATTTGAAGGAAGTCGTTTTTGGGACCTGGTTCGTTTGCAAAGAACTTTTACCAAAGTACAGGACCAGGATGCTCCACAGAAAGACATGGTTATTACACCTACAAATACCAAACTGGTTTTCCCTATTCCACTAAATGAGATTAACGTAAATACAACCATCGGTCAGAATGCCGGGTATTAGATATTAAACGTACATTCCCCGATTCTAAAAGAGGCTGTCCCAAAAGGACGGCCTCTTTATATTTTTTTGAATGGTACGCGGATGACGCGGATCAAACTGGTTTTCGCAGATCAGATCCGTTTAAACCAGTTTGATCCGCGTCA
>JAZKBT010000015.1:0-15616 GCA_040388475.1 Bacteroidota bacterium | reverse complement strand
GACAATTATAATTTATACCGTGATGGATTAAAGATCTATACCACCATCAGTCCGCGTATGCAGGAATATGCGGAAGCTTCCGTGGCCAAACATATGGCTGTTAATCAAAAACTGCTGGATAGACAGGAGAACATTAGAAAGGGAACCGTTTGGAAGGGATATGAAAATGTATTGGAATCAGCAGCGAGGCAAAGCGAACGCTGGAAGAATCTGAAGAAAGATGGGATGAGTGATGAAGATATCCGCAAAACCTTCGACCAGAAAATACCAATGCACGTATTTGCCTGGAACACTAAACGTGGCAAAGACACCACCATGACGCCATGGGATTCTATAAAATACCACAGGCAAATGATGCAGGCGAGTTTTATGGTAATGAATCCACTGGATGGACAGGTGAAAGCATGGGTAGGTGGCATTGATTTTAAAACATTCAAATTCGATCACGCTAATTATAATACCAAACGGCAGGTAGGTTCTACCATGAAACCCCTGTTGTATAGTCTCGCTATAGAAGAAGCAGGCTTCACACCCAATACTACTGTATATGATATGCAGCAAAGTTTTGGTGGATTTGGGAAGGTACCTGCTACTAGCAGGACCTGCACAGGCGTACCCATGCCTATGTCAGAAGCGCTTGCCAAATCAAGGAACTGTGCAACAGCTTATGTATTAAAACAATTAGACAATGGCGGAAACAATGGTGCAAAAAGATTGATAGATTTTTTGCGCAAATGCGATTTCAAAGCTGCTATTCCCGCCTACCCTTCTATTGGTATCGGCGCCTGCGAAATTTCATTGATAGAAATGATGCAGGGATATAGCATGTTCCCTGGCCAGGGTTTTAATGCGAAACCTATGTACATCACACGCATAGAAGACCGTAACGGAAATGTATTGGCAACATTCACACCACACAGGAAAGAAGTGATCAGCAGCCAAACTGCTTATTCAGTGGTTAAGATGATGGAAGGCGTTCTCAGGTTCGGTACCGGTGCAGGTATCTGGCAATACAATCCTCCTTTTGCAGAAATGGCAGGCAAGACAGGTACTACGAATGATAACAGTGATGCATGGTTCATGGGATATACGCCCCAGTTGCTGGCCGGAGGATGGGTTGGTTGTGATGACAGGTTCATCCGTTTTAATACAGAGAGCAAAAATGGAGAAGGAGGGCGCGCAGCTATGCCGATATGGGCTTACTTTATGGCCAAAGCCGCAGCGGATCCTAATTGCGGTATCGATAGCAAACTCAGTTTTGTAAAACCTGAATCGATGCCTGAGGTCATTATTAATGAAAGCAGCGGTGTTCCGATCGGCGATGGTGAAACAATAGGCAATGGAAAAGAAGGCGACTATAGCGTACCAAAAGATATTAAACCGGAAGACATTGGCGGCGAGTCTGAAAAACCTGAGCAGGATAAGAAACTAGCCCCGCCTGTAAGGCCGATTCCGACTATCCCTGGTCAGAAAAAAGATTCGCCGAGAATTAAAGCGGTTATGCCTCCTCCTCTGAAAAAACCGGGTAACGGAAAATAAAATCATTGTTTTAAAAAGGGCCTTTTAGTAAAGGCTCTTTTTTTTGCTGGATTGCTCAGGTTTATTTCCCATTTTAAAATCGTGGTTTTTCCCATAGTTCGCATTATATACACGCTATACTTTTGCCGCCGCTCGGTCCAATATGACCCGGTTTCGTTTTTTCACACATTCAGGCAACAAAATAATACCAGGACGGGTCTTATGACAGGAATGTGCGAAAGGACAGTCGTTTTAAATACAAATCATGAAAAAAATAGTAATTGGCACGGGTTTCCTGGTCGCATTATTCATCATGATGCAATCCTGCCAGAAAGAACTGCCGCAAAGTGAAGTGATCAAAGAACTCACCATTGATACCGCTATCACAATGGGAACAGATTTTTATTTCGACCTTGCTCCATATGGTGATGAAGATAAAATAGCTACCATACTTGAAAAAGGAAATATTTTTTCGATCAGCCGCCTGGAAGAAGAAACAGATATGCTTACTGCTATCTATCACTATAAATCGGATACAAAAGGCTCAGATCATGTGGTTCTTTCCATCAGCCAAAATCCAACGGGAAGAAATATCGTAAGTAAAGATTCTACGATCATTTATATCAATATAATTAGTAATTAGGAATTAGTAGTTAGCAATTACAAGACCCCTTTCCAGTTTAAGTTCAGTGATAATTGATGGAACATATTGCTTTGGTAGAAGCCGGTTGCATAACGTATATGTAGTTTCTTGAGTAATACACCTGCACCAAAAGAAAAACCGTTTAGTCCACTGGTAACGTTATAGACATTCAGATCCTGTCTTCTCTGGAAATTAAAGCCGGTGGTGATCTCTAATTTTTCATTCAGGAATATTTGTGCTGATAATACAAGATGTGAAAATATTTTATCCAGGGTATGATTACTAT
The DNA here is from genome assembly GCA_040388475.1 of Bacteroidota bacterium. Taxonomy (GTDB): domain Bacteria; phylum Bacteroidota; class Bacteroidia; order Chitinophagales; family Chitinophagaceae; genus Sediminibacterium. Next base: position 13,169 of record JAZKBT010000015.1, on the reverse strand, counting down.
ACCCGCTCTCCCCTTCTGATGCATTAAAGGCCGTATCGTTGTAATAAGTATTGAACTTTTGCAGATGATGTGCTGTAAGTGAGAATTGAAAAGGTGCATTGGCAAGTCGTTTGGTAATGCCTGCCTGTAAATCAAAAGGTAATTCTTCCTTCCGGCTGCTGCCATCATAAGTGGTCAACTGGGTGCCCATATTTTTAACAACTACACTTACCTGTAATTGATTGGCTGTATCATAGTAAGATAGTCCAACATCAAATGCCAATCCTGATGAACGATACTGCCCATAACTTGAATTGATGTATTTCATCGTAATACCATACTGAAACCGTTCATGGTATTTTCTTGAGGCCATTACCTGCACTACATAATCAGCAGGGCGAAAACTGCCTAATATATTTCCTGATGCATCTGTTTGTGTAAGGGTACCGTAATCAAAATAATTCGCGCCAATGGCAATATTGGTTTTTGCCTGTTCGAGATGGTAGGCAGTGGTAAGACTGAAATTTCTTATACCGGCTACAAAAGAATTAAAAGAAGTATTTACCTGCTGGTGCATCCCATCACGAAGCAAAGCAGGGTTGTGAAAACTCATACCCACATCATTCCCTATCGTTGAAATATTTACACCACCCAGTGCAGATAATTGTGCGGTGTTGGGTTGCGATAGAAAATTGAATACAGCGTTACCGCCAAGCGTTTGTGCGTGGAGATGGTTGAAACAAAATATACTTAGCAAAAAAAGATAACGGCGCATCTTTAATATTCTTCTGTAAATCTAAGGGAAGATGTCTGATCGAAGCGAAAATAGCACACGGATGACGCGGATCAAACTGATTTTAACGGATCTGATCCGTATATATCCGTTTGATCCGCGTCATCCGCGTGCTATTAAATCTTTGAAATTAAACAAGCGCCAGATCAACTACCTGCTGCATCGTTTTCACATAATGAAATTCTACCCCTTTGATAAAATCACTGTCGATCTCGTTTACATCTTTTTCATTCTGCCAGCAGAGAATGATTTCTTTTAACCCGGCTCTTTTTGCAGCCAGTATTTTTTCTTTGATCCCTCCTACCGGTAATACCTGTCCGCGTAAAGTGATCTCTCCTGTCATAGCAAGAAATGGTTTTACTTTTCTGCCGGTAAAAGCCGATGTGAGTGATGTAAGCATGGTAATACCTGCACTCGGGCCATCTTTTGGCACCGCGCCTTCGGGTACATGTATGTGTATGTTCTTCTTGGTAAATTCTTCCTGTTCGATCCCGAATTTTTTTGCGTTGGCCTGAAGGTAACTTAAAGCGGTAGTGGCGCTTTCCTTCATCACATTTCCAAGGTTGCCGGTTAGTTCCAGTTTTCCTTTTCCTTCGCCGAGTATCGTTTCAATAAATAATATATCGCCACCTACATAGGTCCATGCAAGCCCTACTGCAACACCGGGCATATTGGCGGTTTTGTAGATCTCGTTGCTGTAACGTGATTGTCCCAATATCTTTTCTACATCCTGAGCGGTAACAGTTGATTTTACCTTGTTCTTCATAGCCAGTTCTTTGGCCTGGTAACGCATGATGGAAGCCAGTTGCCTGTCCAATTCACGAACACCGCTTTCTCTTGTATGTTGTTCAATGATCTTTTCTAATACTTTATCATTGATCTTAAAATTCACTTTGCTTAAGCCATGTGCATCTTTTTGTTTTGGTAAAAGATGTCGTTTTGCGATCTCTACTTTTTCTTCAACGGCATAACCACTCAGGTCAATAATTTCCAAACGGTCGCGCAGGGCAGGTTGAATATTCTGGAGATTATTGGCTGTTGCAATAAATAATACCTTACTCAGATCGTATTCCGATTCAAGATAGTTATCATAAAAAGCATGGTTCTGTTCAGGATCGAGCACTTCCAACAAAGCAGAAGATGGATCGCCACGCATATCACTTCCGATCTTATCTATCTCATCCAATATCATTACCGGGTTGGATGATTTGCATTTGCGGATATTCTGTATGATACGACCGGGCATAGCACCGATATAAGTTTTACGATGACCGCGGATCTCGCTTTCATCATGTAATCCGCCCAAACTCACCCGTACATATTTTCTGCCGATGGCATGTGCTATCGAACGTCCCAATGATGTTTTGCCAATTCCGGGAGGGCCGAGAAAACAAAGTATCGGGCTGCGCATATCTCCTTTCAGTTTCAATACCGCCAGGTATTCCAATATGCGGTTCTTGATCTTGCCCATTCCGTAATGATCGGCATCCAATACTTTCTTGGCATTTTTCAGATCGTAATTGTCCGCTGTATAATCCTGCCATGGCAGGTCCAGCATCAGATCGAGGTGATTATATACTACTGAATAATCAGGTGTGGTAGGATGCATACGTTCCAGTTTCTCCACGCCGTTCTTAAAAAGATTCTTGGCAGCTTCGGGCCATTTTTTGGCTTCGGCTTTTTTCTTCATCTCAATGATCTCTCTTTCATTGGAATCGCCGCCGAGTTCATCCTTGATACTCTTTAATTGCTGCTGAAGAAAATAATCACGTTGTTGTTTATCAATTTCCGTTCTTGTCTTATTGGCTACTTTGTCTTTCAGTTCTGCAAACTGAAGTTCGCGCTGCAGGATAAAGATCAGGTGCTCTGCACGCTGGTGAATATCATTGATCTCTAACAATGACTGTTTTTCAGCAAGATCACTGTTCAGGTTGCTGCTTACAAAATTGATCAGGAAAGAAGGGTTCTCTATATTTTTTAAAATAATAGATGCTTCTGTAGGAAGATTGGGTGATAACTGAATGATCTGTCCTGCGAGGTCCTTGATGGTGCTGATATAAGCATCAAAATTTTCTGTTGCAGGGATCTCGTCATCATCCAAAACCTTGATCGTGGCTTTGAAGTATGGATCTTCACTGACCATTGCTTGCAGTTCAAAACGTTTTTTTCCCTGTATGATGATGGTCGTTCCGCCATCCGGCATCTTGATCAGCTTTACGATGCGCGCTACTGTTCCTGTTTTACAAAGATCCTTTGGTTCAGGTTCCTCAATATTCACGTCTTTCTGGGCCAATACCCCGATTAGCTTATCCAACTTATAGGCATCATTTACCGCCTTGATGCTTTTATCGCGTCCAACCGTTATCGGTAAAACCACGCCGGGGAACAACACGGTATTGCGCAAAGGGAGGATAGGCAAGGTATCGGGTATTACTATGTTCTTATCCTGTTCGCTGTCATTCTCATTAATCGGAATGATTGGCATAAAATCCGTATCCTCATCTGAACGGAAAAACAATTTTTCTTTCACCATACTTTTTTTCTTGGGTCAAAATGTCACAAAGCCATACAGTCATTCTGTGTAGGACCGGTCTGCAAATTTAGTCAATATTGATGCCATTGCCCCAAAAACGGGGATTTTGGTACAAACTGGCACAAAAAAATCCCCCCACAATACTGTGGAGGGACCTTCTTGCAAGAAGTAATATAAAGTAACAGGTACTTAAAATTACAATTAGTGCTTTTTAGCAGTGTCCATTGCAGCTTTAGCAGTGTCCATTGCAGCTTTAGCAGTATCTACTGCAGCAGCAGCCTGAGCTTTAGCAGTAGAATCAGCGATTCTAGCGCTATCAGCAGCTAATTGCTCTTTAGAAGGACCAGAAGAACATGAAGCCAGGAAACCGGCTACTACCAAGATTGCGAATACTTTTTTCATTTGTACTTGTTTTTTAAAATGAGTTTTGAGTTGGCGCAAAGATAATGGCCAAATCGAATTATACAAATTTTACACGGGTTTTATTTCTTCCTGAAGAAGATCCGGACCGGTACCCCAGTGAAATTAAATTTGGTTCTAAGCTGATTTTCAAGGTAATTCCGGTAAGGTGTCTTTATATCATCAGGATAATTTGTAAAAAAAGCAAAAGACGGAACCGCAGTTGGCAGTTGAGTCACATATTTAATTTTTATTGAATTCCCACGTACCACGGGTGCATGGTAGGCTGCAATGGCTGCCAGCATCGCCTCATTTAATTTGGAAGTAGGCACTTTCTTATTCCTGTTTTCATACACTTCCAGGCATGATTCTATCGCCTTGAAGATCCTGGTTTTTTCCAGCACAGAAATAAAGAGAATGGGCACATCAGTAAAAGGGGCCAGTTTCTGTTTTAATGCTTTCTCGTAGTCGCGGGCGGTATTGGTCTCTTTTTCCACCAGGTCCCATTTGTTTACCAGTACTACAACACCCTTTCCTTTACGAGCTGCCAGGCTGAAGATGGTGATATCCTGGGCGGTGATCCCTTTATCGGCATCCAATACGATCATACAAACATCAGCATCATCAATGGCTTTAATAGCACGGATGATGGAATAGAATTCCAGGTCCTCTTTTTCCTTGCTTTTTTTACGGATCCCGGCCGTATCGATCAACATAAACTCTTTCTGGAAGAGTTTATAATGGGTATGAATACTGTCGCGTGTAGTTCCCGATATATCACTCACTATTGTTCTTTCCTCTCCTATCAAAGCATTCAATAAAGATGATTTACCCACGTTTGGCTGGCCGATGATGGCAAATTTGGGAAGACCAGTCTCTCTCATCGCTTCTTCCACATCTTCCGCGGTGATGGGTTCTGTTACTGCATCCAGCAATTCACCTGTTCCGCTTCCGGAGATACTGCTGATGAAAAAATTATTTTTAAATCCCAATGAATAAAACTCATTCGCTTCCAGTTCACGGGTTCCATTGTCTACTTTATTCACTACAACATACACAGGTTTCTTACCTCTTCGCAACATATTGGCCATTGCATCATCCAGGTCGGTGATGCCGGTGGCAACATCCACCATAAAAATGATACTATCCGCTTCATCTATCGCGATCTTTACCTGTTTGCGGATCTCTGTTTCAAAAATATCTTCCGTATTAGGAACAAAGCCACCTGTATCGATCAGGTTAAACACTTTTCCGTTCCAGTCCGCAAGCCCATACTGGCGGTCACGCGTAACCCCGCTAATATCATCAACGATCGCTTTTCTCTGTTCCAGAAAGCGGTTAAATAAAGTACTCTTCCCAACATTTGGGCGGCCGACGATGGCGACTGTATAGCTCATGATTGTTGTATTAAATTCTAAAAGATTTTATATTCGAATTAATAATTAGTAGTTAATAGTTAATAATTACTTTCTAAGAAAAAGTTGCTCAATAAGACGAGTTGCTTCTTTCTTTAAGAGGCAAAAATTATCTTATTAACGTATGTAATTCTTAATTATTAACTATTAATTATTAACTATTAATTATTAACTGTTTATTTGTATCCGTACTCTTTCAACTGCAAATCATTATCCCTCCATTTCGGTCTTACTTTTACAAACAGCTCGAGGAAAACTTTTTGCTGAATGAATTCTTCGATGTCTTTCCTGGCCATCATACCTACCTGTTTGATCATGCATCCTTTATCACCGATGATGATGGCTTTTTGTGTTTCCCTGTTTACAATGATATCGGCCTGGATCTTTACCAGCGATTCTTTTTCTTTGAATTCATTTACCATTACTGCTGTATGATAAGGGATCTCATCACCGAATAACTGGTAGATCTTTTCGCGGATCATTTCACCTACAAAAAATTTGGTGGGAAGATCGCTGAGGTCGTCTTCACTATAGAAAGGATTTCCTTCCGGTAACATGGCCATGATCGCATCCAATAGCTTGTTGATGTGAACGTTTTGTAAAGCTGATATCTTGACCAGTTTTTTACAATAGGCTTTATCAGCAAAAAAAGCTTCAGCCAGCGCGATCTTACCATTGCCTGCTTCGTCTATTTTATTCAACACGACAATGCAGGGAACTCTTAAACGAAGCGCCTGGAATATCGCATCTACTTCTTCTAAATTCTCATTCGAATCAACGATCAGTAAAGCTATATCGGCATCTTCCAAAGCACTTTTTACGGAATCCATCATCCGCTCATGCAGTTTGTATTTGGGATCGATGATACCCGGTGTATCTGAAAAAATGATCTGGTACTCACCCGGTTTATTCAGGAAAGCTTTGATACGATGACGTGTTGTTTGCACTTTTGGCGAAACAATAGCCATCTTCTCTCCGATCAATGCATTCAGCAAAGTGCTTTTGCCGGCGTTTGGTCTTCCGAAAATATTTACGAAACCTGCTTTCACGGGAATTAATAATTAATAGTTAATAGTTAATAATTATCCGGTGCAGACAGCTTATGGGATGAATGACAGGTTGCATGCGCATTTACAGCGCGTTCCTGGTAAATAAAAAACGATAACCTGTTCTTGTATCTAACATTCAGTATCCAGAGTAGCCTCCAGCCGAATCAAAAAGACCCTTATCTGATCTTTTTAAAGATCAAAGGCCTCAAAACGAGGCCTTGATCATTTTTTTAGTTGCGAGGGAAGGGATCGAACCTCCGACCTTCGGGTTATGAGCCCGACGAGCTACCGCTGCTCTACCTCGCGATGTTTGGGCTGCAAAGGTAGGGGTGTGGAGGGGAGAAACAAAATATTTTTAGAACTCTGGGGTATTTAATTAATAATTAGTAGTTAATAGTTAAGAATTAAATATGCTAATAGGATAATTTTCACCTCCTAAAGAAAGAAGCCACTCATATTATGGAGCAGCTTCTTCTAAGAAAGTAATTATTAACTATTAACTACTAATTATTAATTATAAATCATTCCTCCACTTTCCGCTTAATACTCGCTCCCCCACTACTGCTCAGATCCCTGATCAATCCCGTTCCCCGGTATGAGATATTACTTCCGCCACTGGCTTTGGCGTTGAGTTCTTTGTTTACAGTGATGCGGATATTGGAGGCGCCACTGGCATCTATCCGGCACATATCTGTTATAAGGTCATAAGCCTTAATATCACAGGCGCCTGATGCATCAAAAGAAGCATTTCCAGCTGTTCCCGATATTTTGACGCGAGATGCGCCGCTGGCACTGAGATGTAATTTGGTAACTGCTACCTCACCGGTAAAATCGCTGGCACCTGACATTTCCATTTTCAGTTCGGTTTGCCTGATCGCGTCTGTTGTTTTTACATTACACGCGCCGGAAGCTTCCAGGCTTTGCAGTGTTTTGTAAGTAACATAGGCCTTCATCCGGTTATTTCCCCATCTTTTCCAGTTAAGTCCCTTGCCATCAAAATAGATATGCAGAGTCCCGCTTCTTACTTCGGTTTTGATCCTGGCTTTAATATCGTCACTGCTCCCGCTGATCGCTACCGCCTCACCTGTTCCCTGCGAAATATACAGGTCTATGGCATCCGATACCTCAATAGCCGTAAACCCGCTTACATTACGTACTTCGGCATTGGCATCCACCACCAGGTTCTTTTCGTTCTGGGCATGGACAAATAATAGTCCTAAACCCATTAATAATGTCAATCCTGCTCTCTTCATCAAGGGTATTTTAGCGTGTAACGATGTTGTATAAATAAAGTTACAGTTGGGAGTGATTTCCCGATCACCTATTTTTGCATCAGAATTCCTCGGGGTGCTCGTCCCAACAGTAGTGTTGGGACAGCTGAGATCAAACCCGTTGAACCTGAACAGGGTAATTCCTGCGAAGGGAAGGTGTACATTTTTTCTTGATCCGCCGAAACTTTAGTGAAGGCGGATGATCAAGTACCTCTCCGTTAGCTGTTCCCTGTTCCCATTATTAACTTTTAAACTCATTAAAAATGAAAAAGTTTTTGGGAACAATGATGTTGGCATTCTTAACCATCCATGCCATCTCTCAACCCGTCAAAGGCCTTGTACAAGGCACAGTTACAGAAAACAGTTCTAAAACACCCGTTTCAGGTGCCGTAATCAGCCTGGCCGGACGGCAAACCATTACCGATGAAAAAGGACAGTTCAGTTTCAGTCGTTTGGCAGAGGGCAAATATGAGCTGAGTGTAAACAGTCTCGGTCACAAAAAGTATAACCAGCCCGTTACAGTAAATGGCACTGCTGTGCGATTGGACATTTCATTAACACCGGTTTCTCTTTATTTACAACCGCTCGAAGTAAGATCGGTACGCGCTTCTGATAAAGCGCCTTTTGCAAAATCGAATTTTAGCAAAGAAGAGATCGCAAAAAATAATTTAGGACAGGATATTCCTTTCCTGCTTGATCAAACACCGTCTGTTGTGGTAAATTCTGATGCAGGAAATGGCATTGGTTATACGGCTATCCGTATCCGCGGCAGTGATGCATCCCGTATCAATGTAACACTGAACGGAATTCCATACAACGATGCAGAAAGTATGGGAACTTATTTTGTAGATCTTCCTGATTTTGCTTCATCGGTAAACAGCATACAGATACAACGTGGTATCGGGACTTCTTCCAATGGTGCAGGTGCTTTTGGCGGAACGATCAATCTTGCTACCAATGAGTATCGCGAAAAAGCCTATGCTGAATCTGACAACAGCTTTGGATCTTTTAATACCTGGAAGAATACCTTAAAAGCAGGAACAGGTTTACTGGGTGATCATTTTACTGTTGATGCAAGGCTGAGCCGTATCAATAGCGATGGATATATCCAGCGTGCAAAAAGCGATCTGCAATCTTTTTATTTTAGCACCGCCTATCTCAGTAAAAAATCTTCTTTGCGTTTGAATATTTTTTCAGGCAAAGAAAAAACCTACCAGGCATGGTATGGCGTAGCGGAAAATTTATTGGCAACTGATCGCACCAACAATCCTGCAGGAACAGAAAAACCAGGGGCGCCTTACGATAACCAGACCGATAATTATACACAGACGCATTACCAGCTTTTCTTCAATCATTCATTCAACAATAACTGGTCGTTCAACACGGCTGGCTTTCTTACAAGAGGAAAAGGGTATTACGAAGAATATAAAGCCGCACAATCTTATTCAAAATACGGATTGCCCAATGTAGTTGTTGGCAGCACCACAGTTACCAAAACAGACCTTGTAAGACAACGCTGGCTGGACAATTATTTTTATGGGCAGATCCTTTCCCTCCAATATAAAAACGGGAAAGACGAATTGACCTTCGGCGGTGGATGGACCAAATATGATGGCAAACATTACGGCACTATCCCGTGGATGCAAACGGGAACGGTTTCAAAAGACTATCATTATTATCAATACCCCGCAACCAAAACTGATATCAATGTTTACACCAAATGGCAGCGCCAGTTGAGTACGCATTGGTCGAGCTTTGCGGACCTACAGTACCGCCATGTAACCCATGACATGAATGGTTTCCAGGGAAGCCCGACATTACATGTAAACCGCAGTTTTGATTTTGTGAATCCCAAAGCAGGTATCACGTATGCCAATGATGGTCTGCAGGCATTCTTTAGCTATGCATTAGGACATAAAGAACCCAACCGGGATGATTTTCAATCAGGTCTTACCACGCAACCCAAAGCCGAGACCATGCATGATATAGAATTAGGTATTGAAAAAAAGAACAGTAACTATCATTTCGGCGCCAATGTGTATTACATGTTTTATTATAACCAACTGGTGTTAACAGGACAGATCAATGATGTAGGTTCTTATACCCGTATAAACATTCCGCACAGTTACCGTTTGGGTATTGAATTACAGGGTGGTGCTATCTTAGATAAATGGATCAATGTATCAGGCAATCTTACTTTAAGCAAGAACAAGATCAGTTCCTTTGTTGAATATATAGACAACTATGATAATGGTGGACAAAATGCAGTACTGCACAAAAATACCGATATCTCCTTTTCTCCCTCTGTCATTGCTTCCGCAACGATTAATGTCTTGCCCGTAAAAAATGTTGAACTGGGTTTTGTAAGCAAGTATGTAGGCAAGGAATATATGGACAACAGCCAGAGCGAAGCACGCAAACTGAATGCATTTTTTGTACAGAACATCCGTCTTGGCTGGAGCATTAAAAAAGTATTGTTCTCCGAGTGGAACATTATCGGGCAGGTGAATAATGTGTTCAACAGGAAATATGAACCGAATGGCTACACATACAATTATATCAGTACAAACACATTATATACTGAAAACGGTTATTACCCGATGGCGGGTACGAATTATATGCTTGGGGTGAATATTAAGCTGTAAGGAATATTGAACACCGCGTCTACGCTGTAGCTTCAGCGCAAGCGTTGAACAAGGGATAGAGAATGTTGAAATAGAGAAGCCGCAGATTTGCAAATCTGCGGCTTTATTTTTTAGATGAGTGCTACACCTGCACTTCAACATTCAAAATCCCTTGTTCAATATTCATTATTATTTCATGATCTTCTCCTGCCACGCGAGCATTCCACCCGTAACATTCACTACATTTTTATATCCCATTGTTTCCAGTATCAAACAAGCCTGCCCGCTGCGGTTACCGCTACGGCAATAGACATAAACGGTTTCATCTTTCAGATCGTCAATCTCATCGGTTTGCATGGTTTGAACTTTACCAAGCGGTAATAATAATCCACCGATATTGAATTCGGCATTCTCATGTGGTTCGCGAACATCTACGAGGTGTAAATTCTCACCCGCATCAATTTTGGCTTTGAGTTCTTCTACGGTTATGGTTTGCATATAACGTGATTAATGGATTTTAGTATGTTTAATTTTTTACAGGTGCTGTAGAGCTGATATAGATATCGATCAATTGTCCCTGTTTGATCTTATTCGGCACACGCATTCCTTCTGCACTTAATGAATCACTCAATACATCCGGCATTTGCCTGATTACATAAGCATTCGTAGAATCTTTGATCTCATCCATCCCTGTAACTGCGCCAATATTGATGCCCATGGTAGAAAGATAGGTGCGGGCCTCTTCATAGGTCATACCCAAAAGATTCGGAACATTGATCACGCCACCGCCTTCACCACTGCCCAATACGAAACTGATGACAGAGCCGATCGGTATTTTGGTTCCCGCGGGAATGGGTTCACCATTATACAATTGTCTTAAAACAGCATTACGCGCGATATCCGGTTCGTAACTCAGTTCGCCCATTTTTAAACCAAGACTTTGCAAATACATTTCTGCGCTCTTAACAGAAAAACCTGCCAGGTTAGGCATTTCAACCTGCGGGGCCACATTCCGGTTGATGGTGAGAAAGATCGTTCTACCATGTTTTACCTGGGCATCTGCTTCCGGTGATTGACGTACAACAGCCAGCTTCGCGATGGTATCGATATAAACAGAATCCTGTATGATTACTTCAAACCCTCTGTCTTCCAGAATTTTTTTAGCCGCATCCGCATTCTGCCCGGTAACGGATGGAACTTTTTCATACTTGCCATACCCCGTTATCCAGGATAAAGTAGCAAAGAAAAGAAGTACCAATACAAGAATCAGGCCCAGCCCCGCCAGTATGTTTACCCAAAGGGGTTTGGAAGTGATGTATTTATGGATTAAAGTCATTCTACATTTTGGAATTTTGGAATCGGGAAATTGGGAAATTTGATAACCTCGGTAAGATAAGGCAATTCCAAAATTTCCCAATTCCAAAATTCCAAAATATTAAAAGATCAAGTTAAAGCTGTTTCAATTACAGCCGAATAAAAATCCTTCAGGCTCCAGCCCATGGCCCTTACCTGCTGTGGTATCACACTTGCTTCGCTTTGGCCGGGCACGGTGTTCACTTCGAGCATATAGGGTTGTTGTGTACGGGTATTATAAATGAAATCGATACGCACCACCCCACGGCAGTTCAATACTTCATATACTCTTTTAGCCGCTGATTCCAACTGGTCCTTCATTTTCGCATCGATCAATGCCGGTGTGATCTCTTCGCTTTTGCCCTGGTATTTTGCTTCAAAATCAAAGAACTCATTCTTGGTAATGATCTCCGTGATAGGCAAAACCATGATCTCATTTTTGTTCTTAAAAACACCAATGGTAAATTCACGTCCGCTGATAAATTCTTCTACCAATACCTGGTCGTCTTCTTTAAAAGCTTTTGTCAGTGCGGCAGCCAGTTCTCCTGCTTCATTTACTTTACTCATACCGATACTGCTGCCGCCATTATTCGGTTTTACAAATACAGGCAGTGAAAGTTGCTGTAATATTTCTTCCGGGGTAACCGGTGTGTGTTTGAAAAGATGCAACGATTTGGCAACATGTATCCCGCCAAAAGCGGCTACTGCTACCGTATATCTTTTGTTAAATGTTAGCGCTGAAGTTGCTGCATCACAACTGGTATAAGGCAAATGAAGCATATCAAAATAACCCTGCAGTTTTCCATCTTCACCGGGTGTGCCATGGATGCAGAGTAAGACCGCATCAAATTTTATTTTCTGTCCATTATCGTTCACAGAAAAATCATCCCTGTTCACCACTGACTTTTCACCATTCACCGGCTCATACCACCAGCCTTCTGCGTTGATATCAATACGGTATAGTTCAAACTTATCCCTGTCTACATTATTTCCAACGGTTACCGCGCTTTTATAACTGATCTGGGCCTCACCGCTTAATCCTCCTGTTACGAGGGCTATTCTTTTTTTCATGCTTTTTGTATTGTGCAGCAAATATATGGATTGACGGATTAGCGGATTGCGGATTAACGGATTGAAAAATCTGCCAATCCGCTAATTCGCAATCCGCTAATGGCTGGGCACAAAAAAAGGTGAAGAAACGCTTTGTCTCTTCACCTCACGTTGACGGGAAATATCACCCGCCGTTACTGGTTGTTGTCGTTTGAAGACAACAATTATTAATACTTCTATTAATGACTCTAAGGTAAACTCTCTGCCGGCCATTTGCAAGCATTTTAGCCAAAAGTTTAGCACATACCGTGTGCATTAGATGTGCATTTTAGCCTTCTTGGCCAGCAGCTCATCTACTGTTTCGCGGTACATTTCATCGGGTACACAGCAATCAACCGGGCAAACGGCCGCACACTGCGGTTCTTCATGAAAACCCTGGCACTCGGTGCATTTATTGGGTGTGATATAATAGGTATCAACACTAACAGGGGCAAAACGCTGGTCTGAATTTACCACACTCCCATCCATCAGGGTAAATTCGCCTTTGATGGTTGTTCCGTCGGAAATAGACCATTCAACGCCACCCTCATAAATAGCGTTATTAGGACATTCGGGCTCGCAGGCGCCGCAGTTGATACACTCTTCAGTAATTTTGATTGCCATACAAAATGGGTTTGTTGGGTTAGTGATTCTACATTTGCAT
>JAZKBT010000014.1:0-80153 GCA_040388475.1 Bacteroidota bacterium | reverse complement strand
GAGAAAGCCTTGTTGGCTTCAGCCATACGGTGGGTATCTTCTTTCTTTTTGAAAGCGGCACCCTCGCCTTTTGCAGCTGCCATGATCTCGTTTGCGAGCTTATCAGCCATAGTACGGCCGTTCCTTTCGCGACTGTAACGGATCAGCCATTTCATACTTAAAGAGATCTTGCGGTCGGCACGAACCTCAGCAGGGATCTGGAAAGTAGCACCACCGATCCTGCGGCTACGCACCTCTACAGATGGAGTAACGTTGGCAACCGCCTTCTTCCACATTTCGTATCCGTCTTCACCGGTTGTTTTGCTTACTTTATCTACTGCATCATAGAAAATATTGATCGCAGTACTCTTTTTACCCTGCCACATCAGGTTATTGATAAAACGGGTAACCAGTTTATCGTTAAAACGTCCGTCCGGAGCGAGAGGTAATTTTTTGGCTTGTGCTTTACGCATGTTCTAATTTTTACTTTCGGCTGAATTTCTTCAAGTATTAAAACTTTACTCAGCCTTGTTTTATTGAGAAATTATTTTTTCGCTTTTTCTTTCTTAGTACCGTATTTAGAACGGCTCTTCTTACGATCCTTAACACCTGCAGTATCGAGGCTACCACGTACAATATGATAACGTACACCCGGTAAGTCCTTTACACGACCACCGCGGATCAATACGATTGAGTGCTCCTGTAAGTTGTGGCCCTCACCCGGAATATAGGCGATCACCTCAATCTTATTGGTCAAACGCACTTTCGCTACTTTACGAAGGGCTGAGTTTGGTTTCTTAGGTGTAGTTGTATATACACGTGTACATACACCACGACGCTGTGGACAGGAATCCAGAGCCCTGGACTTACTCTTAGCCCTGATAATTTCGCGACCTTTTCTTACTAATTGCTGTATTGTAGGCATTCTAATCCGTTTAAAATTTCGGACGGCAAAGGTAATGGCTGAAACGGAAAAACCAAAATGTTTTCCAAAGTTTTCGCAAGGAAACGGCAAAACTGGGCCGCTATTCTCCAAATCAGGTGTAAACCGCAGTCCGGAATGTGGGTAAAAGTAATGAAACTGTGGTATAAATACCATTGAGTTACCTGTTTTATCACCCGATTTAGCCGCCACCCTTTGCAATCCGGTATCCCTGTTTTAATTTGATAACGTAACCTCCTCACGCACTGTATCCATTAACCGGCTTTTAAAAGGATACTTTATGAGAGGATATATACTCTTTCTTATTTTATTGACAGGAACCCGGGCCTCCGCCCAGTCCACGGTTACCCCAGCCGCTTATACCGTCCCGGGCAACCTGTATAACCAGAATTTTGATGGCCTGCCCAATAGCGGCACTTTCGCATTAACAGGCAAAGGGCCGTTTAACCTGGCCAATAACCCGATTAGCGGGGCCGGCCTCACCGGCTGGCAACTCTTAATGAGTGCTGGAACCAATGCCAATGCCGGGTTTGCTATGGGTACAGGATCATCAACGGGCAACGGTGTATACAGCCTTGGGGCTGCCGGGTCAGTTGAAAGGGCATTGGGCTCCCTGTCCTCAAGCACAGGTATCTATGCTTTTGGGATGGTATTCATAAACCAAACAGGTGGTATCCTGAATAGTTTTACCCTCAGTTTTACAGCCGAACAATGGAGAAAAGGCGGATCTGGTAATAAAAATACCTGGGCCTTTCATTACAAAACGGGACCGATCTCCCATATTGACCAAACCGGCTTGCAGGATGAGCCCAACCTCAATTTCAGTTCCATTAATACAACCACTACCGCCGCCAGTTTAAATGGCAATCTCCCGGAAAACAGGCAAACCATCTCGTATACGGTAAATGGCATTACCTGGAAACCCGGTGAGCAACTGTTATTACGTTGGGATGATGCAGATGAAACAGGCAGCGACGATATGGTTGCCATAGACAACCTAAGTTTTTCCGCAACACTGGTAAGCGGCCCTCCCATCATTCTAAGCTCTGCTGTTACTAATATTGGAACAACTACGGCAAACTGGAACGGATCTGTAAATGATAATTATGCGCTTACCGCTATCCTTCTTGAATATGATACATCCGGTTCATTTTCATCTCCACAAGTAATTCATCCGTCGCCTGATACTTTACAGTCTGGCAGTGGAAATACAAATATGTCAGTAACCCTTACAGGTTTGTCTTCAGGCACTACTTATTACCTGCGCGTCAAAGGAAGCAATACGAAAGGAGCAGCCACGGGTTCAATTCACAATTTTGCCACGCAGATCGCATTGCCCACTGTAACAACAAAGATTGTATCAGCCGTTTCCACCAGCACTGCTGTATTGGGTGGAGGTATTACCGACTCTGCTGGCGGATCGATCCTTGAAAAAGGGATAGTATGGTCGTTAAGCGGAATACCATCCTTGTCAAATAACAAGATCGCAATGGGAAATGGTATTGGAAGCTTTTCAGCACCGGTAACAGGTTTACCACAAGGAACTACGATATATGCAAGAGCCTACGCAATAAATATAGGTGGTGTTGCTTACGGAGATACTATTCGGTTTGCAACGCATACAACCATCCTCTCATTAAACACTACTGCAACAGGCAGCACCAATGCAATAACGGTTACATTCAGTTTTAAAACAGCACAAAATATTTCCGGGTTAACAACTGCAAACTTTGCCGTAGTAAGCACCGGCATTACAGATGCTTCTGTTACAGCCATAGCGGGTGCATCAAATTCTTTTACAGTTACTGTACATACAGGAACGGGGAATGGAACGCTGGGTTTGAATTTTATAAATGATGCCGGCTTATCTCTCCCTGTAAATAATAAACCTTTTCCTTCTGCGGGTTATTATACAATTGATAAAACAGCTCCGCAGATTAATGCAATAAATATTCCGGACAAAACAATGAAGGTGGGAGATACCATACCTGTTGTGATCATGGTAAAGCCTGATGCTGATAATTATAAAATGAATACAGGAAATATTAACGGTTTCACTATAACCGAGTTCAATAAAAAAAACGACAGCGCCTATCAATGCTCATTTATCATTTTGAACGGCGGAAATGATGTGGCATCGCTTGCAGATATTCCGGCATCCATTTCTCTGGCTGACCAGGCAGGAAATGTTGGTGTATACAATTTACCGATCAGGCAATCATCAGATCAGATCGATGCCAACAAACCGTTTGTACTCTCTATAAAAAACCCGGCAAATGGAATATACAGGGCGGGCGATACACTTTATTTTACCTGCCGGTTTTCTGAAAAAATATTTGTTTCAGGCGGTAATCCTTCTCTTTCGCTAACTGTTGGAACCGGCACCAGGACCGCACAATACTTAGCCGGAAGCTCATCTGACAGTTTACTATTCCGGTATATTATCAGTTCCGGGAGTTTTGATAACGATGGCATTAAAACAGCAGGCACCATTACCCTTAACAATGCAGTGATAAAAGACAGCGCAGGAAATACGGCGACCGTCAGTTTCAACAATACATTGGCAACAAAAGACATTTTGATCGATGCAGTAATTCCTGTCATCAACAGCATCACTGTTCCGGCTTCTTCGGTTTATAAGACCGGTAACATTCTTGATTTTATCGTGGGCTATACTAAAAAAATCTTTCTGTCAAATAATACATGCCTGCCATCGCTGGTCATTGGCATAGGCAATGCATTGAGAAACGCCACGTTTGTGAATGGATCCGGAAGCAATACTTTATTATTCCGTTACTCGATCCAGCCGGGTGATGTGGATACAGATGGGATACAACTTCTCTCCATACAGGATAGTGTTTTTACGATCAGGGATTCGGTTGGCAACCGCGCCTCCATGGTATTGAACAATACAGGCACGATGGCAGCAATACAGGTAAATCCTCCAACCATATTATTTGATAAAATGATCATCCCACCAAACGACACTTACAGGATGGGCGACACGCTTGAATTCTTTGTTGTTTACAATGAGCCGGTTTTAGTTACAACAAACAATGGTGTCCCTTCATTGAAACTCACCATCGGGTCAGTAACCAAACAGGCAATGTATACAATGGGTTCCGGCACTTCAACGATCTGTTTTGCGTACACAATTGAAGCAGGCGATGAAGACACCGATGGTGTCAGGATCAACACTTCAATTACACTTAACAACAGTACCATAAAAGATGCATCTGGAAACAATGCCCCTTTGGTTATAAATAATGCAGCATCTTCAAATGGAATATGGATAGATGCGACAGCACCGGTTATCCTCAGTATACGCATCCCTCCCGGCGGCACATACAAAACGGGTGATACACTTGGCTTTGTTGTTAGTTTTACTGAATCGGTTATTTTATCTATTCAAACCGATCCACCCGTAATAAAAATGACCATTGGATCGGAGGAAAAAAACATTGTCTATACAAAAGGATCTGGATCCAATGAACTCATGTTCCTATATGTGATCCAGGCGGGTGATATTGATAAAAACGGGATCAGCATAGCTTCAACAATTGTATTGAACAATGCTATACTTACGGATAAGGCAGGCAACAAGGCAGTACTGAATTTCAAAACCGTTTCCGCTTCCGCTATAAAGATCGATGCAGTTGCCCCGGTAATTACAAGTATCAAATCTTCGACCGCAGGAGTTTATACGACAGGGGATCTGATTGAATTCACTGCCAGTTATTCTAAAAAAGTATTTGTTGCATCTCCTGGTCAGGTTCCTTTTCTTTCTTTTTCCATTGGTGATAAAATAAAAAATGCAGCATATACGAATGGATCAGGAACTAACAATTTATTATTCAGCTACACGATACAGGCAGAGGATATTGATCTGACAGGTATCCGGTTGATCTCCCCGATGAATGATGCTTATTTGAACATAAAAGATTCTGTTGGCAATACAGCATCTGCAACATTTACTGCCCATGGAACAACCACAGGCATCCAGGTTAACCCACCGGTGATCTTTATTGAAGTATTGAGCATTCCGGGTAAAAGCACTTATAAAACCGGGGACACACTTAATTTTTACGCGCGGTACAACAACAAAGTCTTTGTAACAACTTCAACTGGTGCCCCTACATTAAAAATCACAATTGGTTCCGCCATAAAGCAGGCGGTGTTCATAAAAGATACCGGCAATAACACCCTTTACTTCAGGTACATTGTACAAACCGGGGATGAGGAAACAGAAGGCATTAAGATCAATTCTTCTCTCACACTTAACAACGCTACGATCAAAGGAGAACTGGGAAACAATGCGATGATAGTTCTTCCATCGATTGACACAAAGGATATACGGGTGGATGCTGTGTCGCCAGTTATTAACAATGTACAAGTACCCCATGATGGTGTATATAAAGCGGGCGACACACTGAATATTGTTCTTCATTTTTCTGAACCGGTAAAACTGCAGATCAAAAAAGATACATCGTCCATAAAAATAACCATCGGCAGTACAGTAAGAAACATGTGGCACATGGAAGGGAACGTCTCGTATGATCTCCGTTTTATGTATATTGTTCAGTTTGGTGATCTTGATAAGAATGGCATCAGTCTTGGTTCATCTATTTTTCTAAACAATAATATGCTTACAGATATTGTTGGCAATAATGCGATTCCTAATTTCAAAATAAATGCCTCTTTATCAAACATAATCATTGACGCGGTCTCTCCTGTTTTCACACAGGCAAAAACCGATACCGTTCAACTATGCGCCAACAGTTCAGCTGTTACAATCTCCAATGTATTTGCTGTAACAGATGAAGAATCAGGCGAATTGATCAGCTGGAAAATAAAAAATAAAACAAAGCAAGGCAGTCTGTCCATACTTACTTATTCCGCCAATTCAAACGGGAAAAATATTATTCCCGCGGGCATTCAATACACACCATACCCGGGACACTTTGGAATAGATAGCATTGTAACAGAAATTACAGATGGCGTAAACACTTCGGAAAAGACCATCATACTCTTACTATTACCTC
Source organism: Bacteroidota bacterium (assembly GCA_040388475.1). Classification (GTDB taxonomy): domain Bacteria; phylum Bacteroidota; class Bacteroidia; order Chitinophagales; family Chitinophagaceae; genus Sediminibacterium. The sequence goes on along the minus strand of JAZKBT010000014.1, from coordinate 74,189 downwards.
CTCTACAAAATAATACCATCGGCTTTTCGCAAACTGTTTGTGCAGAGCAAACGATATCGACTCTTACCGGAACAGAACCTGCAGGTGGTAACGGAGCCTATAAATATGCATGGGAGATCTCTTCAGACTCCTTACAATTCACTATTGCAAAAGGCAATCATGAGGAGGCAAACTATTCTCCATCATCATTAAACAATCATGCATGGTTCAGAAGAAGGATACTATCGGGTGTGTGCAACGACACATCATCACCAATAAAGATCACGGTCTTAAAAAACAGTTTATGGACAGGCAGTAATAACAACGACTGGCATAACACAAAAAACTGGTGCGGTAATTTATTACCAACCGACTCAACCAATGTGCGCATCTATGCAAACACTTTGTATGAACCTTTTATCAGTGATACTGCCAGGTGCAACCAGCTCACGATCTATCCTGGTGCCCATTTAACTATCACCGGCATTTTAGCACTAACCGGAAATATCTATGGTAGTGATAATTCTATCCGTGCAACAAAAGCAGGCATTTTATTCAATGGTTCTGCGCAGCAAATTATCAGTGGAAAAATATTTGAGAATAGATATGTACAGGATATGATCATTAATAACACATCCGGTGTAGCCCTGCTTGATGAACTTGTACTTGGTGGAACACTATCACTCACCAAAGGTTTTTTACAAACCAATGATCATCTCTTACTCACGCAACATGCATCCATTGGTGCTTCTGCTGATGGCAGTTCTGTTAGAGGAAAAGTATCTGTTGAACACCTCCTCAAAGGTGGCAGAAGGGTCTTTCATTTACTGGGTAATCCATTTGCGGATGATATGAATTTACAAATGATCAAAGATAGCCTGGATATTACAGGCGATAATGGATCGCTCAATGGCTTTACTACAACGGTTACTAACCAGCCTTCCGCTTTCAGGTACGATAGTGTTATGGGAAATGATTCTTCGGGGTTCGAGGCAGGCTGGGTTCCTTTTACCAATACAAATAGCTCAGCTGATAATACCTGGAAAAAATATTCCGGTATCCGTTTACTGATGAGAGGAAAGCCGGGCCAGGGATTGGATGGCATCCCTGCTGGTGATGGAAAAAACGGAACCTATTTGCCGGCTCCGGTTACATTGAAATTATCTGGCAATATCAACACGGGCGACCAGGAAATGATTTTGCAAAAAGATTTGTACGCCGCCTATCATATAGTCGCTAATCCGTACATCGCTAATATCGATCTGTCGCGCATCACACACGGCAATGATATCGGGAATTATTATTGGGTATGGAACCCGTTCCAGGGAAAACAGGGCGGCTATACAAGTTTTCCATTCAGGAATAAAAACATACTTCCGCCCCTGGGTGTCTTTATTATAAGATCGAATGGGAACAATGATAACAGGCTATTGTTTACAGAACAGATCAAATCAACCGAAAAGTTTTCAGACAGCATCCCTCCTATTCAAATAGATGATATTTTTTATGTTGAATTAAGATTAGAAAGTGATAGCATTTTTTGGGACAGGATCATACTCATGCAAATGGATAGCGCTAAAACCGGTTTCGATAAAAATGATGCAGAGAAATTTCTAAACAACGATGTAAATTTTTACAGTCTCAGCCGCGAGCAGAAAACATTATCCATCGATGCACGCCCGCTTAATAATAATTCAGTCATACCACTTGGCATGCAAACAAATCAACCGGGAGCATTTGGCATCCGTGTGGCAAAACAAAAACTGTACACACCCAGCAGCCTGATGCTTCATGATAAATACCTTGGTAACTGGATGGAACTTTCACAAGACAGCGTCTATCATTTTACAACAACTAATGATACTTCTAGTTTCGGCAATAATCGCTTTGAAATAAGCAGCCGAAAAAAAACTGCGGATACTTTGCCTGCGAGACCGGTTATCATAGTTAAGATCAGTCCGGTGCCTGCAAAAGATAAGATCGTTGTTCTGTTTTCTTCACCTGAAAAAGGAAATACTTCTATCCGCTTGCTCAGTCTTTCAGGAAAACTATTAAAAACAATTCAGCTGGGTTTACAACAAGATGGTCAGTTTACGATACCCATAAGTGATCTGTTAAGTGGTATCTATTTATTAGAGATCAGGTGCGGAGATAAGAGCAGCACGAAAAAAATAATCAAAGATTAAACCGTTTTGAACCACAAAGGCTCTAAGACACCAAGGATCACGAAGAAATGTTTCAAAAATTGACAGATAAAGAAGAGGAAATAGCAAAACAAATCGTTGATATTGCTATAAAGATCCATAAACAATTAGGGCCGGGGTTACTTGAAAGTGTTTATGCAAAATGTTTTTATTATGAATTTCAAAATCGTTTGATCGCTTTTGAAAGAGAAAAGAATGTACCCATCATTTATGAAAACTTAAAAATTGATGATGGTTTAAGATTGGATTGCCTGGCCGAAGGACTAGTTATTATTGAATTCAAGGCACAGGAAAACTATCATCCGGTATGGGAAGCACAGTTGATAAGTTACTTAATGCTCACAGGAAAAAGACTAGGCTTTCTGATCAATTTTCATGTCCCTTTAATGAAAGACGGAATTAAAAGAATCATAGTGTAACCTTCGTGCCTCTTTGTGCCTTCGTGTCTTAGTGGTTCAAAAAAAACTCCAATACAGCAATGATTCACACTTCAACATTCAATATTCCCTAAATCTTATACATCCACCCATGCACATCCGCCACTTTCCCATTGCGTATTGCATTGAGACGTGTCTTCAGTTCCGGCGCTGTTTTCCAGCTATCTGTATCAAAATGTATCACATAATCTTTGTACTTCAATTCTTTGATCATCGAAATCGTTGCTGCGGTACCGGTTCCAAATACTTCACGCAATTGCCCGGCCTTATGCGTTTCAATCAATTCATCAATACTGATCTTTCTTTCCTCTATTTCAAACCCCATTTCTTTTAAAACAGTAATGGCACTATCACGGGTAACACCAGCTAAAATGGTTCCATCTTCCAATGATGGCGTAACAATTTTATTTCCGATCACAAAAAATACATTCATGGTACCTACTTCCTGCAGGTATTTGTGTTCGAAAGCATCGGTCCATAAAACCTGGTCGTAGCCTTGTTTTTTGGCAAGTGCTGTTGCCAGCATGCTACCGCCGTAATTGCCGGCATTCTTTGAAAAGCCAACACCACCCGGAGCTGCGCGTGTATACGTTTCTTCAACATAGATTCGCATAGGAGCAGCGTAATAAGGGCCTGTAGGACTGAGTATAATAATAAACTTATAAGTATCCGAAGGCTTCACCCCGATCACAGGATCAGAAGAAAACATAAAGGGGCGGATATACAGGGAATGATCGGGTAAAGACGGGATCCAGTTTTTATCCAGGTCTATCAGCATACGCATGCCTTCAATAAAGATCTCTTCAGGAACAACAGGCATATTCATGCGCTCCGCAGAAACATTGAAACGTTTGAAATTATCAAACGGGCGGAAAATAGCGGCATTGCCATCATCGTCTTTATACGCTTTGATCCCTTCGAAGATCGCCTGTCCATAATGCAAGGCAGCCAGCGAAGGCTCCAGCAGCAAGGGCTGGTAAGGTTTGATCTCAACGTTTTTCCATTCGCCGTTCTCGTAATCCGCTTCCAGCATATGGTCCGTAAAATAACGGCCAAAGGGAAGGTTCTCAAGACTCATTTCTTTCAACTTACTTGTCTCAACTTTTGTAATGTTTATGCCTGCTGCTGCTACCATAGTTTTATATTTGAACGCAAATAAACAAAAAATCTGAAAACTAACGACTGTTAATATTTATCCACAGTATGAATGAAGATAATATTCAACTACCAGGGTTTCTGATAGCCGATCTCTACAGGCATAGCATCGTTTTGGCAGGTGACGAACCCAAGACAGAAAGGAAACAGCCGAAAAAAGATGTGCCGGCTGCCGAGCGTCAGTGGTACCTGGGCAGCAATTTACAAAAAATTACGCTTTTAGTGAGTGAAAAAGAGGCTGTGTACCTGCAGGATGATTCCTTGCAATTTTTATCTAATATATTAGGCGCCTGCAAACTGAATCTTGGAGACGTGGCCATCGTGAACCATCACAACGACCCGGTTGACTATACTTTCCTGAAAGAAAAACTATCACCCGCGTTCCTGCTATTATTTGGGGTAACTGCCCAGGAGATCCAATTGCCTTTCAGCGTTCCTTATTACCAGGTACAGAAATACGATGGCCGCCAGTTCTTATTAGGCCCGTCGCTGGATAAAATGTTAGGCGATAGCCAGGAATCCAAACTCGAAAAAAGCAAGCTCTGGCTCTCCCTTAAAAAAATGTTCAATATCTAACTCCGCGTAGACTCTGCGTCCCCTGCGGCTCTGCGGTTGGAAGGGTTCACAAAATGAAAAAAAAACTGAATTTTATAAGTTTTTCCAACCGCAGAGAACATGAGAACACAGAGTTAACGCAGAGAAAATTTATAAAATGAAAAAGCTAATTTTCGCCACCAACAACCAGCACAAAGTAGACGAGATCCGTTTTGTGATCGGCACTCAATTCGATATCATTACCATGAAAGAAGCGGGAATTGATATTGACATCCCCGAACCACATGATACCCTCGAAGCCAACGCCTCCGAAAAATCACAAACCATCCACCGCATGACCGGCCAGGATTGTTTTAGTGAAGATACCGGCCTCGAAATAGCTGCATTGAATGGCGAACCCGGTGTAAAAAGCGCACGCTATGCAGGTGATACAAGAGATTTTCAAAAGAACGTTGACAAAGTATTACATAACCTCAAAGGAAAAACAAACCGCTCAGCTAAATTCAGAACCGTAGTATCGTTGATACTAAACGACAAGGAATATTTGTTTGAAGGTGTATGCGAAGGGCATATTTCCGAGGATCAGAAAGGTGTTCAAGGTTTTGGCTATGATCCGATCTTTATCCCAACCGGTGCAGCAATCAGTTTTGCCGAGATGACGATGGCAGAAAAAACAAAATATAGTCACCGTCAGAAAGCAGTGGCGAAATTGATAGATTTTTTAAATAACCAGCATACATGAACCGCATCAAATTAGAACTGCCGGAAAAATTTTCGTTCTCAACTAATATCACTATCCGTGTAACGGATCTGAATTATGGCGGGCATGTAGGTAATGATAGTTTTCTCTCACTCATACATGAAGCGCGACAGCAATTCCTGATCTCGCATGGCTACAAAGAATTAGAGATCGCAGGCATTGGCTTGATCATGGCAGACGTGGCTATTGAATTTAGAAAAGAACTCAATTATGGAGATGTAGTGAAGATCTCAGTTGCTGCAAAAGATTTCGACAGGTTGGGTTTTGATCTTTTTTATAAAATGGAAGTTATGGATGGTGAAGAGGTGACGCTTGCAGGAAAAGCAAAAACCGGAATGATCTGTTTTGATTATACAGAGAAGAAAAAAGTGCCAGTGCCGGAAGAAGTTATAAAAAAATTGTTAGTGTAATAATTTACCTATCCCGGCATTCCATATCCGCCAACTCTCTTCCGCCTGCAAAACCAACATCTCATACCCGTTCTGTATACTCGCACCCTGCATCCTCCCCTTCTCTAAGAACTTCGTTTCAGCAGGATTGTAAACAAGATCATACAAATGATGTTCTGGTGTCAGGTATTGATAGGGAATAGCAGGATAGGTATCAGCATTCGGATACATTCCTACCGGTGAAGTATTTACAAGCAAATGATGGGAAGAAAGTAAGGCCTCATCAACATTCTCATAACTGATCGCATCTTCAGAAGCGGTCCTGGATACATACTGCACTTCTATCCCCAGCTTCTTCAAAACAAAAACAACCGCAGCAGATGCGCCACCTGTTCCAAATACCAATGCCTTGGTATGATTTGGTTTTAGAAATGGAGAGATCGATTGTTCAAAGCCGATCACATCTGTATTGTAGCCGGTAAAAACACCATCACGTATATCAATACAATTACATGCGCCGATGGTTTTCACCGCTTCGGTGCTTTCATGCACAAATGCCAATACCTGCTTCTTGTAAGGAATGGTGATATTAAAACCGCGGAGATCTTTTTTTTCGTTTAATACTGCGTGCAGTTCATCGATGCTTGCCAATGAGAAATTCTCATACACACAATCAGTCAACCCTAACTCAGCAAACTTTTCAGTAAAATATTTCTGTGAAAAGGAATGCGATAAAGGATAACCTAATAAACCAAAGCGTCGCATGGTTTATTTTTTATTGAGGTAAAGATCGAAGGTATCTCCTCTCAGTCCGATACGCATCGCTTCCAATGGAATTACTTCGTGTGGCGCGATATTGCCAAGGTTTACATTGCAGCCGATGAGTTCAAGAAAATATAATTGCTGCGCTTTCTGCGGCGCTTCCCAGATAATTTTTTCTTCGGGGATCTGTGTAAGAATTTCCTGCACCAACCCTTCACGCACTTCACCACTGCCCCTGTAAATACCTACATTACCTGCTTCACGTGCTTCTGCGATCACGTAAGAGGAACCGGCTTCCAGTTCGGCGCGCATTAATTCGATCCATTTATAGGGAGGGATAATATGCGCGGCATCTTTACTGCCCACTTCACTCAATACAGTTGCGTGCTTGGTCAACTTCTCAATATACCCGCATTTTTCTGCGTGCGGTATACTGATCGATCCATCACTCACTTCAATATAGCTGATGCCATAATCCTTACAAACCGCTATATAATCATCAAACTGGTTGCGGATCAGGAAGGCCTCGAATAAGGTTCCTCCAAAATAGATGGGAATATTATAAGAATGATATACTTCAATTTTCTCCCTCAGGTTAGGCGTTACAAACGATGTTCCGAACCCAAGCTTCACAATATCAATATGCGGACGCGTTACACTTACAAAATTATGAACCTCGTTAATGCTGAGGCCCTTATCCATTACCATTGTTAAACCGGCTGCCCTGGGTTGTGCTGTGCGCTCAGGGATCTGTGTCAAATTAAAATTCATGGGGCTATCACTTTATTTCCGCGGCAAAAATAGGTTAATCCCTTTTAGTTTCTTAAAGAAATAGAGGTCCTATATTTTCTTTCCCTTTTTATAACGTGCCACGATATCCACTACCTGATTATTCTGAAGGATAGATGGATTGAGTTCAATAAACTTTTTCAGTTGTCTTGGCGCTTTTTCCATCGCCATTTCGAGTTTGAGCAGGGCTTCTTTTGTTTTTTTCTGTGCGAATAGGATGGTACTGTAATAAAACAGGAACACCGGTTTGCCATCAGTTGCTTTTACAGCGGCATTGCATTGTTCTATCGCTTCATCATAATACTCTGCTTTGATCAGGCAACGGATCAAAGCTTCCCAACCCGCTACATTTTTTGTTTTATGACGCACCACCGTTCCAAAATATTGTATCGCATCTTTGAACTGGTTCAGGTGCATCTTACATTCACCCATCGCCAGGTTGTATTCAGGCACCGTGCGATGGATACGCATGGCATTATCCAGTTGCTTGATGGCCGGTTGCCATTGCTCTTCCAGCATATAGGTCACCGCAATTTTATAATGCAGTTTGCTGTCGTCGGGATTCAAATGCACCGCTTTTTTATAGTGAAACCTTGCCTGCGCATAATTTTCCATCCGGTGGTAACAATGGCCGATCGCTTCATAGATCACATCTTCGGGACGTGTGAGTTCAAGCACTTTCTCCAGTACTTCTATCGCTTCTTTATATTTTCTCAACCGCAGGTAGGCATCGCCCATATTGCGGTATGCATAATCAAATTTTTCATCGATCGCAACGGCATATTGATAGGCATCAATCGATTTTTCATACAATTTCAACCCCTGGTAGGCAGCTGCCAGATTGAACCATGCCAATTCACTAAATGGAAACTCTTCGATGATCTGCTGGTGCAGACGGATACTTTCTTCATTGCGCCCGGTAAAATCGGTCCAGAAACAAATTTTATACAACGCTTCTTCGTTATTCGGTTCAGCTTCCAATACCAGTTTCAGGCAATCAAAAACTTTGTCAAATTCTTCGTAGTCATCATACACATCTGCCAGTTCAAATAAGAGGTCTATTTTTTCTTCACCCTCAAACAGGGATAAAGCTGTTTCCAGTAATTCGATCGCTTTTGCCTGCTGATCCAACGCCAGGTAAGCGTCTGTTTTCAAAATATATAGGTTCAGGTCGCTGCTATCATATAATTCGGCCACTTCCAGCACGTCAAGGGCATCCCGGTATTTGCGGGTGGCCAGCAACAGGTCGGCCTTCTTGATCATCAGCTGGGAAGAGTATGGGAACTGGGATAAACCGGTCTCAGCGGCCTCAAGCGCTTCAGGAAGGTCATCTTTTTCGTCAAAATGATCGATTATACGCTCAAACGCGTCTTCTTCAAGGAAAGAGTGGGTTCTGCCGTTCTTGAGGTTCTGGTACTGCCTGAGTAGTTCTTTTAGCTCTTCGCGGTCTTCGCGGTACGGATTCTCTCGCATTGGCTATTAGGTTTATACAATTTATGACAAAAAACGAGCTTCTGGCATGTTTTTGGCCATTAATTATTGTTAACGTTTGTTAATAAAATGACAATTGTCTCATTTTTAAGAAGAATTGTATGATATTTCGGAAAATTGTATCTTTGTTCCAAATGAAAACAACGCAGTACATAAAAAAAGCCTCTTTTGTTGCCCTCCTGGTGATGGGTATACAGGTAGCTTATGCTGCATTCTCATTTACCGGAATTGCTGATGAAAAATTGAAAACAACCAAATTTTCATTAAAGAACCTGAGTGCCTTATCACATAAAGGTTTGTCGTTCTCCACTTTGAAATCAAGCCTTCAATACAAAGGAACACAATCTGTTTCAGGCTCTGAATTTGGTTCTGTACTACGTTTTGATAATGGTAACACTTCTTATGTTTACCCATATAAGTACAAAGTAAAGGCGCCAAAGTTTAAAACGCCTACTCCTCAACAACACTAATTCAACAATCTGTAACCGCTGGTTGGAACATCAAAACGTGATGCCAGTACAGGGCTGAGGTTTATTTTTGTGGCTGTGTATTTAATCTTCTTACTGTCTGCTTCCTGCGATTCAAACTCTAATACAAAACCCGGAATATCTTTGAACTGGTATTCAAATTCTTTTACTGATGGTACGATCGCCGGGGCATAGTATAATATGTACGAGCTTCCGTCTTTCATTTGTATAACGGCCTTCTTACATTCATAACCCAGTATGGTCTTTGTTTCATTTCCTGATAATGCCACAGTCATTCCTTCATATTTCTTATTCTCAGCCATCCACTTGGCATTATCAAGCCTCGTCATGAATTTGTTGTTACCAAACTCACGCAGGATCACGGCATTGCCGGTTGTTTTGTTATATAGTAATGACTGAGTAAAGGATGGGCTCACAAGATCGGTACGGCTGTCATTGCCTTTGATATAAACGGTTTTGGTACTTGCCTTTAATGATTCGGTCACATCTTTATCCGCATTACCTTCTTCTGTGCTGATGGCATAGGTAATTGTACAATCAGCCACTACACGTTGTGCCGATGTTTGCGTAACTGTCAGTAAGAGAAAAGCAAGTGTAGAAAATAGAACTTTCATATCGATTGTTTAATATTTTAATAGAAGAAGAACGAAGAAAAGAAGAGAGAACGTAAACGCGGAGTCGCTTCTTTTCTTCGTTTCTCTTATATCGAAATGTTTTATACTTCAAGATAAACAAAAATCCCCGTGAAGGGGATTTTCGAGTATCGTTGAGGGAATTTTGCAGTTTATTTATGATAATAATTTCAAAATTCTCCAATAGGTTTTAAACTTATTTTTTCTTCGGAGTCTTATCCTTCAGATCCTGCAATTTCTTCTGGCTCTCCATCATCTGTTCATAACGCTCCTGCCATTTGCTTTTGGTCTTTGGTGCTTTTCGTTTCTGATCTATCTTGGCCAGGATCTTATCATGATTGATAACGTAGTTCTGTATCACAAACTGCAATCCCAATGTAACGATATTCGATACAGTATAATACCAGGTAAGAGCCGAAGGCAGTTTGTTAAAGATGAACAACAGCATGAACGGGAAGATATATGGCATGTATTTCAACGCAGGGTTATCCTGTGTAGGCGTCATGCTCATATTGTAAATAGAGATCAGGAAACTGGTTAATACCGCAGTGATGGTAAACAAACTCACATGATCGCCATAACCCGGAATACTAAATGGCAAATGCGCGATGGAATCATAAGAAGACAGGTCATGGCTCCATAAGAATTCCTGTCCGCGCAAACCGATATGGGAATTAAAGAAACTATAGAGGGCAAAGAAGATCGGGATCTGCAGCAATGCCGGTATACATCCCCCCAACGGGTTCACGCCTGCTTCCCTGAAGAGTTTCATCTGCTCCATGGCAAAGCCTTGTTTATCCTCACCATATTTTTTCTTGATCACATCCAGTTCAGGACGCAACACTTTCATTTTTGCGCCACTCAGGTAACTGCTGTAAGTAAGCGGTGCGGTTACCAGGCGGATAAACAAAGTAAGCAGCAATACTACCCATCCGAAATTCTTTACAAATCCTGCAAAGAAATCAAACACATTCATGATGATGTATTTGTTGATCGGGCGAACAAAAGAATACATATCCCTTCCCAGGTTTACGATCTTATCCATCTCGGGCGCCTGTTTCTTTAAGATATTGTAATCACTCGGACCATAGTATAACTGGAAAGGAACACTTACCGCAGCAGCTGCAGGAAGTTTTACCTGCAAGGAAACATCTGCCGTAGCCAGTGCATTGGTAGAATCCGTATCGGGTTTACGCATCCATTGCACCTGTCCGGTAGTAAAACTGTTCTTTGCAATCAGCGTGCTGTTGAAGAACTGCTGTACAACACTCACCCACTGGATCGGTTTCTCAAATTTTCTTTCTGATTTAGCTGAGATATAATCAAACTCATTGCCTTCTGAGAAACAGATATTCGACATCTGTCTTTCATACTGCGCTGTTCTTTCCTGGCGGAAAGTTTCAGCGCGCCAGTTTACATTCATCAGTCCCTGGCTCAATAATTTATCGGCACCTGTCATGGAAACATTCCAATCGATCATGTAAGCATCCTCTTTCAGAATATATTGGTGTGTAATGCTTTCGCCGTTAGCGCCATTCAATGTAAAGTTGATCGTCTGGCTTTTATCCGCATTCACAACAGGTTGCGATGCGGTAAAATATAAATTACCTGTGTTAGTAGAAGCGTTGGCCGAAGTGTTTACACTATAACCCAATGAACTGTGTTGCGATAACAATACATTCTTACCATCGATGGCTGCTTTATAATTTTTCAACTCAACAGATTTCACCTGTGCACCTTTGCTGGTGAAAGTAACTTTCATGAGTTGGTTCTCAAGCGTAACCAATTGTTCAGTTCCCAAAGCGGCAGTTGTAAAATCACCTGCAGAAGAAACACGCTGCGCAGAATCCCTTCTTAAAGAGTCTACCCGTGCGGCGATGGTGTCCGTAGGTTTTATATTGGCAGCGGTTACACGCCTGATCGAATCTTCCTGTCTTTGCTTAACAGCCTGCAACTCGCCCTGCTGTTTATTGCTCCACCAGAAATAAATAAAAAACAAAAGGCCCAGTAGTACAAACCCAATGACCGTATTCTTGTCCGTCTTCATACAAAATTTTATTGAGCCGCAAAGGTAGTATTTGCAACGAAGAAAGGCTCAGCCAAGTTGCAAACGCGTTAAAATAGCGATAAAAGGCACCGGAAGACAGAAAATACCGTTTTTTCCTCGTTTCTTTATGCTCCTCTTCAACCAATAAGGGCATTCCCGACTTCTACTACATTTCAGGCTTCTAAAACATTGTTATGCAGGAAAATACAACCCCTATTTCCCACAGGGAAGGTTATGCACCCAGTAAATGGACCCGGTTTCTCTGGTGGTTATCAACCGCTGAAAAAGAAATACTTGCCGATTGCATAATCGACAGGAACCGTTATGCCATTGTGGGCATGACTGTATTGGGTACCTGGGCCTTTGCCACCCTGGCATGGACCTATTTCTTTAGTACCGTGATCAGCAGTTTACCCATAGCCATATTGCTTGGTCTTTTTATGGGTGGAATGATTCTCACGATCGACCGCGCACTGATCAAAGGCATCAGCCGTAAGAATAAAAACAAATTTATCCCGCTTGCCTTCAGGGGTGTATTGGCGCTGGTGATTGGTTTGTTCATGGCGCAACCTGCATTGCTCTATTTATTTGATAAGGAAATTCATGTTCAGATCTCATTGGATAATGAACAGCGTAAAAAAGACAAACTGCAAAAACAGGATTCTGTTTATTACACGCAAAGAACATTGCTGCAACAAAAGAAAAACAGTTTGCAACAGGAATTAAACAACCGCTATGCAGAAGTTTCCGCTGCGCGTGATGCGTTTATTGCAGAAACAGATGGAACCGGCGGGAGTAAAAAAATTGGTTTGAAAGATATTGCCCAGGCTAAACAACGAGAATACGAGAAACTGGATGCAGATTACAAACTAAAAGAACAACAATACCAACCACAGATCCAAAGCACCGATAGCGCTTTACTGGTAATGAATGCGGCTATACAGAGAGAGCAGGCTTCGTTTGAAACTTTACTGAACGATGGTTTTATCACACGGATTGAAGCATTGAATCATTTGGTTCAGAATAATACTTCCGTTGCCTTCAGGTACTATTTACTGGTGGCGATCTTATTGCTGATTGAATTGATGCCCGTGATATCAAAAACACTTTTACCGGAGGGAACTTACGACGAGAAAGTTATGTTACGCGAGCAAATAGAAAAAGAACTCACACAAAACAATCACAAACGTGAACTGGCGTTGAAGGAACTGTATAACCAAACTGCATTTGAACAGGATTCAGGTTTTATCAAAGATTTCTTTACTCAGACAGAAAAAGAAAGAAAAGAAAAAATGATGGATCAATTGGCTACATGGAAAGAAGAAAAAACGAAAAGCTTTGATGGGTTGTGGGATGATATGAAGAGGGATATGTTGACGAAGCAGGAGAATTAGGAAGAACGAATATTGAATATTGAACAAGGAATTTTGAATGTTGAAGTATTTAAACTGATCAGTGTTTAGCACTTGCAGTAACTAACCGTGCCTTGGTGTGAAATTTAATTTGCACACGGAGGCACAAAGGCACGGTTAGTTTTCGAGTATGTTAGTCTCCGATTAATTCGAGAAGCTCACCTATTTAGCGTCCGTCCGGCGGGCAATACATCCTCAAATAATCCGTATACAATTGCTGCAGATGCGCACTCGTTCCTCTTCCTTCGGAAATACCGTGTGTGCGGTTTGGATAACTCATCAGTTGAAATTGTTTGCCGTTTGCAATGAGTTCATTGATCAGTTTTTCAGCATTGTTATAATGCACATTATCATCGCCGGTTCCATGCACATACAACAAATGTCCTTTTAAATTTTTTGCGTAGGTGATGGGTGAGCCGTTGATAAAATCCTGCATATTCTCTTGTGGCAGCCCCATGTATCTTTCCTGGTAGATATTATCGTAAGTAAGCTGGTTGGCTACTGCAGCGATAGCGATGCCGGTTTTATAAATTTCAGGATATTGAAACATCAGGTCGAGTGTGGCTGAACCACCGCCGCTCCAACCCCATACAGCCACACGTGAGGTATCCATATAAGGACGTTTCAAAATTTCTTTTGCGCCGAGTGCCTGGTCGCGGATGTTCATGAGGCCGATCTTGCGGTAGATGGATTTGCGCCATTCTCTTCCTTTTGGCGCAGGCGTTCCGCGGTTATCAATGGTGATGTAGATATATCCATCATTGGCCATGCTCCCTTTGTACAGACGGTTGCTGCCGGCTCCATAGGTATCTTTTGCATTTTGCCCCGCGGGTTCGGTATATACGAAAAATACAACCGGGTATTTTTTAGACGGATCAAAATTTGTCGGCTTCACCATCCAGCCATCCATTTCAACCCCTTCTTCTGTTTTTACCTTAAAGAATTCGGTGTTTGATTTACTCTTATCCGCTTTTGAAACTGCAGTATTTACATTGTCGCCATTAAATGTTTTATGATCTGGCAGTGTTACCCACTCCCTTGAAGAAGGTGTGTAATAATTGGAGAAAGAGTGTTGCGCAAATTTTCCTGTAGGTGATACTGTATAACTATGTGTTCCATTCTGGCTTGCCGGTGACAGGCGTTCTGCAGTTCCTGTGCCATCCAGTTTTGTCCGATACAGGTAGCGCTGTGTGGCATTATCGGGTGTGGCGTAAAAATAAACATAACCGCCCGCTTCATCAACTGCTGAAACATTCATCACATCATAATTTCCTTTTGTGATCAATGTTTCATTTTTCCCGTCCCTGCTGATGCGATAGAGGTGTTGCCAGCCATCTTTTTCACTCGTCCACATAAATTCTTTTCCGCTGTTCAGCCAGAATTTATCTGACAATGAATTGGCAGCATCTATCCATGCAGCATCCGTTTCTTTATAAATGGAATTTGATTTGCCTGTAACCACATCACAGATCATGATATTACTTTCATTCTGTTTACGGTTAAGGTGCTGCAGGATCAATTGCGTGTTGTTACCGGCCCATTCCATTCTTGGCACATAGGATTGCAGCACAGGATCCGTTGGAAGACTCATCCAGGTTGTTTTGGCTGTAGCAATATCTACCACACCAATTTTGTAAGGTGATGGCGGCTCTCCTGCACTTGGATACTCCACAGGAACCGCAAAAGGATAAATAGAATCGGTTGTATTGAGCATGATATAACTCTTCACATTCTTTGCATCAATTTGCCAGTAAGCGATCTTTTTACTATCCGGGCTCCAGCGAAAACCATCAAGGCAACCGAATTCTTCTTCATAGGCCCAATCAAAAGTTCCGTTGATAAGCTTGCGTGTTCCGCCTGTTGTAAGTGGTGTGATTTTACCAGTCGCAACATCTTCCACGTAAATATTGAACTCACTCACATACGCCACTTTATTCCCGTCCGGAGAAAATTTAGCAAACATCATTGAGGAAACTGGTTTTCCTTTTCCCAGTTTCTGTAACTTTTTATTAGCCAGACCCAGCACCCAATAATCGCCACGCGAATCCTGGCGCCATACTCTTTTGGAATTGGTATAGATCAGCATTTTTTTATCATCCGCTGAAAATGAAAAATCACGAACCGTTAATGCATTTGAATCGGGATGCGGTTTCAGCAAGGCTTTGGCCACTACAATCGTTTTGGAGAAAGAGGGCAGATCGTTTTTTACAATATCGCCTGCTTCGTTGGTATAATAACTTCCGCCATCACGTGTCCATTTAAAACCCTGGGCGTTAAGGGTGGTACAGAAAACCAAGAGTGCTAAAAAGGGGATGATTTTTCTCATTGTATTCAGTTTTTGAGTGTTTCAAGTTATCAATTTTTTCACGCAAAGGGGCAAAGAAAAGCAAAGGCGCAAAGAAAATCTCTTTGCGCCTTTGCAAACTTCGTGTCTTCTCGCCCGCTGAGCTTAGACGAGCGGGTGCGTGAAACCTTAGATCAAAGCATCCTGCAAAGACGTGGTCTTAAAGGAACTTTTCTTGTCGTTGTATTTTTTGGCTGCATCAATAAAGCCTACGAATAATGGCGCAGGTTTTTCAACCGTACTCTTTAACTCGGGGTGATATTGAACACCGATGAAGAAAGGATGTGAAGGGATCTCCATGATCTCTACAAGTCCGGATTCTGGATTCTTACCACTGGCGATCATGCCATTGGATTCGAATTGCTCCATGTAATCGTTGTTGAACTCATAACGGTGCCTGTGTCTTTCACTGATCAGGCTTTCACCATAGATCTTATGTGCGAGACTATTCTCACTGATTTCGCATGGGTAAGAACCCAGTCGCATGGTACCACCCATCAGTTTAATCTTTTTCTGTTCTTCCATCATATTGATCACAGCATGTGAAGTAGATGTATCCATTTCTGTAGAATGTGCGTCTGCTAAACCCAATACATTTCTTGCATATTCAATTACCGCCATCTGCATACCTAAACAGATACCGAAGAAAGGCAATCCTTTTTCACGGGCATATTGTACAGCAACGATCTTTCCTTCAATACCCCTAAGACCAAATCCAGGCGCTACCAATAATCCATCGAGACCATCTAATTTCTCAGCTACATTTTCGGCAGTGATAAATTCGCTGTGTACATTCACCACCTGCACTTTTACTTCATTCATAGCTCCGGCATGCACAAAACTTTCGAGGATGGATTTGTATGCATCCTGTAGTTCTATGTATTTCCCGATCAATCCAACAGTTACTTTACTGCGAGGGTATTTTAATTTATCCAGGAAGCCGATCCATTTATCTAATTGTGGTTCGCCATAACCTGTGAGGTTCAGTTTTTTCAGACAGATCAGATCCAGTTTTTCACGCAGCATCAGCAACGGAACTTCATATATAGTAGAAGCATCCATCGCTTCTATCACCGCTTCCTGTTTTACGTTACAGAACAAGGCGA
The DNA here is from genome assembly GCA_040388475.1 of Bacteroidota bacterium. Classification (GTDB taxonomy): domain Bacteria; phylum Bacteroidota; class Bacteroidia; order Chitinophagales; family Chitinophagaceae; genus Sediminibacterium. Next base: position 57,639 of record JAZKBT010000014.1, on the reverse strand, counting down.
TCTTTCTTTTGATATCGTTGTTCAATGGTTCTTCAGTACGGCAAACGATGATATCCGGATGCACACCTGTTTCGCTCAGCATTTTTACGCTGTGCTGTGTAGGTTTTGTCTTGAGTTCTTTTGCGGCTTTCAGGTAAGGTATCAGGGTAAGATGCACTACCATCACATCTTCTTCCGGCAGTTCCCATTGCAACTGGCGAACGGCTTCAATAAACGGCAGGCTTTCAATATCGCCTACGGTACCGCCTATTTCTGTAAGGATCACATCATATTTCTTATCCTCACCCAGTAATAACATTCTTCTTTTGATCTCATCGGTGATATGAGGAACAACCTGAACTGTCTTTCCTAAAAAATCACCTGCTCTTTCTTTATTGATAACCGTTTGGTAAATACGGCCGGTAGTTACATTGTTGGCCTGTGTGGTATAAATGCTTAAGAATCTTTCGTAGTGACCAAGGTCAAGATCTGTTTCAGCGCCATCTTCTGTTACAAAACACTCACCGTGTTCATAAGGATTCAATGTTCCCGGATCCACATTAATATAAGGATCAAATTTCTGGATGGTTACTTTTAACCCTCTTGCCTGCAGTAATTTTGCGAGTGAGGCAGCAATGATTCCTTTTCCTAAACTACTTGTTACACCACCGGTAACAAAAATAAACTTGGCCATAGTATGGTTGATTGTTGGTACGTTTCTTTTTACAAATTCTTTTAGCTGGTGTTCTTCAAAAATCCACTTGCTGCGTGGCACATATACATCGTGTTTCACAAAGCAAAAAATAATGCCGCAAAGAGCAGGAAACTGCTTTTGTGACTGAAAAAATCAAAGAATAATTGACCTTGGAAAATAACTGTGTAAGGGAAAAATTTCAGAGGTCGTACAAACCTACAGCAAAAAATGTAACCAAAAAAATAGCTTGCCATTACCGCACTAATATTTACGGCAAATTGTGAATACGGGGTGTACATCTTGAGAAAAAAGCAAAAATTCTACAAGAGTCTTCAACAATAAGCATCCTGAATGATCATATATGTTATTTTTTTAACCTATGCATCGCCATACCAGGCTCATCACATATCATTCACGATCTTTTTATAGCTGGTAACGATCCCTTTGATCAGCGATGAGCTGAAACCCTGGTGCTCCATCTCGTTCAAACCTGCAATGGTGCATCCTTTTGGAGTGGTTACTTTATCAATCTCCTGTTCAGGGTGTGTATTTTTCTGTAATAATAATTCTGCAGCGCCTTTTACCGTTTGCGCCGCGATCAATGAAGCAGTGGCCGCACTGAAACCAATTTCGATTCCACCCTGTATATTGGCGCGGATATATCGCATGGCATAAGCCGTACCGCAGGCTCCTAATACAGTAGCCGCATCCATTAGCTTTTCTTCGATAAAAACCGACTTACCCAATTGGTCAAACAGGCCCGCCGCATATTTTACCTGCTCCTCATTTGCCTGGTGTGCATAGATGCAGGTCATGCTTTGGCCAATAGCTATTGCGGTATTCGGCATTGCGCGGAAAAGTACAAACTGGTTACCCACGATCTCCTGCAGCTCTTTGATCCATACACCGGTAACCACGCTGATAAGTATATGCTTCTTTGCATCAAGATGTGGTTGTATCTCTGAAAGAACATCTTTTACCTGGAAGGGTTTTACAGCGAGTACAATCCAGTCTGCAAATTTCGCTGCGTCAATATTATTACTGCTGATCACAACACCCTTGTTTGCCAAAGAAGAAAGTGCAGCAGTGTTTCTCCTCGTAACCATCAAATGATCCGCAGATACAAATCCACTGTTTACCAATCCTTCAGCCATAGCTGCACCGAGGTTGCCGCCACCGATGATGGAGATTTTTTTATTCATAATTGTTGATTGAAGAAGTCGATAGTCCATGGACCATGGTCTATCGACTATGGTCTACTGACATTATAGACTAAAGATATTTTAAAGTTCTGAGATAATGGCGAACATAATCATCAACACCGGCTTCAAGGGAATAAAAAGGTTTTGTATAACCGGCAGAACGCAGTTTATGCATATTGGCTTCGGTGAAGTACTGGTATTTATCGCGGATGTCTTCCGGCATATCGATGAATTCGATATTAGCAGGAAGATCCAACCCTGCAAAAGTTGCTTTTACGAGATCATTGAAACTGCGGGCCGTGCCTGTACCTAAATTATAGATGCCATTCTTAACCATGGACCATTGACCATGGACCATGGACTCTGCCATCCACCCGATCACACTCACTACATCTTTCACATAAACAAAATCACGCAGTTGTTCCCCGTCTTTAAATCCATCTTTATGGCTCCGGAATAATTTTACGACACCACTTTTTTGGATCTGGTTAAACGCGTGCCAGATCACACTTGCCATTCTTTCTTTGTGGTACTCATTCGGACCGTATACATTGAAGAATTTTAAACCTGTCCATGCAGGTGGTGCGCTATGGTTTGTATAAGCTTCTTTCAGCGCCCATTTATCAAATTCATTTTTGCTGATGCCATAAGGATTGAGTGGCTGTAATTTTTCTATCACTTCATGGTTATCATCATAACCCAATTCGCCGGAACCATAAGTAGCGGCAGAAGAAGCATAGATCATCGGAACTGCATTCGCTGTACAATACTTCCATACATCTTTGGAATATTGTACATTGAGTTCCTCGTGAATCGCATAATCAAATTCAGTAGTATCTGTTCTTGCACCTATATGAAGAAAAAGATCAATCTTGGGTTGATGTGTTTGTAACCAATCAAAAAGATTGTATCGTTCAACGATATGTGTGTATGTTTTCGATTCCCAGTTTTTTCGCTTTTCTTCAATGCCGAAATCATCTACCAGGATCAGGTTAGAATAACCATTATCATTCAGATACTGCACCATGCAGGAGCCGATGAAGCCGGCTGCTCCGGTGACAATGATGGTTTCGTTATGCGAAGTTGAATCCTGCATTTTTAAAATTGACTATTGAAGGAGGTGTTTGGATGACCAGGTATCAAACCGTGCCTTTGTGCCTTGGTGTGAATTTTTATTTGCACACGGAGGCACAAAGGCACGGTTAGTTGTGTAAGGTGTTAATTGTCGATAAATTGTTTGCTTTATCCCTCAATATCCTTGTTCACTATTTTAATTCAACAACTTCTCAATTGCTGTATCATATTTTTCTTTCCATGCAACAATACTATCCCAGTTTTCTCCATTCACTTCAATATTGCCGCCTGTTACTGTTCCGAGTTGTGTCACCTCAATGCCGGTCGCTTTTGCGTTCTGCATTAAGCGCTCAGCGTTTTGCTTTGTACAGGAAACAACTACGCGTCCCTGTGCTTCACCAAACCAGTAGGCATCTTTTCTCAATGGTGATGTAGCAGAAACTGTGAAGCCTAAATGATTGGTGAACCCGCTTTCGAGTAATGTGATCGCAAGGCCACCTTCACTGATATCGTGTGCGCTCTGTATCAATTTATCTTTTATGAGGTTGGCTACAAATTGCTGCACAGCCAATTCTTCATCCAGATCAAAATAAGGTGCAGGTGAGTATTCCGTTTTTTTCAGTTTGTGCAGGTATTCTGATGAGCCGATATCATTCTGTTGTTTCCCTATTAAAAGTATCACATCATCTGCCTGTTTGAAATTAAGCGTCATGCGGTTGGAAAAATCATCGAGTATACCCACCATACCAATGGTCGGCGTTGGATATACCGGGCCATCAGGATTTTGATTGTAGAAACTAACATTACCACCTGTAACCGGTGTTTTGAATTTGCGGCAGGCATCTCCCATACCGCTTACCGCTTTTACAAACTGGTAATATACTTCCGGATCATAGGGATTACCGAAGTTTAGACAGTTGGTAACACCAATCGGTTCTCCACCACTGCATACAATATTTCTTGCAGCTTCCGCAACAGCGATCATGCCTCCTTTATATGGATCGGCAAAAACATATTTACTGTTACAATCAACGGTGATCGCCAATGCTTTGCCCGTTCCTTTTGCCAGAATAATAGAAGCATCACTCGGTGCATTGGTTGATGCGTTGGCTGCGCCTACCATGCTATCATATTGTGTATATACCCAACGTTTGGATGCAATGTTCGGGATCTGTACCAATTGTTCTGCTGTTGCTTTCAGATCGGTTACATCTTCTACAGCATTCATATCGAACGCATTCACTTTTGCTAAATAGGCAGGCTCTTTGTATTCTCTTGTGTATTGTGGTGCACCGCCTCCCAGTACCAGTTCGTATGCAGGGATCTCTGCTTCCAGTTCTCCATTCATGTAAAACTTGAGGAGTTTATCATCTGTTACCTGGCCAATTTCACTACAGCTCAGGTCCCATTTTTCAAACACTTTTAGAACGGCTTCTTCTTTTCCTCTTTCAACTACTACCAGCATTCTTTCCTGGCTCTCACTTAATAAGAGTTCCCAGGCTTTCATATTTTTTTGTCGTGTAGGAACTTTATCGAGATCGATGCGCATACCCACACCGCCTTTCGCACTCATTTCCGCAGTAGAACAAATGATACCGGCTGCACCCATATCCTGCATACCTATTACGGCGCCTGTTTCAATTACTTCCAGGCAGGCTTCCAGTAATTTTTTTTCCTGGAAAGGATCTCCTACCTGTACAGCTGGTAATTCTTCCACGCTATCCGAAGTGATATTGGCTGATGCAAAGGATGCACCCCCTATCCCATCTTTACCTGTGGCACTTCCTACAAAAAATACAGGGTTGCCGGTGCCAAGCGCTGTTGCACTCACCATTTTATTTGCCTGCATAATACCCACACTCATGGCATTTACCAGCGGATTGGTATGATAGCAATCTTCAAAATATACTTCACCACCAACAGTAGGCACACCAAAGCAGTTACCATAATGGCCGATGCCATGCACCACACCACTTAGTAAACGCTGTGTTTTTTTATCTTTTAAATTTCCGAAGCGGAGACTATTCAGTGAAGCAATGGGTCTTGCGCCCATGGTAAAAATATCGCGCTGGATACCACCTACACCGGTTGCGGCGCCCTGGAAAGGTTCGATGGCGCTGGGGTGATTATGACTTTCAATTTTAAACACTACGCCAAAACCATTACCCATATCCATGAGTCCTGCATTTTCTTCACCGGCGGCAACCAACATACGGCCGCCGTCTCTTGGTAAGGTTTTTAACCACTTGATCGAGTTCTTGTAACTGCAATGTTCACTCCACATACCACTAAAGGCGCATAACTCTGTGAAGTTGGGCGTGCGCCCTAATTTCTGTTTGATGAGTTCAAATTCATCTGCTGTGAGGCGTAATTGCTCGGCGGTTTTAGCGGTTATTTCCATGATGCCGCGAAGGTAGGAAAGTTTGTGGTTTGTCGTTTGTAGTTTGTGGTTCTTTCAATGCGGGATCATCTACGAACTGCGGCAACCCCAACTACAAACCACAAACGACAAACCACAAACTTATTAGGCTCTTGACAACCGTCCACTCCCCGACACATGCTTCTTCACATCCGAAGCCGATCCTTTGTATGAAACATTACCACTACCGCTGATATTGGCATCTATGGCCCTGTTGGCATTGAGTTTAATATTACCGCTGCCGCTGATATGTGCATAGGCATCATCGCAGATCAGGTTGCTGCAATCGGCATTGCCGCTTCCACTGATCCTGGCTTCAACAGAATTGGCAGAACCTGATAAACGCACGTTACCACTTCCTGAAACCCCCACTTCTACCTTACCCAATTTATTAACTGTCATTTTAATAGAACCAGAACCCGATACACTGAAATCGGTATTCCCGTCATTGGTGAATTTACCTTCGCCTATGATATCCCCGCTTCCCGATAAGGATATCGCGGTTAAACGCGTAAGTGATACATATATAGTGATCCTGTTTTTTGTACGGAGATTGACATTCTTCGTGGTTTTGATGGATAGCTTGCCATTTTCCACTTTGGTTGAAATGTATTCCAGCAGGTTTTCATCTGCTTCTACCTGGATGCTGTTACTTTCTCCATAAGCCACCATTACATCCCAGGAACCCGAAGAACTGATAGCAGTATAACCACTTGCCGGGCGGGTCTCTTTTTTCAGGTTCCCGTTCCCCTCCACTTTTTGCCAGGGCCATTGGGCAAAAGAAGACAGGCTGATCAATAAGGCAGTTGCCAGGAATAGCTTTTTCATAAATATTCAGTTTGATTTTAGGTGATGGTTTTGAATGGAACGGGCGTGATCACGATAAGTTACACAGTTTATTCATTTTGTCCATAGACCATGGTACATGGACTAAGGTCTATGGACTATTGACAAACAGATTACAAATAAATCTATATTTATATTTTTCCACATTTTTAATCTTTTTTGCACCAAAAAATAATTTAGAATTGATTTTTTGAAGTTTTTAGGCGTATTTTGGGCTGTAAAAAAAATTCCAACTTATGTCTTTACGATTTTCAGCGATTGGTAATATTACCAATGAGGCTACCGGAGTCCCCACTCCAAGCGCGACAAAAATTACGGGCATTTTCAATGAGAACGTGTTCACCGTAAGAACCGCCCGCGAATTTTTAAGTGATGAGGCGTATAAAAGCCTGATTACCAGTATCCGTGGCGGCAAAAAAATTGACCGCAGCGTTGCCAACCAGATAGCCAACGGTATCCGTGCCTGGGCAGAAGCCAAAGGAGTTACCCACTTTACACACTGGTTTCAACCGCTTACCGGAACAACTGCTGAAAAACACGATTCATTTTTTACACTGAAAGGTGATGGCACCGCTATCGAAGAATTTGATGGCGCCGCGCTGATCCAGCAGGAGCCCGATGCTTCTTCTTTCCCAAGTGGTGGTTTACGTGCCACTTTTGAAGCACGTGGTTATACAGCATGGGATCCTTCCTCACCCGCTTTCATCATCGAGATCGGTAAAGGAAAAACCCTTTGTATCCCTACCATTTTTGTTTCTTATACAGGTGAATCACTCGATTACAAAGCCCCATTGCTGAAAGCACTGGAAGCTTTGAATAAATCAGCTGTTGATGTTTGTAACTATTTCGATAAGAACGTTACCAAAGTAACCGCCACACTCGGCTGGGAACAGGAATATTTTGTGATAGATGAGGCGCTGGTAAATGCACGTCCAGACCTGGTTCAGTGCGGCCGCGCTGTATTCGGAGCTGCACCTGCCAAGGGGCAGCAATTGGAGGACCACTATTTCGGTTCTATCCCTGAAAGAGTATATGCCTTCATGCGTGATTATGAACAGGAAGCCTATAAATTAGGTATCCCGCTGCGTACCCGTCACAATGAAGTGGCACCTGCACAGTTTGAGTGCGCACCGATTTTTGAAGAAGTGAATATCGCGGTTGACCACAACACTTTATTAATGGATGTGATGAGCCGTGTTGCCAAACGTCATAAGCTCGTGGTATTGTTTCATGAGAAACCATTCGCGGGTATTAACGGTAGCGGTAAACATAATAACTGGAGTATGGCTACTGATACCGGTGTGAATCTGCTTGCACCTGGTAAAACGCCAAAGACCAACCTGATGTTCCTTACTTTCTTTGTGAACATCATTAAAGCAGTTCATGACCACGCAGATATTATGCGTGCTGCCATTGCTTCAGCACCAAACGATCACCGTTTGGGAGCTAATGAAGCGCCTCCTGCCATCATTTCTGTTTTCGTTGGCCAATATCTTTCCAAAGTTTTGTCTGATGTAGAAACAAGGGTGAGCACCAAGTTTGATGAGCAGGATGAAGCCATCCTGAAACTGGATCTTCACAGAAGCATTCCTGAACTGATGCTGGATAATACAGATAGAAACAGGACCTCTCCTTTTGCGTTTACCGGAAACAAATTCGAGTTCCGCGCAGTAGGTTCTTCTGCTAACTGTGCCATCTCTATGACTGTGTTGAACACCATCATGGCAGATACTTTGAAGAAATTCAAGATCGATGTGGATGCCCTGATCGAGAAAGGTGATAAGAAAGAGATCGCCATTATGCAGGTGATCCAGAAATACATTGTTGAAAGCAAAAAAGTATTGTTTGAAGGTGATGGTTACAGCGACGAATGGCACCATGAAGCAGAACGCCGCGGCTTACCTAACCTGAAAACTACCCCGGTTGCTTTGGACGCAATGGTTTCAGACAAGGCTAAAAAATTATTCGAATCAAACGGTGTATACTCTCATACAGAACTGGAAGCAAGACATGAGATCGAACTGGAAAAATACATCAAGAAAGTACAGATCGAAGCGCGTATTATGGGTGATCTCGCTATCAACCACATCCTGCCTTCTGCTATTAAATACCAGAATGGGTTGTTGAAAAACATCAACGGACTGAAAGCTGCCGGTTTACCGGAAAGTGCTTATGCGGCGCAACTGGATATCCTGAAATCGGTTAGCGAACATATCCAGATCATCAATACCAAAGTGAATGCGATGGTAGAAGCAAGGAAAATCGCCAACAATATCGAAAGTACCCGCACCAAGGCGATCGCTTATGAAAGCCAGGTTAAAGCGGCATTCTTTGACGATATCCGTTACAGCGTAGATAAACTGGAGCACCTGGTAGACGATGAACTCTGGACATTGCCTAAATACCGCGAAATGTTATTCTTACGATAAACACATTTTGACTTAAGCAATTGAGCCCCGTTCTTATTCTAAAAGAACGGGGCTTTTTGTTAAATCACATTAAAAAAAAGTTAATTATGGAATGCCGACTACCAAGAGCCGTCCACCGAAAAAACTTGGGAACTGAAAAACAAATGCTGTACTTTTCATACTCTTAAAAACAAATAAAACGTACTTGTATGAAAAAAGTAATCGCATTCGCAGCAGTAGTACTTTGCTGCTCTATGACAACAGTAATGGCTCAAGGTGGCGGTGGTCAGCAGAGAACTCCTGAGGAGCGTATGGCTGCAATGAAAGAGCAATTGAAGCCACTTAACCTGACAGCTGTTCAAACTGATTCAGCTGTAGCTATCCTTACAGACAGGACTGCAATGGGCAACATGCGCGACCTAGCTCCGGAAGCTCGCACAGAAGCAATGAAGACATGGACAGAAGCAAGAAACAAAAGACTGGAAAAAGCTTTAGGTGCAGAACTCGCTAAAAAAGTGATCGATGCAATGCCTCAACGTGGCGGTGGCCGTCCAGGTGGTGGTGGTGGTAAATAATTTACCGGCACAATTCAAAATAATTGCGGCGCTTCAAATTGAAGCGCCGTTATTATTTTAACGAATCCATGTTTTCAAATCTGCTTATTTTAGAGAACTTATTTATGCATATGAAAAAGATCATTACAACAGTTTTTATGCTCAGTTCTTTTCTTACAGGCAGTTTACTGGCGCAGGATGCCATTAAGCGTACGCCTGAAGAATTAAGGGAACTATTCAATTTCTGCGATAAACCCGAATTGATAAAGCAATTCAAGATCTCAGCAGAAACAGCCGATAAAATAGCCGAGGTTGATCTCTGGGCAAGACAACAACAAATTACCATCGATGCAAACACCAACGAGCGTTTTGCCACCGCCGGAGAACTGCAGCAGGAAGTAGTTAAAAAATACAAAGCGTTTTTATCTGCCGACCAGGCAAAAGCCATTGGAGAATATAAACGTGCTTCTTCCTGCCCTGCTACTGAGCTAACGGTTAACCATGCATACGATACACTGACCCCGCCACGTGCATTGCAATTGTTCAAAACACCCTGGAGGAAATTATTGATCGAAAAATTAGGCGAAACAGGAAACGGTCGCCAGGCAGATATGTTGTTTGAAACAGAAGTATGGAAACAAAAAGAAGCGCTCACTATTGCAGCCATCCCTGAAACTGATTTCAACAGGGTCCGCAGAACCAATGCGATGTATAAACAAAGAGACAGCAGGTATAGAGCGATCGGCATGAATGATACCCAGATAGAAATGGTGATCCAGTTTTTTAAAGAGCACCAACTATACCCGGCGAAGAATTAAAAATTAAAAAGTCAAAAGTCAAAATGAAGATCTCCGCATTTTGACTTTTGACTTTTTAATTTTGATTTTAAGATTATTTCATCTTAAACGACTCCAAAAACTTCGTAGTAAAATTCCCTTTCCTGAAATCTTCGTTCTGCATTAATTGCAAGTGGAACGGAATGGTTGTCTTTACACCTTCGATCACATACTCGCTTAATGCACGATACATGGTATCAATGGCTTCTTCACGTGTTTGTGCGATCGTAATGAGTTTTCCGATCATTGAATCATAAAATGGCGGAATCACATAGCCTGCATATACATGGCTGTCTACCCGAACACCATGACCACCTGGTGTATGCAGCGTAGTGATCTTTCCGGGTGAAGGACGGAAATCATTGTATGGATCTTCTGCGTTGATGCGGCATTCGATCGCATGCATCTGTGGCTCATAATTCTTACCCGATATTTTTTCGCCCGCTGCGATCTTGATCTGTTCTTTGATCAGGTCGAAGTTGATCACTTCTTCCGTAACACAGTGTTCTACCTGTATACGGGTGTTCATCTCCATGAAATAAAAATTACGGTGTTTATCAACCAGGAACTCGATCGTTCCCACACTTTCATAATTAATAGCTGATGCGGCTTTGATCGCAGCTTCACCCATTTTCTTTCTTAACTCCGGCGTCATAAAAGGTGAGGGAGATTCTTCCACGAGTTTCTGGTGACGGCGCTGGATGGAACAATCCCTTTCACTCATATGACAAACTGTTCCGTACTGATCACCAGCAACCTGTATCTCGATATGCCTGGGTTCTTCCACGAATTTCTCCATGTAGATCCCATCATTTTTAAATGATGCGGCAGCTTCCTGTTTAGCCGTAGTAAATGCTTTTTCTATTTCCGACTCTTCCCACACCACGCGCATTCCTTTACCACCGCCACCGGCCGTTGCTTTTAAGATCACCGGGTAGCCAACTACTTTTGCTAATTTTTTTGCTTCGTCAATACTTTCCAATAAACCCTCACCACCCGGAACAACCGGAACACCGGCTTTGATCATGGTATCTTTTGCAGTGATCTTATCACCCATCTTGTTGATCATCTCCGGCGTTGGCCCGATGAATTTGATGCCATGATCAGCACAGATCTGTGAGAACTTTGCGTTCTCAGCCAGGAAACCATAACCCGGGTGCACCGCATCAGCGTTCGTGATCTCGGCCGCGGCCATGATATGGGGTATGTTCAGGTAAGAGTCGGCGCTGGCAGGTTTACCAATACATACTGCTTCATCAGCAAACTTTACATGAAGGCTGTCTTTGTCTGCAGTTGAATAAACAGCCACCGTTTTAATACCCATCTCGCGGCAGGTACGTATGATACGTAGCGCGATCTCTCCGCGGTTGGCGATTAATATTTTCTTAAACATGAATTTGATTTAGGATTAGTGAATTGGCGGATTCACGGATTACCGTATTAGCGATCGAACAGTTTCTGAACAATTCGCCAATTCGTAATACGCAAATTCGATAATACTACGCCGGTTCTACAAGAAACAAAGGCTGATCATACTCCACAGGGCTCGCATCTTCAACAAGCACCTTTACAATCTTTCCTTTGATCTCACTTTCTATTTCGTTGAACAGTTTCATGGCTTCAATGATGCACACTACTTTTCCCGGGGTTATTTCAGTACCCACTTCTGCGAGTATCGGTTTATCAGGAGATGAGCGGCGATAGAATGTGCCGATCATCGGGCTTTTAATGGTTACGAGGTTATCTGCTTTGGGGGCGGCGGCTGGTGCTGCCGGAGCTGCTGCTGGCGCCGGTGCGGCTATCGGTTGCGGGGCAGTGGTATAAACCTGTGGTTGCGGTGCTGCTACGGTTACTACCGCTTCTTCTTTTTGTTTGATGGTTACCTTACCATCCTTGTCTTCAATACTGATCTCACCAATATTACTTTTGTTGACGATCTTGATCAATTCGTGAATTTGCTTTAAGTCCATAAATGGCAATTTTAGGGGTAAAAACAGTATTTTTCGGTCAAATAGTGGGGCAAAATAGGGCTTTTTTGATAAAAACGGGGATTTTCTTTATTTCTGAACTTTGGCGAATTAGTCATATAATATGCCCAAAAAATCGGGCCAGTGGATGGTGCTTCGCACCATGATGGCACGCGGATAACGCGGAAAAAACGGATAAGGACGGATTCGGCCACGAACAAATCCATTAAAATCCGCCTCTTTCCGCGTCATCCGCGTGCATTGTCCGCATAAAAAAGAGGCTGCCTTTAATAAGACAGCCTCTCAAATATTATCAGCAATAATTATTTCGCTTCTTTCACACGCTCAACATAAGAGCCATCCTTTGTATTTACACGGATCAACTCACCGTCTTCTACGAAAAGGGGTACCATTACGGTTGTACCGGTTTCTACCGTAGCCGCTTTCAGGGCGCGGGTGGCAGTATCGCCTCTTAATCCTGGTTCACAATAAGTGATCTTCAGAACAATCTTTTCAGGGAGTTCGGCACCGATAGGCTGTTCGGTTTCTGTATTGATAAATACAAATACTTCAGATCCATCCATCAGGAACTGGGGGGAATCGATCATTTCTTCTGCCAATGAGATCTGTTCATAGGTCTCGTTGTTCATCAGGTTATAACCGGTATCATCCTTATAAAGGAACTGGAAAGCTTTTTTCTCAACACGGATAGGGAAAATGTTCTCTCCGCTGTTCCATGTTTTCTCGATGGAACGTTTGTTATCAACGCCTTTTAATTTGGCCCACACTTTTGCAGCTGCGCGCGCTGTTTTGTTCTCGCCAAACTCCACTACAGAATATAAACTGCCGTCTAATTTCAGGATCATGCCACGGCTGATGTCGGATGTTGTTGCCATTGTCTTTGTTTTTTAATGTATTGCCTTTCGGACAGGCGCAAAAGTAGGGATTGGCGGTCAAAAAAAGACGAAACCCTGTTTTAATTAAGGTACCGGCATCTATCCCGGAAGTACTTGATATTGAGCCCTAATAGCCATAAAACAAGGCTTTCCCGGAAGAAATTGTTAAAAAAAATGCAACCGGCAGGCTGCAATCAGAAATGGAGGGGTATCTAAGATTACAGCCAACACCTATTTTATGAAACAAACTTTACGCTTTCTTTTTATTGCTTTCTCTCTTCTTTTACAGGCACAGTTGTTTGCCAACACCGTGATCGTAAAAGGCACTGTGAAAGATTCTGCGAATCACCCGATCGCTAATAAGACTGTAAAAATATATTCTACTGACAGCACACAGGGTTGTGCTCTTTCACATACAGTTATTACCAACCCAAACGGATACTATATTGATACGCTTACCTGTAGTGGCAACATCAGCAAGCTGATCATCATCGTTGAGAACTGTAACGGCACAAAGATCACGCATGATCCAATTGTGGGTTTGAACGGTGTGGTAGAAAGCAATTTCATTATCTGCACAACGACGTCCACACCCCCACCTGTTTCCTGTAAAGCGGCATTCTCTTTCAGTTCAACAGCAACAGGAGTGAGCTTTAAAAGTGCCAATACATCTACACTGGCTCCAGGCGACAGTATCATAGCACGCACATGGAAATTTGGCGATGAAACTTCATTAGGTGGCAACCAGGCAGATATTATTCACGCATATGCAAAACCTGGCGTGTATAATGTATGTCTCACCATCAAAACAAAAAAAGGTTGTGAAAGTAGCTCCTGCCAGACAGTGGTATTCACACCATCATCCAATGATTGCAAAATTGAAGCTGTTGTTACAGTTGAAAAATTAGCTCCAAGAAAATTCCGTTTCAACAGCAGCCATACTACTATTTTACTGGGTGACAGCATTTTCCAACGCATCTGGAAATTTAGTGACGGAACATCACTCGATGGCAACCAGGTAAATCCTTTAAAAGAATTTAAAGACACCGGCGTATACACTGCATGCGTAAGTATCAGGACTATGAAAGGTTGCGAAAAAACATTCTGCATCACTATCATCGTACATGATTCGGTTCCGGGAACAACACCTCCTCCAACAGGTTGTAAGGCAGAGTTCTCAACCACTATCCACGGACTAACTGTTAAGTTTAACAGCGCCCATGCAGATCCAGGCGCGGGAGACAGCATCATCAGTCGTACATGGATCTTCGGCGACACCAGCGCACAATTAACAGGCAATCGTATTGATCCATCGCACCTGTATGCAAAAGCGGGTAGCTATACTGCCTGCCTCGTTATCAAAACCAAGAAAGGTTGTGAAAGCAGGTACTGTTTTGAACTCAAACTGCATGATTCGGTTGCTACTATACCAACAGGTTGTAAAGCAACATTTACTTATACCATCAAAGATTCTGTGATCACCTTTAACAGCTCGGCTTCAACAGGCACTTCACCTGACGACAGCATCATCAGCCGTACCTGGTATTATATAGATGGCACAACCAATGTGTCACTGGGAGGAAATGTGATCAGCCCATCTTATTCAATTGCAAATATCAAACCCGGGATATATTCAGTAAAACTGGTGATCAAAACAAAGAAAGGCTGCGAAAGCAAATTCGAAGGAAAAGTTACCATTCCTTCACCAGCGCCACCTACAGGTTGCAAAGCAGTATTTACTTATACCATTAAAGATTCAGTTATTACATTCAATAGTTCGGCTTCTGTTGGCACTTCACCTGATGACAGCATTATCATCCGCACATGGCATTACTTCGATAACACAACCAATGTATCACTTGGCGGAAACGTGATCAGTCCATCTTATCCTTTGGCAAATATCAAACCGGGAACATACAATGTATACCTTGTTATCAAAACCAAAAAAGGTTGTGAAAGCAAGTTTACTGCAACAGTAACTATTACGGCACCAATACCAACCGGTTGTAAAGCGGTATTCAGTTATGCCAACATGCAGAACGGTACCGTGAAATTTAACAGCTCGGCATCAAAAGCCAGTTCATCACAAGACAGTATCATCAGCCGCACATGGATATTTGGCGACAACAGTGTACCTGTTCAGGGAAATATAGATCCGTCTCATACCTATACAAAAGAAGGTAAATACACCGTACTCTTCTATATCAAAACAAAAAGCGGTTGTGAAAGCAAATACAGTGATACGATTACCATAAGATTTGCTCCGCCGGTAAACTGTAACGTGGAGGTACAATTCACTGCAGAAAGGATCAGTTTAAAGAAGGTTCAATTCAACAGCAGCCTCAGCAAAACACATCCGGGTGATAGCATCGTGCAACGCAACTGGAAATTTGGTGATAACACAACGCTCGGCGGAAATGAGATCAAGCCTGTAAAAGAATACCCATTCATCGGTATTTATACTGCCTGCCTGGAAGTAAAAACAGCGAAGGGATGTGTTGCACAGGTTTGCAAACAGGTAATCGTACAGGATTCAGTTACCACACCACAGGCTTCGGTAGATTACTTAAAGATCATGAGCATCAATCCAAACCCTGTTATCACTATGATGGTTACCACTATCTTTAGCAGGAACAGTAATGTGGAAGCAGAGATCTCCGTTTACGATATTTATGGTGTGAGAAAAATGACAGTCAAGAAATTATTATCACAGGGAAATAATAACATAGAAATGAATCTCGGCAACTTATACCGCGGTCCGTATTTCCTCAGGGTAACATCGAGGAGTGGCAATGACAGCAAAACTTTCTATAAACTTTAAAGCAGGCAATCATCAGTATCAAAGAAGCGGCGCTAGTTAATAGCGCCGTTTTTTAATGTAGAAATTTCAATAAGAGAAGGACAGGAGAAAAAGAGCAAAGGAGAGATCGCCCTCCTTTTCTCTTTTTCTCTTATTCTCTTATTAAAACGCTTACAAAATGTTTTATCTACATTGCATAAGTGAAGAAAACATTGCTCCTTCTTGCTATCACTGTCATTTCGCTATTTACACTGGCGCATGAATTCTGGCTGACGCCACAAAAGTTCTTTTATTCCATACGTGAAATAGCCAGGATACATTTTATGATAGGCGAGAATTTTAAAGGAGAGGACTGGAGTGGCAATAAAGACAAAGTGCAACAACTATTTCATTATACTCCTTCAGCCAATGTGGTAGATGTTTCTTCAAAACTTTCTTCCAACAAAGGAGATTCTTTGCAATTGCCTTTACAGGAAGAAGGCACACACATGGTGGTTTTTAACAGCACCAACTCTTTCATCAGCCTGGAAGCTGATAAATTCAATGCGTATCTTAAAGAAGATGGTTTAGATGAAATTGCCAATTACCGCAGGGAACATAACGAAGAAAATAAAAAGGGCACAGAACATTACCAACACAGCATCAAAACCATACTACAGGTGGGTTACAAACTAACAGATGCATGTACTAAAACCACGGTTCTGCCATTAGACATCATTCCTGAAAGAAATCCATACGATGTTCCTGTATCACGGTCAAGCGCTGCTCCTGTAAAAGTCAGGTTCCGGGTGTTGCTTCACAGCAAGCCGTTACCAGGTTCACTGGTGAAGATCTGGTATCACCTTCCGGGTAAACCTGTGCAGATGGATACACTCAGAACCGATAAAAAAGGATGGGTTACCGCGCAAAGGCATCCCGGCCGTTATATGGTAAGCTGTGTTCATATGGAACACACACCAGCCGATAAGGATGCCGAATGGCAGAGTTACCGGGGCAGCCTGAGTTTTGAATATTCGCAATTCTTTCCCGGCAACGCTACCCGGCCCTGATCCGAAAAAAACTCCAAACTTTACTGTTCAAACGCCAAACACTACCCTCTTTTAGCCTATTTTTGCCGCAAATTCCAAACTAACAGAAATTTTTACCATGGCAGTATTAGTGAATAAAAACTCGAAGATCATTGTTCAGGGTTTTACAGGCACGGAAGGCAGTTTCCACGCAACACAAATGATAGAATACGGCACCAATGTAGTAGGTGGTGTAACACCTAACAAAGGTGGCAGCACGCATCTTGACAAACCCGTGTTTAATACAGTAGCTGATGCAGTTAAAAAAACAGGCGCAGATGTAAGTATCATTTTTGTACCCCCGGCTTTTGCCGCTGATGCAATCATGGAAGCAACGGATGCAGGTATTTCATTGGTAGTATGTATCACTGAAGGTATTCCCGTACAGGATATGGTGAAAGTGAAAAACTATATGTTAGGAAAAAACACCAGACTGATCGGGCCAAACTGCCCCGGCGTAATTACTGCCGGTGAAGCAAAAGTGGGTATCATGCCGGGCTTTATTTTCAAACAGGGCCGTATCGGTATCGTTTCAAAAAGCGGTACGCTTACTTACGAAGCTGCCGACCAGGTGGTAAAAGCTGGATTGGGCATCAGTACCGCTATCGGTATCGGTGGCGACCCGATCATTGGCACACCTACCAAAGACGCAGTTGAATTATTAATGAATGATCCCGAAACAGATGGTATCATAATGATCGGTGAGATCGGTGGAAGCATGGAAGCAGAAGCTGCACGCTGGATCAAAGAAAATAAAACAAAACCCGTAGTTGGTTTTATCGCTGGTCAGACTGCTCCTCCCGGCCGCCGTATGGGTCATGCAGGTGCGATCGTTGGCGGTGCAGATGATACAGCTGCCGCTAAAATGAAGATCATGGCTGAGTGTGGTATTGAAGTGGTGGCGAGCCCTGCGGATATTGGTAAGACAATGGCAGCGATCTTAAAGAAATAATTAGTTGATGGATATGAAGAGGCTATTTCGAAAGAGATGGCCTCTTTTTATTTAATAGCAACGCTGACGAAACAGAATAAGCGGATTTGCTCCGATTTTTAAATGATCCGTGAAGATCAGTTGCATCCGTTTGATCCGCGTTGCCATTTGGCACGGTTTAGGCAGATAGAAATGTTTTGTTAAGAGTTGTAACTTGTATGTATTAATGCAGATAATCGCATCCTTTAAGAACAAGTATTCACTATAATTGAAAAACAGATACATGAGAGTATACATTTTTACGCTTTTTCTCCTGCTGGGATCCTCTTTTATATCCAGTGCGCAAAATGGCGACACCATTTTAAAAAAAGAATGGATAGAGATCGATACGCTGATCTTAAAAAAAGACCTCACGCGTACCGCCTTACAAAAAACGAACCTCCTCTATCAAAAAGCCAAACAAAGAAATTTACCGGCACACCAGGTAAAAGCATTGATCTATCAATTTTCTTTGCAGGACAGGATCAATGTTCCTGATCCAAATTATATATTCAAAACACTTGAATCAGAAATAAAAACAACTACCAACCAGGTACAGAAAGCGATCTTATACGCATTACTGGCAAAATCCTACCGCCAGTATTATAATGATCGCCGTTATGCGTTATACAGAAGACAGAATACCACCAAGATCACAAAAGAGGATATCGGTACATGGACTGCCGACGACCTGATAGATGCTGTCAAACTAAATTATTTCCGGTCCCTGGAACCGAAAAAATTGTTACAGGCACAACTTGTTGAAACATACAATGCCGCTATCATCAGCGGCAACAGTCGCAATCTGAGGCCCACCTTGTATGATCTGCTTGCAAATGATGCCCTGGATTTTTTTAAATCAGGTGATGTGTATAGTACAAAACCGGTGAACACATTTGTCATCAATGATCCAAAAGCGTTGGGAACGATGGATGTTTTTATTAATGCAGATTTTAAAACCAAAGACAGTAGTTCACAAAAATGGATCGGTCTTCAATTGTTTCAGCAATTGGTTTCTTTTCATCGAAATGATGCTGATAAGGAAGCATTACTGGATATCAATCTCGCGCGTATTGAGTGGGTTAACCAGCAGGCAATTTTTTTTAACAAAGAAGCTGCTTATCTCGCGGCACTTGAAGAAATTACATCAAAATATCCATCAGCAACAGGCGCAGCACAGGCCTGGTACCTGCTGGCAAAGATAGAATCCGATAAAGCCGCAGGTTACCAACCCTTGGCAGACACAACCAACCGCTATGGCTATATAAAAGCAAAGAGCATCATAGCAAAAGCAGTGCCCTTATTTAAGGAACCTAACCGGGGAACAGCAAATATGCAAAACCTGCTGGTAGAAATGAACCGAAAGGATTTGCAAACGCAAACAGAAAAAGTAAATGTTCCAAAAAAAGATTTCAGGGCACTGGTAAAATATCGCAACATAGATACCTTATATGGCAGGATCATCCGCATTGACCAGGCAAGTGATATACGCAACAACCCTTATGGAGCCGACTATTGGAAAAAAGTTGCTGAAATCAAATCTTATCAGGCATTTGTGCGGCCCTTGCCAAAAACGTACGACCACCAAACACATAACGTAGAGATCAAAATGGATGGCCTCCCGGTTGGAGAATATGCAGTCTTAAGTTCAAGTAGCCGTTCATTCAGTGACGCGTCTGAAAAATTATGTATACAGTTCTTTTATGTTTCCAACATCAGTTATATCAAAACCAAAAATGATTTTTTTGTATTGAACAGGGAAGATGGGAAACCGATGCCTGATGTAAAAGTATCAATCATTAAACAGGAATATATCAGTCGTCTGCAAAAAACCATTGAAGACACCACCATCAGGAGGACTGACAAAAATGGGCATTTCAGTTTCGCACCAAACAAATATGGAAACTTCCGGTACCTGTTTACAACAGCAGGCGACAGGTTGTTTTTCCAGGAGAATGACTATAATCTCTATTTTGATAATGCAGATGATCTCCAGGAGAACAGTGAAGCAATTGGCATTCGTGCCGAACAACTGCAGAACAGAATTTTCTTTTTCACTGACCGCGCAATATACAGACCGGGGCAAACTGTGTTCTTTAAAGGAATTGGAGTAACACGCGATTACAAAACAAAATTAAGTAAGCTCATTATATCAAAAGATTCCGGTTGGGTTTACCTGCGGGATGCTAACAACAAACTGGTTGATTCCTTAAAATTTGCACTCAACAGTTATGGATCTTTTGCAGGCAAATTTCAGATACCGCAAAACCTGTTGACCGGCCGTTTTGCTATACAGACACAGCAGCAGAGGTTCAATTACAGTGCTACCTCTTTCCAGGTTGAAGAATATAAACGGCCAAACTTCAGTGTAAGTTTTGAAAAAGTAAAAGGGGCTTATCGCTTGAACGACAGTATCGTTATAACAGGAATCGCCAAAGCTTATGCTGGTAATTTTTTATATGGCGCCAAAGTTACATACAATGTGATGCGTAATGTTCGCTACCAGGATATGTGGACATGGAGAAGACCCATGCAACAACCCAACGGGGAGATTGGCCATGGCGAACTTATAACAGATGCGGAAGGAAAATTCACCATCAAATTCAAAGCAGAAGCTGATGATATTATGAGCCGCGAGGGTAATCCTTTGTTTGATTTTGCCATCACCGCTAATGTAACAGACATCAATGGCGAAACACGCAGTACCAATACAAAAATAACAACAGGTTTTAGTTCGCTCTTGATCCAACTATCAACGCCTGCGATTACGGAAACGGATAGCCTGAAAAAGATCAATCTTCTTACGACCAATTTATCCAATGAAAAAGAACCGGCAAATGTAAAGATCACTATCTATCCTCTACAAACCCCTGAAAGATTGATCAGGAAAAGATATTGGACACAACCGGACCAATTTATTTTTTCAGAAAAAGAATTCATACAAAATTTCCCTACCGATGAATATGTAAATGAAACCAACTACCTGACATGGCCCGTGGGAAAATCTGTGTTAACAGCAATAGTAAACACGGCAGATAATGAGGCCTATAATATTCCGGCTGGTTCTTTAGCGGCGGGCTATTACAAAATAGAAGCCATCGCCAAAGACAAATATGGTGAAGAAGTTAAACAGGTGCGTTATACACAACTGTTCGATCGCAAAACAGATCAACTGCCGATGCCTTCTTACCTGTTCAATTATACAACTTATAGCACGAATGAACCTTTACAACCCGCATCTTTTTTAACCGGCACTTCGGCCAATAATGTGTTTGTGATAAGTAAAATTGAAAAAGCACAACAGGTTACCGGCGGCTTTGACTACAATTACAGGAAGGCCGGTCTTAGAAATATTCAATATACGCCAACAGAGAATGACCGTGGCGGTGTTAGCATCAATGAAGCATATGTTTTTGATAACAGGATCTATACCACGCAATACACTATTGACGTACCATGGAGCAATAAAAAATTACAGGTAAGCTATGCCAGTTATCGAGATAAAACTGAACCCGGTGCTGCAGAAAAGTGGACAGTAAGCATCCAGGGAAGTAAAGGTGAAAAAGTAGCCGCTGAATTATTGACCGGTATGTATGATGCATCGCTTGATCAATTCGGTCAGCCTAATAACTGGGCCGTTCCCTATCTGTGGGCCAACATCACACCCCGCTATCCGTTCATGGGAAATATCAATTTTACTGCGCAGGCAGGTATCAATAATTGGAACGCCGGATTATCCACACCGCAACCACAGGTGATCTATGATCGTTTAACAACAAGCTTTTATGACATAATGAATCATGATATCATAGAATGGAAAGGAGACATCGGTACGTTCCCGCCTCTTGCACCACCCATGGCATCCGAGGACTATGATAAATCAATGCAAAAAAGAGATCTGTCTGCATCAATGATGAACTTACCAGCCGCGGGTGTACTTGAGGAGGTGGTACAAGTTAGGGGAGCCGGCACTGCAACCGGCGTACAGCCATTATATATCGTAGATGGAAAACCTGCATCATCCATTACCGACATCGATCCGAATGATATTGCTTCAGTTAATGTATTGCCGAATGCCGAAGCTGTTGCGCTGTACGGGCCGGCAGCAGCAAACGGGGTCATTGTAATAGTCACCAAAGGAAATAAGCAGGCACCAGTGCAGGTTAGAAAGAACTTTAATGAAACAGCTTTCTTCTTTCCGCAACTCTATGCCGATTCATCAGGCAAATACAGTTTCAGTTTTACCATGCCTGAATCGTTAACCCAATGGAAATGGATGAGCCTCGCTCATACCAGGGACCTGGCATTCGGCAGTTACAGCACCAATATTATCACGCAAAAAAAATTAATGGTGCAATCCAATGCTCCAAGGTTTATGCGCGAAGGAGACAATATGGAATTCAGCAGTAAAATTGTAAACCTGACCGACAAAGAGATTACAGGACAGGTTTCTCTCGAGTTAGTTGATCCGGTAACCAACAACTCTATAGACGGGTGGTTTCAGAATGTTTTTCCATCACAATTCTTTACTGTTGAAGCAGGACAAAGTTTTGCTGTTAAGTTTCCAATCCAGATTCCGTTTGGTTATAACCGACCACTCTCCTGGCGCATCAAAGCAAGAGCAGGTGAATTCAGTGATGGAGAAGAGAACACTTTACCCGTTCTTACCAACCGCATCTTGGTTACAGAAAGTTTACCGCTATACCTCCCGAGCGATACAACAAAGAGTTTTGTATTTGATAAATTATTAAAGAGCAACAGTGAAAGCCTTACCCACGAAGGATTAACCATCGAATACACTTCTAATCCGGTTTGGTATGCGGTGCAGGCATTGCCTTACCTGATGGAATATCCCTACGAATGCGCCGAACAAACTTTCAACCGTTTCTATGCGAATGCGTTGGCTTCCTATATCATAAATAAAAATCCGCGCATCAAACAGGTATTTGAGCAATGGAAAAAAGACAGCAGTTCCCTGAAAAGTAACCTGCAGAAAAATGAAGAACTCAAACAAATACTTTTACAGGAAACACCCTGGGTAATGCAGGCAGAAAGTGAGGAGCAACAAAAGAAAAACCTCGCGTTGTTATTTGATCTTGCAAAGATTGGCGCACAAACAGATGTAACGCTCGCCAAATTAACACAGATGCAACTGCCCAATGGAAGCTTTTCATGGTTTAAAGGAGGCGGAGAAGACAGGTACATCACCAATTATATTCTCACAGGTATTGGTAAGCTAAAACGTCTCGGGGCATTGTCACCCGAAGCGGCTGCGGGCATACGCATCATGCTGGTAAATGCACTGAAGTATATGGATGGCAAAATAGCAGAGGATTATAACTGGCTGATAAAAAACAAAGCGGATCTGAACACTCAACATATTTCTTCTTTCCAGATCGACTACCTGTACATGCGCAGTTTCTTCAGGGATATTGCTCAGCAATCGCAGAAAGAATATGATTATTATTTTGGCCAGGGCAAAAAATTCTGGGTTAAACAGAACAGTTATTACAAAGCCGAACTGGGCTTGATCTATTATCGTAACAGCGATGAAAAATTTGCAACAGGAACAGTTTTGCCTGCGCTATTGGAGAATACAGTCATCGATTCCAAACAGGGCATGTATTGGAAAACAACGCATACGGGTTTCTGGTATCAATCTCCCATTGAACACCAGAGTATGATGATCGCATTCATGTCTGAGATCAATATGGACCAGAAAAATGCATCCATCAGTAAAAACATCGATGCCATGAAAACCTGGTTGTTGCTTAACAAACAAACCAATAACTGGAGAACCACCATCGCAACTGCCGATGCCTGTTATGCATTGCTATTAAATGGAAGCGATTGGTTGAACGCTGATAAAACAGTAACCATCCAGCTCGGCAAAACAGTGATCAGCAGCGCTACAGAAAAAACAGAAGCAGGAACAGGGTACTTCAAGAAAAGAATTGATGGCGAAAAAGTAAAACCAGAAATGGGGAATGTTACTGTTTCAATCAATTCCCCAATTTCCCGGTTTCCCAATTCCAAAATTTCCTCATCACCAAGTTGGGGCAGTATCTACTGGCAATATTTTGAAGAGATGAATAAGATCACATCCGCAGCAAGTCCTTTATCATTAATCAAAAAATTATTCATAGAAAGAAATACTGACAAAGGAAAAGTTCTTGAACCCGTAAAAGACAACGAAGAATTAAAAACAGGCGATAAAATAATCGTACGTATCGAACTCCGCAGCGATCGTGATATGGACTATCTCCACCTCAAAGACATGCGCGCCGCTTCTATGGAACCTGTAAACGTTTTAAGTGGTTATAAATGGCAGGATGGACTGGGTTACTATGAAAGCACCAAAGACGCTAGCACCAATTTCTTTATCGATCATTTACGGAAAGGAACCTACGTGTTTGATTATCCTTTGTTCATAACACACACTGGTATTTTCTCAGTAGGCATCGCAACGATTCAATGTATGTATGCACCCGAGTTTACCAGTCATTCGGAAGGCATCAAGATCCGCGTAGCCAAATAGTTTCAATAAGAGAAGAATAGGAGAAAAAGAGCAAAGAAGAGATCAACCTCTTTTGCTCTTTTTCTCCTAAACTCTTATTGAAATTCTTTTTACAGCATCTTTGCACCAATGAATGTTGACTACCTTATAATCGGCCAAGGCATCAGCGGCAGTTTTCTCAGCCGCGATCTGATTCGTGCAGGCAGATCAGTTATAGTAATCGATGAAAGCAAACCCTTCACAGCTTCCAAAGTAGCCAGCGGTGTCATCAATCCCATTACCGGCAGAAGAATGGTAAGAACTTGGGAGATTGAAAAACTGATGCCTTTTGCGGTAAACGCATACCAGGAATGGGGAAATGAGCTGGATGTTTCGCTGGTACAGCAATGCAATATTCTCGACTTCCATCCCACCCCGCAAATGGTGCTGGCCTTTGCAGAAAGACAACCTATCGAAAAGGAATATTTACGCATACCTGAAAATACGGGCCACTGGAAAAAATATTTCAATTACGATTTCAGTCTCGGCGAAATAGATCCTTGCTGGCTCATTGATATCAATACACTTCTTTTCAGTTGGCGGCAACATTTACAGGAGAAAAAAATATTGCGTGAGGAGTTTTTTCGTTGGGAAGATTGCAATATATCAGAAGATCATATCACTTATCAAAACATCACCGCGCAAAAGATAATTTTCTGCGAAGGAGTAGCTGGTTTTGACAACCCCTATTTCCATCTCCTGCCTTATGCGCGTAACAAAGGACAGGCGATCATTGCCAGTATTCCCGGTTTACCGCGTACAAACATTTACAAACAGGGTATCAATATCGTTCCCTGGAAAGAAGATCTTTTCTGGATCGGCTCTACCTATGAATGGGATTTTACAGATATCAACCCATCGCCCGATTTCAGAAAAAAAGTAAACGATCAACTCAATCACTGGTTAAAACTTCCTTTTGAAATAGTGGATCATATTGCCTCCGAAAGACCCGCCAACATGGAACGAAGACCGTTTGTTGGTTTGCATCCCGTTACGCCATCCGTAGGCGTATTCAATGGAATGGGCACCAAAGGCTGTTCCCTGGCACCTTATTTTTCAAAAGAGTTCTCCGATCATCTTGCTCATAGTACGCCTTTAACGCCACAGGTAGATGTTAGAAGATTCGCAAAGATTTTGAACCGGGGAAAATAGTATTTTAGTTTACTGGTTCATTCGTTTATTGGTATGATCACCGCATTGTTGATCACTCCCATAAATTAGAACAACCACCAATAAACTAATAAACAAATAAACCAATAAACTAATGAGCACCTACAAAATCCCCATCGCTTACCGCAAAATGGAAAACCTGCATATCGTTTTCTGGTTGTTCAAAGATGTAGCCTGGTGTATGGTATGGCGCCCACTGGGTATTGCAATGATCTTCCCTACCCTGATCATTTCTATCATCATCGCATGGCGAACAAGACAATACATGTCTGAACTCTGCCATAACGTTGCCATTACGGTTTGGATCACTGCAAACTCATACTGGATGATCAGCGAGTTCTTTGCATTTGATACGAAGTCTTTATTCGGGGAATATACTTTCAAACACCTTGCACTCATCCCATTCACGATCGGCGTACTGATCCTCGGATTCTATTACCTGTTGTGGAAACCGCGTCATAAGAATGAATTAGAAACGTTGTGATTCAGCTTCTTTTTTGCAACCATATTTCACTAT
The DNA here is from genome assembly GCA_040388475.1 of Bacteroidota bacterium. GTDB lineage: Bacteria > Bacteroidota > Bacteroidia > Chitinophagales > Chitinophagaceae > Sediminibacterium. Next base: position 31,684 of record JAZKBT010000014.1, on the reverse strand, counting down.
ATATCCTTTCTACACCTGATTTGTAACATGGTTGCACTCCTACCGCTCAAACCCGATATCCGTGGTTTAAAGTATATAAATACCACTCATCACACATGCTTTACCATTTGTGCAACCGCAAGCCCCGCTTGACACGGTTCCTCTTTATTATCTGGTACCCTTGTATATATCTTTACTGTATCAAAGTAAATGGAGCCTCGCTCCCATGAAATATGAACCACTTGCCCGGATCTCTGCTATTTAGATTTCGTCAGCACATCAAACCACCAGGAATTTAATTCCTCCCGTTCCTCAACCATTTCAGGCCAAAGACAGTAAGGTAAAATTTATTGCTGAAGGATATATTTATATCGTTCCTGCAAACTAATATTTACTTCTATCTTTCCGATAAATGCCGTCCGCAATATTGCCGGGCAAGGAACCGTATTAACCAAATTGAAAACTGACAACTTATGCATACCAAAATGAAACCAATCGTTTTAGCGATTTTAGGAGCCGCAGCAATGTTTTTGTTGTTCTCCTGCGATGAGAAAAAAAATGAAGACATTACACAAACCATCAATAAAGACGGTTCAGTGGAAACCGCTGTACAGGTTGAACATGTAGACAGCACTTTCGATATACTCGTAACTACCCATAAAATATGGGCAAAGAACCGGGAAGTAAAAACAGTTGTGTACAGGGATACTTTACCTTCTCTCGGTATGACAACCACCGATGCAGAAAATCAAGATGGCGATAAAAAGATAGTGCGCGTGAAAAAAGATTACGAGATCTTCATCACCGTTAAGTAAAAGAACCCGGCAAATGAAAAAATCTAAATGCATAGAATTGGTTTTGATCACCGCAGCGCTTGCTTCGTGTAACCAGTCAAAACCAAAATCAGATTGGGAAGAAAGCAGCAAAGTGCATGTGCGAAGCGATACCACTGCTCCTTATACACGCGTTCGCCATCATAGCGGTATGGGAATAGGTTCGGCTTTGTTATGGTATTATGCCTTCAGGCCATATGGTAATTACAACAATGGCATGTACAGCCGCGCAGGTTATTATTCCGGTGCCATCAGCCCTATATCAAATATTGGAAGTAATGGGTTTAAAGGTGCTGTGACGAGAGGGGGATTTGGACGGGGTGGATATAGTGTGGGGAGCTAAAGAATATTGAGCAAGGAATTTTGAATGTAGAAGTGATGAGCCGCCGATGTTGGTCGCCCGACCAACCTCACCGGACAGGAAAGAAATCATAAATCTGAAGCAAAGAAAACATGAAACGAATTACCATTAAGCCACGCAATAACTGGCAGAAAGAAGTAGAGAAACTGGGTTTTGGTTTTCATACCACCAATATCCCCTACTGGGATGAGAGTGTGTATTATGAAATGGACATGAGTGAAATTCTGTTCATTGAAAAAGCCACTGCCGAACTCTGGGATCTTTGTCTTGGTGCAGTACAGCATGTGATGGACAATAATCTGTACAGCAAATTTGGTATCCCGGATTGGATCGTTCCGCAGATAGAAAAAAGCTGGACAGAAGATCATCCTGCCATCTATGGTCGTTTTGATCTTTGCTATAAGAATGGTGAATTGAAAATGCTGGAGTTCAATGCAGATACACCCACCAGTTTATACGAAGCGGGTATTGTGCAATGGTTCTGGCTGAAGGATCTTGACAACAGCAAGGACCAGTTCAACAGCGTTCATGAAAAACTGATTGATTACTGGAAATATCTAAAAAATTATCTCAACCCCGGCCCACTGCATTTTTCCTGTTTGAAAGAAACACTGGAAGATCTGACCAATGTTGAATACATGCGCGATTGCGCGATACAGGCAGGACTGGAAACCAAACTTGTTTTCATTGATGACCTTGGCTGGGATGCAGACAACAAACAGTTTGTTGATCTTGAGAACCAAGCCATTAAAAACATCTTCAAACTCTATCCATGGGAATGGTTGCTGAAAGATGATTTTGGAAAAAATATTTTAGAAGACACCAACCGCACATTCTGGATAGAACCTGCCTGGAAAATGATCTTATCCAACAAAGCGATCCTGCCGATACTTTGGGAACTGTATCCTGATTGTCCATACTTATTGTCCGCATATTTTGAAGAAGGAAAGTTGACGAACTATGTTAAGAAACCCATCCTTTCAAGAGAGGGTGCCAATATTGATATGGTGCTGAAGAATATCTCCCTCCAGAAAACAAGCGGTGAATATGGAGCGGAAGGTTTTATTTACCAGGATATGTTCACACTCCCGAATTTCTCAGATCATTACCCGGTAATCGGCAGCTGGATCATCGGCCAGGAACCCGCCGGCATGGGTATTCGCGAGGCTGATACATTGGTGACGGATAATAAGAGCAGGTTTGTACCTCACCTTATATGCTAAATGTTGAATTTTAAATGTTGAATGACATTTAAAATTCAACATTCAAAATAATTAATACCTCCCAAACACATACTTCGATATCACCCCACCATAATAATTCGTGGCGATGATCTTACTGCCTGTAAAACGTACGTCATCAAAATACAAATCGGCAGAGTTATGCGTGTAGCTGTCGTACACATGTATCTCGAATGAATCATGCAGGTCGCTGTAGTAGTTACCATATTCATCATAATAACCAGACGAGATGGTACGGATACTCCAGTTGCCGGTCATTAAAACATTCCCATCATCATATTCTGCGGCGCCATCATTGTAAAAATCAAATATGCCGCCTTCCAGTCCTGAGTTAAAATAATACCAGCCGTTACCGGTACTTTGTTTGGTTTCAAGCAATACCCATGAACCCACAACAGGTGGTGTGTTTGGAACAACGGTTGTTTTTATACAACTCTGTACAAGAAACACGATCAGTAGTAAAGGCAGGTAGCGTAGAACTTTTTTCATACAAATCTTTTTAAGGTTCATACACGTCTATCCAATTCTTCTACCAGAAATTGATTGCAGGAAAAAAGAGGGGGCTTTTAGAGAATATTTAACAACCGTGCCTTTGTGCCTTGGTGAGAAATTAATTTGCACACGGAGGCACAAAGGCACGGTTTTGATCGCTAAAAAATTCAGGTTAATCCCAGTCTATCAGGGAAGCCAAAATGGTTGTACAAAATCCAAGCACCGCAATCAATGTGAACGACCAACGCAAACTAAACGCCTGCGCGATAAAACCAATTATGGGTGGACCAAGAAGAAAACCGAGAAAGCCAATAGAAGTAACCGCTGTTAATGCCACACCGGGAGATAATTTTTTTGATTTTCCGGCAGCGCTATATACCAAGGGCACAACGGATGAAACACCAATCCCAACCAATAAAAAACCAATGGTTGCAGTAACAATATGTGGAAACACCACGGCTGTTAACAAACCGGTAGTGATTACAATTCCACTTCCCTCCAATACTTTTTTCTTACCGAAACGGGTTACTACCTTATCCCCTATAAAACGTCCGCCTGCCATGGTTCCCATAAAGGCAACATAACCCAGCGTAGTTAATTCTTTTGGCGCTTCCACCACTTTCTGAAAATACACACCACTCCAATCGAACATCGTTCCTTCACAAACCATACAACTGAATGCAATCAAGCCTAACATCCATAGCATCTTATCCGGTTTGGCAAACATTTTTTGATCGGGATGAGTTGCATCTTTCGCCAAAGCAAAACGCTGGCTTGCTATGACCAGGGCAATAAGTGCAATACAGATCACCACAAAATGCCAGAACGGTTCAATATTTTTTGATACCATGAAAGTACCGATCGCCGCCCCGCAGAAACCTGCCAGGCTCCACAGACCATGAAAACTTGCCATAATAGAACGGCCATACAATGACTCAACACCCACTGCCTGTGTATTAATAGATATATTACAGAGATTACCCAGAAAACCGAATACAAATACCACGGGCACCAATGCCCACACCGAATTTGCCAGGCCGATCGCAAGTAAAGCGATCGGGTAACAAAGTGTAGCGATGGTCACGATCCGCTTACTTCCATATTTTGCCACCAGCCATCCGGCAAATGGAAGACAAACCATTGATCCTACCGGTAAAGCGAACAGGATACCACCCAAAGCGGCATCATTCAAATGAAGTTTTGATTTGATATCAGGGATCCTGCTGGCCCAACTCGCAAAACTCAATCCCACGATAAAAAAGAATGCAGCAACAGCGGCGCGGTTGGCCCTTGGAGATACAGTTGGGATGGTCATGAACGCAAAGATGCGCCATTTCGGTTATATTTGCCGCCATGGACCATGGTCCATCGTCCATGGACTTTTTTAACTAAGCAATTGTAAATCGTATGTATCGTTCACACACATGTGGAGAATTAAGGATCAGTGAAGTAAGCAAAGAAACCACCTTAGCGGGCTGGGTTCAAACCGTTCGTAAATTTGGCGCAATCACTTTTGTTGACCTGCGGGATCGTTACGGTATTACCCAGTTATTATTTGGTGAAGAACTGAATGCACAACTCGATGCGCAACCATTGGGAAGGGAGTTTGTTTTACAGGCAACCGGGATTGTTTCTGAACGCAGCAGCAAGAATGCAAATATTCCAACAGGCGATATTGAAATAGCAGTAAAATCATTTAAGATCCTCAACAAATCTGCACTTCCCCCTTTTACCATACAGGATGATACAGATGGTGGTGATGATCTTCGCATGAAATACCGTTTTCTTGACCTGCGCAGAAATGCGGTAAAGAAAAATTTAGAATTACGTTATGCTGTGAACCGTTCTGCAAGAAATTATTTGCACGAGAACAATTTCATGGATATTGAAACGCCATTCTTAATTAAATCCACACCCGAAGGCGCGCGTGATTTTGTGGTTCCTTCAAGAATGAACCCGGGACAGTTCTACGCATTGCCACAATCCCCGCAAACATTCAAACAGTTGTTGATGGTGAGTGGATACGATCGTTACTATCAAATCGTAAAATGTTTCAGGGATGAAGATCTGCGTGCAGACCGTCAGCCTGAGTTTACACAGATAGATTGCGAGATGGCGTTTGTGGAACAGGAAGATATTTTGAATATGTTCGAAAGTCTGATCAAACGCATCTTCAAAGATGTAAAAGATATAGACTATACAGAAAAAGTTGAACGCACAACATGGGAAGAAGCCATGTGGACCTACGGAAATGATAAACCCGATATCCGTTTTGGAATGAAGATCGGTAACCTGAAATTTCCGGCACATACTTTCCCTTCCAAAATAGCACACTTACAAAACACATTAATCGGCGTGGGAGATTCTGGTTTTAGTGTATTTGATAATGCAGAAACCGTTTTAGCCATTGCAGTACCCGGTTGCAGCGAGTACACGCGCAAACAGGTTGACGAACTTACTGAATGGGTAAAACGTCCGCAGATCGGCATGCAGGGAATGGTATACATCAAATGCAATGCTGACGGCACCTATAAAAGCAGTGTAGATAAATTTTTTACCGAAGACAAATTAAAAGCCATTGCCGATTCAGCTGATGCACAGGCAGGCGACCTGGTACTGGTATTGGCTGGTCGTGAAGAAAGAACACGCAAAGCCACCAGCGAACTGCGTTTGGAAATGGGTAAACGCCTGGGACTGAGAAAAGAAAATGAATTCAAACTCTTATGGGTATTGGATTTTCCATTGTTTGAATATGCGGAAGAAGATAACCGCTGGGTGGCACGACACCATCCATTCACTTCACCGAAACCTGATCATATTGAAGTGATGATCAATAACAATCCATTGATCGAAAACGCTGATAAATATTTGGAGCATCCCTATTCAAACATCAAAGCCAATGCCTATGATATGGTATTGAACGGAAATGAAATTGGCGGTGGCTCTATCCGTATCTATCAAAGGGAACTACAGGAAAAAATGTTTGCGGCACTTGGAATGAGTACAGAAGAAGCCTTACACAAATTCGGCTTCTTACTCGGCGCTTTCGAATATGGTGCACCCCCACACGGTGGTATCGCATTCGGCTTTGATCGTTTATGTTCTATCCTCGGTGGAAGTGAAAGTATCCGCGATTTTATTGCGTTCCCTAAAAATAACAGTGGACGTGATGTAATGCTGGATGCACCGAGTACGATAGATGATAAACAGTTTGATGAACTACAGATCAAGTTGAACCTGAAGGATTAATCATGAATGTATAAAAAAACCGCAGGAAAATTATTTTCCTGCGGTTTTTATTCATACAAACGCCTTAGGATACTTTTCTCTCGCTTCCTTATGTAATTGTTTCATCATGGCCAAATAAGATAATAAAACTAACAAAGACAATACAAAAACAATCACAATAAAAACATATTCAGGGAAGTGCATATCATTTCGCAGGATGTTTTCAGAAAAGGGCGAAAAGGCCCGAGTCATCATATTAGTAGGAAGCAATATCCAAATCCAAAATATGGGAGTAGCACCCACTTCAGTCATAAGCAATTTTCCTGTTTGCTTTTTGATTGTTCTGCCATAAAAAGTAATCGTATAAAGTTCAAATAAAAACAAACTGAATCCAAGCGCAGATACCAGTATCTCAGCCTGTATGATACTTAACAGTCTTCCTAAAAAAAACAGAACAACGAATAAACAAATCGTCATCGCTGCTTTGGGCCAGGTAAAATAAGACAGGAACATTTTCCATTGAAGCTTTCTGCAATGCTTACGCATGATCGTGGTGCGCGATGCGACAATTCCTGAGAAACCGTTAATGCCAAAACCCGCATATACGCTATCCAGTGCCTCTTCAAAATTCACTTGTTCATTTGATGCCATCTTCTCTTCAATGGCATTTGCGAGGTGGTCGACAAGTTCTACCTGCACATCATAATAATCTACGTAGTGTCGTTTACAAAAATCAAATAACCGGTCTACCTGTTCCTTCGTTAGCATTAACCTGCTGTTTTTGGATTTACAATTAAATTGAGACTCTGTATAAACGTTCTCAACTCATCAACATACACGGCGGTTTGTTTTTTCCCCGCTTTGGTCAGGGTATAATATTTACGCATCCTGTTACCAATATTTTCCATTTCTGTTTCCACTACCCCCTGCTCCTCCAACCTGTGTAATAAGGGATACAAAGCTCCTTCTGTTATCTGCAATTCTCCTTTCGTGATCTCTTTTACCATTTGCGTAAGCTGGTATCCATACATACGGCCATTATCTTTCAACAAGCGCATAATGATCGGCTCCAGGCAGCCCTTGTATAAAGTAGATTTATTCATAACATGAATATACATAACTTATCAATACATAATTAAATTAGGCATCACTTTTTTAATACCAGTAATTACGGATACATAAGACTACCTTCCTCTCTTGGAAACCACGTTTGACACACTGATTAACTCTTTCATAAACAACAAAGTAGGCATTGCAGAAAATTTCTTAAGCGATTCTCTTGCCTTACACTTGAAAGAAAATTTACTTACTCATTTTTCTGAAGCCCTTTTCCATTCAGCGGGAACCGGGAATGAAAACATAATAGCCCAGGACAAAAGTTTCAGAAGCGATATGATCTATTGGCTGGATCGTAAACACACCAATACCCACGAAATTGCTTTCTTCCTTTTGATGGATCAATTTGTGAGCCATCTGAACAGCACTTGCTATACGGGCATAACGGGTTATGAGTTCCATTATACCTTATATGAAAAAGGCAGTTTCTATAAGAAGCATCTCGACCAGTTTCGCAATAACCAAAGCAGGCAATATTCCATGGTCATGTATTTGAATGCCGGCTGGAAAGAAGCAGACGGAGGTGAATTATGTATCCATCATGCTGATCATTTACAAATGATCTCTCCCGAAAACAGGAAAACGGTATTCTTTAAAAGCAGCGAACTGGAACATGAAGTACTGGAGACCCATCTTCCCAGGATGAGTATTACTGGATGGTTATGCAAATAAAATCTGATCGGGATAAGATTTGAAGCGTTAACCATGATCAACTGAAAAGCAATCCCATACAGACGTTCCTCAAATTATTATCGATACATTTGCCGGACAGCAACAACAATAACGGCTGTTCTATAATGAAACAACTGACTATTTTCAGGATACTTACTTTTATATTATTACCCATCGCTGCCATGTTCGGCTTCATGGATCTACTTTTTTTATTTAGCGCTTTGGCCAATCCGGCACTATTACTGATCGTTTTTATACTCGGATCTTTTGTAATCTATACATTTGTGAGCCTTCAGTTTCTCACAAGAGGTATTGATACCGGCCGTGTATGCAAACCAGGCCTTCGCGACTGGATACGCGTGAATGCTTTTGTTTCATTATTCATGGGCATTATGTTCCTGTTTAATGCATTGAGTATCTTTTTTACAAACGACATCAATTTGCGGCAATATGTTTCGCAGTTCATGCAAACACAGCCCAATATACCTGCAATGCTCAACGTTGAAATGTTCATGACCATTATGAAAGGAATGGCTTACTTTATGTTTTTCCTTTCGATCATTCTCCTGGTTCATATAAAGCTCAATTTCAGGTTGATGAAACAATATGCGCACCTCCTGAGCGAACCCAAACCACAATAAGACCCGGCCTTAACAAAACCCTGTCGAAGCGCTCCCGGATTTTCATTAATTTTAGGTGTGAACAGCAACATACCATTAGCGGAAAGAATGCGTCCGGTAACACTCGATGATCTTGTGGGACAGGAACACCTTACGGGCAAAGGAAGTATTTTACGCAGGTCAATAGAACAGGGCCGTGTGCCATCTATGATTCTCTGGGGACCTCCTGGTGTGGGTAAAACAACCATTGCAAATATTATCGCGCATACATTACGGGTTCCGCATTTCCAACTGAGTGCTATCAGCAGCGGGGTAAAGGAGTTGAGGGAAGTGATTGAACAGGCCAAACAGCAAACCGGTACGATCTTATTTATTGATGAGATCCATCGTTTCAATAAAGGCCAACAGGATGCATTGTTAGGTGCAGTGGAAAAAGGAACGATCACATTGATCGGCGCCACCACGGAAAATCCGTCTTTTGAAGTGAACAGCGCCTTACTCAGCCGCTGCCAGGTATATGTATTAAAACCTTTGCAGGAAAAGGACCTGGTGAAATTAGTACAACAGGCAATTGAAAACGATGAGATCCTGAAAGACAAGGATATCAAATTAAAAGAGACAGAAGCCTTACTGAATATTTCCGGAGGTGATGGAAGAAAATTATTGAATCTTTTTGAGCTGGTGGTACAAACGGAACTTTTAGAGAGTTCCAAACTTTCCAAAAGTTTAACGATCACGAATGAAATGGTGATGCAGGTTGCCCAGAAAAAAATTGCATTGTATGATAAACAGGGCGAACAGCATTACGATATCATCTCAGCTTTTATTAAAAGCATGCGTGGCAGTGATCCCAATGGTGCAGTATACTGGCTGGCGAGAATGATTGAAGGTGGAGAAGATGTAAAATTCATTGCCCGCCGTATGTTGATCTTTGCCAGTGAAGATATCGGCAATGCCAACCCGAACGCATTACTCCTTGCCAATGCAACTTTTGATGCTGTAGCAAAGATCGGTTATCCCGAAAGCCAGATCATTTTATCTCAGTGCGCCACTTATCTTGCTTCTTCCACAAAAAGCAATGCAGCAGTTGCTGCGATAGGAGCCGCTCTTGGAGCCGTTCAGCAGCACGGCGATCAACCTGTGCCTCTTCATATCCGGAACGCACCAACCAAACTGATGAAGGATATGGATTATGGTAAAGGATATAAATATTCCCATGAAGGAGAAGGAAATTTTCTTGACCAGGAATATTTGCCTGATAAGCTTATCGGCACCAAATTTTATAACCCTGGCAACAATGCACGCGAGAATGAGTTACGTAAATTTTTGAGGGAGAGATGGAAGGATAAATATGGATATTGAGAAATCAATAATACAGAACTACGAAATCGACTATATGAAAATTTCTTTTTTACTATTTGCTTCTTTAATTTCATCTGCCGTATTTGCTCAAATTGAGACAAAAAAAATTGCAGATTCAATAATAGCCGAAGCAAAAGAAATATACCGATCTGAAATGGCATCGTGGTACGGTTCAGAAATATTTGAAGAAAAATTTAAACAACAAAAGCAAAACACCGGCGGGCATTTTTCTTACAAAGTATCTCCCGCTCAAACCAATTGTGTTTTTTTCTCAACCGCGAATGATCCAAAGGTTTTGGCAACCATAATCTTCGACAGCAATTATATTTCCGCTAAAGCTCAGATCGACAGTAAGCAAAGGGAATTTACCTTAGTGGAAAAAGATCTTTATAGTTTACAAAAGGCCGCGGTACATGAAGTAAAGATCACTGCTTTTTTTAAGGAACATAAGAACACGAATTTTAATTTTGTCCCACTAATTCAAAACGGGGAAAAGAAAGTTTACATTTTAACATCTGCAAGGGATGACAGATCGATTATTTTAGGTAGTGACTATTTACTAACTTTTAACTCAGAAAATAAATTAATAAGCAAAAAACAATTGCATCCTAATTTTGTTTCAGTTAAATATGATAAGACCACCGATAACCCTACCACCACTGCACACCGGCATGCATCTCCTTATAGTGATTTCATAACTCCCACGGATATTTGTACCCTTATGCTTTATGAGAAATTTATAAAATGGGAAAAACATATGGTAGTTTCGAAGGACTGGACCTCTATCTGGGATTGTCAGGCAAATACATTGACAATTAATAAGAGTAATATATGGAATAAATTAAATTTTAACAACCAGTAATGCTCCGCTTCAGCAAAATATATTTTCTTCTTACGGTTTTAATATTTATCACTGAAGTATTGATCGCCATCTATGCACACGACAATTTCATCCGACCTTACTTTGGTGATTATTTAGTGGTGATGCTTATCTATTGTTTTGGAATGAGTTTTATTTCAGCGCCGATATGGAAAATCGCATTGGCAACCCTTCTCTTTTCTTATCTTATTGAAACATTGCAGTATTTCAACTTTGTTGGTATACTTGGTCTACAGGATTCGAGAATCGCAAACATTGTTATCGGCAATTCTTTTGCGTGGGCCGATATTCTTGCGTATACATTGGGAGTCTTCACTGTCGTGGGAGTTGAATATTTTCTTTCGATCAAAAGGAAATCCAGCCCAGTTCTATAGCAGTCCGATCTTACAAGAATATTATCTTATTCGAAAACTCACCTTGCGGACATTTTACCTGTTTTTATGCAGATTTTACAAAATTAATATTATCTTGATGTGACCAACCAAAACTCCAAAACTAACATGGAAACAAAACAACCATTACCAAATGCAACCGCTGTACTCGTTCTCGGCATCTTGTCTATTGTATGCAGTTGCTTTTTTGTTGGACTAGTCTTAGGAATCATCGGGCTTGTTCTGTCAAAACAGGGAAGAAGAATGTACAAGGAAAATCCATCACTCTATGAAGGATATTCAAATCTCAATGCAGGATATATCATGTCCATCATTGGCACCTGCCTGGGAGGATTATATGTTGTTTACTGGATCATTATTGTTGCTATTATGGGAGGCACCGCCATGTCGCTTTCACATATGAACTAATACAGGCAGAAGACTGAAAATGAATACATATGTTCAAGTGGCTTGAAGATCATTCCCTGCCCTGCGCTTATAAATATTTATTAGGAATTGATTGCCCGCTGTGTGGATCTCAGCGGGCAACTTTTTTTCTGTTGAAAGGAGAGTTTAGCAAGAGCTTTCAAATGTACCCACCACTTATTCCTGTCTTGCTATTATTCGTAATATTCGTGGTTAACCTGATTCTTCGAAATCGTTTCAATCAAAAACATGTTTATAGATTCGCCGCATTTGTATTGATAATAGTAGCCGTAAATTATGTAATTAAATTAGCCAGCACCTGATCGTTCCTGACGCTCACGCGGCCTGAACGGTAATAATTTGATTATCCCGCTTTCATCGCACTCGTAATACAATATATATTCAGCCCCACATAGATCACCAAGATGATCTGCCCTGCGATAAAATCAAACCGGTTAGCCTTCTCCAATTGATTCTTCTTAACAAGTCGCAAAGAATACACAGAAGCCCCTACGATCAGGCAGATAAAGAACAGGGTAATTCCATGCAACATATCAACCAATGTAAAGGAAGTGGATTCGGGCAACGACGAATCAATAATATATTTATTACCGATAGCAGCAAACAAAGAACCCACACTCAAACCAAAACGCGAATCGATATTATCGGCATGTATATAAAAGCAGATATAGGAGATCAGGAAGGCCACATACATTCCAAGAAACATTTTCCAGAATAATTCACCTGCATCACGACTTATCCCTACCCTTACACGGTATGCACTGTACTCGGTATGTGGTTTGGCAATGCTGGTATCGCCAAAATTGGTTTCGTACATTTTTATATTGGTAGACACATCGAAACTATCAATGTTCCATCCCCGTAAGGTGAACCGTGGATCAAAATGTTTACCCAATGTATCGGGTACAAAGATCAATGCTTTTGAATCGTATTGCGAGTTTTCGAATGCCAATCGCAAACGTTGCCTGTCGAATGGAAAATTGCCGATCTTCCAGGAATCCTTCATAATACATTGCAGCTTCATTAACAGGTACACCCTGCCATTGGATGAGTCAATCGTTGAATATAATTTGGTAAAACTCTTGGCCTGTGGTATTTCAAGATTCTGCATAAAATCGAACTTCCTCGGTTTGGTGATCTTATACTTCATCCAGAGCCAAAGATTGATCGTGTATTCATTCTGCTTAAAATCAATATCATGAATACTGGTTATGTAAACACCTGTTTTGACAGTATCAGGCGGCGTATCCTGTGCATTAACACGAATAATCCCGGTAAACAGGCAGTAAATGAATAATACGAAAAGGATGTTTTTCATTGTATGGTGTCTTGGGTTAGTAAGATAATGATTTTTATCGTTGTTCATAGTGGGCTGATATGACAAGCAACTTTGATGCCGATTAGTGAATCCACAGCTAAGCCTCACTTCAACATTCAAAATTTCCCGCCGGGGCGGGACGCAACATTCAATATTCATCCGACTTCCCTAACTTTAGCCTTCAACTATACGCAATGAGAAAAACCATTCTTCCCCTATTGATTCTTACTCTTTTATGTTACGCATCCTTCTCGCAAACCATCATCAACCGTGATCCCGAAATTGATAAGATGGTGAAAGAAGTATCCCCGGATTCATTGAAATCCTATATCACCAGCCTCGTGGCCCTTGGCACACGCAACACGCTAAGCACACAAAGCAATCCGGAACGCGGTATCGGCGCCGCAAGAAAATGGGTGCTTAACAAATTCAATGAGATCGCAAAAACAAGCAATGGCCGTCTTACAGCCATCATTGATACAACCACCTATAAAGCTGATGGCAGAAGAGTAAGCAGGGATATTATTTTAGGAAATGTAGTAGCCACTTTAAAAGGTACCGATCCAAATGATAAACGCATCTTCCTGATCAGCGGGCATCTTGACAACATGCCAAGCAGTCCGACAGACAGTACAAGAGATGCTCCCGGCGCAAATGATGATGCGAGTGGAAGTGCTGCAGTGATTGAATGTGCAAGGATCATGAGCAAACATGAGTTCCCGGCAACCATCATTTTTATTACAGTAAGTGGTGAAGAACAGGGTTTACTCGGCGCTGCCTATATGGCCAAGAAAGCAAAAGCACTGGGATGGGATATTGAAGCCGATCTTAATAATGATATCATGGGGAGCAATAACAGCAGTGAAACAAATATCATCGACAACACACGCATCCGCGTTTTCAGCGAAGGATTATCTGTGCTGGACACTGGTCGCGTGGCTACGAATATCCGCAATCTTGGATTGGAGAATGATGGCAAAGCACGACAACTCGCTCGATATGTAAAAGAGATCGGTGAACGTTATGTTGAAAATTTACAGGTAGTGATGGTATACAGAAATGACCGCTTCCTAAGAGGCGGTGATCATTCTCCTTATGTACAGGTTGGTTATGCTGCCGTACGCATTACCGAAATGAATGAGAATTATTATCATCAGCACCAGAATGTAAGAACAGAGAATGGCATTCAGTATGGTGATCTTGTTGAATTTATGGATTTTGAATACCTGCGTAAAAATACCGGCATGAACCTGGCCAACCTCGCCAACCTGGCCAAAGCGCCATCAATGCCGCAGGAAGTAACTGTTGAAGTAAGAAGACTAACGAACTATACTTACTTAAGCTGGAAAGCTCCTAAAACAGGAAAAGTAAAAGGCTATTATGTATTAATGCGGGAAACAACCAGCCCTGTTTGGCAAAAGAAATTCTTCACCACCGATCTTGAATACCGTCTTCCTTTTTCAAAAGATAATTACTTCTTTGCAGTACAATCTGTGAATGAAACAGGAAACGAGAGCCTCGCTGTAGTTCCTGGTGTTGGAAGATGAGTTAATTAGTAATTAGCAATTGGTAATTAAGCTAATAGAAAGAAGCTGCTCAACAATGGGCGGCTTCTTTCTATTTTATTTAATCCAAAACATCAAGTTGCACCTCACACAATTGCTAATTACTAATTACCTTAGGCACCAACCTCTCCGCAACCTTACCCGATTCTTCCGCTCCTCTCTCACCACCTTCATGGTATTCCGCGTCTTCATTTACATCCCATAGATCATAGATCTCTTTACCGGCAATGATATTTTTTGCAGCGAGCATCGCAGTCATCATGCTATGATCCTGGTTATTGTATTTGTGCATACCATTACGGCCCACCAGGTATAATCCAGGGTAAGCTTTCAATGCTTCGCGAACAGCTTCCACGTTTTCTTTATATGCATGATCATATACCGGGTAGGCTTTGGGTTGACGAACCACATATCCATCCACTACTGCACTTTCCCGTGTTAAACCGATCTGTTGAATTTCTTTCTTTGCAAGAGCAATCAGTGTCTCATCACTGCTTGTCCATAATCCATCGCCTTCAAAACAAAAATATTCAAGCCCATAACATGCCATGGCAGGATCAGGAACCATATAGGGGCTCCATGATTTGAAATTTTGAATACGGCCCACTTTTACACTTGGATCGTGAATATAGATCCAGTTATCAGTAAATGCATCTTCATCTTTACAGATAAGTACCACGGTTAAAAAATCTCTATATCCTAAATGTTGTGAAGAAGAAAATGCAGGTTCAGGAAAATGCGGCGACACATGGGCGATCAGTTCACGCATAGGTGCGGATGATAATACATAATCAAATCCATCTCTGCTGTTCCCATCCGAAGTGTCTACCTTCCATTGGTTGCCTGCAAGTGAAATATGGTTCACTCCGCAATTCATGATCACCTCCACACCCATTTGTTTACATTTTTCAGTACAGGTCTCCCACATCATACCGGGGCCATACTTAGGGTAACGGAATGAGTCGATCAAGGTTTTGATCACTTTATCTTTACTCTTGCCTGCTTTGGGTTTGAATAAAGCGTTCCAGATAGCACTACTCAATGATAAACCCTTGATACGTTGCGCCGCCCAGTCCGCAGAGATCTGGTTGCAGGGAATACCCCAAACTTTTTCTGTGTATGTTTTGAAAAAAATATTGAACAGTCTTCTTCCAAATTGATTTACCACCCAGTCTTCGAAATTGGTTGGGTTCTTAACAGGAAATACTTTCGCCTTCAGGTAACTCAATACGCACAAAGTGCTTTCGAAAATACCCAGTTTACTTAAAGCTTCAAATGCGGCGAGTGGATACGAGAAAAATTTGCCATTATAATAAATACGTGAGCTTCTTGGGCGCTCAAGCATTTCATCACCTAATATCTCTGTCCAGAAATCCTCTACTTCTTTTGATTTGGAAAAGAAACGATGCCCGCCAATATCAAAATGATATCCTTTGTACGATTCGGTACGTGAGATACCACCTACATATTGTGGATCTTTTTCAAATACCGTGACCTGTTGGCCACCTTTGGCTAATAAATAGGCAGCCGTTAACCCGGCAGGCCCCGCACCAATAATGGCTACTTTTTTTGACATGATATTCACTCGTGTATAAAGGTTATTCCAATAAAGTGGCAAAGGTGTGAAATAATTGTGGTACTAACGCTATTTTTACCCGCAAATTAACAGCACCAAACAACGCAAACATTCACATGAAAGAGCAGAAATACTCATCTTACTACAAATATTTTGATCAGTTAACTCCACATGAATTATACGCTATCATGCGTTTGAGGAGCGAAGTGTTTGTTGTTGAACAGGATTGTGTATACCTGGATGCGGATAATAAAGATCTGTCATGCCATCACCTGCTCTTTTGGGATGAGTCAACACTCGTTGCTTATGCACGTCTATTACCCAAAGGATTATCATACGAACAAATGTCAATCGGCCGTGTGGTTAGCTCGCCTGCCTACCGCGGAACAGGCGCCGGAAAATTATTGATCGATGAAGCCATCAAAGTTTGCAAAGAATTATTTGGCGAGGGGCCTATACGCATTGGTGCACAACTCTACCTGAAAGAATTCTACAGTTCATTTGGGTTTGAACAAACAAGTGATGTTTATCTGGAAGATGGAATTGAACATATTGAGATGATCAGGGTCTGATATTAGAATATTTGACTAGTCAGGAACTTCTCTGTGAAACTCTGTGTTCTCTGTGTCTCTGTGGTGAACAAAAGATCGAAGTGAAG
This sequence comes from Bacteroidota bacterium, assembly GCA_040388475.1. Taxonomy (GTDB): domain Bacteria; phylum Bacteroidota; class Bacteroidia; order Chitinophagales; family Chitinophagaceae; genus Sediminibacterium. Next base: position 14,965 of record JAZKBT010000014.1, on the reverse strand, counting down.
GCTTTACCACAGAGAACACAGAGTTTCACAGAGATAAACTTATAAACCCAACTCTATCTTTAGAAATCTGGCGGTGTGGCTTTTCGTTACGTTCACCATTTTTTCGGGAACACCTTCAAACAAAATGGTTCCGCCACCATCACCACCTTCGGGGCCAAGGTCGATGATATGATCTGCAACTTTGATCACATCTAAATTATGTTCGATCACCAGCACGCTATTACCGCGGTCTACGAGTTTATTTAATACATCCAATAAATGCTGGATATCCTGGAAATGCAATCCCGTAGTGGGTTCATCCAGTATATAAAAAGTTTTGCCGGTATCTTTTTTACTCAGCTCGGTTGCCAGTTTAACACGTTGCGCCTCTCCCCCGCTTAGGGTAACTGCTGACTGACCGAGGGTAATATAACCAAGACCCACATCCTGCAATACTTTGATCTTCCTGTATAAGTAAGCGATAGGCTGGAAAAATTCGCAGGCCTCATCCACTGTCATGTTCAATACATCACTGATGGATTTCCCTTTATAACGGATCTCAAGCGTTTCGCGGTTATATCTTTTACCATTGCATTTTTCGCAATGCACATATACATCCGGTAAAAAATTCATTTCTATCACACGCATACCGCCGCCTTCACAAACATCGCAGCGTCCGCCTTTCACATTGAATGAAAAACGGCCGGCATTGTATCCACGAATCTTTGCTTCAGGGATCGCGGAAAACAATGTCCTGATCTCGGTAAAAAAGCCACAATAGGTTGCGGGGTTACTGCGTGGTGTACGACCGATTGGTGATTGATCGATCTCAATTACTTTATCAATATGCTCCAGTCCTTTGATACTTTTAAAAGGCATCGGTGTAACACGGCTATTATAACAATGCTTTGAAAGTATCGGGTATAATGTTTCATTGATCAATGTTGATTTACCACTGCCACTCACACCACTCACTACGATCAATTTGCCCAATGGAAATTTCACATCCACATTTTTCAGGTTATTACCCTGCGCACCTTTTAGTTCCAATAATTTTCCATTCCCTTCCCTTCTCTCTGCGGGAATGGCAATACTTTTCTTACCGTTGAGGTATAGAGCTGTATCAGATTTACTGCTCAACACTTCTTTGGGGGTACCTGCCGCCACAATATGTCCCCCATAGATGCCCGCTTTAGGACCGATATCTACCAAATGATCTGCAGCCATCATGATATCTTTATCATGTTCAACCACCAATACACTGTTACCGATGTCGCGAAGATTTTGCAATGCCAGTATTAACTGGTGATTATCACGTTGATGCAAACCGATAGAAGGCTCATCCAAAATATAAGTGATACCCTGCAACTGTGATCCTATCTGCGTAGCCAATCGTATACGTTGCGATTCACCACCACTCAGGCTTCGCGAAGGGCGATTGAGTGAGAGATACGTTAATCCAACGTCCAATAAAAACTGAACACGTTCACGGATCTCTTTCAGAATATCTTTCGCTATCTGGTTTTGTTTGTTACTTAACCTGTCTTCAACACCTGTGAACCAGGCATGCAATTTATCCAGGTTCATATTGCTTAGTACCGCAATATTTTTTTCATCCACTTTAAACCAGAGACTTTCTTTTTTCAACCTGGCACCCTCGCAACTGGTACAGATCTTAAGCTCCATAAATTTTTCCACCCATTCCCGTAAACCTTCACTGCTGGTACTTCCGGAGAACCATCTTTTCAACATGGGAACGATGCCTTCAAACTCACCTTCATAAGGTTGCCCGATATCATTCTCATCTATATCCGATACTTCAAGTGAACTTCCTTCGGCATTGCCATACAATAAAATATTCAGGGCGGAGGGTGACAGATCTTTGATCGCTTTATCAAGGCTGATCTTATTTTTTTTGGCAAGCACTTCAACAGCACGGAACATATAAGCTTCGCGTTGTTCACCCAGGGGGGCAATACCTCCTTCTTTAATACTCAGGCTCCTGTCTGGAATAATAGCTTCCATGCTGATGCTATATACATTACCCAAACCTTTGCAGGTAGGACACGCTCCATAAGGAGAGTTGAACGAAAATGCATTGGGTGAAGGTTCTTCATAACTGATGCCCGAATCTTCACACATCAGTTGCTTGGAGTATTGAACAGTTTTATTAAGGTCATTTACTAAAAGAAACATCAGTTCCTTTCCCATTTTCAAAGTCTGCTGAACACTTTGACTCAGCCTCACTTTCATATCATCCGTTACAGCCAAGCGATCTATCACCACTTCAATATCGTGTATCTTGTAACGGTCAACCTGGAGTTTGGCTGTGAGGTCCATGATCTCTCCATCAACCCTTACTTTTAAAAAACCTTTTTTTCGGATGTCTTCAAACAGCTCACGGTAATGCCCTTTACGACCGCGGATCAATGGTGCGAGCAGGGTGATCTTTTTATTTTTGAATTTGGCAAAAATATTTTCAACGATCTCTTCTTCGCTGAACTTGATCATTTTTTTACCGGTGTTGTAACTGTATGCTTCGCCGATCCTTGCAAATAACAAACGCAGAAAATCATACACTTCTGTAACAGTTCCAACTGTTGATCGTGGATTTTTATTGGTGGTTTTTTGTTCGATGGAAATAACAGGTGAGAGACCGGTGATCTTGTCAACATCGGGTCTTTCCATATCACCCATGAATTGCCTCGCATAAGCGCTGAAGCTTTCCATGTAACGGCGCTGCCCTTCATTATAGATCGTATCAAACGCCAGAGAAGATTTTCCACTACCACTCACACCGGTAAAAACAACGAGTTTGTTTTTAGGTATGCTGATATCAATATTCTTAAGATTATGTTCACGCGCGCCAAAAACTTCTATGAATTCTTCCATCAACACTGGTTCTTTCTTCTCTTTTTTCCCGCTGATTTGTTTTGCCATTTCCCTTATTGATAAGTAGTAAAGGTACTAACAATACTAAAAGAAATAGGTTCAGAATGACCATTTTGCTAAATTTTTTATCATTTTTCGGCATTATATTTGATAAATTGTTATATAAATCTGCTTATGAAAAAACTACTACTCGTTTTTTTGATGTTTTCATTCTCTAATTCCTATGCCCAGCTACAATTAGAAAAGGGGGCAAAGCTGGCAGGTGCCCAGTTAAATCTATTGGTGAACGATATGTATTATACCATGTTTGAGTTTGGCAGTAAGGGTTATGAGAAATATTTTGGGATAAGTATTGCGCCAATGTATGGGGTTGCTATAAAGCGTAACTGGATTCTGGGTGCACAAGCTACATTGGGCATTGAGGGTTCAACGTTTAATGGATGGGGAATGGGCTATACCATAAATTACCTATATACAGATTTTGGCCTTGCACCTTTTACAAGGTTATACCTAGACATTACAAGAAACGGAAAACTGAAGATATTTGGCACAGGGGCATTAGAGTTTAATATCGCTTCCCGAAAAATCAGCTTTCCTGATTCTCCAACCTCAACAACCCACTATTCAAAAACAACCATAAACCCATCGGTGGGTGGCGGCATTGCCTATTTTGGGCGGAGGATCTCGTTTGATGCGAGTATGAGCACGCAGGCCCTGCGGATTGGGTTTTATAAAGTTATCAGTCCGCGAAAAAAATAATTTTCACCCTGAAAACCTTACCAGGCTTGCGTTCAACACATATTTCCACCAAATAAGTAGACTTTTATTTTGGAAATATAAAAGGAGTACACTTATATTTGCATCAGTTCTTTAGCATACTTATCAAGAAAGGCAGAGGGAATTTGGCCCGATGAAGCCTTGGCAACCCATACAGTTCACTCAATTGTATGAAGGTGCCAACTCCTTCCATGTAACAGTGGAAAGATAAGTCAGAGTAAAGTTTGTAATTGATCCCGCCTCCAGCGGGAACACCATATTCAAGCTCATCTGACTTACGGATGAGCTTTTTTTATTTCTTCCCCCTTCCAGTGGGAATGATGGGGTAAAAAAATCATCCAGTAAGTCTCTACTCGTCTCTCTTGTTAAGTTCAAAGAATTTTTACAACATTCTTTAACTCCATCAATTCACTTGTGTGAACGGTGGGCAAAACTTTTTAACAATGAGCACAGCCACACAATTGATTCACAGTATCCCGGTTGATCCGCTGACAGGCGCGATCTCTGTTCCCATTTACCAGACATCCACTTTTGTACAGGAAGCCCCTGGCGTAAATAAAGGGTATGATTATGCACGCAGCGGTAATCCAACACGCGCCACCCTGGAACAACTCATCGCGCAACTTGAAAAAGGCAGCGTTGGTGTTGCTTTTGGAAGCGGCCTCGCGGCAATTGATGCAGTTGTAAAACTGTTGCAAAGCGGCGATGAGATATTGGCAGTAGATGATATTTATGGAGGTGCCTTCCGTTTGTTCACGAACGTGTATGAGAAGTTTGGCATCAAAGTAAATTATGTGGATACATCTGATGTTGAGAAAGTATTCAACGCCCTTACACCCAATACAAAACTGATCTGGTTAGAAACACCAACGAATCCAACACTTAAAATATCTGATATTGAAGCGATCGCCAAAGTAGCAAAGGCACACCGATGTTTACTTTGCGTGGATAATACTTTTGCTTCACCCGTATTACAACAACCTCTTTCGCTGGGAGCTGATCTTGTGATACACAGCGCTACCAAATACCTTGGCGGCCACAGCGACCTGATCGCAGGACTGGTGGTAACAAAAGAAAAAGAACTGGGTGATAAGATCAAATACATCCAAAATGCCTGTGGCGCGATTCTTGCCCCCTTTGATAGCTGGTTAGTGATACGCGGCATTGAGACATTGCATCTGCGCGTTAAACAACATTGCGCCAGTGCATTGACCGTTGCAGAATTTTTAGAAACGCATCCGGCAGTTGACAAAGTTTTTTACCCGGGATTAAAAACCCATCCCAATCATGCGGTTGCAAAAAAACAATCCAAAGGTTTTGGTGGGATCGTATCATTTACATTGAAGGATAATACGGAAGAAGCGGCTATTCAATTTGTAACGCAAACACAATTATTTAAACTGGCAGAGAGCCTGGGTGGTATTAAAAGTCTGGTATCGCACCCGGCTAATATGACACATAAATCCATTCCTGCAGAGAAAAGAAGAGCGGCTGGTGTATCCGATAGCCTGATCCGCTTATCAATCGGGTTGGAAGATGCGGAGGACCTGGTAGTGGATATTGAACAGGCATTTGAAAAAATAGCAGTGAACAATTCATCACAAATAAATGTTTTAACAGAGCAGCAAGCTTAATAAAAAAGTAAACAACCAAAATGGACGCACACAAACAGTTAACGATCGGTTTATTTGGATTTGGCGTAGTAGGCGAAGGTTTGTACAAAGTATTACAGCAAACACCATCACTGAAAGCAAGCATTAAAAAAGTATGTATCAAGAACCCGGCTAAACAACGTAATGCACCGGCATCTTTATTCACCACCGAAAAAGAAGATCTTTTGTTTGATGAGGACATCAACGTAATCGTTGAAGTGATCGATGATGCCAATGCCGCTTTTGAGATCGTATCGATCGCTTTGCGGAATGGGAAAGCAGTTGTAAGTGCCAGCAAAAAAATGATCGCGGAGCATTTGCCTGAGATCCTACAGCTGCAGCAGGAAACCGGATTGCCTTTCCTGTGTGAGTCCGCAGCTTGCGCATCTATTCCTGTTATCAGAAACCTGGAAGAATATTATGACAACGACCTGCTGCATTCCATCAAAGCGATCGTGAATGGTTCTACTAATTTTATCCTCACAAAAATGTTTGAAGATAAATTAGATTTTACTTCTGCCCTGTTACTCGCGCAGCAATTGGGTTTTGCAGAAAGCAATCCCAAATTAGATGTGGAGGGATATGATGCTGTTAACAAATGGACCATTCTTTTGAACCACGCATATGGTATTGTAGAACATCCCAACAATATCCTGTTCACAGGTATACAGAATATACAGTTAAGTGATGCAGTGGTTGCGAAAGAAAAGAATTTCGATATCAAATTGATCGCCCAGGCAAAAAAATTGAAGAACGGGAAAGTAGCAGCATTTGTATTACCCCAGTTTGTAAAAAATGATGAACCCTTATCATTTGTAAAAAATGAATACAATGGCGTGGTAATAGAAAGCGGTTTTGCAGACAAGCAATTCTTTTACGGAAAAGGGGCGGGTAGTTTTCCAACAGCTTCCGCCGTGCTGAGTGATATTGCAGCGCTTCGTTACAATTACAAATACGAGTACAAGAAATTATACCACCACACTCCACACGAACTCACCAGTGATTATTACCTGAAAGTGTATATCAGTTTCGACGACTGGAAATACATCCCGCGTGAAAAATTTGAGTGGATAGAAGAATGGCATGCTGATGCGGACAGAAAATACCTCGTAGGCGTATTACACGTGAACCATCTGACCAATGATACCTGGTGGAAAGAGAACGGAAGTTCTTTGATACTGGCCACCGATCCGATCATTGACAACCTTGACATCATTCATCTCAAGAAAAGAAGCCTTGAATTAGCGGGCATCGTTTAAATTTTTATACAGGTATTTGTTTTGTGAGTTGGCCCCGCTGTTACAGGCGGGGCTTTTTTTTCAACCGTGCCTCTGTGCCTCCGTGTACAAAAAATATTCACACAGAGGCACAGAGGCACGGTTTTTATCGATAATTTTTGAAGAAGTATCTAAAATGCATGCATTAGATTTGTAGCACAATGCATAATCGTACCAGCAATAGGAATCTGACCATCGGTGTAACACTCACTGTAATCACCGCATTATACCTAATTATTCATTCCTGTATTGTTGGCAGGAATGAATTCTTTCTTTTACTGAATACTGATCTTGGGAATACGGGTGATATTTTTTTTAGACTCTGGACAAATATTGGAGATGGGGTCGTTTGGGTGATCATGGCCATTCTTTTTTATATCTACCGGAGAAATCAATTTCCGTTGTTGATAGCAGCGGTGCTGATCTCGACATTGATCGCGCAGGGCATAAAAAACATTGCCCCTGAACCAAGGCCCTCGGTAGCCATCACAGACAGTAGTTTAATTCATACAGTTTCCGGTGTTGAATTGCATTCATCCTATAGTTTCCCTTCGGGGCATACGACTACTGTGTTTACCATTTTTTTAATTGCCTGCTTACTGCTTAGAAACAAATGGGTGGTACCGGTTGGGTTTATCTGTGCATTGCTGGCTGCTTATTCCCGCGTTTACCTGGCACAGCATTTCCCGTTGGATCTGGGTGGAGGGATGATAACAGCGGTAATAACGATCATTGCTTCTATCGGAATTCAGAAACGATGGGAAAGACGAAAAAGTTGATCATATAAAAAGATCGCCTCAAATTCACAGATCAATGTTCAATCTGCGAATCTGCGGCGATTTTGTTTTGTGTCTTAGTGGTTCTAATCCTTCCATCTCCACTCCCCTGCTATCTGCAAAGGTTCTTTCAAATTATTCTTCAAAAGAAACTCACGTGTCTCTTCATCGGTAAAATGTTTTGCCTTGATTTCTTTTGAATCGGCAATACCATATAATAACATGCTGCTGAAACGAACGGTGTTCTTCATCCCTTTTTCATCAACCAAAGTAAACACATCGCAATCTGCATGGTAACATGGGCCCGCATTATTAGGTAACCCACCACCTGCACCACCACCGGTTGGTACGCCATGCAACATAAATGGCTGGTGATCGCTGTGCAAACCGGCACCGGCACGGAATGTATTTCTAAACGAAGTATCAAATGTTTTGGCAATGGTGCCGATTGATTGAAACAGCTCTTTACTGTCTTCGGAAGTGGATGAGTATCCTTTGGGATCATTCGTCATATCATAGTTCAACATATAACGGAGCTGATCTATGCTTTTGTCTTTTACTGATTGCTCTACATAGGCTTTTGATCCTAATAAACCTTCTTCTTCGCCCATGAACATAACAAACTCAACCGTTCTTTCGGGCTGCAGGTTAAGTACTTTAAATGTGCGGGCCATATCCAGCACAGAAAAAGATCCGATACCATTATCAATCGCGCCTGTAGCAAGATCCCAGCTATCTAAGTGCCCGCCAACCACCACTTTTTCATTCGGCATGGTTTTTCCTTTGATCCTTGCGATCACATTTCTTGCTTTAATCATTCCTGAAAAATTGGTCATGGAGATATGACTGTATAATTTCCCGTTTACCAATTGCGCACGCAATTTTTCTCCATCTTCTTTACTGATACAAACAGCAGGTATCGGTATAAGTTTACCTGTTACCGATGCGGTACCCGTTAATAAAATGCCACCGGCAGCTGTATTCGTGATGATAATTCCTTTTGCACCATACTTGGTAGCGATCGCTGTTTTTTCTGAACGGTGCAATGATTTGGTACCTGGTTTAGAGCCGGGTAATACGCCGAGATAAACCAATGCGATCTTTCCTTTTACTTTTGCTTTTTGTGCATCGGTTGCGTAATCTTCTTCAAGTCCATTGCCCATGTCTACTACTTCCAGGGTCACATCTGATTTTACAGGTGAGTGAGCCAGTGTTACTGATTTGATGGGTTGCAGATTCTTTTCATCCGATCCAATGGTAACAGCTAATTTACCGCGGCTCCAGCTTTCTACTTCAAAAGGTTGGTAGCGTACATCTTTGAATCCGTAAGACTTAAGCAGATCATAGGCAAACTGCTCTGCTTTCTTTCCATTGGCCGAACCTGTTAAACGGTGGCCAAGGGTTTCTGTAGCGATTTTTAAACTGCTGTATGCTTTTGAATTGGTCTGCACTTCCTGGTTGATCTCCGAAAAGATGATCTTCCATTCGGGTTTTTCCTGGGAAAATGATGAGTGCGTTGCACATACACAGAGAAGCGTAAAGAAAGCGGCCAGTTTTTTCATGTTGTTCGTTTATGCGCCCAAATTATTCATAAAAGCTGAAAGATAGCACGCAGATGGCTTTAATTTCCCTTGCCAACCGTTTCCTTTACATATTTTTTGAATGTTTTACCGATAGGTAATTTCGTTTCACCAATCTGTATCTCTTCATCTGATACATTACTGATGCGTGAGCGGTTCACGATAAAAGATTTGTGAATGCGGAGAAATGCATTTTTGGGAAGTTGCTCTTCCAGTTCTTTTGTGGTTACCTGGATCAGGTGGTTCTTTTTCTCGGTAAAAACCTTTACATAATTGCCGAGACTCTGAATATAAAAGATCTTATCAAGCAAAACCGGTTGCATTTCACCATCTATTTTCAACTCAATAGATCTTTTTTGCGGAACCATAGGAACACGATTCTCTATCTGGTGCAGGGCTTTGTTCACTGCTTTCAGGAACCTTTCAAAAGGGATTGGTTTTTTCAGGTAATCAATTGCGTTATAATCATAACTCTCTACAGCAAACTCTGAATGAGCAGTTGTGAATATAACACCGGGTGGTGTTTCCAGCATGCGAAGAAATCCAAATCCATCAATTTCGGGCATGGTAATATCCAGGAACAAAAGGTCCACCTCTTCTTTTTTTAAGAACTGGTATGCTTCTATCGCATTAAAACAATCACCTGACAGTTCCAGTTCAGGCATGCGGGCAATATAATTTTGAAGCACAGTATGCGCGCGGGGTTCATCATCTACTATCAGTACTTTAATTTTCATTGTACTGTAAGATTAATTCAACACTAAATTTACTTTCATCAGTGGTGATCAATACTTCGTGTTTATCGGGATACAACAGTTCCAATCTCCTGATCGCTTTTTGCAAGCCGGTTTTGGTAGAGGGAGGCGTTTTATTAACGATGTTATTTTTTACCACTAATTTCAAAAATTTCGACTGGCTCTCGATGGCAATATCAATATCCGTTTTTTGTATCGTATCCGCTCCATACTTACAGGCATTTTCAATAAAAGGGAACAGGATCAGCGGGGCTATCAATCTATTCCTGTTCTCCCCGGCAATGTCTAAATTGATCTCGCATCTTTCGCCCAAACGCTCTCTTTCAAATACAATATAATTAGTGATAAAGCCCAGCTCTTCATCCAGTTTGATCTGATTTTTTTCGCCGGCATCGAGAATAAAGCGCATCAGCTCTGCCAGCTTAAGGATCAACTCGTTTCCATAACGGTTATGCTGTAAAGTATAACTGTAAATATTATTTAAGGCATTGAAAAGAAAATGCGGATTCAGGTGTGCCTTCAATTGTTGAAGTTCTATATCGCGTTGCAGGAGGCCCAACTGATAAAACTTCCGCCGTTCCATAAGATACTTAAACGCGAGATAAACGATCAATGCGCAACAGGTGTATAAAAAACATATGATGGAAATGGCCAGGAAAGGTGCCTTTCCCCCATGATAAGCAATCGCTATCTGTTGCTCAGTTACTACCAGCAGGCCAAACACCGGAATAAACAAGACGACATAAAGAAGGTATTTCCCCCTTAGCAAAAGCTTTTCAAATAAGAGCGAGTTATGGATCATGGACCAGATACAGAACACGCCCAATAGGAACATGACAGAAGGGCTGAATTTTTCGTTAGGGTATCTTTTGGCATTAAGCAAAGTGAACCCATAATTCATGCCTACCAATAGCAGGTAAACCAAAAGGTTCCTGCTTATGTAAAATAATATCTTCTTGTTCCTGGCAGTCATATGAAATAGTAAGGTATAAAATATATCAGGAAATCTGTTACCGGTTGAACGAAGGAAGCATCAAAACTATTTCAAACTGTAAAGCAATTTCTGAATTTAATGACAAAAGCCGTTCGTCATTAATCCCTGCCCTTGGTCAGTAATAGGCAGAAAAAAGTTTACCGCTAAATAATTTGCACTGTAATAAAAGTGACCAACCCACTACTAACAGTATATAACATGAAAAAGATGCTTAAACTAACCGTTGTTTTCCTTTTGGCTGCCATTTCAGTAAATGCCCAGCAGATAAGCGGAAACATTACCGACAAACAAAAAAAAGCTGTTACAGGGTCAACGATTTCCCTGTTAGCCGCCAAAGATTCCATCATCAAATTGTCTACTTCAGATAAGGATGGCAATTTTATTTTCCAGAATATCAAGGCCGGCCGCTACCGTATACGCGTAGCGCATATTGGTTATGCGCCTGCTGTAACTGCCGCGTTTGACTATGATGGCAAAACCAGCTATGCAGTTCCTGCTATGGAACTCATCCCCGCTTCTAAGGAATTACAGGCAGTGGTAGTAACGAGCCAGAAACCAATGATAGAAGTGAAAGCCGATAAGACCATCGTGAATGTAGAAGGTACGATCAATGCAACAGGAAGTGATGTACTTGACCTGTTACGCAAATCGCCAGGTATTGTGATCGATAAAGATGACAATATCACTATGAGCGGCAAGACAGGGGTGCAGATCTATATTGACGGACGACCATCTCCGTTGAGCGGGAAGGATCTTTCAGAGAACCTGAAAAGCATCCCATCAGCGATGATCGAATCAATCGAATTGATCACTAACCCTTCCGCCAAGTATGATGCGGCCGGTAATGCAGGGATCATCAATATCAAACTGAAAAAGAACAAGTCGCTTGGCACGAATGGTTCTGTTAATGCAGGGTATAATGTGGGTACCTATTCAAAATACAACGCAGGCTTTTCGTTGAATAACCGCGATCAGAAAGTGAATCTCTTCTCAAGTTATAACCTCAACACCGGCAAGAATGTAAATAACATCAACATCAACCGGGTGGTACTGGATACGCTTTTTGATCAGAAAACAACTTTTATTACTGAGCCTACTTCGCACAATTTCAAAGCCGGTATGGATTATTTTGTGAACAGGAAAAGTACTTTTGGTGTATTGCTGAACGGAACCTATTCAAATGGTGAAATGCATTCCACAAGCGTTACACCTATTTCCTATAATCCAACACAGGCGTCAGTGAAATACCTTTTCGCAGGTACGGATAATAATTTCAAAAGGAACAATATCAACACCAATATCAATTACAAATACAGTGATTCACTCGGCCATGATCTGAACATGGATGCCGACTATGGCGCTTTCACGATCAGGAGTGATCAGTACCAGCCAAACTATTATTATAATTCAACAGGTACGGTTGAAACATCAAGGCTTATTTACCAGATGCTGGCACCAAATGATATCCGCATCTATTCGTTTAAAACGGATTACGAACAGAATTACAAAGGAGGAAAACTTGGAATCGGTGGTAAGATCTCTTATGTAACCAGTGATAATGATTTCCAGCGTTACAATGTATATACGTCAAGCAAGGTAAAAGACACTTTGAAGAGTAACCTGTTTAATTACAAAGAAAATATCAATGCGGTATACGTGAATTACAATAAACCAATGAAAGGCTGGATGTTCCAGGTTGGTTTGCGTGTAGAGAATACGCACTCGAAGGGTCATTCCTCAGGTTTCAGGAATGTATCAGGAAGTTATATTTCATATGATTCCACATTCAACAGGAACTATACTGATTTCTTCCCGAGTGCGGCAATTACCTTCAATAAAAACCCGATGAAACAATGGACGCTTACTTATAGCCGCCGTATAGACAGGCCGGCTTATCAAAATCTGAATCCATTCGAGTTCAAACTGGATGAATACACTTACATGAAAGGAAATACACAACTCACCCCGCAGTACACCAACAGTTTTGGTATCAGCAATGTTATTAAATATAAGCTGGTTCTGAGCCTGAACTATAGCCATGTAAAAGATGTGTTCACACAGATCATTGATACGGCTGAAAGATCAAAAGCTTTCATTACGCAGAAAAACCTGGCTACCCAGGATATCTTCAGCCTGAATATCAGTTATCCATTGCAGGTGAAATGGTGGAACGCTTTTATGAATGCAAGCTCATATTACTCGCATTATAAAGCCGATTTCGGCACAGGCCGTAAAGTAGACCTCGATGTATTTGCTTTCAATTATTCTATGCAGAACAGTTTTAAACTGGGCAAAGGATGGACAGGTGAAGCAACAGGCTTCTATAGCACACCAAGTATACAACAGGGAACTTTCAAAACAAAAGCCCTGTATAGCATGGACCTGGGAATACAGAAAGTGGTGATGCAGGGAAGAGGCAATGTGAAAGTAAGTGTAAGTGATGTGTTTCAGACCCTGCGCCCTGACCTGACAAGTAATTTTGCCGGACAGGTACTGCATACCAAAGTGGTATTTGAAAGCAGGCAGTTAAAAGTAAACTTCGCCTACCGTTTCGGAAGCAACCAGGTAAAAGCATCGCGCCAAAGAAAAACAGGGTTGGAAGATGAAAGCAAACGTGTACAGGCTCCGGCAGCAGGTCCTGCGGGAAACTAATTCATAAACAAAATCGGTGTGTCTATCGGTCGGGACGCTTATGCGGCCTGAACGATAGACACAATATTTTATAAAGGATAATTCATTCTCAATACTTTCAATAACTCAATCAAAAATAAAAGGGCTTGAACCCATCAAATTCATTCTTCGGTGTTTTAGATTTTTTAGTGCTGAAGAAAAAATGAAATATTACAGTACAATTTTCTCATGTTGTTATTCAGTTTTAGTTTAGGGAAACAACAACATACCGAGCGGGTATTCTTGCCCGCTTTTTTTCTTTTTTGCCTGCAGAGTCCGATCCTGTAATACACCACTTTCGCGTATGCTTGCCATACCTTATTACAGGCAATAACCTGTATCCTATATCCCTGCTTGAACTTTGGTTAGTATATAACGAGATTAATGGGTATTTAATTAATAATTGAGCCAAGTCCTGTTAAAATCATTTAATTTTCGCATAGGTTTTCGCACATGAGATAAAAAAATCGTATGACAACGCATTCGTTTGTGTATTCAAATAATCCCCGCTATCGCCTGCTCAGGCATAGTCTTTTCTGGATTGGGTGGATCATATACTTTGTTGCGATCAGCAGCCTGAGCATGCGTAGTGGCAACAACCTTATCGGCAAGGGTGCTTTTCTCCGGTATACGATCCTTGAAATGCTGGTAGTTCTTTCTGTTGATATCCTGTTCTGTTACTCCGTTATCTATTTTCTGATTCCTAAAATGTTGCTGAAGGAGAAATACCTGAGTTTTTTCGTTTTTGTAGGTCTTTTTCTTTTGTTGGATGCTTCTGTTTCCAGTTATTTCTATTCGGGGATCATTAATCCGCTCAGGGTCTGGTTCAACCTGCCGGAGATCAAATACATTGCAGTTACCGACCTGCTTCGTGGATTGAATGGTGTGTTGATGCTAACAGGTGTTGCAACATCCATCAAGTTCTATAAAATGTGGAACATTAAAAAGCAGGAACTCTACTTAGTCAAATCTGAAAAAATAAGCCGGGAGTTAAAATTTATTGACACTTATATCCAGCCAAGTTTTTTACCGGTATTATTAAAGAAGATCTATTCATATTCTTTCTCCCCTACTAATAAAGTTCCTGAAATGCTTGAAAAGCTTCAGAACATTTTAACCTACCTGATAGACGAGTGTAGCCAATCAACGGTCATGCTGGCGCATGAGATAGATGCAATCAAAGATTTTATTCAATTGGAGAGACTCACCAACCCTGATCGTATTACTATCGTGTATGAACAAACAGGCGATCCTGACGAATTGCGTATAGTTCCTTTTATACTTTTTCCTTTTGTAGAAACCAATTTCAGACAGGTGAATGATAATATCACGGATAAACACTGGACCAATCTTCATATGCAGATAGATGGAACCCGTATCATGTTACAGGTTAAGAACAGTAAACCTGTAGAAACGTCCAACCTGTTGAATTACGAAACTGCTACGCTGCTCCAGATGCGTAAAAGGCTGGATCTTTTATACCCGGGAAGTTATAAGATGAATATTATTATCGAGGAGAATACTTTTGCTATTCAGCTGGAGATAGATTTGAGTAAAGCTGTGAATTAAAACAAATAGCCCGCGGATGACGCGGATCAAACTGGTTTAAACGG
>JAZKBT010000013.1:0-164626 GCA_040388475.1 Bacteroidota bacterium | reverse complement strand
TATTTGTCCTATCATTTCAGTAGACTGATAGGTTATGGTGCTTTATAAGTTTTCTTTTCCAAACTGTACGTGTTGTTGTTAAACGACTACTTATTGGTAGCCATCACTCATCTTTTACAACACTGATACACTCATCATGGAAGCACCTTCAATACAAATACAAAAATTACAGGCAGCACTGGATTCACTTTCCACAGGAGAAGCGTTGGAGCTATTGCACAATGCTTTCCCGGGTAAGATCACTTTTTCGAGCAGTTTCAGTTTTGAGGACCAGGTAATCACGCATGATATTATTCAATCGGAACTTCCCATCAGCATTTTTACATTGGATACTGGCCGGCTCTTCGCGGAAACCTATTCTGTATGGAGCAGTACCAATACACGCTATCATACACATATTAAAGCCTATTATCCCAACCAGGAAGAGCTGGAATTTTTTGTGCAGGCGAATGGACCCAATTCTTTTTATGAATCTGTTGAGAACCGCAAAAGCTGCTGCCATATCCGCAAAGTGGAGCCTTTAAAAAGGGCATTGGCAGGAAATGCAGTGTGGATAACAGGTTTGCGTGCCGAACATTCTGCCGTGCGGCAGGGTCTGCAGCAACTGGAATGGGATTCTGTTAACCAGATCATCAAATACCATCCCTTATTATACTGGACAACGGATGAGGTTCGCGCTTACATTGATCAGCACAATATTCCCTATAACCCTTTGCACGATCGCGGATTTGTAAGTATCGGCTGTGCGCCGTGTACACGCGCGATCAGGCAGGGAGAAGATTTCAGGGCGGGACGCTGGTGGTGGGAGGATAACAGCAAGAAGGAATGCGGTCTTCATGAGAAACAACAATCATAAACGAAATTGATAAATAGTATACGATGTCGAAATACAGGTTAGATCATCTGGATCAGTTGGAATCAGAAGCGATACATATCATGCGCGAAGTGGCGGGACAATTTGAAAAACCTGCATTGCTTTTTAGTGGTGGTAAAGATTCGATCACATTGGTTCATCTTGCCCTGAAAGCTTTCAGACCGGGAAAATTTCCCTTTCCACTGGTGCATATTGATACCGGACATAATTTCCAGGAAGCACTCGACTTCCGTGATGCATTGGCGGAGAAAACAGGAGAGAAATTAATTGTACGCAATGTTGGTGATACCATCCGTGAACAAAATCTGGCTGAACCCAAAGGAAAATTCGCGAGCCGTAATGCTTTGCAAACATTTACGCTTTTAGATACGATCAACGAATTCAAATTCGATTGCTGTATCGGTGGTGCACGCCGCGATGAAGAAAAAGCAAGGGCGAAGGAAAGAATTTTTTCTGTGCGTGATGAATTCGGCCAATGGGACCCCAAACTGCAAAGACCGGAACTATGGAACACCTATAACGGAAGGATCCACAAAGGAGAGAACGTACGCGTGTTCCCGATCAGCAACTGGACCGAACTGGATATCTGGAACTATATCCGCAGGGAAAACATCGATTTGCCTTCTATTTATTTTGCACATGAACGCGAAGTACTGGAACACGAGGGACAACTGGTAGCGCTATCTGAATTTATTCAACTGGAAGATACCGATAAGATCAGCACACGAACAGTTCGCTATAGAACCGTTGGTGATATGACCTGTACCGCTGCGGTGGAATCTTCCGCATCAACCATTGATGATATCATCAACGAGATCATCGCCACAAAAACAAGTGAGCGGGGTGAAACAAGAATTGATGATAAGGTGTCGGAAGCGGCGATGGAGGATAGGAAGAAGAGCGGATATTTTTAGCGTGAGTTGTGATTCGTCAATCGTGAGCGGCTACTCACGTCTCACGATTGACGAATCACGCTTATAACTTTTGATTAATACCCATAACTTAATAATACTTACAAAAACAATGGATATACTGAGATTTATAACCGCGGGGAGTGTAGATGATGGCAAAAGCACATTGATCGGGCGTTTGTTGTATGACAGCAAATCGATCATGATCGATCAGCTGGAGGCGATTGAGCGACAGACAAAGAACCGTGAAGAGGGAGATATTGATCTTGCCCTGTTAACAGATGGTTTACGCGCCGAACGTGAACAGGGTATTACGATCGATGTGGCGTATAGGTATTTTTCAACACCGAAACGAAAGTTCATCATTGCAGATGCACCGGGTCATATACAGTACACAAGGAATATGGTAACAGGTGCTTCCAACGCGAATCTCATTATTATTTTAGTCGATGCAAGACATGGTGTGATAGAGCAGACACGCAGGCATTCCATTATCGCTTCATTGCTGAATATTCCGCATGTGGTGGTGGCCATTAATAAAATGGATATGGTTGATTATTCGCAGGACACTTATAATAATATCGTGATCGATTTTGCAGAAGTGGCTGTTTCACTGGGTTTGAAGAATGTTGCTTACCTGCCCGTTAGCGCACTAAATGGCGATAATATTGTTGACCGCTCGGACAATCTTTCCTGGTATGAAGGTGATACATTGCTGGATCTATTGGAAACAGTAGAAGTACAACAGGATATCGACCTCGCGCATGCAAGGTTCCCAGTGCAGTACGTGATCCGTCCGCAAACAGATGCATTGCATGATTACAGGGGATATGCGGGTAAACTCATCAGCGGGATCTATCGTAAAGGAGATGAGGTTACTATTCTCCCATCAGGATTGCAAAGCAAAATTAAAGCCATTGAGATCGGTGGTAAAGAAATAGACGAAGCGTTCGCGCCGCAAAGTATTGTATTGCATCTCGAAGACAATATTGATGTGAGCAGAGGTGATGTGATCGTATCATCCGGTGACCTTCCCAAAACAGAACAGGAACTGGAAGTGCTTTTATGCTGGATGGGCAATAAACCATTGGCAGAAGGCAACCGTTATCTTCTTCAGATCAACAGTCGCGTGGTAAAAAGTATTGTAAAAGAGATCCAATACAAATTAGATGTGAACTCCTTGCAGAAAGAGTATGCTCCTGGTACGGTTGGGTTGAATGATATCGTGCGGGCAACTATCAAAACAGCTTCGCCCATCCCTTTCGACGCATACAACGACCTGCGGGTGAATGGTGGAGCGATATTGATTGATGAAACAAGTAATGTGACTGTGGGGGCGTGTATGATTCAGTAGGCATTAGCGAATTAGCGGATTGGGGATTGGCGAATTGAATCCGATAATCCGCAATCCGTTAATTCGAAAATATAAAATAACATGAGCAACATAACATCCATAGGAAAAGTAATACTGGCAGGAGCAGGCCCCGGTGATCCTGATCTGGTTACGGTAAAGACTGTCAATTATTTGCAGCAGGCAGATGTTGTATTAACCGACAGGCTGGTGAGTAAAGTATTGATCAGGCGTTATGTAAAACCATCTGCACAGGTGATCGAGGTAGGAAAACAATGCAGGAGAGGGATCTCCACACCACAGGAAACGATTAATGAATTGTTGGTACAGTTTGCTCTCGAAGGAAAATTTGTTGTTCGTTTAAAAGGTGGCGATGTCTCTTTTTTCTCCAATGTACTTGATGAACTGGAAGCGTTGGTTGCCAATCAAATTCCTTACGAGATCGTACCGGGTATTACAGCTGCATCCGGTGCTGGTGCCTATGCAGGCATTCCGTTAACGGCACGTGATCACGCAACAGCGGTTCGTTTTCTTACTTATTATAAGTCGACTGTGTTAAGCGATGAATATTGGAAAGAACTGGCGGCAACGAATGATACATTGCTGTTTTATATGTCCTCTGAAACCATTGACCAGTTGGTTGATAAATTAATAGAACATAGAATCGGGGATGATAAAAAATTAGCAGTCGTTGAACAAGCCACTACTACTTACCAGCAGGTATATGTTTCCGGGATCTATGAATATGCTGATACATTAAAGGGACAATCCTTTCTGTCACCATCACTCATCATTGTCGGAAAAGTGGTGGCGCTGCATGAGCAGTTCCAGTGGTTCAAAGGAAGTGATTTGAAAGAATATTATTTTAAACCACTCACAAGCAGTGTAAAATCAATCGTACAAAACGAATCAATCAATAGTTATGTTGGACGGGCGTAAACAACAGATATTATCGGAGCTTGTAAATGGCAGCGACCGTGATGAACTGGTATGGATCAATGGATATATTTCTGCCATCATTCATAAGCAGGAAGTTCCTGTTGCTGTTGAGAGCGTTACTGTTAACACCTCTCCGCAAAAGATCACACTGGTTTATGGAACTGAAACGGGTAATTCAAAACGCGTGGCAACAGAACTGGCAGCCAAAGCAAAGAAGAATAACCTGTTGGTTAAACTGGCGAGTCTTGATCAGTACCGTTTAACGGATATTACCAGGGAAGAAAACCTTTTTGTGGTGATCAGCACGCAAGGCGATGGCGAACCACCGGTTGCAGCACAAAAATTTTATGATCATATACACCGGAATGGTTTCCGTCTCGATCAAACAAGATTCAGTGTGCTGGCACTTGGCGATACTTCTTATCCTATGTTCTGTAAAACAGGAGAGGAAGTAGATGAACAGTTAGAAAAACTGGGTGCGAAACGGATCGTACCTATCCGGAAATGTGATGTGGATTATGAACCTGATGCGGAAGCATGGTTCAGCGAAGTGTTGCGTTCTCTCAATGAACAACCCGTTGCAAAACCTGCAGGTATAAAGATCCAGCCACAGGCCGAAGCAAAATCGAATAAAAAAATATATACAGGAACGGTAGTGGGTCATGTGAACCTTCATGATACCGGTTCTTCAAAAGAAACCTGGCATATTGAGTTGTTGGCAGATGAAGTAGATTATTTGCCGGGTGATTCTATAGGTGTTGTGCCTCAGAATCCTTTGGCACTGGTGAACCAAATAATAGAACTCACGGGTATTTCCAATGACAAGAAGAGCAGGTTTAAAGAAGCAGATCATACTGTATCTGATTTATTACAGAATAGACTCGCCATCGTTTACCTCCATGAGCGGATCATAAAAAAATATAGTTCGATTGTACAACAGGATATCCCTGAAATAAAAATGGACCTGCTAAATCTGCTGCAATTGTATCCTGTAAAAGATGCAGCACAATTTGAAGAAGTATTACAGGTATTACCAGCGCAATCGCCAAGGATCTATACGATCGCTTCTTCACCTTCGGCTCATAATGGTGAAATCCATTTAACAGTAGAAAAAGATGTATTTGCAGTAAATGAAGAGACGAAAGCCGGATTATGTTCTGATTATTTAGGTGGGTTATCTGTTGATCAAACCATCGAATTCTTTGTACAAAAGAATAAACGTTTCCGTTTACCTGCTCCTGATAAGAACGTATTGATGATCGGTCCCGGTACAGGTATCGCTGCTTTTCGATCTTTTATCAGTGAACGGGATGCAACCGGTGCAAAAGGTAAAAACTGGCTGTTCTTTGGTGAAGAACATTTCGTTTCTGATTTTTTATACCAGACAGAGATACAGGATTGGTACCAGACAGGTGTATTGAATAAAGTATCACTTGCATTTTCAAAGGACCAGGCAGAAGAGATATTTGTTTATGACAGGATGAAAGAAAAAGGCGATGAGATCTTCGACTGGATCCGGTCGGGTGCTTACATATATGTATGCGGACAAAAAGCGCCGATGAGTGTACATGTGGAAAATGAATTACTTTCTATACTTGAAGTGCATGGCGAGCTGACCAAAGAGAATGCGAAGAAATATTTTGAGCAAATGAAACAGGAAGGAAGATATTCAAAGGATGTGTATTAAAATTTGAGCTTACCTATTTGCGGGCAAATTTCACGCAAAGACGGAAAGGAGCAAAGGCGCAAAGAAAAACAATATGTCAGACAAATCAGCGATAGAAAAAATTAAGGAAGCAAGCGTTCACCTTCGTGGTACGCTGAAAGAAAGTTTGAAAGATGAACTCACCGGGGCCATCCGCGAAGATGACCAGGCGGTGATCAAATTCCACGGCATGTACCAGCAGGATGACCGTGACAGGCGTGAAGAGCGGGCAGAAAAAAAATTAGAACGCTTATACTCGTTTATGATCCGCCTCCGTTTACCTGGTGGTTTTTTAACACCCGAACAATGGATCGCTGTGTATGATATTGCGGGTGAGCATTCAACGGGTGTGATCAAGATCACTTCCCGGCAAACACTGCAGTTGCATGGTATTATCAAGTCGGATATCAAACCCACTATCAAAGCATTCAGTGAAGCAAAGCTGGATTCCATTGCCACCTGTGGAGATATTAACCGCAATGTGTTATGCAGTTCCCATCCCAAACAATCACCGATACACGAAGAAGTGTTTGGGTACGCAGATAAGATCAGTCAGTTGTTGATGCCTAAAACAAAAGCCTACTATGAGATCTGGCTGGATGAGGAAATACTGGTTGATAAAAAAGAAGAAGAGGATCCCTTATACCAGGAGCGTTACCTGCCCAGGAAGTTCAAGATCGCTATTGCTATTCCGCCAAATAACGATGTAGATGTTTTTGCCAATGATATCGGCCTGATCGCTGTGATCGAAAATGATGTATTGAAAGGTTTTAATATTGCGATCGGCGGAGGATTATCGAGCACACATGGTAACCCGGAAACTTATCCAAGACTAGCCACGGTTATCGGGTTTGCAGACAGCGAAGAAAAAACATTAAAAGCTGTTTACGAAATTGCAACCATTCAACGCGACTATGGAAACAGGGCAGATAGAAAACTGGCAAGATTAAAATACACACTTGATAAATATGGTGTGGAATGGTTTGTAAAAGAACTTGAAACACGAACCGGATTTTCACTGGAACCGGCCAAGGAATTTGTATTTAACAGCCGGAAAGATTTTTTTGGATGGGATACAAATGCAGACGGCCTGTTCTATTATACGGCATTTGTAGAAAATGGCAGAATACTAGATGACCAAAATACAAAACTAAAATCTGCACTGCTTGCTATTGCGAAAACAGGAAAGGCCAATTTCCGTTTCACCTGTAACCAGAATGTGATCATCAGTGATGTATTGCCTGGTGCCAAAGATGCCATTGATGATATTCTTACTGAATACGGTATCAATGGACATACAGAAAACACTTCTGTTATCCGGAAGAATTCGATGGCCTGTGTAGCATTCCCCACTTGTCCGTTGGCATTGGCAGAAGCACAACGTTATCTGCCATCATTGATCGATAAAATTGAATTGCTGCTTGGTAAGTATTCCCTATCAGAGGAAGAGATCATTATCCGGATGACCGGTTGTCCCAATGGTTGCGCGCGTTCCTATGCGGCAGAGATCGGTTTTGTGGGAACCGCTTATGGTAAATACAATATGCATATCGGTGGTGATAGGATAGGCGAGCGGCTCAATAAGATCTATAAAGAAAACATAGGGGAAGAAGAAATCCTGCAATCGCTTGATGGTCTATTCAATATTTATTCTTCCCAAAAACAAACAAGCGAAACTTTCGGCGATTTTTCTCTCCGTCAAAAATGGGTAACCATTTAGATTCTCTGTGAAACTCTGTGCCTCTGTGTCTCTGTGGTAAAGCCTTCGCTTCGGTCTTTTTTTCACCCACAGAGACACGGAGTTTCACAGAGAAAAAAAATAGTTTATTAAAAGTCTACTAAATTAGTAGGAATATAATATCTTTGTTTTTCAAAGATTTATTATACCGGTAAACCATCATCAATCAAGCCCCATGATCGTAAATTCTAAAAGACGATGTTGATCTGTATGTCTTATCGTAGAATTTAATTTCTATCCAATTTTATAGACCCTGCCGAGATCGGCAGTTCAATCATTTGTTGCGGAAGCGACAAGGCATTGTTTTGCCCGGGATCCAAAATCAATCAATTCTTATCAATGAAAAAAATAACACTATCCATATTATTTCTTATCCCTTTTATTTTACAGGCACAATTGAACGGCGCGCTGATACTTACAGGGAAGATCGTAGGGGAGAATCATGAAGGATTGACATCCGTAAGTGTATCTGTTAAGAATACAACCAAGGGCACTACCACGGATTCAACCGGTAAATTCTCGCTGATCATCAACCAAAAATTACCTTTTACGCTGGTGGTAAGTTCTGTCGGGTTTGCCTCGCAGGAATTAGAAGTAAAAAATGCCAGCAGTAATCTAACGATCCAGCTGACCACACAAACTTATATTGCCAATGAGGTAGTGGTAACTGCAAGCCGTACACCTGAAAAATTATTACGCTCGCCTGTGGCGATTGAGAAACTGGATCTGCGTGCTTTAAAAGAAACACCGGCAGCCAGTTTTTATGATGCATTGGGAAATGTAAAAGGTGTACAGTTAACAACTTCTTCTTTAACTTTTAAAGTACCCAATACACGTGGTTTCAACATCCCCAATAATTTTCGTTTTATGCAATTGGTGGATGGTATTGATATGCAGGCTGCCACCCTGGGTGTACCATTGGGCAATGCGATCGGTCCGACGGAATTGGATATTCAAAGTATCGAGATCACACCTGGTGCCGCTTCTGCTTTATATGGCATGAATGCGATCAATGGCATAGCGAACCTGATCACCAAAAACCCATTTAATTCACAGGGGTTGAGTGTGTTTCACCGTGCAGGCATTAATCATGTTGATGGAAAAGATCATGCACCTGGTATTTTAACAGAAACTGCTATCCGTTATGCAAAAGCATTCAATGATAAATTTGCTTTCAAGATCAATGCCAGCTATATGAGCGGGATCGATTGGGTCTCGGATACAAGAACAGACCAAAATCCCAATAACAAGATCACTGCCAATCCCGCATTTCCTGCTTTAAATGGAACGAATAATATTGTATTTGATGGCTGGAACAAATATGGAGATGATGCACTGGCAGGCAGTAACACTGTTTCGATAACAGGATTAACCATTGATGGACAAACCAACAAAACACTTACTGTTGCCAGAACCGGTTACTGGGAAAAAGACCTGGTAGATCCGAAAGTAGATAACCTGAAATTTGATGCGGCGCTTCATTACCGTTTTACTCCAGGCACGGAACTCACTTACTCTTATCGTATCGGGAAAATGGATGGAGTTTTTCAACGCGGTAATAAAGTAAAACTGGATGACGTGGTTGTACAAAATCATCAACTCGAACTAAAGGGAAGTAATTTTACGATCAAAGCATATATCTCGAAAGAGAGTACCGGCAATTCCTATAATGTAAAACCATTGGCCGATAACCTGGATCTTTACACAGGCGGCAGCGCCAATGTATGGGGTGCAAAATATAAAACAGCACTCGCGAATTATGCCAATACACATGGTGGTAGTTTAACTTCTGATAATCTCGCAGCGGCCACTCAATACGCAAGACAGCAGGCTGATCTTGGACGCGCAGAACCAAGAACCGAAAGATTCAATATTGTAAAAGATTCTATCACAAAAATCAATAACTGGGATATCCGGTCGAGTGCCATACCAAACGCACCCATAACAGGCGGCGCGGCATTGGTACAGAAAAGTAATTTGTACCATATAGAAGGACAATGGGATCTTACACCTTATGTAAAAGTTTTTAATCTTTTGCTTGGTGCGGATGCACGTGTATATGAGTTGATCCCCGATGGAAATAATTTCGTTGATTTCAACCGTGCTATTGCAGACAGGAACACTGTTTTGACAGATGGAAGTTTTGGAAATAACACTTACTATAAAAAATTTGGTGGCTTTGCACAGTTAACAAAAACTTTCTTTGATGATAAGTTGAAACTGAATGGATCATTGCGGGTGGATAACAATCCGGAATTCACCACGAAACTTACGCCGCGTTTAGCTGCAGTATATACGATCGCAGAAAAACATAATATCCGTGTGACGTTCCAGCAAGGTTATCGTTTTCCTGCATTATTCGAAGCATTATCTTATGTAAACAATGGCCGTGTGAAGCGGGTTGGTATTCTGCCTGTGATCAATGAAGGGTTGGGTTATCGCGAGAACAGTTATACGCAGGCTTCTGTTGCCATCTTTAACGCCGCAGTAAAAGCCGCAGGTAATTCTGATGCAGCAGCTTTGGCAAACAGGAATTTATTACAACCCGCCAACTTACCTGACGGTGCACCTGAAGGAATTAATTCATTTGAAATAGGATATAAAAGTGTTTTATTTGATAATAAACTCATCATCGATCTTGATGCCTATGCAAATGTATATGATGGGTTTCTCGGCCAGGTGCAGGTATATGTACCGATCGGGGAAACGATCGGATCTGATGCCGCGGTGGTCGCGATGGTTGACAGGAACAGGGATGCAACCGTTGCCGGTGGCGGCAATGAGGCCAGTAAAGGACAGGAACGGTACCGTGTATATACCAATGCAAAAAATAAGTACACTACCTATGGCTCATCTTTGGGATTAACTTACCAGTTTTATCAAACCTATGCTGTATCAGGCAATGTAAACTATAACAATATCAAAGGAAATGCTTCACCCGATCTTTTTGTAACAGGATTCAATACGCCAAAGTGGACATCTAATCTTTCCTTTGGAAACCGTGCTGTAACAAAGGACCTGGGCTTTAATATTGTATGGAAATGGCAGGATGGCTTTTTGTGGGAGAGTCCGTTGGTAACAGGTGATATCAATGCGATCAATAATATTGATGCGCAGGTTACGTTTCGTTTACCGGCTTTTAAATCGGTTATTAAACTCGGAGGAACCAACGTGCTGAACAACCGTCATCTCCAATATGCAGGAGGCCCAACCATCGGCGCTTTGTATTATGTGGCGATTACATTGGATGGCTTGGTGAATTAATTGTATCAGTATCTTTATTTTATTTTCACAATAAAGACCTTTGAAAAACATAAGTCTACTAAAACAGTAGAATTTTTGGTATATTGCAGGCCATGATCATTCATTAAAAAAATATTTTGCAAACGGCTGATCCGCTTTTACATACAACGAACAAACAACCGGGAACGGATACCAATCCACTGTTCCCGGTATTTCTTAAACTGGAAAACCTTCGCGTGCTGATCATCGGCGGAGGAAATGTTGCGTTGGAAAAATTACAGGCCGTATTGTCTAATTCTCCGGCAACCCGTATCCGTTTGGTAGCGATGTCCATCAGTGACCAGGTACGCGAAATTGCAGCGCAGCATGATAACCTCCTGATTGAACAACGCCCGTATGACATCTCTGATCTTCAGCATACAGATATATTGATCGTTGCGGTAAACGACCCGGCCTGGAGTGAAGAAATCAGAAATGATGCGAAGGCAAAAGGGCTTTTGGTTAATGTAGCGGATAAGCCGGGGCTTTGTGATTTTTACCTGGGCTCTATTGTACAGAAAGGAAGTCTTAAAATCGCCATCTCTACCAATGGTAAATCGCCAACCGTAGCCAAACGTTTAAAAGAAGTGTTGAACGAGATCATTCCCGGTGAGATGGATGATGTGCTGAATGATATGGCGCAGATCAGGCAGCAACTGAATGGTGATTTTTCTGATAAAGTAAAACAGCTCAATGATCTAACCAAAGTATTGGTCGCAAAACAGGTCTCTTTACAGGATATTAATCTGCTGAAACCAAAAGAAAAAAAATGGCAACAGGTAGTAAAATGGTGCCTCTTTGCTTTTGTGTTTATGATACTTGGTGGTACCGTATTTAGTTTTTTCCCTTCGGAAGAATTATTCGCAACCCTCAAAACCATCCCCGATCGTGTGGATGTTTCTTCTTTCCTGATCATGCTAATTACAGGATTTTTAGCACAGATGGTTGATGGTTCAATGGGTATGGGTTACGGAACCATCTCCACTACTTTTTTGCTGGCAACAGGTGTTTCACCGGCGGTTGTAAGTAGTCGGGTACATTCTGCGCGTGTGTTTTCAAGCGGTGTATCGGGTTATAGCCATCATCGTTTTGGGAACATTAATAAAAAATTATTTAAAACACTGGTGGTGCCGGGCATTATCGGTGCGGTATTGGGAGCTGCTTTGGCTTTTGTCGGTCAAAAATATTCTTCTTATGTACGGATACCTTTGTCTATATATACCTGCTATCTTGGTTATTTTATTATCAAGAAAGCTTTGCGCAAAAGAACCACTAATGAAAGAGTGAAAAGAGCAGGCTGGCTCGCTGGCATCGGTGGGTTTATGGATGCTTTTGCAGGTGGAGGATGGGGTGCGTTGGTTACAGGCACACTGATCTCCAAAAGAAAAAATCCCCGTTATGTAATTGGATCTGTTTGTCTTGCAGAATTCTTTGTTGTGTTTGCAAGCGCCGTTACTTTCTTTATCCTGCTGAAACATATTCCTGTAAGCGATGTACTAGGACTGATCATTGGCGGTGTGATCGCCGGACCGATTGCTGCACGCCTGGTAGGAAAGCTTCCTTTAAAGACCATGTATTTTGCGGTGGGTGGGTTGGTAACACTTACGAGTCTTTTCACTTTATGGAAAGCGATCAATTTGGTAGTACGATAATCCCTCTTTTTCCCTTTTTCTCTTATTGAAATTCTACAAAAAAAGGTCATCCCGAATTTGGTGAATCGTATGTGTCAATAAGAGAAAAACAGAGAAAAAGAGTGGGCCGATTTTTAAGAACACCGAAATAATGCAAACATAGTTTTGAGTCTCCTGTGAATACAGTAAATTGTTAATCCAAACAATTGCCACATGAAGAGATATTGCTCTACTGTTTTATGCCTGCTGTTTATACAGATGATATCGGCACAGGTTGTTCAGCGTGACCTGCTTACCAAAACATTTTCCCTGGCAGATATCAAACAATACCTGATCCCGCAAAATAAATGGAAACCATTTCCTTCACAACCTGCTGAATGGGCGAAGCAGGTGCCGGATAGTGTGCGTCAAAGTATTATTAAACAGGCCGAAGAGTATAAAGACAAACCTTTTACCAGCATTCCTGCATCTGTTACACTTGAATATGTACGTAATGGTAATCGTGTGAATTATGAAAGACTGTCTTTCGATAAAAGGAACCGTTTGTTTACGCTGGTATTGGCTGAGTCAATGGAAAACAAAAGACGTTTTACAGATGCTATCGTGAATGGAGTATGGAATATTTGTGAAGAAACTTACTGGGGTGTAACCGCACATATCGGGTCGCAGAAAAAAGGAAGCGGTTTGCCGGATGTATCGGATCCGACTGTTGATCTTTTTGGCGCTGAAACAGCTGCGGTACTTGCTTTAACAGATTATTTTACCGGCGCAAAACTGGATAGCATTTCACCATTGATCCGCGAACGGATCTCGATCGAGGTGAATAAAAAGATCATGAACAGCTATGAGAATGAAGTATCGCGTTACGGATATTTTGGAAATGGAAAACGAACCGTGAAAGTAAATAACTGGGATCCCTGGGTTGTGAGCAATTGCATGACCGCTTTTTTATTACTTGAAAAGAATGAAGAAAGAAGAGCCAAGCTGATGGTGCAATCCATGAGTCTGCTTGATTTGTATATCAATGGACTTGGTGAAGATGGCGCTACCGATGAAGGACCATCCTATTGGTTCGCTGCAGGATTGGCTTTGTTTGACGGATTAACGATGTTGGCTGATGCGACCAATCAGAAAGTAACCGTATTCAGTCACCCGCTGATCAAACAATTGGGCGCTTATATTTATCAGACGCATATTGATGGTGAATATTTTGTGAATGTGGCCGATGCAACACCAAAAATAAAAGCAGATGGGGTAGGGATCTATCGTTTTGGCAAAGCGGTAAAAGACCCGGAGATGATGCGTTTCGGATCATGGGCCTATCATCATATACAGGATAATGCACCGAAAGTTGAATCATTCTTTAAACCCCGGCAATTGTATAATCTGGCAGCAACCGCTGAAGTAGCAACGGCCCCGCAGAATGAAAGCAAGTTACCAGGCATGTACCTGCCAAGTGTGGAGCTGATGACAGCAAGAACGAATAACAATCTTTTTATCGCATCACATGGCGGTAACAATGCTGAGAGTCATAACCATAATGATGTAGGTGATTTTATTATTTACGCCGATGGAGCACCCGTTATTATTGATGCAGGTAAAGGAACATATATGGCCATTACTTTTTCGCGCAACCGCTATACACTCTGGTATAACACTTCCCCTTATCACAATGTGCCATTGGTGAATGGGGTAGAGCAGGAGCCGGTGGGCACTGCGAAAGCAACCAATGTTTTATTCAATACATCCAGTTCGCTTACTACCTTCTCCATGAATCTTGAGAAAGCATATCCTGAGAAAGCAGGTATCAGATCATGGAACAGGAATATCATTGTTGATCATCAGAAAAATAATATCCAGGTAAAGGATAATTATCAATTGACCGCTAATCCAACACTCACACAAACCTTTATGACCGTTTGCGATACGGATATTGATACGCCAGGGAAAATCGTTTTTACCACAGAAAAAAATCAGAAAATACAATTAATCTATGATGCTGCTGATTGGAAAGTAACCAAAGAGAAAATGGCCCTCACAGAACCGCATGAGCAGGGCTTGAAGGCGAACTGGAACAATAAAACAGTTTCGCGAATCTTATTGACGAATGTTTCGCATAAGAAGGAGGGGAGTTTTACTTATACTATTTCGAAGTAAAAGTACTGCCACAGAATACACAGATTGTCACAGATTTTTTCTGTGTTAATCTGTGTATTCTGTGGCGAAAAAATGTAAGGTCATTGTTGGTCACCTGACCACATGATTTCGGAAGATGTTTTGAGTTTTTGATGTAACATCTTTCTATTGGTCAATCCGTTTGAACGCGCGGCCGTCATTGCGGGCAGCCTCACTAATTCAAAACTTTCTCAATTCCTAAATATTTTCCGAAATCATGTGGTAGGGCGACCACGATTTTGAGACGAATTGTTCCATCGGAACAATCGGTGGGTCACCCATCATGAAAGATGATCGCCACGTTCCATAGGAACGTTTCGTGCAAAATGCAACCACCAAACGTTCCTACGGAACGAAGACTGCTCCGTATTTTTTTCCTACCTGCCAGATGTTCCTATGGAACATCTTTGAATTTACGCAGCTTACAAATTCAGTCCCGTCTTTTTATACTTCAGTGGGCTTTTTTCACGCTTCGGTTTATTGAAGTGTTAAAGAAAATACATAAGGATAAATTTTATTGTCATAATGTTTAACCCAGATTGTTCCTATTTAAAATTCAAATCAAATGAAAAAAAGATTATTGTTTTTGTTTGTATTGAGTGTATTCCTCGCAGGATATGGATACGCTCAAACCAAAACTGTTACAGGTAAAGTAACAGACGCGAAAGACGCCTCTCCTTTATCAGGCGCAACCATATTATCCAACGGCAAAACTTTTGGAATTACCGGTACGGATGGTAGTTTTTCTGTAAAAATTCCTGCAACTGCTACCAGTATTACCATATCTATGCTGGGTTATGCAGACGAAACGGCGAGAATACCTGCTGATAATATTGTAAACATCAAATTGGTGACTGCTGAAACGAAATCACTTGAAGAAGTGGTTGTAACGGGATATGCTACCAAACAGAAACGAGCAAATGTTGGATCAGCGTCCACCATCAACGCATCAACAATCAGCGCACAGCCTATCGCATCGTTTGACCAGTTATTACAGGGACAGGCACCGGGTGTAAACGTAAAAGCAGGTTCGGGCCAGCCGGGTCGTAGTGCTGATGTGGTGATCAGGGGTAAAGGTTCTATCAACGGATCCAATGCGCCACTATATATTGTAGACGGTGTGGAAGTACGAGCGAATGATTTCAGCACAATGAACTCTGCAGATTTTGAAAACTTCACGATACTGCGTGATGCCGCATCAACCGCTATCTATGGTTCAAGAGGTGCCAATGGTGTGATCGTGATCACTACCAAAAAAGGAAGAAGCGGTAAGGTGAAATTCTCCTATGACGGCCAGTATGGCCAATCCCTCTTACCCGAGAACCAGTTAAAACTGATGAACACACAGGAAAAACTGGATTTTGAAATAAATATCGCAGGTAATCCCTGGGGATTTACACCTGCAGAGGTGGCCGAATACAGAAAGACCAATGTGAACTGGGATGATTATGTGTTCCAGAAAGGAAACACTTCGTCGCACCAGTTATCGGCTTCGGGCGGCAATGAAAAAACAACTTTTTATACTTCTGTTTCCATGTTTAACCAGGAAGGTGTGGTGATCAATACCAACCTGAAACGTGTTACCGGAAGATTGAATCTCACACACACTGAATCAAATGTGAAGTTTGGTGTGAACCTTTCAGGCGGTACCTCTTCTTTCCAGGGAACATCAGAAGGTGATCAAAGTATCTCTTCTCCTTTGAATACTGTGATATGGGCCCTGCCTTATGAAGCACCTTACCAGGCAGATGGTTCTTATACCAATTCCATACAGTTCCCTTTCTGGTTAAATCCTATTGAGCAGTTAAAGGAAAACGCAGGAACGAGCTGGCAACTGAAGGCTACAGGTAATGTTTTTATGGAACTTAAATTACCATGGATCGATAACCTTACTTACCGGATCAATGCCGGTGGAGATTATTCACAGATCGAAGGTTTTGGTATTTCAAATTTCGGTACACAATCTGCCTTACAAAATGGTGCATTGGGTAACCCCGTTTCAGCAGAAGGTGCTGTGGCAAGATCATTCGACAGACGTTTCCGTTATACCATAACCAACAGCCTGAATTATAAAACAAACCTTGGCCAATCCAATGATCACTCATTATCGGTATCTGTATTTAATGAGTTTGTAAATGTAAAGGGACGCAGTTTTAATTACACAGGTTATGGCCTGCTCCTGCCATTCCGTAATGAAGCGGGATTGGTGGCAGGTACAGCGGCCAATGGTTATATTCCTGTGGTAGGTGGCGGTTTCCCTGATAATAGCGCCTTATCATCTTATTTCGCCACCGCTGATTATTCGTATAAAAACAGGTATTTTTTATCGCTTACAGGGCGAACCGATGGATCTTCAAGGTTAAGTGCATCAAACAGGTGGACAACCTATGGTTCTGTTGCGGCGGGATGGATCATTTCAGATGAATCTTTTTTTGAAAGCATGAAAACGATCAATTTCCTGAAACTGAAAGCGAGTTACGGAACAGTGGGTAACCAGAACGGTATCGGTGATTTCCCTTACCTGCAACAGTATGGAAGAGGCACTTATAACGGTGGCGGTACATTACAGGTTAACAGGTTGGCAAACAATGACCTTACCTGGGAAACAAGAAGGACCGTAAACATCGGTCTTGATTTTGAATTGTTTAAAAGCAGAATTCGTGGTAGCGTGGAAGTGTACAATGGCCTTACCAAAGGATTGTATATCGCGCCGTTTGTGCCTTCAACCAGTGGCGGTGGCGGAACTGTGTTAGTGAATAGTGGCAGTATGGAGAACAAGGGTATTGAAGCAACACTGGGTTTTAAAATAGTTGATACAAGAGATTTCCGCTGGAACCTCGACCTGAATTATTCTTATAACAAGAATACCATCACTGATCTTCCGGATAACCAGAACCTGCAGTTATACGGATCGGGTCTTGCTTTGCAGAAAGGAAAACCATTCAATAGTTTTTATCTCGTGCAATATGCGGGTGTCAATCCTGCCAATGGTAACTCGCAATACATCAAAGCGGATGGAAAGACCATTACAGAAATATATGATGCAAATGATCTTGTGATCTTAGGAACCAGTGATGCACCGCATAACGCGGGTCTTACCAATACTTTCAGTTACAAAGGCATTGAGTTGTCAGCACAATTAATGGCTTCTGCAGGAAATTATATCTATAATAATGCAAGGTTCAATGTTGAGTTCTACCAGTACACCACATCAGGTTTTGCAAAAAGTGGTTTAACAGCATGGACAACTCCTGGACAGGTGACCAATTTCCCACGTATTGATGAAGCTACACAGTCAACAACTACCCGTTTCTTAGAGAAAGGTGATTTCTGGAGATTACGGAACGTAACACTTGCTTATTCACTTCCAAAATCTGTTGCGGGTAAACTGGGTATACAGGGAGCGAGGTTTTATGTACAGGGACAGAACCTCTTCACCAAGTTCACTTTGCAGGGATGGGATCCTGAGATCTCTTCCATCAATGGTGGTGATGGAGAAACGCTTGGTGGGTCACAATACCCGGCGTTGAAAACAATAAGTGTTGGACTGAATGTTACTTTTTAAAATCATAATAACCACGATATGAAAAATAAAATTTTTATCATAGCCCTCTTTCTAAGCAGCATCGTTCTGATGAATGGCTGCTCAAAAGAATTGAATACAAAACCGGAAGCGCAGTTAACAGAGCTCACTTCATTCGGCGATATACAGAATGCATTGAGAGGCTGTTACGACGGATTTCAAAGCGCTAACTATTATAACAATACTTCCAACTCAGGTTCGCCCAGCGGATGGAGTGGTTTGCCCGACCTGATGGGTGATGATTATGTAGAAGCATTGGAAAGTTTGGGAAACTGGAACGCGATGTCTGAAATGATCTATGCCGCTGATAATGGTATTGTACAGGGCATATTCGCACAGCCATACGAGATCATTTCCCGTGTGAATAATGTTTTGAAATTTCTGCCACGGTTTGAAACAGGAGCGAATGCTGCACAGGCAAAACAGATCAGGGCGCAGGTACTCGCTATCCGGGCACATGCTCATTTTGACCTGATGCGTTATTTCGCTGTTGATTTCGGACGCAACTCCACTTCACTGGGTGTGCCTTATGTAACAGATTTTGATGCGGCAACAGCGCTTACTACTTTCCCTACACGAAAAACCGTGAAAGAAGATTATGACCTGATACTGACGGATCTTGCCAATTCATTAATTGCTTTCAGGGCCGGAGGAAATACAACAGATAATACGGCGCGTACTTATATCGACAGTACTGTGGTGTATGCCA
This sequence comes from Bacteroidota bacterium, assembly GCA_040388475.1. Classification (GTDB taxonomy): domain Bacteria; phylum Bacteroidota; class Bacteroidia; order Chitinophagales; family Chitinophagaceae; genus Sediminibacterium. The sequence continues at coordinate 145,728 of JAZKBT010000013.1, read as the reverse complement.
TACGCGCGCGTGTAAATTATTATGCAGGACAGTACAGCGATGTTATTGCTGATGCAACCGTTGCGCTGAACAACAGGTCGCTTACCAATTCAGCAGGATACTCCGCTATGTTCACCGCTGCTACAGAAGCTTCGCCTGTAACAGAAGTATATTGGGCCATCCCATCGGATAATGCATTGAGGCCAGGAGGCGCCACCAGTGGTACTTCTGCTTCTTATCGTATTACAGCCGCTACCAGTGCTGTAATACAATCAATGGGTGGTGCCTATGTAAATACAAACGTAACAAGGTTCAACCAGGCAGGCGTAGGTGGTGTTGCCAAAACACTTTGCTGGAAATACAATGGCATAAGAAGTTTTAAAGTGTATAGGGCCGGTGAAATGATGTTGATGCGTGCAGAAGCAAAACAACGAACAGGCGATATCACAGCGCTTACCGATCTGAATAACCTACGTACCAACAGGGGCGTGTCGATAGGTGTAGAAACCGGTACAGCATTACTAAATGCGATCCTGCAAATGCGAAGAGTTGAATTGCTAGGCGAAGGACATCGCTGGTTTGATATCAGGCGATCAACAAAAATAATTGCACGTGCGGAATGCAGTTCCAGTGGCGGTGCTTCACGTGCAGACAAATGTACGATCACGGCTTCTGAGAGAGGATGGATCATGCCGATACCATTCAATGATCTGAAAGTGAACACGAACCTGACACAGAACCCGGGTTATTAGGGATCGTTTTTTTAACTGCGGATTAAAATGATTCCTTACCCCGGCTGCTTTGGTGGCCGGGGTTTTTTGTAAGAAGAAACAAGACACAAGAGTCACGAAGCAAGACACAGGGCCGTCACCTTGACTCTTGATTCTTGTTTCTTGAACCTTCTTATCGCTTACTTTTTCTGGTACACCCTCACATAATCCACTTCCATTCTTCTCGGGAAAGAAGTTTTTTCTACATTGCCGCCATTGTCGCCGCCCAGCGCAACATTCAATAGCATATAATGTGGTTGTTTGAAAGGATTAAAATTGCTTCCATCCTTGTTCACTAATTTGTCGAGGCTTACTTTGTTCAGTAATACATCATCCAGATACAAGGCAATATATTCTTCTGTCCAGTCCATTTTCCAAACATGAAATTTATTTGACCAGTTGGTTCCGCCCAATGAATCTGTTGGAAATGTATTGCTGAACCATTCTGCTTTATGGTCGGGGCCGAGGCAGGCTACATTCGCTAATAATTTTCCTCTATAATATTCCATGATATCTATCTCACCATTGCCGGGCCATCCTTTGCTTACGCCTAATGTCCACCATGCGGGCCAGATGCCTGCACTGATATCAATGCGTGCACGCATTTCAAAACGGCCGTATTGCCAGGTTTTTAATCCGGATGTTCGCATGCAGGTGGAAGTATAATTAATGGTAGGCCTGTTTTTTCTCCAATCCGTACTGCCTTCTACATAACCAGGATTAGGTTTATCTTCTTTTCTTGATTCAATAATTAAGTTTCCTTTTTCGCACCATGCATTCTCGGGTTGGTAGTATTGGAGTTCATGGTTGCGTACAAAACCTTTTTCATAATTCCAGTTAGCGGGATCAGGGGCACCATCGGTATTGAACTCATCTGACCATACAAGTGTATAATCATCTTTGAGCGGTTGGGTTATATCTGTTCTAAAACCGATGAATGCTAAAAACAAAAGAGATGCTACTATTCGCATATTTTAACTTTTTTGCCGCGCCCTTCAGGGCGTGGATAATTAATGATCCTTTATGAATTGTCTACCGGGCTTTAGCCCGGAGTTTCACACTCAGGGCTAAAGCCCGGTAGATGTGAGAAAATGAACTCCTGTTATCCACGCCCTGAAGGGCGCGGCAAAACATTATTTTTCAATCACGAAATTTTTATTGTAATGTGTTTGTGTTGAGGGCTGTTTTGTTTTAAGAAGATCTCTTTCAAAAGGCCTGTTGAGATTGTTCCCTGACAAATCCTCCAGTTTAGAGGCAATACGAACTGAATAATTACCTGTGTTCCATGGTTCCGCAGGGGTGAAGCTGGCGGTGTTGTCGTTAACAGGAATACTGAACGAACCTTTTACTGCTACCCCGTTTTTATCAGTTACCTGTAAACTCTCCATCAATAAAAAATGATCTAAAGATTCATTCATGTTAATGAGCAATGGTTCTTTTGAAGCGGCTTTTGGTAAATACATTGTCCATTTGGTAACATCAGGTGATATACTATCTCTAACGCCTGTTACAAACGACCATACATGATCTTTTTCCAGTTCACGTCCCTCTGTATCTTTCCATTGCTTTGAAACAATGAACTTGTATTTTTCTGACTGGTGCAATGGTGCACCCAATTTTAAATTGGGCTGCAGGTCGCGTTTGATCCTGCCCGGGTCGAGCCATAGGGTGATAACCGTTCTGTCTTCATTCCATAATTCAGGTTGCAGATCCAGGAACGCATCATGTAAAGTATCTGTTCTGTTTTTTACAAGCTTAATGAAACCGGCGGATCGACTCTCCATCATCGGGTGTGAAAATTGAATATAGATCTTCAAAAGATTCTCGGGAACCGTATCCAGCTGCGGGTAAGAAGCAATGATGCGTGGTGCATCTTTTGTATCAGCCGCAAGAACAGAAAACTCCGCCTTTTTTTTGTTACGTACAAATATTGTGTACGTTGAGCCGTGTGAAAAAGGAAGCAAAGGTTCAAAAACAACAGCATCGCTTATTTTATAATCACCCAGGATAGGCGTTTGATTCGTATCATTTAACAGGCGGATCTGTATATATTTTGCTGCAGAATCTTTTGCAATACCATTGGCCCATTGTAAAGGGAAACGGATCGCTTTGGCTTTACTGTTCTCCCATATAATCGTGAAGTCAATTTGTTCTTCCCTGTCGCTGCAACACAGGCATAGCAATACCACAAAAAACAGCAGGTTACGCGAACGGCATAACCTGCTGAATGTATATTGTATTCTTTTCTTAAAGGGCATCGTTGGCTGAAGTCATCAGATCAACAGAGCCACTTGCTTTTCTCTGCATGATCACTACCTGTTTACTATCGAGTTTATCCATCTGCATTACCTTGTCCAGGTTGGGAAGAAGTGTAAAAGCAGTTCCTGCTGTGCCTTTGATAGGCTGGGTTATTGTGCCTTCAAAAGCCGCGATGGTTTTATAGTTCACTTCAGAAACAGATCTTGCAGTGTTACCCATGATGAGGTAAGTATCACCGCCTTTTGTAATGGTGGTCATATCGATAGGGGTATTACCGCTGCCCATTTCTGCAACAGTTCTTCCTTTTACATGCATGCCTGATTTTAGTTCATCCAATGGATATAATACCAGTGGTGTACAGGTATAACTTGCGATCAGGTAATCTTTGCCATTGATCTTTCCTGTGGTAAAGGTTTTGATGGGAGAAGTTGTTTCATATTGGCCATGTGCGCCATGATACATTTCAAGTGAAGCCTGGTCCTGTTTATCAGTAAAAGGAAAAGGGATGCTGCGTAAAGTAGAGCTGAACTCTTTATTGGATAAACCGCTAACCAGTACTTTACCATTGTCAAATCCAAGATCTGAAATGGTAGATACACGCAATGGGCGACCCCTGGTATCCTTTGCATCTTCAGCAACCACATCATTGAGTGCAATGCTTGAGTAGTTTACATCTTTCAGTGACAATGATTCGATTTTATCTCCATCAACTTTTAAAACAGCTGGTGTACCATCTGAACCCTGAACAGCGATATATAATTTTTTAGACAATGGATTTACTGCCATATCCATTACCGTGATATTTTCTTTTTGTGTACCCAATGCCTCGGCTATCTTCTGGTCGATACCAGCAATGTTGATCGCTGTTGCATTGGTGTTGTTCTTTGCATCTTTTGTATCAACTGCAAATACAGAAGCACTTTTTGAATCACCGATGAAAAGAATGCCATCCTTACCAAAAGATAAAGCAGCGATCGATTTGATCTCCGGCGTACCTTTTATCAATCCATAAGGAGAACTTTTAAAAGGTTTGGTAGCCGCCAGCAGAGCAATGCCTGCCAAAAGCATAACGAAGTAGAAATAATTCTTTTTCATTGTTACTTTTTTAAAATGGTTAATGTGTTTGGGGCGATACGGAACGGAATGAGTTAGGGTTGTCTATAAAGTTAGGAATTGAATATTGAATTTTGAGCAAGGAATGATGAATTTTGAAGGCGTTAGATGCCGTTTCACCGATTTTACCTGTCATCTTCCCGATGATGGCACTTCAACATTCAGCATTCCTTGCCCGATATTCATTATTCAAAAGGCGATGGGCTCACCGATGTCCATCCGCCATCAACGATCAATGTCTGCCCGGTAATATGCTTTGCTTTATCCGAAACGAGGAATAAAGCGGTTTCGGCAATATCGGCAACGGTTGCCGGGCGCCCCATTGGTGTTAGTTTAGACCAGGTTGCTGCATATCCTGCATCATCAAGTGTTCTTTCTGTAAGGGTAGCGCCGGGTGCGATGGTATTTACAGTGATCTTGTGGGCAGATAATTCTATTACCAGGTTTTTCGCCAGCATTTCGAGTGCAGCTTTGCTCATACTGTAAGCGGCCAGGTTTTTATGTGCCTGGTGGCCGGTGACTGATGAGGTGAATAAAACAGTACCGCCGGCACCCTGTTCGATCATTTGTTTTGCAGCCGCCTGCGCAAGAAAAAAACTACCGGACAAATTTACCTGCATTACCCTGGCAAATGCTTCCGGCTGGTAGGTAAGAAAATCGCCGAATAAAGTAATACCTGCATTGGCAATTACGATATCAAGGTGACCGAAATTTTCTACAGTTGTTTTAACGAGTTGCTGAATATATGCCGTATCGCTCGAATCACCGGGGAGGGCCAGGCAATTTCCATTTGCGATTGTATTGATATTTTTTGCAGCTTTTTCTGCCAGCGCCTGGTCAATATCATTCAACACCACTTTTGCTCCCTGGAGTGCTAGTCTTTTACCTATCTCAAAACCGATGCCTTGCCCGGCGCCAGTAACAATGGCAACTTTGTTTGTAAATGACATGCGAAGTGATTATTTGCGTTAACCGAATGTAACCAAAACTGTGAAGCCGTCTAACGCTTTCTGGCACAATTTTTTTGTTGGAGTTTGCATGGAAAAGAACCAATGGGGCATGATAAGTGCCTTTCTGCTAATAATCGTTTTGTTTGCTTTTGTGCGGCAGGATACAGGCGCAGCGATTAAAGGTCATGTGGTTCCTTATAATGCGGCCCTGCATGTATGGGCGGTTTCTAATGACGATACCAGTTCAGCTATTGTTCAGAATGGTGCTTTTGAAATAAAGAAACTCAAGGGTGGAAAGTATCGGGTAATTGCAGAAGGATTGAGGCCTTATAAAGTAACTACCAAACCTGATATCAATGTGGTCAGCGGCACTATTGTTGATATTGGAGATATTATCCTCGATCAATGATCTTATTTCCCTCCGGATCAATCCAGGAAGACCATCTTTTTTTGATAGGAAAATTGCTGAAATGAATCCGTAAAAGGGTATGCCGCCCCGGTATAATACCTATGGGATTACAAAATATTTTGTTCTGTATGATCCAACTTACCTTTACGGAAACTTCTCTATATGGCCATTCGGATTTTTATTACAGGGGGAACCTTTGACAAGGAATACGACCTTCTTACCGGCAATTTATTCTTTAAGGATACCCATATGGAAGAATTGCTTTCAAAAGGAAGAAGCCAGGTAGCTGTTGAGATAAAAACACTTATGATGAAAGACAGCCTGGATATGACACAGGATGACCGTGAATGCATCATCCGGAATTGTATCGACTGCGCTGAAGAACGCATTGTTATTACGCATGGAACAGATACCATGTCTGTAACAGCTGAAGCGATTGCGCAACATGTTACCGACAAAACGATTGTTTTAACGGGCGCTATGATCCCGATTAAATTCGGTAGCTCAGATGGCCTGTTTAATCTTGGCAGTGCATTGGCTTTTGCGCAATCTTTACCTGCAGGTGTTTACGTGGCCATGAACGGTAAATATTTTTCGCACGATAATGTAAAGAAGAACCGGACAACGGGGATATTTGAAGAAGTTCATAGACCATAACCATGGACGATGGTCCAAAACAAAGATCCCCGTTAGTTGGCGGGGACCTTTTTAATTCGATGGGTTAGTAAGCACATCACGTGCTATTATAAACGCCTGGATCGGTGTTTTATTGTAGCTGAGGATCACCATCACATACCCACTAATTTTTTTGTAATGTACAGCAGGCAGGAAACGACACATATCAAACAGTCTTTCTGGACAAATTTTGGCCAGTACATGAAACCTGTTCCTTTCGCGGGGGGTGAAAAAAATAGCTGGGTTAATTATAAAACAGGGATTCAACATATTTATTTCAGGATGGCTGCAGAAAAAGATCATGCTTCTGTTGCCATTGAGATCGCACATCCGTCAGAGGAGATCCGCGGGGTACAATATGAGCAGTTTCTGAAGTTCAAAACATTGTTACATACTTTATCCGGTGAAGAATGGGTATGGGAGAAAAATGCGCAGGATATGAATGGCCGGACCATCGGAAGGATCTATCAAAGATCAGATCATGTAAATGTTTTAAAGGAAACCGACTGGCCGCAGATTATCTCATTCCTCAAGCCCGGAATTATCTCTTTGGACGCTTTCTGGGAAGAAGTGAAATATGGATTTGAGTAAACAAATGCCCGGCCCCAGGTCATTTAAATTGCGGATTTTTTCAACCGCTTAATACACTGTTAAATCTTATTTGTAGAAAAAAAATCTCTTTACACCACATCCGGCATGGCACATAGATTGAACAAATATTTGTAGAAAATCATGCGTTATGAAAAAGATAAACGGGTTGTTAACAGCCCTGGCGGTTTTGTTCATCCTGGCAGGATGCGGCCCCAGAACATATGTAAGCAAAGACGAATCATATGATATCAGTAAAGTGAGAAATTATACCTGGGTGCGTGCACAAAGAGATAGCCTGGGAAGCCAGAGATCCGGCCGTGCAAATGACCTGGTAAAGAATACGATCAAAACAAGTTTCGACAGGAATTTTGCTGCAACAGGCTGGCGGCAGGTGAGACCGGCTGTAGCGGATGTGTATGTGGTATATGATATGAATGTGCAACGCGAAAACGTAAACGTGAGTGATCCTGTTTATTCAACTCCAATGACCCGATGGTATTACAGTCCGTACCGCAGAGGGTATGTGCCTATCTATTATCCTTCTACTTTGCTGGGATACAACAATTCAGTACAAACTGTAAATGAAGGAACGATCACGCTTACGATCATTGACGCTAAAACAGATAAGACGATCTGGCAGGGTTCCGCCACTTCCGAGATCAACGGCCGGCGGATGAGTGATGCCGAGATTGATGATCATGTAAAAGCGATCATCAAGAAACTGGTATGACAATTGGTTGTAAATGATTCTGCAGGTTCTATTTCCGGATATCACGGTTCCTCTTTATCTTAGGGCTCAGCCTTCATGAAAAGAACGAATATCTACAGTCTGGGTATGCTGACAGCATGCATTACCTGTTTGTTTGCAGTGTCGTGCACTAACCGTTCTTCTTTACCCATAGGCTCACTTGCCGAAGCCGATAGTTTGTTAACACCCCGGGGCAATGAATATGAAAGCGGGCAATATACGAAGGCTCTTCATTTTGTTGATTCTGCGTTTTACAGTCGCCAAAAACATACGGTATTTGAATGGGTAGTTTACTTTGAAACGCATGCTTATATAAACGCTATCTATAGTAATACCTATGAGCAACTTAAATATCTTGATTCAGCAATAGCACTTTTACAGGATTATAAAAACGATCCGCAGCTGTTGGACCGGTTGTCAGGTCTCTTTATGAGCCGTGGAGATGCACAGTTTAACCTCAAAAAATATGCATCTTCTTACGAAGATTTTTTTAAAGCCATCCAGCTTGCCAGGCAATACCCCGAGGTTTGCCGTAAAATGCATGTGCCATACAGCATTGGGATGATACTTTACAGACAGCAGCAGTTTGCCAACTCCGCTAAATACTTTACAGAATCCTTACAGTTTATCGATTCCTGCGAAAAAAATATTGCCTACCGGAACAATAAAAAACAGGAAGTACTGGATAATATCGGGCTCTGTTATACGAAAATAGAAAAGTACGATAGTGCCATGTATTACTATCAACAGGCCATGGATCTTGTTGTTCAAAATCCGTACAGCATGGCGGTAGACAGCATCAACAGCCTGGCACGATACACATCAGCCAAAGGCGTGATAGCAGGTAATATGGCAAAGGTATTTTTAGGAAAGGGCAATACCGATTCAGCCATTGCTTTATATAAACGTGCGATCAAACTCAATGAAGGGCCGGGTCATGACCTGCATGATATGCAATTATGTATGGTGCAGCTTTCGGAGATTTACGTGTCGAAAAACATGTTGGGCCCGCTTAATGAAACACTGCAGCGTTTGCGGAGATGTCTCGATACGGCAGCGGCAAAAGATATTCAAACGGAGTATGAGCGGTTAATGTATGCCTATTATGAGAAAAACAATGAACCCGCGAAAGCGTTTCCCTACCTGGCAAGTTATATCCATAAAAAAGATTCAGCGACTGAACAGCAAAAACAAATGCTGCAGACCGATATCAGTAAAGAATTAAAAGACAAACAGCAACAGTTCGAGATCGCTTTATTGCAGAAAGATAACCAGCTGAATAAAACCTACCTGCTGGTATTGGTGGGACTAGCGGTACTTATCATTATCATACTTGTGCTGATCTATACCATGTATCGATCCAGTAAAAAGAATGTACGAAGGCTTACAGAATTAAATGCAGAGATCTCGGGCAGAAGACAATCCCTTGAACTCGCTTTGAAGAAACTGGAAAATGCCAATCTTGAAAAAGACAGGATCCTGCGCGTGGTAGCGCATGATCTGCGAAACCCGATCGGCGGTATTGTAACGCTCAGCAATATGATGATCGAGGGGAACATGGTAAATGAAAGAAGCATGGCCATTGTGGAAGCGATCTCTTCTGCATCTGTCAGTTCAATCGGGTTGATACAGGAATTAATGAATACCGGCTATGCAGATGTAACCGATACAACCAAAACAAAAGTTGATATTGGGGGATTACTTCATAACGTGGTAAACCTTGTACAGTACAAGGCGGCAGAAAAAAAACAGCATATTGAATTGCAATTACCCGTTAGCCAGGTAACTATGATGATACATCCGGGCCAGTTAGAAAGAGTGGTGAACAACCTGCTGGTGAATGCCATCAAGTTTAGCCCGGAAGGAAAGGATATAGTATTATCACTCAGGGCAGATAAAGAAGGAATACAGATAGCAGTGCGCGACCAGGGTATCGGGATGCCTGGATCATTACTGGAACATATCTTCGAAGGCTCCAGTTCATTGAAACGGACAGGAACGGCAGGCGAAAAAAGTTTTGGCCTGGGTCTTTCTATCTGTCGTCAGATCGTGGAAGAGATGGGTGGAACCATTCGTGCAGAAAGTGAAGAAGGAGTGGGGAGTGTGTTTTATGTGGAGTTGCGGTTTTAGGGATACCTCTTTATTCATCATTCAAAAAATATCCTTACCGTCTGGTAAAACCATTTATTCCCCGAAGCAGAACCTGTTTGCTGCATCTGCTCATTAAATCCCTGCAGGCCAAACAAACCGGCCATATTCCCATTACGCAAAGCGATCTCGAGGTATCCTGCAGAATTGAACCAGGCGAGTTTTTCTGATTCTGATACAGCGGTATAATTATCGCTGATGGTTTCGATCACTTCGTTTCTTTTGAAAACGATCTTGAACTTTCGGCCGTTCTGTTGTTCAATAAATTCTTCTTTGGTGATATTGATCACCACATTTTCAAAATTATCAATGAAGAGGATCTGCCCCTCCATCCAGTTGGGGCCGAGCGTGGCGCGGAGTGGATATTTCTCTTCAATATCGTTAACAGGGTCACCGCCGGATAATAAATTACCTGTTTCAACAATGGCTGCCACTTTTTCAGCAATCAATTGTGTGATCTCGAGCAGCGTATTTTGTTTGCCTAATTTGATTGCCACCAGTTCCCAGGGTTTGTTGCCGGTGATCATGGTGAGCAGGCCGTTATCGGGACAAATGATAAACTGATCATTGTGTCTTGCGATCAATATGTGTTTAACCGGCGATTCAAAAAGGTTTACGATCACCACATGAAAAGTACCTGCGGGATAAAATTTGAAAGCATTGTTACAGGTATATGCGGCCTGCGGAAAATTGGTTTGTGAAAGATAATGAGTGATGTCTGCAATAGCCAATGACGGCAACAGGCTCAGAAACTGCCCTTTGATAGCACCGGTAATATAATCCCGCTGGCCTATATCTGTTGTCAACGTTAGAATTGGCATCGTGAAGTGTAAACGTTTGAAGCAGGCAGTTATTTCACCAACTCGCCGTTTTTAAAGAAAAATTTCCTTACCAGTTTATCGGCTAATGACGGAAAAAAACGGTTCATAAAAACAGTGCGCTTGCCTGTGAATGTAAGTACGAGTGTTCTTTTTCTTTTTTCGATGGCATCCAGGATATGCCCGGCGCATTCTTCTGCACTCATCATTTTGCCTTCATCCATAGGCGATTCTCCCTGTGAGTTTCCTTTGCTGTTCAGTGCCACATTACGTATGTTGGAAGTGGTGAAGCCGGGGCAGACCCACATTACATTCGTACCACTTTCCAGTAATTCAGTGCGTAAAGACTCGAGCCATCCGTTTACAGCAAACTTTGAGGCTGAATAACCGCTTCTTCCCGGAAGTCCTCTATAACCTGCAATAGAAGAAACACCAACGATCGTACCCTGGTTGCTGGTGATATAGGGTAATGCGAACTTGGTGCAATAAACAGTTCCCCAGAAATTGATGTCCATTACTTTCCGGATCGTATCCAGCTCCGCTTCCGCAAAAGTGGCGCGCATAGAGATGCCTGCATTGTTGATCAGTATATCTATGGTGCCGAATTCTTTGATCACGGCATCTATAAAATTTCTGCAATCAGTTTCTTTGGCTACATCGGCTGTATGTACCAATAAAGGCTTTGCCGGGTGTGAAGATTGGAGATGATATAATTTATCGTAATTACGGCCACATGTGGCCACTTTGGCCCCTGCATGCAGGAAAGCATCTACCAAAGCTTTGCCAATTCCTTCCGAACCACCGGTTACTACCACTACTTTATTTTGGAATATGGGCATAGTATAAGGTATTATTTACAGCAAAAATAGGCAGTAAACACGTCAGTTATTGACTGAGTGTGGGTAAATACGATAAAATACTTTTATAAAAATTTGGCTGGTTTTCTAATTACCCTATTTTTGCACTCCCAAAGAAAAAAGGGTATCTCTTTTTTTTGAAGGAAAAAGGTTCGATTCCGTAGCTCAGTTGGTAGAGCAATACACTTTTAATGTATGGGTCCTGGGTCCGAGTCCCAGCGGGATCACAAAAGAAGCACTGTACAGTTTAGTACGGTGCTTTTTATTTTATAACAAAGTATCTATGATAAGGGCCTGTCATGCTTTTTCGGAAATTCCCGGCGGATCGTCGGTCACGATCAATAGATCATTTCTGAACACCGGAAAAGGAGGAGGGCAGGATCACAGAGATCAGGAGTTTGTCTTTATCCATAACTTCTGCTTTGATCTCACCTTTGTGGAGCAATATGATGCGTCGTGTTAAAGAAAGACCCAGGCCATATCCTGGTTCCTTTACAGCATTACTGCCACGCTGGAAAGGCTGAAATATTTTTTCTACTTCATCCGGTTGCAATGATTCAAAGTGGTTGCTGAACTGGACAATAATACGCGTATCCACAAACGATAAGGAAATATGTACTGTTTTATCAGGCGCATACTTGCAACCATTCTCTGCAATATTCCTGAAGGCCGACAATAACAATTCATAATTGCCATTTACCGTACACAGTTTTTCATTTTCGGGCAGGTTGTCAAAAAATAATAAAGCGGTATGATCCGGTGATATTTTCCTGAGTAAAGCCGGTAACTCCATGATGACTTCATCCACTCTTATCGATTCTGTGCTCAGCATACCGCCGCGGGCAGTGCGTGCTATATTAAGCAGTTGTTGTGTAAGCGCGCTCATATGCTCAACATCGGCCCGTACGGAATGGAGAACGTTGAGATATTCTTCATTTGACCTGTTTTTCTGAAGTGTAACATCAATCTGGTTACTGACAGCGGTTAAAGGCGTAGACATTTCGTGTGAAGCATTGGAAATAAAACGGCCCTGCAATTCGAAAGAATCCTGTAGACGTTGCAGAAGATTGTTGAATGTAACGGCAAGTTTGTTCCATTCATCATTGATCCCTGATTCGGGAAGACGGGCCTCTATATTGGTTGCCGAGATCGTGTTAACAGTTGTTGCGATCTTTTCAACCGGCCCAAGTAACCGCCTGCTGAATAACCAGCCCGCTAAAAGCGATAAGATGATACCGGCAAAAAAAGCGATCAAAAGACTGATACCAAGGTCGTTTAAATCTTTTCTTCCATATTCATCAATTGCCGAGATCACTACAACAATAGGAACCTGGTTCTTTTTGTAATATACTGCAACAATATCCCTTTTTCCCATTGAAGTTTGAACGACATTTTTTCTTCTTGCTTCTTCAATGATCTTTGGATCTATATCAAAACTATCAACTGAATGTTTTGAAAATTGATAAATATTTCGGTTGGTACTATCGTAAACATGAAGGGTTACGGCTGCGAAAAGATTGGTAGTAGAACTGTCAAGTTTGGAAAGAACCTGGTATCCATTGCTGGGTAGTTTTGATAATAAGGATGCAATGGTTTCTGTTCTGTTCAGCAGCCGCCTGTCGAACTCTGTTTTCTTTTGATCGGCAGTGATATAATAGGTCAGGCTGCATAATGCTGCCAGTAAAATAACGGTTAACAAAACGAATGCAAGCGTGATCTTATAGCGGACTTTCATCAGGATTCATTTTCTTTCATAATATAACCAAATCCCACTTGTGTATGGATCAATTTAACCGGGAAGTCCCTGTCAATTTTTTTTCGCAGGTAATTGATATATACTTCTATGGTATTTGTATTGGTATCAAAGTCTATGTTCCATACATTTTCGCCTATCTCGGAACGGCTCACCACTCTTTTTTTATTTCGCATCAGGTATTCAAGCAACTGAAATTCTTTTGCTGTAAGCGGAATAATTTTTCCTGAGCGGCTTACGCCTTTTGTATCAAGGTTCATTTCAAGGTCTGCAAACTGTAAGATGTTACCGACAGGTACATTTTCGTTTGTGCTTCGTTTTAACAGGGCCCTGACACGGACAACCAGTTCTGCAAAAGAAAACGGTTTTACCATGTAATCATCTGCGCCTGCATCAAAACCTTCCAGTTTATCTGAAATGGAGCCAAAGGTTGTGAGTATTAATATAGGAATGGACTTGTTTTTCTGCCTGATCCTCACACATAATTCAAATCCATTTATGCCGGGAAGATTGATATCAAGAATAACCAGGTCGAATGATTGCTGGTCAAATAATTTCTCAGCAATTTTCCCGTCATAAGCTACCGTTACCTCATAATCCAGTTCTTCCAGGCCCTTCTTAAGTGAGTCGGCGATCTTCTTTTCATCTTCTGCGATAAGGATGGTCATGATATTCCTATGAATGATCTGGTGTAATAATACGATTCTAATCCTGTTCTAATATCATTCTAATGTAATTCTAATGTGTGAGTTGCTACTTGCATAATAGAATGATGTACCCTGCTTTACTCACTAGGGATTTTCTTATCCAATTTCCTACAATTTTTTTTTATCGTCTTAATAGTCGATCCAATGGATAAGCTGTTTTTAAAAAATACTCCCCACTCAAAAAAAGGGTTGTTAACAGTCGTATCGCTAGTAATATTTCTATTATCGGCTTACTTCCCTGCCAATGCCGCAACTTACTATTCCAAAGCTTCCACAAATTTTAGTCTTGTTTCCACATGGACCGCCGATACCGTTGGAAATGGTAATGCGGCCTCGGTTGGAACAGCTGATCTGTATGTGATCCGTAACGGGCATAATGTAACATTGAATGGTACCCGAACCGTTGGCCAGGTTACGATCCGTTCAGGGGGTACTATGACCATTGGAGGAAACTTTACTTTGACAACCAGTTCTCCATTAACTGTAAACCTTGGGGGAATATTGGGGATCAATACCCGGACCTTTACTGTAGCGGGTAGCTGGACAAATAACGGAAGCATAACCGGAACTACTGGAACTATACAGGCAAGCACAGGCACCGCCATTAATAATGGATCAATTAATTTAAGTTCGGGAAGAGTTGCTATGACAGGGGCGGGTCCCTTAACCAATGCAGGCTCAATTACATTAACTACTGGCCAGATAAATATCACTACCGGAAGCTTCACTAATTCGGGTACGCTTACTATGGGAGCTGGTACCATTTTACAAACTACCGGAACGATCACGAACACCGCTACCGGGGTGATAGATATTACCGGTGCCGCCATCATAACCTTTGCAACGGGTGATTTTGTTAATGACAATACCAGCGCCAATGCGGATTTTGGCTCAGCAGCCGTAACGGTTACCGGAACAGAAGCTACACAAAACATAGGCGGATTTGTTACTACCGGAAGGTTTACCTGTTCAAAAACTTCCGGGACGTTAACTGTGAACGGAGATATCAATTGCGCCGGGATCACCAAAAGCGGGACAGGTACAGGCATTCTGAATCTTGGCACCGATAATGTCATTAATTGTAGTAGTACAGTGATATTAACAGCCGGTACATTGAACGGGGGAACAAATACTACGCTCAATGTAAGCGTGGTGAGTACCACCGCGTGGCAGGGAACGGCCAGTGTATTTGTTCCGGGAACAGGTACTGTAAATTTCAATGCGGCAGGTAACCAGACATTATCCGCAACGGGAACAAAAACTTTTTATGACCTTACTTTTTCAAACAGCGGAACAAAGACCAATGCCAGTACCGCAGTTACCAATATATATTCTTTGGAAGGCACCGCTACTGCCTCTGCCGTGCCTTCATTTGGGACCCTGCGCTATGCTTCAACAAACAGGACGGCAGGTACTGAATGGACTAACACATTTATTGCAGCGGGTGGTGTGATCATAGATAATGGCGCTACTATTACAGTAAATGTCGCCAAGATCTTTGCTGTAAATATCCCTTTAACCATCAACAGCGGCGGAACGCTTACAACCGGGGCCAATGCATTTACATTTAATGGCAATTTCATTAATAGCGGAACATGGACATCCTCAACGGGTGCAGTTACTGTTACAGGCACCGCAGCGCAATCGATAGGTGATTTTACAACAACCGGTTTATTTATCATGTCTAAAAGCAGCGGAACAGCAACCATGGCAGGGAATGTGGCCGCGGGTTCATTTACGCTGAATGGTGCAGGTACTTTAGACCTTGGTCCCGGTTTAACACATACAATCACAGGCACTTTTACAAGAACTGACGGCACAATGGATGGCAATACCAGCGTATTAAATCTTGGAGGCACTATTACAGGAACAGGCGGCTCATTTATTCCCGGAACAAGTACGGTTAATTTAACGGGTACCGTAGCGCAGGCCGTACCTGACTATAATTTTTATGACCTGAACTTTTCGGGGGCAAGTACCAAAACATTGACCGGCACCACCGCCATCGATCATGTATTAACGGTGAACTCCCCAAGCATATTCGATCTCAGTTCGTTTACCCTTGATCTGGCCGGCAGCGGGACACCATTGGTAAACAACGGTGGTACATTCACGCCTGGTACTTCAACAGTTAATTATACCAGCAGCGGGTTAACAAACATTGCCGTTGTTGATTATTATAACCTGAATGGAACAGGCGGTGACAGGAAACTGTTAACTTCCGGCGCCATCGGGGTAGCCGGTGTATTTACCCCCGGTGCCGGAAGCTATGATGTGACGGGTAGCGAGGTGGACTTCAATGGCACAGCCGATCAGAATATTCCTGCTTTTACTTTTAATAAATTAACGGTTAGCACTTCAGGCATTAAGAAGATACTGGCAGCAGTGATCGTATCCTGCTCTACTGTTGATATTGCAGATAATGCCAGCATTGAAATAAATGCTGATGGAGGCGGGAAGCTGAATGTAGTACAGTAGGACGCTGCTGGCTATTAGGCGGTGGGCATTAGCTTTTTGGCGGCTAACGGCTAATACCTGATGCCTAACAACCGTCCTCTTCCAACTCTCTTTTTTCCATTTGCCCATTACCAAGTATTTTTGCATCCCGCCGGAAAGCGGAATAGATAGTATTCATCTCCAATCATTAATTATAGTACTTATGGCATACGACGTAATTGTATTAGGAAGCGGCCCGGGAGGTTATCCGGCAGCGATCCGTGCATCCCAGTTAGGATTTAAAGTAGCGATCATTGAAAAAGAAAGTTTAGGTGGAATCTGCCTCAACTGGGGCTGTATCCCTACCAAGGCCCTGTTAAAGAGCGCACAGGTATACGATTATATGAAGCACAGTGCCAATTATGGCATCAATGCCACCGGCGTTACAGCCGATTTTGGTGGTGTGATCAAACGCAGCCGTGGTGTGGCCGATAAGATGAGCAAGGGCGTACAGTTCCTGATGAAGAAGAACAAGATCGATGTGGTGATGGGTTATGGAAAGATCAAGGCAAAAGGGCAGATTGAAGTAACCGGTGCTGATGGCAATAAACAGGTAGTAGAAGGAAAATATATCGTGATCGCTACAGGCGGACGCAGCAAAGAGTTACCTAACCTGAAACAGGATGGTAAAAAAGTGATCGGCTACCGCGAAGCAATGGTATTGCCTGAGCAGCCGAAGAGCATGATCATTGTAGGAAGTGGCGCAATAGGTGTTGAGTTTGGTTATTTCTATAATAGCATGGGTTGCAAAGTAACCATCGTTGAGTTCCTGCCGAAAATCGTTCCGGTAGAAGATGATGATGTGTCGAAAGAACTGGAAAAACAATTCAAAAAACAAGGCATTGATGTAATGACAAATGCTTCTGTTGAATCTGTTGATACCAGTGGAACCGGTGTAAAGGCACAGGTTAAAAAACAGGATGGAAGTGTGGTAACACTCGAAGCGGATATTGTATTGAGTGCAGTGGGTGTAGTAGCAAATATCGAGAACATTGGCCTTGAAGAGAATGGTATTAAAACCGAGAAAGGAAAGATCGTAGTGGATGCATACCAGCAAACTTCTGTTCCCGGCATTTATGCGATAGGCGATTGTTCACCCGGCCAGGCTTTGGCGCACGTAGCTTCGAAAGAAGGTATTAATGCCGCAGAACATATGGCATACAATGAAAAGAAAATAAACCATCTGCCAGATGTGATGGATTATAACAATATCCCGGGTTGTACCTATTGCTCACCCGAGATCGCAAGTGTAGGATATACCGAGAAAGCGGCCAAAGAAGCAGGATATGAATTGAAGATCGGAAAGTTCCCATTCATGGCCAGCGGTAAGGCTAGCGCTGCCGGCGCTCTAGAAGGCTTTGTAAAAGTGATCTATGATGCAAAATATGGGGAACTGCTTGGTTGCCATATGATCGGTATGAATGTTACCGAATTTATCGTGGAAGCAGTGGTAGCACGTAAACTGGAAACTACTGCACACGAGATCCTCAATTCAAGCCACCCGCACCCAACTATGAGTGAGGGACTGAAAGAAGCTACCGCCGCTGCTTACGGCGAAGCGATCGATATTTAATCATAAGCTGATTTTAATAGAGAAAGGGCCGTTTATCGGCCTTTTTTTATTAAATTCATATTCCCCCCGCATACCACATGACACGGGCAGGTATTATGCGTTTGATACCCGTTAACCAGTATCCCTTATGCATACTGATGAAGATGATATATTAAATAAACCGGATGCCGGAATTGATACCGCAAAATTAAGGGCATTGGTAAATCATATACCCGGCGCCATCTATCGTTGCCGTGGGGATGAGGCGCTTTCACTTGAATTCTTCAGCGATGAAATAGAAAAACTGACCGGGTACCCGCATGAATATTTCATGAAAGACAAAGTATATGGATACTCCAGTATCGTACATATTGATGATGTGGACAGATTGCGGAATACGATCCGTGGGGCAGTGGCGGGAAAAGAAAAATTTGAAATAGAATACCGCATCATAAAAAAGGACGGCGAGATGCGATGGGTATATGAAAGCGGACAGGGCATTTACGATGATCATGATAAAGTGAGTTATGTAGATGGCTGCATCTTTGATATCACCCGAAGAAAAAATACAGAAGCCGCACTTGCTAATAGCAAAGATGAAATAAAACGCCTGGCACTGGTGGCTCATAATACCACCAATTCTGTAATGATCACGGATGCAGATGAAAACATTACCTGGGTAAATGAAGGGTACACCCGTATCAGTGGTTATACGCTGGATGAAGTTCGGGGAAAAAAAGTCGGCTACTCCCTGCTTGGCCCCGATGCCGATGATACCATGTATCAACGTATACGACTGGCATTGGCGCAGAAACTTCCCTATAAAGAAGAGTTTCAGAGCTACACCAAGAACGGCGAACGCATATGGCTCGAAGTAGATTGTCACCCGCTGCAGGATGAAACCGGGAGACATCTGGGTTTTATGGCAATTGAAACAGATATTACACAACGTAAGAAGACCCTAAAACAACAGGAAGAATTACTCCAGCGATTAACACTGGCAACCGACTCTGCCGAGATCGGCATCTTCGAGATCGATCTTAGTACCAATGGCGTTGCCTGGGACGACAGGATGTATGAATTATATGGTTATCCAAAAGATACCGGACTGAGTCTCTACAAAATATTTTTCACGGCAATCCACCCCGATGATTCAGATATGATGGTGAAGATCATTGATGAATTATTATCGATGAAGAAAGAGATCAACGGGGCAGTATACAGGATCATATTACCTGATGGCCGAATACGTTATATTGAATCGCATGCCATCATCAAAAAATCAGAAAGCGGACGCATACTCAGCCTGATCGGAACCAACAGGGATATTACAGATGATATACTGGTGCAGGAAAAAATAAAAATGCAGAACAAGGTCCTGCGCGAGATCGCTTTTATCCAGTCGCATGAAGTACGTAAACCGCTTGCCAATATCCTGGGAGTAATAGAGATCTTAAAGATCAGCGGTGCCATCAACGAATTAGAGATCTTCGACCACCTCGTAGAAAGCGCTAATGAACTGGATCAGCAGATCAGGATTATTGTGAATAAGACGAATAGTATAGACGATGATGTTTTTAGATAGAACGGCAAGTTTGTGGTTTGTAGTTTGTGGTTTCCACATTCGGAACTAACTATTAATCGGCAACAACTACAAACCACAAACTACAAACCACAAACTCTAATTAGTAGTACCAAACACTTTCTTCAAAATATCAGAGCCACGGGCTAAAGGATCCTTCCTGATATTCTTCTCCTCCAAGGCTACCTGGTAAAAGATCCCGTTCAATGCTTTGTCGGTAACATAGGCCGAAAGATCGGGGTTGATCTTTTGTCCGCCGAGAATGTTTACCTTATTGTATGATGTAATTAATGTGTTCCAGTATTTGGTGGCATTTACTTTTTCGAGTGATTGTTCGATTACAGGCCTGAAAGCAGCATTGAGTTCACCGGTTGTTTTTCCTCTCAGGTATCCCGTTGCTGCTGTATCGCCTCCTTTCAAAATACCCACCGCATCCTGGAAACTCATTTGTTTAATGGCACTCATAAAAATAGGCGCAGCGCTTTTAGCGGCATCTTCAGCCGCACGGTTCATGCTGAGAATCGCATCATCCACCTGTTTGCCCAGGCCAACTTTGCGTAAAGTGTTTTCTACTTTCTGCGCTTCGGCTGGAAGTAATATTTTGAGAGCGGCATTGGCAAAAAAGCCATCCACCTGAGAAAGGGTGTTAGAACCTTTTTGTGATCCCTGGGCCAATGCTTCTTTTAAACCTGATACGATCTCATCCGTACTTAAAGGGCTGCCTGTTTTCCCGCTCACCGCATCTTTGGCTTTATTGATCAGTCCTTTCAGTCCCTGTGCCTCAGTAGAAACAGCAAGGGTAGACGTTATTAAAAGAAGTGTAATGATTTTTTTCATGTTTGTTGCTGTTAGATTGTCAAAATAAACCCAATAGAATAGGGTTCAAATATAAAAGGCGGTAAGGAAAGCAGGTGTGAATGAATTGCTATATCTTTTAAAGTAATTGTATGGCCGGTGTCAAATTAGTGGCAGCTATCATTATCTTCATAAAAAATCAGGGTCATGAAAAAAATATTTTCCTTTGTTGTGCTGGCTGTTTGCTTCGCGATAGCCATGCCGGGTGTGAAAGCGCAAACAAGTACCTATATATTGTTGCGTCATGCAGAAAAAGATACCAGTGTGGCAGGCTCTTCAGCAATGAGGGCCGATCCGCCTTTGTCTAAAGAAGGGGAACTAAGGGCGCAGAAACTATTGGCGGTTTTAAAAGAGTATACACCCGACATCATTTATTCTACCAATTACACCCGCACCAGGTCAACCGTTGCGCCTTTGGCTGTTAAATTCAATAAAGAGGTAAAGCTATACGACCCGCGTAACCTTGCCGCTTTTGCTGAGCAACTGTTGCAGGAGAAAGGAAAAACGATTATCGTTGCCGGTCATTCCAATACCACGCCTGCACTGGCCAATCTGCTGATCAAGGAAAATAATTACAAAGACCTTGATGAAAGTGTTTACAACCAGTTATGGATTGTAACGGTTTCTGAGGGAAAGATGGTGGCGAAGACGGTAATATATTAGTCGTGAATTGTGAGACGTGAATCGTGAGCCAACTCACGAAGATCATTCCGATAAAATACCCAACGCCGTATACATTGGTCCGTACAGGAAATCCTTTTCACTGATAAAATAACGTTTATCTGATGTGACGGAACGGTAAACGTATTGGTGGTAGGTGGCGTTGAAGCCTATACTTTCAAGATGGTCAACATATCTGCCTTTATCATAGATCCAAAACCTGCTTCGGTTTATCCTGATAAAAACACAGTTACTGTTGGCAATCGGCTCCACCGCTTTCTCTACTTTCTTTTCTGCTTTCAGATAGTCCGGTAGCAGTACATACCTGTCCATCCCGAAAATAAAAGCGATAAAATCGCCATTCTCCAGTGAAATGGTCTCAAACTCCTTGGAATCAAAAAAATACTGTGAGGGTTTATGATAAAACCAGAAGGCGCTGCCCTCAGATTTGGCCCATTTGATATCTTCATAAGCCATCTTAGATAGATCGGGTTTCTTGCTGTTGCCATCAGTCTGAACATTTTGCGCATCTGTTGAGATCACAAAAAAGATCAGCAATAATGGAAGAGTTAGCTTTCTGATAGTCATGGTAAACAATTTTACGATCACTAAAAACCGGCAATATCTATACCGGCTTCAAGTTACGAAAGCTTTTGAAGAAAGCACAAGGTTAATACGTCTAAGAAATAGGTGAATTGGCTATTGAGAGGTCCTTCATTTTCAAATTACCGAATTTTCAAATTTGCCCTCCTTACCTTTGCCGCCGTTATGAAATTTGAGAAAGAAATCAACAGGCGCAAAACATTTGCCATCATCTCCCACCCGGATGCCGGTAAGACCACGTTAACCGAGAAATTGCTTCTTTTTGGAGGTGCCATCCAGGTGGCCGGTGCGGTTAAAAGCAATAAGATCAAGAAACATGCGACCAGCGATTTCATGGAAATTGAAAGACAAAGGGGTATCTCGGTGGCCACATCGGTAATGACCTTTGAGTATAAGGATACCCTGATCAACCTGTTGGACACACCCGGTCACAAGGATTTTGCAGAGGATACCTATCGTACCCTTACGGCTGTGGACAGCGTTATTCTGGTAATCGACAGCGTGAACGGGGTAGAGGCACAAACCCGCCGCCTGATGGAAGTTTGCCGTATGCGCGATACACCCGTGATCGTTTTCATCAATAAGATGGACCGTGACGGAAAAAACCGTTTTGATCTGTTGGAAGAAATTGAGAAGGAACTGCATATTTCTTTACATCCTATGACATGGCCCATCAATAGCGGCAAGGAGTTTAAAGGAGTTTATAATATTGATAATAAGAGTCTTAGACTGTTTACTGCAAGTACAAAAGCAGACGAAGAAGATACGATTGCGATCAGTGATCTGTCGGATAGCCTGCTGGATTCCAAGGTAGGGGAACGTGATGCGGCACAGTTGAGAGAAGATGTTGAACTGATTGATGGCGTGTATGGGGAATTGAAGGCGGATGATTACCTGCAGGGGAAGATCGCCCCGGTTTTCTTTGGCAGTGCGGTTAATAATTTTGGAGTGAAGGAGATGCTGGATACCTTCATCCGTATTGCCCCGGTGCCAAGAAGCAGGGAAACTTCAGTGCGCACAGTGGAAGTAGGTGAGGACAATTTTAGCGGCTTTATCTTTAAGATCCATGCCAACCTGGATCCAAAGCACCGTGACCGGATCGCTTTTATGCGGGTATGCAGCGGCAGGTTTGAGCGGAACAAATATTACCATCATGTACGCCTGGATAGGGATGTACGCTTCAGCAATCCATATAGTTTTCTGGCCCGCAGCAAAGACATTATTGACGATGCCTATGCCGGTGATGTGGTAGGGTTATTTGATACAGGCAACTTTAAAATCGGGGATACCCTTACCGAAGGAGAAGACTTCTATTTTTCAGGAATACCTACTTTTTCACCTGAAATTTTTAAGGAATTGGTGAACAAAGATCCTATGAAAACCAAACAGTTGGAAAAAGGAATCAGTCAACTAACAGACGAAGGTGTTGCCCAGTTGTTCACCCAATTCGGCGGTAACAAAAAGATCATCGGTTGCGTGGGAGAGCTGCAGTTTGAAGTGATCCAGTACCGTTTATTACAGGAATATGGTGCAGCTGCAGAATTCAGGTCGCTGCCTTTTTATAAAGCCTGCTGGCTAACCAGCAAGGACGAGAAAAAGCTGGGAGATTTTCTCCGGTTTAAACAACAGAACTCGGCCGAGGATAAAGATGGTCACCCCGTTTACCTGGCCCAAAGCGAATGGTTCCTGAATACCGAGATCACGAATAACCCGGATATACAGTTCCATTTTTCTAGTGAGATTCATAAATAGGAAGTACCTTACTATGGTTAAATAAAATCGTTATTAAATAGTAGTATTTGATTAATA
Source organism: Bacteroidota bacterium (assembly GCA_040388475.1). Lineage (GTDB taxonomy): Bacteria > Bacteroidota > Bacteroidia > Chitinophagales > Chitinophagaceae > Sediminibacterium. Next base: position 122,394 of record JAZKBT010000013.1, on the reverse strand, counting down.
ATGAGATAGATATGAGTTTTAGATGAAATAAATTAAGAAGCTTGTATGCCAATTTCGGCATTGGTTTAGAATAACAAAAGATCCGATTGGATTGAAGCGCCGGTTTAATTATAAAAAAATTAAAAATGGTTTTATTCGAAACCGAAAGAACGGTTGTTAAAAGGTTTACAGCTGCAGATTCGGACCTTTTTTTCCGCATAAATGGTAATCCCGATGTGGTCCATTTTATCCGCCCCGTCAAGACCCGGGAGGAAAGCGATACCTTTTTACAGGAGAACCTGAACTTTTACCTCGACAGTTCCTGTCTTGGCCGCTATGCTGTGTTTACCAAAGAAGATGACCGGTTTCTTGGCACTTTCTCCTTTCTCTACCTGTCAGGTGATGCTGATTTTCACCTGGGTTATGCATTGGTGCCTGAAGCCTGGGGGCAGGGCTTTGCTACCGAACTGGTCAAATCCGGTATTCCCCATTTTTTCCAGCGAACAAATAAAACAACGGTTTTTGCCATTACTTCGGCGGCCAACACCGCTTCTCAAAGGGTGTTGCTTAAAGCAGGTTTTCTATATAAAGGGCAGGTTGAAGAGCATGGTGAAATGCTTGAACTCTTCTACATTAACAGGAACTTAGATGAAGGGACCGACATTCAACCCGAATAGTCGGCTCATATTTGTACTTTTGCGCCTCGTATGAAGTCAAGAACACTTAAGAAAGACAAGGTCAATATCATTACCCTCGGCTGCAGCAAGAACCTGGTGGACAGTGAGGTGTTAAGCGGCCAGCTGGCTGCGAATGATATCAGCGTGGTGCATGAGAACACAAAACTGGATCACAATATCTCAGTAGTCAATACCTGTGGCTTTATTGATAAGGCCAAAGAAGAAAGCATCAACACCATACTCGATCAACTAGAACTAAAGCGCCGCGGCAAACTGGATAAAGTATATGTTACCGGATGCCTTAGCGAACGCTACCGTGCCGACCTGGAACTGGAAATGCCGGAGGTAGATGCCTGGTTTGGAACTTTGGAACTTCCACTGATACTCAAGCAGTTCGATGCGGATTATAAAACTGAATTATTAGGTGAACGCTTGCTAAGTACCCCTAAACATTATGCATATTTAAAGATTAGCGAGGGCTGTAACCGCACCTGTTCTTTCTGCGCTATTCCCTTAATGCGTGGCCAGCATGTAAGCAAACCGATCGAAGCATTGGTGGCTGAAGCAGAAGGACTGGTAAAAAAAGGGGTGAAGGAGATCATGCTGATCGCACAGGAGTTGACTTATTACGGACTGGATATTTATAAGAAAAGAGAGTTACCTAAATTATTACATGCCCTGGCAGATGTGAAGGGTCTGGAATGGATCCGCCTGCACTATGCCTACCCGAGCAAGTTCCCTTTAGAGATCCTGGATGTGATGAAGGAGCGTGATAATATCTGCAAATACCTCGATATGCCTTTGCAGCATGCCAGCAATAATATGCTGAAAGCCATGCACCGGAATATTACCCGTGAAGAGATGACCGAACTGATCCATACCATCCGCGAGAAAGTTCCCGGCATCTGTTTACGTACAACCCTGATCGCGGGCTTCCCGGGTGAGACCGAAGAAGATATCGAAGAACTGAAAGCCTTTTTACAGGAACACCGTTTCGACAGGGTGGGGATCTTTAATTACAGTCACGAAGAAAATACCTCCGCATACGACCTGGTGGATGATGTATCCGCAGAAGAAAAAGCCGAAAGGGCTCAATCTGTAATGGAAGTGCAACAGGAGATCAGCTATGAAAAGAACCAGGAGAAGGTAGGCAAGGTATTTAAAGTGATTATCGATAAAAAAGAAGCCGGCCGTTATTTAGGCAGGACAGAATTTGATAGCGTTGAAGTAGATAATGAAGTAGTGATCCATTCAACCAAAAAATTACCCATCGGCGAGTTTGTGAATGTTAAGATCACGAAAGCGTATGATTATGATCTTGAGGGTGAAGTAGTTTAGAAATTCAAAAATCAAAAATCAAAATTCAAAAACAGGTAAACTTCCCAAAAGTTAGCGGCCCGTTTTTGACTTTTGACTTTTTAATTTTGACTTGTTTATCTTTATGCCATGAGCAACAACAATATCAACCAGGTAATGCAGAATGCGGCTACCGCTTTCTCCGCCTATCAAAAAACAACCCCTGAAAAAAGGGCCCTCTTCTTAGAAACCATCGCAAATAATATAGAAGGATTGGGTGATGCACTGATCAGTAAAGCATCAGAAGAAACCAATCTTCCAGCACCGAGATTAACAGGCGAGCGGGGAAGAACCACTATGCAACTCCGCATGTTTGCACAAATGCTCCGCGAAGGAAGCTGGGTGGAAGCATCTATCGATACAGCAGTGCCTGATAAAACACCACCCAAACCCGATATCCGTAAAATGCTGATCCCCGCAGGTCCCGTGGTTGTTTTTGGTGCCAGTAATTTTCCTTTTGCCTATTCAACTGCAGGTGGTGATACCGCGAGTGCATTGGCTGCCGGTTGCCCGGTGGTGGTAAAGGGTCATCCGGGGCATCTACAAACATCCATAATGGTAGCTGGGGCGATTGAAGCAGCTATTCAATCATGCGGCATGCCTGCCAATACTTTTCAGCATGTATCAGATGCTTCTTTTGAAGCAGGCAAAGCATTGGTACAACATCCCGCAACCAGCGCGGTAGGATTTACCGGTTCTTACACGGGTGGCAGGGCTTTATATGATTATGCGGCGGCAAGAAAAAATCCGATCCCTGTTTTTTCAGAGATGGGAAGTATCAACCCGGTTGTATTTCTTCCGGATACCCTGGAAAAAAATGCAGAAGGGCTAGCAAAACAATATGCAGGTTCCATCACATTGGGTATGGGACAGTTCTGTACCAATCCCGGTTTACTCATCGCAATAGCGGGCAAAGGGTTAGATGCTTTTCTGCAAAACCTCGCTAAAGAATTTGAACCCATTGTACCCGCTAAGATGTTACATAGCGGTATCCATAAAGCCTACACTGAAAAAATGCAGGCCGCATTACATGAGAAAGGGGTGAAACTATTGGCGAAAACAACCGCTGTTGCAGGTGAAATGGAACCCACCCCTTCCTTAGCTACGGTAGAAGGAAATATTTTTTTGGATAATCCTTTACTGCACGAAGAGGTTTTCGGTCCTTATTCGTTGATGGTGATCTGTAAAGATGAAGCCGAACTGAAAGCCGTATGGCGTTCACTCACCGGCCAGTTAACCACTACTTTAATGGGAACAGATAAAGACTTTGCCGATCATTCTTCTTTACTTGATATAGCAACATCTATCGCCGGTCGCATTGTATTCAATGGTGTGCCAACAGGCGTAGAAGTTTGTCCGAGTATGGTACATGGTGGCCCTTTCCCCGCTTCAACAGATGGCCGTTTTACCGCAGTTGGAATTGGCGCGGTGAAAAGATGGGTGAGGCCGGTATCTTACCAGAATTGTCCGCCTGCTTTGTTACCGGATGCTTTGAAAGACGGAAATCCTTTGGGGATATGGAGATTGGTGAATAATGAGTGGGTGAAGAATTAAAAAGTCAAAATTAAAAAGTCAAAACAGGTTAATCAACTTTTGGAAGTTTCAAACTTTCCAAAAGTTAGTTCGCCAGTTTTGACTTTTGACTTTTTAATTTTGACTTTTCTTAATAAACGCAAATCTCACCTTCTCTTCCATAAAACTAAAATAGAACGCACCCGCAACCGATAACAGGAAGTATGCGATAAATATCAAATGGAAATACGCGAAATATTTATTGGAACCGAACCAATCACCGGTATACAGGATCCATCCCACACCAAAACTTCCTTTTAATAATTCCCAGATCCATGCGTTGGCATTGCGGTCCATCAATTCGGTAAATGCATATACATACAGGAAAACAAATCCACCATACACAAATATGCCCGGGCTGCCTATCTCGGCGATATGCGCAAAGAAATAACTGAGGAAAAGCAGTAGTAGCGTGATCTGTAACCAGGTCCAGCTAACAAACGCCGGACTTGCTTTGGTCTCATATTTCTCAAAAGCATACACATCTTCGATCTTATATACGGGATATTTTTCTGCAACATCAGCGGGTCTCCAGCCGGTGGGCATCATCCAGATCCGAAATTTGTCTTTGATATTTTTTGTGTTCCAGGCATCTTTCGCCAATAACCAGAGATGCATAAAATTGATCTTGAGCGGGTTCCATGTTTGCACGGGGCGCGTAATGCCATACACCGGTTTTACATCCGCTAATTCTTCCTGGAAAGTACCGAACCATTTATCCCAGAAAATAAAGATCTGTCCATAGTTCTTATCTAAGTATTCTTTATTGATCGCATGATGGACACGATGATGTGAGGGTGTTACAATGATCTTTTCAAGAAAACCCATTTTGTTGATATGCTGCGTATGATACCAGAACTGCGCAAACAAATGCAGCGGTGCCACAACAGCTACCACGGAAGAGGGTACGCCCAATAAAGCAGCCGGCAATAAGAAAATAGTGAACACCCTTATAAAAATGGACACATTCTGGCGAAGCGCACAGGCCAGGTTAAAATCCTCGCTGCTGTGATGGATGATATGGCTGTTCCAGAAAAAATTAATTTCATGATCGATCCGGTGAACCAGGTAACCGGTAAGATCAAGCGCCACAAAAGCGATGATATACAGCCATACCGAAGATTGGATATGGGTTATGGCAAGATGATCAACAAGCCATTTATATGTGATGATTGAGATACTTAATCCAAGTACATCTTTAGTGGAATTGGTGATGCCTGAGCTGAGGCTCGAGATCATATCCATATGTCTTACGGTATTATTTCCTTTGCGCCATCCCCACCATTTTTCAAATAATACCAGCCCGAGAAATGCGGGCATAGCAATCAATAGTATTTTTCCGTAAGTTTCCATTTTAGCGATCGAATATTGAAAATAAGCAGAACCTGCGAAATAATACACGCGGGGCCATTAAATAAAGATAAAACCGGGTATGAAAACCAATCCCATTCCTTATTCCATGCCTGTTCCCGGCCATCTCGGCGGGCATGTTTTTTCCTGTATTGATGCACATACCTGTGGTAATCCCGTACGCGTAGTAGCCATTGGCGGCCCTGCACTGGAAGGAAATACCATGAGTGAGAAACGACAACATTTTCTCAAAGAATACGACTGGATCCGCAAAGGGCTGATGTTCGAACCCCGTGGTCATGATATGATGAGCGGAAGTATTCTATACCCACCGCACGATCCAGCCAATGATGTGGCTGTCTTATTTATAGAAACAAGCGGCTGCCTCCCTATGTGCGGCCATGGTACCATCGGCACCATCACCATCGCGATTGAAGAAGGATTGATCAAACCTAAAACACCGGGCATTGTTCGAATGGAAGCACCTGCCGGATTAGTACATATTGCCTACAAACAGGAGGGGAAAAAAGTAACCGCCGTTAAACTTACCAATGTAGCTGCCTATCTCGCAGGTGAGGGGTTAGCCGTTGATTGTCCTGATTTAGGTGAATTGGTGATAGATGTTTCCTACGGTGGTAATTTTTACGCGATCGTTGATGTGCAACCCAATTTTTCAGGCTTGGAAAACTATGCAGCCGATCAACTGATTGCCTGGTCAAGAGAATTACGTAAACGCATCAATCAAAAATATTCGTTTGTACATCCTGATGATCCAACGATCAATGGATGTTCACATATATTATGGGCAGGCGCCGTGATGGATAAAACTTCTACTGCCCGTAATGCTGTTTTTTATGGCGACAAAGCCATTGACCGTTCACCCTGCGGCACCGGCACCTCCGCGCGTATGGCCCAATGGTATGCCAAAGGGAAACTGAAAGAAGGTGATACATTTATTCATGAAAGTATCATCGGTTCGAAATTTACAGGCAGGGTAGAAAAAGTGACAAAAGTTGGTGATAAACCAGCCATCATCCCAAGCGTGGAAGGATGGGCCAGGATCTATGGATACAATACGATCTCGATAGATCCGGCGGATGATCCATATGCGCATGGGTTCCAGGTCATTTGAATATTGAATTATGAACAAGGAGTTTTGAATGATGAAGTAAGTGCAGACTTTTCGCATTAGTTTTCTGCCCATTGCCACGCCCTTCAGGGCGTGGATACATATCATCCTGGTACTCTCTTCAATGGGGCTTTAGCCCCGAGTGTAACTATTGCATAATATTTTCGCCGTTGCAGGTGTTATCACCTGCAACTATATTTGCACATCATTCATAATTAGATTGACCAACATCGGCAAAATATCCCGTAGGGATAAAATATCGGTAGACCAAATACAAATTACATGAGAATCATTATCATCGGAGGCGGTATCATCGGTTTAAGCAGTGCCTATTATTTGCAGCAGAGCGGCCATGAAGTAACAGTGATCGATAAGTCGGACATGACAGACAATTGTTCCTATGGAAATTGCGGATATGTTTGTCCCAGCCATTTTGTCCCGCTTGCAACACCCGGTATTGTAAAACAGGGATTGAAATGGATGCTGAATTCAAAGAGCCCGTTTTATGTACAGCCACGATTGAATAAGAGTTTGATCGATTGGGGATTGAAATTCATGCGTTCGGCCACTCCTGAAAAAGTAGCAAAAGCAGCTATCCCACTAAGAGATATTGCCATCTTCAGCCAGAAATTGTACGAGGATTGGACAAGACTACCACAATTCAAATTTGCCTACGAGCACAAAGGGTTGCTCGAAATATTTCAAACACAATCAGGTGCGGATCATGCACACCATATGGTGCATAAGGCACATGAGTTAGGATTGCTCGATACTGAAATGCTTAGCTACGACCAGTTACAGCAATTGGAACCGCACACAAAGATCAATGCCATCGGTGCCGTATGGTTCAAATGTGATGCACATGTGTATCCCAATAAACTCATGCAGCAACTGATCGCAGATCTCAAACAAAAAGGCGTTCGCTTGATCGGCAATGAAGAAGTGCAAAACTTTGAAAACAATAATGGCATCATCACCAAAGTGATCACTGAAAAAAATACCTATGATGCAGATACGGTAGTGGTAGCAACCGGCTCATGGAGCAGGGAAGTAGCTGCCAAAATGCAGGTAAAAATACCAATGGTCGCCGGTAGAGGTTATTCTGTAACATTGGAAGATTCACCGTATAAATTAAATTACCCGTCGGTATTGGTTGAGGGCCGTGTAGCATTAACGCCGATGGATGGCAACAAGATCCGTTTTGGAGGAACGATGGAGATCACTTCCCACCAGGTGCCGCCACGGATGAGCCGTGTTCAGGGTATTTTATCAGCGGTAGCACGTTACTATCCCGAATTCAAAGTGCCAATGCCAACCATGGACAAGGTATGGTATGGCTATCGTCCCTGTTCGGCAGACGGCTTACCTTATATCGGCAGAACCCAACAATGGAAGAACGTGGTAATGGCAACCGGGCATTCTATGTTGGGGCTGAGCTTGGGTGCCGGCACAGGAAAATTAGTGAGCGAGATCGTAAATGAAGAACAGTTTAGCATGAATATTGCTCCATTCGATCCAAATCGTTTCGATTAATGGCAACGCGGATGACGCGGATCAGGCAAATTTGCACTAATCAAATCCGTTTCAATCCGTTTTTTCCGCGTCATCCGCGTGTCATTCAGGGTGCTCCCATGATAAAATGTATGAGTGGGAGCGGTGGTATCCGGTAAATTGTATTTTTACTATTCATTATGCATCCAAAAGCTAACTACTTATCATACGAAGGCACCGGCTATTTTTCTAAGATCGTTTCCGATTATCTTTCGCAATCATCTTTACTCCAGCCATTTTATAAGCATGCGCCAACTGTTGAAGGTATCAAAACATCCATCGCTGCCAGGCAAGTATTTAATACGCCACGCAGTTTATTGGTAGAAGTATTGCAGGAACAATATGCCGCCTTAACACTAACGGATAAAGTAAAGCAGAATATACAATCACTCGCCGATCAAAATACATTCACCATCACCACGGCCCATCAACCCAATATTTTTACCGGCCCCTTGTATTTTATTTACAAGATACTCCATGCCGTTAAACTGGCTGATGAACTACAAACACAATTACCACATCACAAATTTGTACCCGTTTATTATATGGGCAGTGAAGATGCCGATCTGGATGAACTGGGTTTTGTAAACGTAGGCGGACAAAAATTAGTCTGGGAAACCAAACAAACCGGGGCAGTAGGAAGAATGAAAGTGGATAAGGCTCTGCTCAAACTTATTCATGCTATTCACGGCCAGGTTGGTGTATTGTCTTTCGGAAATGAGTTCACTGATCTGTTGAACCAATGTTATACAGAAGGCAAAACCATTCAGCAGGCAACATTGGAACTGGTGAATGCTTTATTCGGCGAATATGGATTGATCATTCTGATCCCCGACAATGCAAAATTAAAAACCGCTTTTCATTCTGTTATAGAAAAAGAACTCACAGAAAAATTCTCACACAAAATTGTTGCAGACACGATTGAGAAATTAGGAGCACACTATAAAGTACAGGCAGGTGGAAGGGAGATCAACCTGTTTTATCTGATCGATAATAAACGCGAAAGAATAGAACAGTCGGGTGATGCATTTGAAGTAAAAACATTGAACCTGCAGTTTTCAAAGGATGCGATATTAAAAGAACTAAAGGAACATCCTGAACGTTTCAGTGCCAATGTGATTCTCCGCGGTGCTTTCCAGGAAACGGTATTACCCAATATTGCTTTTATAGGCGGGGGAGGAGAACTGGCTTACTGGCTTGAATTAAAGAATGTATTCGAAGCTGTACAAATTCCTTACCCGGTATTGTTGCTCCGTAATTCTTTTTTGATCATGAACAAAGAGCAATCTGCTAAACTGAAAAAACTTGGTTTCAGCGAAGCGGATCTTTTTAAAGACGAATTGAGTTTGTTGAATACACTGGTAAAACGTGAAAGCGAACACCAGTTAAACCTTGCAAAAGAATTACAACAGGCAAATGCTTATTATGCGCATCTGCGTACGATCACGGATCCGGTTGACAAAACTTTATCAGAACACCTTGTCGCCTTAGAAAAACAGGCGTTGAAAAAACTCAGTGAACTCGAAAAGAAATTACTCCGGGCTGAGCGGTTGAAATATGATACACAAAAACAACAGATCACAAAACTGAAACAATCTCTTTTTCCAGCCAACAGCTTACAGGAGAGAACAGATAATATTTCTGTCCATTATGCCACTTATGGAAAAGACTGGTTACAGATGATCTACAATGTTTCTACTGGCCTTAATGAAGGTTTTGGAGTTATCACCTTATAATTCTCTGTGTACCTTGTGGCCTCTGTGTTGAAAAAAAATCCGTGACCTCCATGTTGATTTTTTCAACACAGGAGCCACGGAGTAACAGAATTGAACAGAGGTATTAATTCTGCTTAAAATGATCCCTCACAAAAGCATGCTGCTGGTTCTCTGTCATTTTATCCGATGATTTCACTTCGATCTTTATATTATCAAAATGATGGTCAGCTTTCAAAAGATTGAACAACTGCTGTTTTGCATCCGTTGGCCCGAATAAGATCACTTCATCATAACCTTTGATAGAATCGCCTAGTTTTTTGAAAAAGGCCGATTGCATTTGCTGCTCTTTATTATGCATCACATGCTCCGAATTACCCAGGCTGTCTGCTTTTTCTTCGTGTGTGAACGCTGACTCAACGGTCTTTGTTTCGATAGGTTCATTTGTGAACTCCATTAAATTAGCGCTGGCATGATCCATCCAGATGCCGAGGTTTTTTGTTGACGTCATTTCTCTTATTATTTGTGATGAGTTTATGATTACTTGTTTGGAATGATGTCGATGATCACGGTTCTGTTGTAAAAACGTTCTTCCACAAGATTGTTTTCAAAAGGCGACATATTGGTATCCTCACCAAATCCATAGGTTTCAAACTTCACACCTTTTTTACCGGCATTGGCCAAAGCATGCTCAAGTATATTTTGCGCTTCTTTTGCCCTGTTATTTGATAAGGTAAGATTGTATTTGTCTTCACCAATAATATCAGTATGGCCATGAATGATCACTGTTGCGTTTTCTGCGATCAGCCCCGCTACTACATCAGTAAGGAATTTTTCATACACTTCCTTGGTTTTTGACTGATCAAAATCAAACAGGATACTGTAACGTAAACCGGCTTGTTTGGTATCTTCTGATTTCATCAGGCTCACTGAGCTTTGTTTGGTAACCGTTTTACCTGATTTTGTCTGGCCATTCATCACGATCTTATAATTACCCTGTGTGTTATTGCCAAGAATCGTTTTACCTGCTACAGATGCCTGGTCTTGCGTATAAGGACCGTAGTGTTGTACCTTACCCTGTTCGTCAGTTATATCAATATTCCAGCTGTTCAATAATTCACTGGCGCCATCATTTGTAAATATCACATGGCTATCCAAAGGATCCATCTGGTAAGAAGTGATCTGAACGGGACGCAGGAAATCTGAATTAGCGCCGCCAACTTGTAATAACATTTCTGATGATGAACTGGTGATATCCACTCTTCTGTCGCCTTCACGCAGCAAAGCAAGTTCCCTGGTAGCGCCAGGTTGTTCTGACGGGGTCACCGGTTTATCTCTTCCTTCGGTAGTGATCCTTGATGGATCGATTCCAAAATTGCTTACGATGTATTGTTTAACATTATCGGCCATCAATTTTCCCTGTGCGGGATCTTTATCAGAAGCGCCTGTAAGCGTAATACGGCTTTGTGGATTGGCCCTCATACGATCACCCATGATGTTCATGATATTGTGATACACTGCAAGCTGTCTTGCAGAACGGCCTGTTTTTAAATTGTTGGGTTGATCTTCCTGTAATTGATCTTCTTTGAAAGCTGCGGCCTGTGATTGGTTCAGCATTACATACCTGTTAGGGATCTCGCTTGAACCCATATCAAAGAATACAGATTTACGCAATGGAAAAGTTTCTTTCACCTGGCGGTTAAGCGGAACTATTTTAGGTGCTCGTACAGAAAACTGCACATCTTTTTCCAAAGGAGTAGCAGGTGTTACAATTGTTTTTGTAATGACTGTTGGTTCTGCAACAGTTGAGACAGGTACTGCTTTTTTACCAGTACCGAATTTCAGTGCCACACCTGCACGGATCGTGTAGATTGACCATGATTCTATTTTACGTGGACTGTTGATCAGATCAGTTTGAAAAGAAGCAAATGGAGATAAGGTCATTTGTGTTTCCGCCGTTTTTTTAGAAATAGGAATATCTACGCCTAGTCCCGCCTGTGCTGCAAAAACAGTTTTACGTAATTCACTCCAGTCAGCTTTTGTATCCGGTTGTTTGGCTTGTGTGTATTCAAATGTTTTGGCAACATTAAAAGCGATGGTTGGTCCTGCAAATATGTAAAATGCATTTGCAAAAGGGGCAACACGTAAGCTGGGTTCAATCGTAACATAACCGATATTGGTAGTTAAATTAGCCGGGCAATTACAGGGTGCGATCACTTCATCAAATTTGCCACCACGGTTATCATAAGCTACATTCAGCATTCCACCCCATACTTTACCGGGACGGTATTCTGCCAATACAGAAGCATAAGGTTTAATGCCCTGTCCTTTATGGAATGCAGTAGGAATCGTTAAACTGTTATTCAGTACCTGTGTGGTACCGCGGAAAGTATTAAAATTGGCAGCGCCTGATACACCAAACCACCAGGCCGGCTGAACCCGCTTTACAATTTGTGTATGCCCTGTTATCCCGGCAAGAATCAGCGCGAGGAAAACGAAGGAAAATTTTTGTTTTTTTGTATAAAAATGTAACATGTTTTTTCTTTTTAAAATGAGTGCGTTATTTTGAGTAAATCACCATTCTGCCATTTGACAGAATGGTGATACTATTCATTATTGAACGTTGATTGTTGTGTTTACAATGGTAACACCAGCTACCAAAGAGATGATCCTTCCGTTTACAACAGACTGTGGCCCGATAACAGATGCTCCGGGATTTGAGACAGTAACACCTGAAGTGGATATAATGGTTCCTACCATAACACCCCCACCTGCATAGTTGATAACTGCTGCGCTTCCCACATACCAGAATACATTCTTAGCCTGGGCACCGCCAATCAGTTTAACACTTCTTGCACCGGATGGTATTCCTACTGTTAAGCCCGCAGCTGTCTGGAATATCCAAACTGCATTAGGATCACCTTTTGCATCAAGTGTAAGATCAAGGAGACTGATATTAAAAGTTCCGCTTGCAGCCTTATAAATACCTGGGGCAAGAGTTAATCCACCCAGTTCACCCGCGCCCGGATCAATACCGCCTGGTTTGGATGCAGGAGAGATACTTATATAAGCAGCATTCGCATCAGCAAGACCCTGGTCGGCTATTGCTTTTGTTGTTGCGTTTCCTCCATAAGGCCCACCAGGTGCAAAAATCACGGGTGGTGGAGCTGCTGTATAGATCCTTAATTTAACATCCCCGATATTCAGAGGTGTTTCAGTGTACTTGTCGCCTGTCATATCATGAAACCCGGTTATTAAAGTTGAAGCAGCCGTGGTACCGATACTTCCATTATTAATTACCGAATTGATTCCCTGGTTCGTGATGCCTGCATTTCCTCCAAAGGCACCGAAATTAGCAGCAGTTCCTAAGTTGATTATCGGAATTACGGCAGTAAAGTTCGCAACGATATTTTTATTCGAATTCATTGTAACGGTCAGTGGATTGGTGGAGCCTGTTGCATCGCCGGCCCATGAAGTAAATGTGTAACCAGCATTAGCTGTTGCTGTTAACACCACTGTCGTACCACTATCATACGATGCCCTGTCAGGATTTTTACTCACAGATCCTCCCGCTGTCGGAACGATCGTTAGTGTTAATCCATAATTTTTCAGCGTAAAGTTTGCAACCATCACTCTGTTCCTTGTCATGCTGACCTGGTAAACAGAACTTGTTGAAACGATGGTTCCGCCATCTGTCCAATTGGTAAATGCATAACCGGTTGCAGGTGTTGCTGTAAGCACAACCTGTGTACCATGATCATATTTCGGTTGATCCGGAGTCTTGGTGATCGTTCCGCCTGCTGCTGGATTGGCCGTTGCATCTAACGTGTACGTATTGATCACAAAATTTGCAACCAATGTGCGCGTTGAAGTAATAGGGAAAGTAAAACTGGAACTGGTAGAAATGATCGTTCCATTCTCTGTAAAATTAGCAAAACTGTATCCTGTATTGGGACTAGCTGTTATGGTAACAGAAGTGTTTGCTGTATACGATCCTGATCCGGTAGTGGTTCCGCCGGCAGCTGGACTTGGTGTTAGTATCACGGCAAATTGTAATGCAGGTATCGTAGTAAAGTTGGCAACCAATGTTCTATTGCCGGTAATTGTAAACTGGTAACTTGAACTGGTTGAAACAACGGTTCCACCTTCGGTCCAGTTAACAAAAGTATATCCCGGGTTAGGTGATTCGATCACAGTAACCGTAGAGCCTGTATTATAGGAACCTGAACCAAATGTTGATCCGCCCGCAACAGGACTGGAGGATAATGTTACAGCAAATTGTGCCGGTGGTATCAACGTAAAATTTGCAATCAACGCCCTGTTACCATTCATTGCAAACTGGTAACTTGAACTTGTTGAAAGAACAGTTGTACCTGCACTGTCTGTCCAGTTGGTAAATGTATAACCGGTTTTTGGTGTGGCACTAACCGTAACGGTAGAACTCTGCGCAAATGTTCCTGCTCCTGTAACTGTTCCACCTGCTGCTGAATTTGGTGTAACAGTCAGTTGTGGAATTGTTGTGAAACTCCATACATAATCTGCAACCATTGCAGTACGGAATTTATCTTTAGCCGTGGTTGTAATAGTTCCTGTGTATTTGGTAAAAGGCAGGAGTGAAACATCGGGTTTAAAAGTAAAAGTTGTTCCAATGGCAGTAGGAGCAACCGTTCCGGAAATAATTTGCGTACCCTGTTTAATACTGAAGGAAGCAGCTGTGATGGTTGCCGGACTCATATCCGTATTAAAAGTTGCCGAAATGAGTTTGGCTAGTGCAACATCTACTGCTTTATCAGTAGGGTCAGTAGAAACAACAACAGGACAAAGGCCAACCAGCCCCTGTTCCTCAACAACTTTTTTGCAGCTGCCGGAAATAATAATAAGTAGCAGTAACATGATCCATTTTGCGTTGATCATTTCTGAACAACACTTATAAACACGCGACAGGCTACTCTTAATAGAGTAATGATTTTTCATAATTAGATTTTAAAATGTAGTAAAAGACTTGCATGGCTTGCATTGATGAACTCTTCATCAACCTGTTTTCATGCTTTGTATATGACAGGATGCGTATGGTTACAAAAACACAACTGTGAGGTTGCCGTTTTGTAAAATTCTTTTATGGATAGATTAATCGATCGCATATTCTGTAGCATAGCATGCCTTAGATTAGACATATTGCTTGTATTACAATAAAGATTGCGTGTGATTCTTTCACATACTTCGGAAGGAGGGGTGTGACCCGTGGCCTCTAGAACTGACTGTTTTCGTGAATTAAGGACAATGTGTTAACTAAAGTGTAAAAAGCATGCCGTTGCCCACAATGGGGAAAGAAAGAGAGAATCCTGAGAATCCATAGTAAGATCGCGGGAATAGATGATGGACCAGATCAAAAAACACGCTACTCCATAAAAAGCGGAGTGTTCCCCGCATAGTCTACCGATAGGGGATTATGCGGATTAGAAGCAGTTACAAACAAGTAGCAGCAATCATGATAAGAAATTACCGAAGCGTGTTCTCAAGAAGATTTAAGATAAAACGATGTATAGTGGTTCAAACCGCAGTATCCCCGCCGCGGCGGAGACTCAGCGGAAAGCCTCGAAGCTGGGAAGGGAAATCTACTTTTTACATGTATTATCCTTCATCACACTCATCCCACCCGCCATATTGGTAACATTGGTAAACCCATTCTGCATAAGCAGGTAACTGGCACGCGGGCTTCTATGACTATGAGAACAATAAACAATGATCTCTTTATTTTTCAGGTGGGTTATCGTGGGTAATTTCTGTTCCAGGTC
This sequence comes from Bacteroidota bacterium, assembly GCA_040388475.1. Classification (GTDB taxonomy): domain Bacteria; phylum Bacteroidota; class Bacteroidia; order Chitinophagales; family Chitinophagaceae; genus Sediminibacterium. The sequence goes on along the minus strand of JAZKBT010000013.1, from coordinate 107,273 downwards.
CTGAATCGAAATATTGATCGCATTTTTTAAACTGCCGAAATTGGGATTAGCCTTTCCCTCAAATTCTTCTTTTGTACGCACATCCAGTAAAACAACACCGGGATGTTTCTGTATATAGTTGCAGATTTCGGAAGGTTGTATCGTTTTAAAAGCAATGGTGGATGTTTTTACAAGATTCATATTGCAATGAGAACATTTGCCGGGTTTATCATAACTGGCATTATCGCATTCCTGTCCGCATGGCAAACATTTGTATTGATCAGCAGTGCCGCGTGCAGCTATGAAAGAAATACTCAGCACAATAAGCAGGAAAAATTTTGTGGCCCCCGTTCTCATTTGTTTATTTTAGAAGTAAGAATGATCACTCATCAAACCCATTGGGCCAGTCTTTTTTCAGGTTGCCCACTTTACCGCTCACTTCATGTCCCAGTTCTTTTTTGTAATGCGCAATAGCAGCAGAAATTTTAGTATCAGAACTTCCTAATATCTGTGCGGCAAGTATGCCGGCGTTCTTTGCGCCATTCAGTGCAACGGTAGCAACAGGTACACCGTTGGGCATTTGCAAAATAGACAGAACCGAATCCCATCCATCAATAGAATTGGATGATTTGATCGGTACACCGATCACAGGCAAAATGGTAATAGAAGCTACCATACCCGGTAAATGCGCAGCGCCACCTGCTCCCGCAATGATTACTTTTAAGCCTCTTTCTTTGGCAGTAGTGGCATAATCTACCATACGCAAAGGCGTGCGGTGTGCCGACACAACCGTTAGTTCAAAAGGGATCTCAAATTGTGTCAGGATCTCGGCTGCGGCCTGCATAATGTTCAGGTCGCTATCGCTTCCCATGATGATGCCTACAAGTGGGGTAGAAGTTGACATAAGTGTGCTTGTTACTGCAAGATACTTTGTTTCACGCAAAGACGCAAAGTTTGCAACGCCGATGGTCTTTATTTTAAATGTTGAATTTTAAATGTTGAATGAAGGCAGGTATCGCATTTAACATTTAAAATTCAACATTTAAAATAGTTTAGTTAATGTTCTTCCCTTCTTTCAACAACCCAATCATCCTTTCAATATTGGTTTTATTGGTTGCATCAGGTGCTATGAGCAAAGCTTTCTGCATATAATCCAAAGAGTTCTTATAATCACCTACACCAGAATAACCTCTCGCTAATCCCATCAGTGTAGTAAACTGGCCCGGGTTTTTATCGTGGTTGAGCCTGAATACTTCGAGCGCTTCTTTTGTTTGTTTTTGTGCAAGTAGTGATCTGCCATATTGGTGTACCTGGTTCATATTACCCATTGGCATCGCTTCTCTCATCACAGCCAATGCTTCATTACCTCTCTTTAATTTATTCAATACTTGTGCTTTGGTTGATAAGGTTGTAAAATTTTTATCACCCAAAACAGCAGGGTTGGTAGCAGTATCGGCCCAGCGTAAAGCCTCTTCAAGATTGGTATCATGATCAGCACACCATTGTGCCGCTGTCTGCCATCCGAGCCAGAAGAATCCCATATCTGTTCTTAACTCATTGCGGAAGGATTCTACCTGTGTTTTATTAAGATCCACTTGTACCTTGAATGGGATCGTTAATTTTTCCCATGCTAAGTTTACCGTGGCGGCAGTTTCTGTCTGGTTACTGAATTCGTATTTCAGCCATTCAACAGAACGGTCGGTTGGTACCGGTTTTACTTTTACGCGTAACACATCATCTTTCGGATCATAATAATAACTGCCCCAGTTGCTGGTATTTCTTGAAAAGATCAGGGTGCTTTCATTTGGATCATACGCAATAAAAAAACCGTATTTCCCTTTGGCAAGCGGTTGTCCTTCTATGGTTACATCGGTGCTGAATTCCATGGTAGTGCATTCATTGGCACCTGCACGCCAGGGCGATGCTTTACTGGTACCAAAATTCTGGTCAACATAACCAACCGGAACCAGTTGTCCCCAGATCTTTCCTTCACGCCCTTTTACGCCTGGCCTGTCGTAATGTATGGCTACATCTGTAATGCCTATTCTTTCTGTAACCGATGCTTTTTTGTTTCCGCCACTGGGAGAAGTGGTGAGCGGCCGTTGTGCCTGTAATGCTGTAACCGCCAGCAGCGAAGCTGCGAGTAGAAAACGTTTCATGTTGTTTTGGTTTAGATATACAAGCTACACATCCCTGATTACACCGATCAAGGATATATGATTAAGGCGTGAAGTATGGTGATTAAAGCGTGAATTTGGGGATGGGCGGAGACGGGACAAGGCTGAAATTTACATGATCAGCACGTCATTTCGAACGAGCGAAGCATCGTGAGAAACTTCATGAAAATTCTGATAGCCGATGAGATTTCTCACGATGCTTCGCTCGTTCGAAATGACGGTTATAATATGTTTATCAAATAGCCGGAAATATTTCTCAGCACCGGTGCCGCTTTTGAATGATCAATCGTCACGCGCAGCCTATCCACTTCCTGCTTTTTAAAAGATACAATTTTTTTCCGCCCGATAGTAGTTCCCGTAAAAACAGTTTGATACTGCGTTCCATCAAACGCTTCAATAGTAAAATGACTTACCCTTTGACCAAACGCGAGCATCTCTTCCAATACTAAAGTGTTCAGTTCTGTTTTCTTTGGAAGATGGATCATTACCTGTGTATTCTCCTGTTGTTGAGATGCCCAAAACGTTTGTATATTATGATCGAGAAGTTTGACAAGATCTTTTTGATTGCCTGTATTGGCAGATAATTTTGCACCTTTTAATAGGTCAGTTGCAAATGCATTTTCACGCAGCTCACGGAAGCCCATCAGCGATGCGGAGTCTGCTGCATTGATCCTTCCTGTTCTGTCGGGCGGAACATTGAGTAAAAAATTTGCACCATTACCTACCGAACGTAAATAAAGATTAAATAAATATTGCGGTGTTTTTACTTTGCTGTCTTCTTTTGCATGATAGAACCATCCCGGCCGGATAGATACATCTGCTTCTGCAGGGATCCAATGTTTGCCATTCACATTTCCACTATTCAACGTATCCGTTGGTGGTGCACCATGCCCTCTTTTAAAACCGGCAGTATCCAGTAAATTCCAGTTAGTACCCTTGATGATTCCGTTCTCATTTCCATTCCAGCGGACGCTTGGGCCGATATCACTGAAGATCACTAATTGCGGTTGCCATTTTAAAGCAGAATCCTCAAAACGGCGAAAATCGTATTGTTGTTTTTTCCCATTGGGACCTTCGCCATTGGCACCATCCCACCAGAGCTCAAAATATTTTCCATAGTTGGTGAGCAATTCTTTCATGGTTGACAAATAGATGTCATTGTATTCCGGTGTTCCGTATAAAGGATGGTTCCTGTCCCAGGGAGAAATGTAAACACCCATTTCAATACCAATCTTTTTACAGGCATCGGACAAAGCTTTTACCACATCGCCTTTTCCATCCATCCATTTACTTTCTCTTACAGTATGTTTACTGAATTTGCTTGGCCATAAACAAAAACCATCATGGTGTTTGGCTGTTAAGATGATGCCTTTGGCGCCTGCTTTTTTTGCAATACGTGCCCATTGTTCACAATCAAGTGCGGTAGGATTGAAGATAGAAGGATCTTCATTGCCTTCGCCCCATTCCTTATCTGTAAATGTATTGGGTCCAAAATGTATGAAGAAATAAAATTCTTTTTCATGCCATTTCAATTGTTCTTTTGATGGCAGGGGTGGAAGCGGTTTAATGGATTGTGAAAACAGGGTAGTAGTTAGTAAACAACTTATCAGCAGCAAACAATTTCTCATAGTGCGGTTTGAGAAACTAATATACGATTTGCAGAACTAAACTTTGCGATCCTTTGTGTCTTTGTGTCCTCGCGGTTAATTTTCTACCGCAAAGACGCAAAGACACAAAGTATCGCCAGGGGTATTCATTTATGCAAACTTGTATAAAGCCGCATCCAGGCTGTATTTACCTGCACCGGTAAACAGTATTGTTAAAAAAGCTAAGAGAAATAAAGTGGCCGCCTGCCCATCACCCGTAACATCTCCGCCATGCGCTTTGAAAAGTGCAACGGACATAGCAAAAATTACCGGTACGCAGGCAAAACGTGTAAACAGGCCGAAAACCACAAATATGGAACAAATGAATTCTGCAAAAATGAGCATGCCCAATGCTACCGGGGCCGACATGCCCAGGAAGGGAAAGAACTGTGTTTTCATTTCTGCATAGTGCACGATTTTGTCATATCCATGAAGCATTAATAGCCCGCCAAATCCGATGCGTAAGATCAACAATCCAAAACTGGTTATGGGGAGAGAGGCTGAGTAGCTAAGTAGGCGTCGCATGATATTTTTAGCAGAAAATGCAAAAAAATCATGCCAGCGGGAGGGATAGGAAATATTGAATGTTGAACAAGGAATGCTGAATGAGGAAGTATGGGACCACTATCTTAGTAACGAGAATAACGATCGCGGCCACATTCATTATTCAGCATTCCTTGTTCAACATTCCATATTCTACAGTAGCTGTCTCTTATACATCTGCACCGCATTCTCATATCCTAAATAAATAGCATCGCAAACCAATGCATGCCCAATGCTCACCTCATCAAGTGAGGGAATATGTTGGGCAAAATATTTCAGGTTCTGCAGGTCAAGGTCATGACCGGCGTTCAACCCTAGTCCCAGTTCTTTTGCTTTCAAAGCAGCATTTACATAAGGTTCTACTGCGGCTTTTTTATCAACCAGGAATTCTTTTGCGTATCCTTCTGTATACAATTCTATGCGGTCGGTTCCGGTTTCTGCAGCGCCTTCTATCATTGAAATAACAGGGTCAACAAAAATGGAAACACGAATACCTGCGTTTTTGAAAACTGAAATAATATAGACCAGGTATTCTTTATGCTGGATCGTATCCCATCCATGATCACTGGTTAATTGTCCCAATGCATCCGGTACCAATGTTACCTGGTGCGGTTTGGTTTCCAGAACTAAGTCAACAAATTTCTGTTCGGTGGGATTACCCTCTATATTGAATTCGGTGGTGATGATCTTTTTTATATCACGCACATCCTCATACCGTATATGCCGCTCATCGGGGCGGGGATGTACGGTTACGCCATCAGCGCCAAAACGTTGTGCGTCTATGGCAGACTTAACTACATCCGGATTATTGCCGCCGCGGCTATTGCGCAGGGTAGCGAATTTGTTGATGTTTACGCTGAGCTTGGTCATGGTGCAAAAGTACGGAAGTAAGTCTGGAGTTTGGCTGCGCATGTACCGGGTCCTGACTTCAGACTCCAGACTTTTAACTTAATATAGTAGCTTCGATACCTAAAAGCTGCCTTTCCAAATGAGTTATGTTTCTCTTGAAGAATGTTTACTGGATCTTGAAAAGAACGGCCAACTGGTACGTATCAAAGAAGAGGTTGATCCTTATCTTGAAATGGCAGCCATACATTTACGTGTACATGAAGCCGGCGGTCCCGCACTTTTATTTGAGAAGGTAAAAGGCTCCCGTTTTCGTGCAGCATCCAATATTTTTGGAACACTCGACAGAAGTAAATTTATTTTCAGGAACACCTTACAACAGGTACAGAAACTGATCGAATTAAAAGGCGACCCTGTAAAAGCCTTGAAACATCCAATCGATAATATGAGCGCGGGACTTGCTGCGGCAAAAGCATTTCCATTAAAGAATCCATTAAAGAAACCTGTACTGTACGAAGAGGTACAGATCTCCGATCTTCCGCTTATTCATCACTGGTCAATGGATGGCGGGGCATTTGTTACGTTGCCACAAGTGTATACAGAAGATATTGATCAACCCGGTATCATGCGGTCGAACCTTGGTATGTATCGGATACAATTGACGGGTAATGAATATGAATTAAATAAAGAGATTGGTTTGCATTACCAATTACATCGCGGCATTGGCGTGCATCAAACCAAAGCAAATGCAAAAGGGCTTCCTTTGAAAGTAAGTTGTTTTGTAGGTGGTCCCCCGGCACATTCCGTTGCTGCTGTGATGCCTTTGCCTGAAGACATCAGTGAAATGACATTTGCCGGTGTGCTTGGTGGAAGAAGGTTCCGTTATTGTTACCGTGATGGATTCGCTATCAGTACCGATGCTGATTTTGTGATCACTGGTGAAGTTGATCCGGGTGCAAATAAACCGGAGGGCCCCTTTGGTGATCACCTGGGTTATTATAGTTTACAACACGATTTTCCATTGATGCGCGTACATAAAGTATATGCAAAGAAAAATGCTATCTGGCCATTTACCGTGGTAGGCAGACCCCCACAGGAGGATACTAGTTTTGGACAGTTGATACATGAATTAACGGGTGCCGCTATTCCAAAGGAGATCCCCGGTTTAAAAGAAGTACATGCCGTAGATGCAGCGGGTGTGCATCCTTTATTACTCGCTATTGGCAGTGAAAGATATACACCTTATACACCTCTTAAACAACCTGCAGAAATTCTAACCATTGCTAATCATATTTTGGGATCTGGACAATTAAGTCTTGCGAAATTTTTATTTATCACTGCGGATGATTCGAACAAGCTCACTACACATAATGTACGCACATTCATGGAATACATGCTTGCACGTATCGATCTTAGCCGCGATATTCATTTTCATACCAACACCACTATTGATACACTGGATTATTCCGGTACAGGCTTGAACAGTGGAAGCAAAGTGGTGTTTGCTGCCTATGGTGAAGTGAAAAGAAAACTGTGCACAGAGGTCCCACAGGTTTTGAATGAGTTATCACATGTTGAAAATGCACGGATCTGTATGCCTGGTGTGATTGCATTACAAGCAGGCAAATTTATTTCTTATGAAGAAGCACATAAAGAAATGGAACGCCTCGATCAGCAGTTGAAAATAAGCAAGAATGCATTGGAAGAACTTGTTATGATCGTTATCTGTGATGATGCTTCTTTTACGTCAGAAACACTTCGCAATTATCTCTGGGTAACCTATACACGCTGTAATCCTTCACATGATATCTATGGAATAGATGCCTTCACTGAAAACAAACATTGGGGCTGTCATGGCCCTCTGGTTATTGATGCCCGTATCAAGCCACATCATGCACCACCTGTTGAAAAAGACCCGTCTATTGAAAAAAAGATAGACAGGATCTTTGAAAAAGGCGGGAGCCTGCATACTATGTTGTAAAAAAAAATCGTTTTAAGATAGATTAGAATGTTTTGCCGGAAGCCGAAATGCCTCTTCATGTCCAAATTCTTATTATGAAACGGAATATGACGTTGATACAACGGATAAGTTTTATTGGTCTGTCCTTCCTTCTCGTATTCTCTATTGTACGCCTGCTTACTGCTCAAAAAAAAATTGCAGCAAATCAAAAGCCTGTTTATAAACCTGTTGTAATAAGAAGCGTGAACCCGCGTGGTTATTCACCTACAGCCTATATAGTGGGAGCGGATGTATCAACATTTCATCGAAAATGTTAATAAAAGAATCTGATTGTTTATGGATCGTTAAATACATTTAATATAGTATGTTAAAGTAGTGATTGATAGTATGCTTTGGGTATGGTTTTGCATCTAACTAGAAAGGATGTTTGATTTTTCATTTTTAAATCTTTATCCATGAAAACAGAAGTATTGTCGTTGCGAAGAATTTTGGTAACAGGATTGTATGCGTTGTTGATATTTTCTATTCTGGCATTGATCCGTTCACAGAATAAGCATTTGATTTCTAACGAGAGCAATAAAATTCAGGAAACATCTGTAGTAAGTGCCGCATAGGGAATATTAACTCATCTCCACCCATGTGTGGTCGGCCAATAATCTCACAGAGGAAATAAATTGTTTAAAAGGCCCGGCACTTCCCCATTCATTGGGGCCTACGAGCGACAGCATATGGGTCCCGTCTTTTTTTTCATATAAATGATAGATATGCCCGATCTGTGGTTTAAAGCGAAGGCTTGCTTCATAGATCATTAAACTTAATTCTTTTCTTTTACGAATCTCCTGGGCCTGTTTGGCAAGCAGTTCTATTTGTTGTTTTATCTGGTCAAGCTGCATATTGGTTTGCTCTTCCATGGCAGATAATGCCTTGTGTTTGATCACACCTTCCTTAGTTGGACGGATGGCTACACTGCCAACAGAAGAAGCATAAGGAAGTACGCTTAACTGTTTATGATAGATCTCAATATTTACAAACGCCCGCGCTTTCGTGTCTTTTCCTTTATGCGTTACTTTCATGTAACCATTAGGTAATATTTCGTTCAGCACTTCAAGAATAACCTGGTCTTCTTTGATAAAAAAAGTTTGTATCGTGGATGCATTTATGATCTCTGCCTTGATCGAATCTGCCATTTCCTGGTTCTCGAACGGGCGCAATTCACCATTAGGTACCATTTCATATTGCGTATAGAACGCTTCATTATCCTGGCTCACCCAATTAATACTTATGGCGATGGTATGCCCATTGTGAATACTTTCTATTTTATAATTGCCGCTTTTAGGGATAAGACCAAACTGGAAATCACATTTTTCCGGAAACAATTGCCAGCTTGCGAGGAAGTTATAAGCTTGTACCATGTTTTGTTAAGCCGCGAGCCATGAGCTGTGAGCTATGAGCACGGTCGTTTATATTAGTTATTTAATAAGTTCATTCGATCATTGTTTTTCTGCTCGCAGCTCAATTAACTATCGTAAAATCCGGTCGCTTAATTAACTGGCTGATATATTTAAAACGAAGATCCGTATTGAATGTAATGTTCCACCTGCTCATAAATCCTGTGGTTCTTGGATAATAATAGGCCTTGAGTTCCATCGTTCCAAAAACAAGATTTTCATTGCGTGTTCTGGCACCGCCGCCAAATGCGGCATATACATCTCCTGTTTTTACATTCATGCCGATGGTTTTCAAATAGCTCACATTCGTAAAAACAAAAGGAGCGAAACTGAAACCTACCAGCTTCCACGTGTTATAAAAAACCGTTTCGCCATTGAAACTAACACGGGTGGAAGCACGAAGATCCGGGTTATTTAATTGGGGAATTCCATAATCACTTGATAACCGCAAAGGGTCATTTAAAAAGGTCCGTGCCAACTGTGTAATGCTGCCGCTGAGAAAATGCCTGATATACCATTTGCTGTTATTAAACCTACGTAGTTTAGTGAAATATTCCACGCTGGTAAGAAAACTGATATCTTCAAAATTGCCCGAATTAAAATAGGTGCCGAAACGCAAATTATAATTGATGTAGTTTTTCCTGTTAGAGAAATAATTCCGTTGGTAATCGAAACCAATGTAGGGACGCGATACGCGGTTGCGGGTGCTCCAGCCGCCGATCACCGACATGCTGAACCCTTCCGGAACGTCTTCATTACGGCCGAAGCCATATAAGAAGTTTGTGTGATAATAATCCTGTTCAAAAACGGTGAAAGAACCAAGCACTGTAACCAGGTCGGAGTAACTGCTGTTGTAAACAGTTTTATAGAATTCAGGAATATCCTGGAATCCCCTGTGTATGCCCCGTATGGCGATGAGTCGCTTATACCTTGATTTAAAATTCTCCTGTAATTGTTTTCTTGCACCGATATTATACCCGATCCATCCATCTATAATGCGGTAACTGTACTTGAAATCTGTTTGATATAATGAATCATCCAGGTATGCATTCTGTGTAAAATGATGTCCAATCTCGAAGGCACCGGTCCATACGTGATAAGGACTCACCAGGGGCAATTCGCCAGCAAAGAATAAATTCTTTTCTTCTCTCCGGCCACTGTTAAACGCATCTGATTCATTGCGATACCCAAAAGAGAGATTGATAAAACTTCCCATCAGGTTTCTTTTGAGAAACTCAAAGCCGATACCATATTCAGGTCTTCTCTTCACATCATAAATATTCCTGACCTGTATACGGTTGCCCCTGCCAAACAGGTTATCATCATTTACTTCAAAGCTGGCCATTTGTGCAGAACCGGCATCCATACTTCCGCCAAAGGGAAATACGTCTTTACAGATCACGATCACATCAACAGAATCCATACTCGAGGTTTGTTTTACAGTGATCCTTGCATCCTGTAAATACGTAAGCTCACGTAAGAATCTTTCGTTATCGGCCAATAAATAGGGATACAATGTGTCGCCGGGTGTAAAGAAAAGATTGTTCAGGATAACGCGGCGGCGTGTAGAGGGGTGTAAGGCGTTACCGATATCATTAAACAGGTTGCGGGTTATTTTAGCCGTATCATTTACCGACCTGTTGAAGCTTAGCTTCTCGATCAAAATATTCCGGATGATCTTTCCTTTATACGGGTTGAAAACAACTTCATTTTTTACAGCGCCATCCGCAGGAATAACCGGGTCGGGATTATTGACTGATAAACTTCTTCCCAGTTTACCAAGCAGCCCTTTTTTATTGGCCAGGAAAAATACTGTGTCCTCCCTTTCTTTTTCCTGCGCAAAAAGATTTACGGAGAAGATGCATACCAGCAAAAGCAACACGATTCTATTCACTATATATATCAATGGCCGCTGCATCTGGATCGAAAGAATTTTGAAATCTATTGAAAGGTAATTAATCCATGTGTACCATGCTGAACAACGTTTTGTTAGCTGTTAAAATCATGCCAGTGCGAGGAAGTTTCACGCAAAGGCGTAAGGAGGGCCGTGATTGTGTCATGGTAAACCATAGACAAGATGCTTCATTTTTTTTTTGATATCAGCAAAGTAGTCTCTTTGCGTCTTTGCGTGAAACAAAAAAAGGCCGCTCAATTGAGCGGCCCTTTTCAACTTGTAAACTTGCCATTTACTATTTTTAGAAAGACGGATCCGGCGGTGTATTCGTATTGCTGTCTCTTTCACGGAAAGGATAAGGGAACAGGTTACGTTTTCTTTCGGTATTTGGGCGCCCGAATCTTCTCATGTCTTCCAGTTTTAATCCTGAAAGGAATAATTCGATACAACGGTTGCGGTAGATCTGGTCAAGTAATGCGGCTGGTGTTGCCACAACAGCCGGGGGAAGATCCGCACCGATACCTAATGCATCTGCAGCGGCTTTTTTGGTAACTACTTTATTCAGTTCAAGCAATCCGTTCACCATATCAGGTGTTGACTGGCGTGCGTAACATTCTGCTTTGATCAATGTCATTTCACCAGGGAAATAAATGGGAATAGGTGTGGTAGCAGCGATCCAGAAACCATTCAAACGAAACCTTGGATTGATCGTTGGATTGATCAATGTATAGAATGGTATGCGTTTGTCTGCCAGGTCCGGAGCCAGTGCCACAGGTAAACCCAAAGTAGAATCTATCGGCTGATAAACATTATTGGTAGAGGTTACCGATGCATAAATAGGATTGGAGTTAGCCGCTTCAAAGTTCATCGTTGATTTTTTGGTAAGATCAACTGCGTTGGCAGCAGCCAGTGCAACAGAATAATTACCTGAGAACAATGCATACCTGGCTTTCAAAGCATACAGGGTATTCACGATGTCAAGACCTGCAGGAACATCTGAAAGAAAACCTGTGCTGATCGCATTTGCGCTGATGGCCGCCAATGCCTTATCGATTGATGCAATGGCACGGGTGTAGCCAGTTATCCTGTCTGTAAAAGCAGTTGCTGTTGTACCGATGGTATCAGGTACTTTTTCCCAAAGCTCTGCCTGGGCGCCCATAGAAAGTGCTTTAAAAATAGTGGCGTACCCGATCAATCCACTTGCGTAGCCTTTGTCGGTGACCTGCGCCGCGCCGCTTATTACATTGTTTGCATCATAGATCACTTTGCTTGAAGTGGTCCAGATATTACCAAGTAAACCATTTGTTCCGTCAACTAAGTTGCCACCATCGGTTAATTGGGCTTCGGAAGTATTACCCCTGTTCAACAATATGGTTTCATTGGTGGTGAGACCATTGGCATCAGATAAGCCATATGCTACGCCTGAAGCATAGGTACGTTGTATACCAACAGCAACACCAGCCAGTCCTTTGGCAGAACTTAATACCTGCGCAGAAGTGGCGGCGGAAGGATTGGTATAATCTTTCTTACAGCCGGTGATCACCACTGCTGCAAGTCCCGTATACATTATTGATTGAAATATCTTTTTCATAAAATCAGTTTTGAGTTGAATTAAAATTTAGCCTGGATGCCTACACTGAAAGTTCTTGGAATAGGTGTTGGTCCAAAATCAATTCCACGGAGAATAGTGCTTTGTCCGCCTGCATTAACTTCCGGGTCATAACCGTTATAGTTATCCCAGCTGATCAGATTACGACCGCTAAAACTTACGGTCAGGTCGTTGAATCCTTTCAGTTTTCCAAAATTATAGCTCAATGATAATTCACGCAGTTTGGTGAACGATCCATCACTCACGCGCCATTGTTCAATACCATAGATACCTGTAATATAACCGCGTGGTAATTGGCCAAGTGTTTCCTGTTCTGCTACTTTTCCGTTACCCACACCCTGCCGCGTGCGGAAATCAGCATTAAAAACTTCACCACCCCGTGATGCATCAATCTGTACGCGAAGACTTAATTTTTTATAAGAAAGTTCATTTACCAAACTACCGGTAAAATCAGGGTTTGGATCGCCTATGATCTTGCGTAAGGTGGCGCCTTGTGGCAAACCTGTTGTAGCGTTCCTGCCCGGTGTATAAACCAATGCGCTGTTTTGTACACCGGCTTCCTGTTGTGGTATACCTGCCCCGTTTTTAACCATGGCACCCGATGCATCTGTTGCGAAGAAAGTACCATAGAATACACCGATCGGTTGTCCTTCAATGATCGCTACCGGTGCACCTGAGTTAGTACTTAAGAGCGTTAATGCCTGTCCGATGCTTACTGCTTTATTCCTGTTGTGATTATAGATCGCAGTGATATCCCATTTGAAGTCTTTATTGGATACTGGTGTTCCTGTGAGTACCAATTCGTATCCTTTGTTTTCTAATGAACCAAAGTTATCCAGTAAACTTGAGAAGCCGGATGTTGGTGCAATAAAACGGTTGATCAACAGGTCTTTCACTTTTTTGTTATACACGTTGAGTGTTACACCTAATCGTCCGCCAAAGAAAGAAAGATCAGCACCAAATTCCAGTTCCTGCTGTCTTTCAGGTTTTACATTTTCATTGGCCAATGTTCCGCTTGAATTCAATGAGGTTCTTCCTAGATAAGAAGAAGTGCTGTAGGTATTGAACCTTGAGTAAGCGCCGATACCTGTTAAGTTTCCGCTCTCACCGTAAGCAAGACGTAATTTGAAAAGATCCCACCATTTTGATACACCCATCTTGCTCCAGAAATCAGTTCCTGAAATCACATAACTGCCACTCGCTTTGTAGTAGGTCTGGTTACGCTGGTCCTTGCCGAATACAGAAGAACCATCCACCCTTACTGCACCTGTTACAAATAACTGGTTGCGGTATTTGAAATTTTGCTGAACATAGCTACCCGATACTGATATTTCACTTCTTTCATCAACACCCGGTAAAATAGTGCTTGCACCATTTACTGTTTGCACAAAAGGTGCGAGACCGCGGCCCTGCAACAATGCATAATTGTTCTTCTCATATTGTTGTGAAAAACCAACCTGTGTGACTGAGTTGATATCTTTGGTGATGTCGATATTATAGTTCGCTGTCAGATCATGATTGATTGCGAAGAAATTATCACTTGCTGTACTTGAATAACCATTCTGCGTAGGATCAAGTGTTGAGCCACCGCCATAGAATGCGGTATTTACATTGTAAGCAAATGGTGGAATATAAGTGGTACCGTTTTGCGAGTAGTTATCAATACCCATCGTATAATCTACTGTCAGCCGTTTGATGGGTTTCAATTTTAATCCCAGGTTCGCGATCACGTGATTCGTTGATTGTTTTTGTTTAATATCTTCTATTACTGATACAGGGTTCGCACGTCCTCTTTCACCTACTGCCTGGATATTCCCCAGTGCATCGCGCTGCCAGATATTATGGAAGTTACCAATGATGATCACTGAGTTCATCGGGGAGAAGAACGAGTTGCCATCAGGTTTTTCATTGGCGTTGCTGTTTGTATAATTCAATCCAATATTAAAGCTTGCCCAGTTGCTCAGTACCTGGTCAATATTACTTCGGAAACTGAAGCGCTGGAAATCTGTGTTCGGTATAATACCCTGGTTATAAAAATAAGAACCGGATAAATAATACTTTGTTTTATCGGTACCGCCGCTTACTGAAATATTGTTATCAATACCACTGGCATTGCGGAAAATATAATCTTGATAATCGTAGCGTGTTACCGGCGTGGTGGTGGTAGCAAGCGGGGCCGTAATTATATCCTGAGTAGCTGCGCCCGGACCATCAGTAGGGCCGCCAAATTTTAAAGGGGCCATATTGAAAGGCAGTTTTTTGCGAAGGCTGCTTGCCATATAGCTGGTTGAAAAACTGATATTAGGCGCTCCGCTTTTTCCTTTCTTGGTAAAGATCTGTACCACACCCGCATTTGCACGACTACCATAAATAGCTGCAGCAGCGGCGCCGTTTAGTACTTCGATCCTGTCAATATCACTTGGGTTAATATCCACCATCCTGCTCTGGCCGATATTTCCTACAAATGATCCTCCGTCATAATTACCCGATGTATTGGTAACACGGTTGGTTGCATTATTCACAATCACACCATCGATGATATATAAAGGTTCAGATGAAGACGAAATGGAACTGATACCACGCAGCCTTACAGAAAGTCCGCCTGCCGGATCTCCGGAATTTTGAGAGATTTGTGCGCCGGCTGTTTTACCTTGTAATGCCGCTAGCACGTTGCCCGTAGCACCTTTGTTTAATTCATCAGCTGATACAGTAGCGATATAATTACCTAATTGTCTGCGCGTAGTTCCCTGCGAAGTACCTGTTACCACTACTTCATCCAGTTTGGATACTTTATCGCTGAGTTGTACATCTGCAGTATATGTTTTTGCACTGCCTACTGTTAATGAAACTTCCTGTTGCTGAAAACCAACACCGGTAAATACCAGTGTATATTTTCCCGCGGTCAATGGCGCCTGGAAACTATAGTTGCCATTGTTATCGACCAGGCCACCTGATTTGGTCCCTTTTACGGTAACGGCAACAGATTCTACGGAAGTCCCCGATGGACTAGTTACTTTTCCTGAAATGCGTACCTGCCCAAAAGTATAGGAGGTGAGCAGGGTAATGGCCAGCAGCAAACAGAGTTTTTTCCATTTGCCTGCGGCTTTGATAAACGTTGTGTTCATAAGGCAGTTTTTATAGGTGATGAATCAAAGAATGGTTAAGCCCTCCATCCTGAATGGATCGAGTATTGTATGATCAGGTTCCAGTTCAGTGATTAATATATCTATCTCATCAACCCCGCATACACGGATGCGGTGATGGGAGTTTAATTTCTCTGATATAGACATCACAACCGTTTTAGATGACGCTTCGATCATCGCATTTTTTACCTGCACCACATCCCAGTCACTATCTGTAATGCCATGTTCGAGATCAATGGCGTTTACACCAAGAAAACATAGATCCGCTTTAATGTGTTTGATCTTGCTGATCGCTTCTCCACCCACCGCTATCTGTGATTTTTTGGCTATCTTATCTCCAATAAAAATCACTTCAATGTTGGGGTGCTGTGCATATTCATAGGCGGCAGGAATACTGCCGGTAAAGAAAGTAGCTTTCAGGTTCTCGGGTAAAAGCCTTGCCATTTCAATAACGGTGGTGCCGCCGCCTGTTAAGATGAACATGCCATCCTGTATCAGGGAGACCGCTTTTTCGGCAATAACCTGTTTACTGTCTACATTATAGATATCTGAACGCAGGTAAAAGCTGTTGAAAGATTTAGATAAGGCCCCGCCATGTACTTTAATAACTTTACCGCTTTCTGCCAGTTCATTCAGGTCGCGCCGGATAGTGTCTTCCGAAACATTGATAGAACTACTCAGGTCGGCGGATAAAACACTATTATGAAGGCTTACCTGGTGTAAAATATATGCCTGGCGTTCTTTTTTGAGCATTGCGGAGCAATTAGTTAGACTACTAATTTCTGCAATATTTTTTAGAAAACAAATAAAAAGCTGCAAATTGTTGCATGCTAATCATATAAAATCAACATAAACCTGCAAATATGAATAGAAATATCAGCAGATTACATCATATTGCTTCAAAGGATTCAAGGTTGATCATCGGCTTAATGAGCGGTACTTCGCTGGATGGGCTGGATATAGCTCTCTGCCGTTTTACCGGAAGCGGGCCCGAAACAAGGATACAATTACTGCAGTTTTCCACGATCGCTTACCATGAACATTTCAAGAACGAGATCCGATCCATATTCTCCAAACGCTCTGTTGACCTTGAAAAGGTATGTTTATTAAATGGCTGGGTGGCTCAGCAACACGCAGGTATGATCCTGGATTGTCTTAAAAAATGGAAGATCGAACCCAAAGAAGTTGACCTGGTAGCCAGTCATGGCCAAAGTATTTACCATGCACCTAAACTGCTTCATAAGCTGGAAGGTTTTGGCAATGCCACTTTACAGATAGGCGATGGTGATCACCTGGCAGTATCTACCGGTATCATCACCATTAGCGATTTCAGGCAAAAACATGTTGCGGCAGGCGGGGAGGGTGCTCCATTGGCCGTATATGGCGATTATTTTATTTTCAGCAAAAAAGGAGAGAACCGCATTATGCTGAACATAGGCGGTATCGCCAATTTTACCTACCTGCCGGGTAACCTCGATGCTGCCGAGATATTCAGTACGGATACCGGCCCGGGTAATACGTTAATGGATGCTTATGTGCAGAAACATTTTCAATTGCCCTATGACAAAGATGCGGCAGTAGCACGCGGCGGTAAAGTAAACGAAGTGCTATTGGCGCAACTGGTCAAGCATATTTTTTTCGATAAAGGATTTCCTAAAACAACGGGTCCCGAATTGTTTAATCTTGCCTATATAGATGAAGCGATTGTTCGTGCAGGTATCGGATCGATTTCTCAACACGATACAATGGCCACCCTCAATCGATTCAGCGCTGTTACCATTGTTGATGCATTGAACCGAACATTGGCGAAGGATAAAGATTTTGTGATCTACACAAGCGGTGGCGGTATGCATAATCCTTTGCTGATGGAACATATCCGCTCTATGTTACCCGACTATACTTTTCATACAACTGAGGCACTCGATATCAACCCCGATGCAAAAGAAGCGTTGTTGTTTGCCATTCTTGCTAATGAATGTGTTGCCGGTGGAAACACAGTTATTGGCAATGGAAGTAATGATATTCCATCGGTGAGTATGGGGAAGATCAGTTTTCCCGGATAGATTTTGAAATTTTGGAATTATTCCGATATTTCGCGTCACAACAAATTTCCCAATTTCCCAATCCCCAATTCCAAAATAAAAAAGCCCCGTGCAAGAACACAGGGCTTTGTATTATAATATAGCAATACTAATTATTCTGTTTCCGAAAACACACTAACTCTTCCATTTTCGAAGATCTCCAATACCACGGTTGTATCTTCTGTTGTAAAGGAAGTATAATATTTTTTTTGAGCCTGGTCATTTGAAAATTCAATGCACTCCAATATCTGGTATTCAGGAAAAGGATATTGGGTTGCGATGGTTTTAAGGGCAGTCTTTGGCAATTTGTCAAAAGACACTTTTTTAGACGTACCAACCAGGCCACCGTCTTCATTGTAAAAAGCAGTAATGGTTTCATTGTTCAATTCGAAAGTTGCTTTCTCAAATTTACCATTTGAGTTCCATGATACATTTGTTGCTGCACTGAATGTAGTGGCGAAATGTTTAATGGCTTTAGAAGCAGAGCCATTTGCAAAAGCGCTTGTTCCGGTTGCGATGGCTATTACAGCCAGGATAAATAATTTTTTCATTGTGTTTTGATTAAGTGTTTTTTAATATTGAGTGTTTTGTTTTTTTAATTTGTAAAACGAACAATAGGTAGACGGTGCAACTTGTAATTAGTTAAACCGGGCCCTTTTGAATGGTATGAGCGGTTGTCGACAAAGATGCCGTTGGATGACAACGATTTCCTGTAACTCAATGCTGGAACGCGTTTCAAAGGATTTTCTGAAATGAGTATAATTCATATCTGATCGGATGAACACCAAATACGGGTGCAGCCGTTGGTGTAAGTGGTTATTTTGTCGGTGAAAAAGCAGTCTGACGACCAGGATTTGTTTACTATTCGGTGAAAGGCGAATAAATGACGATGAAACTTTTCGCTTCATCCATTTTTAGTCAGGCGACCAATAACTGTGGCTGATCAATTTCCAGATTTCCTAACCTGCCTGTCGGCAGACAGGTCCCCAATTCCAAAATAAAAAAAGTCCCGTGCAAGAACACAGGACTTCGTTTATATATAGAGAAAGAATATTACTTCTTTATTCTGTTAAACAAACTCACTTTTCCACCTTTGGTGATCTCTACCATCACTACTTCGTCTTTTCTCTCAAAAGAAACATAATAGTTCTTCTCATTAGCAGCGCTTACAAATTCAATACACTCTTTCAGTTGGAATTCAGGGTAAGTATATTTAGTAGTAAGGGTTTCCAATGCAGCTTTTGGAAGCTTATCAAAACCAATTGTCTTGGTTGTACCAATCAGTTCGCCTTCTTTATCATAGAAAGCATCTACCGTTTCATTGTTCAATTGGAAAGTTACCTGGTCGAATTTTGCAGTAGTGGTCCATGTTACATTCTTTGCTTTGCTGAAAGAAGTTGTAAAATGCTCACTTACTTTAGTACTGATTGAAGAAGGGCCTGCAAAAGCGCTTGTTCCGGTTGCGATGGCTATTAAAGCCAGGATGAATAATTTTTTCATTGTGTTTTGATTAAGTGTTTTTGAATATTGTGTGCTTCGTTTTTTTAATTTGATAAGTCAAAAGTAAAACCGAACAATAAGTAGACGCTATAGATTGTGATTAGTTACAGTCATGATATACCCTTTGGTATGAGCGGTGTTAACGGTAATGTTAAAGAATACTAAAAGTCCTCTGTAATCCAATCATAGCAAGCATTTCAAAGGATTTCTTAAAGAAATCATAATGCCTGTTTTACTGTGATGAACAATGTGTACGGAGTGTACGGTTTTGGATGAGTGGTTGATGCGTCGGCGAAAAATCTTCTTTGTTGCGATAGAGCTTATGTATCAAATCATTAGAAATGGATTCTCCTTTCATTGCATTACTGATGCAAATGCCAACTAACTCTGGGGAAAATATTCCCCCAGTGTATTTTCAAACTTCTTATGCTATATAGTTTCATTTCTTTTATGCTATGGCACAAGGTTTTAAGGTATGTGAGTAATTAAAATACTATCCGTTTTACTAAAAAGAAAATTATGCAACACTTATTTAAGCGTATGTCATTGTTTGCAGTAGTTGGCCTCTGCGCAATTTCATCTTTCGCGCAGGACTCATTAGGCTATTCTGCAAAGAGTCCGCGATTGTTTTCGGGAACTAGCGGTTATCGTACCTGGTCTATTGGCATTACAGGCGGAGCCCTTATTCCTGCATTGGCCATCGGTGGAAGAAATGATTTTAATAAATGGAAACCCACTCTTGGCTACGGAGCCTATATCAAAAACCAGTTATCACACAGGTTTGGATTACAGCTTGAATTTTTAAAAGGTACCGTTTCAGCAGAAAGTACAGAGTCTCCTGCCATAAATCCCTATAAATCTTTTAATACAGACCTAAACTGGTCAGGTGCTTTAACGGGCATATTTACATTGGGCAATATTAACTGGACGCAATTGCACACATCAGTGCAGCCTTATGTGAGCGCAGGTTTTGGATTTATCAATTATAACCCGCACCTGGTTACTACGGGCGGTGCAAATGTTGATTTTAAACCAGATGGCAGTCTTACCGAAAAGTTCATACCAGTTGGATTGGGATTTAAATTTAACGTATCACGTGATGTAAACATCGACCTCGGTTATTCGATGAGTTTTGTAGATGCCGACAATTTTGATGGTTTTTATAAAGCACCTTCTTATAATGTAGATAAATTTTCATACACACATCTCGGTGTTGAGTTTGCTTTAGGTGATAAAAATAAACCACAGTTGGCAACACATAATGCACCCGCCGCATTGGCCCAGGATCTTTGGGATAAAAATGCAGCACTCGCAAGTTCAGTGTCAGCCAACCAGGCAGCAATGAATAAACTTAACAGCGATATGGCAGCACTTAATGGGTTAAAAGATGAGCTGGCTAAAATGAAAATGGATTCAGACGGTGATGGTGTACCTGATTATTTTGATAAATGCCCGAACACGCCTACAGGTACCAAAGTAGACGGTTCAGGTTGCGCATTGCCAACGCCACCGGCTCCTGTAAGAGATACTACTACTATTATTAAACAGAATACCTATGTTATTACCGAAGAAGACAGGCGTATCGTAGACGAAGCGATCAGGAACCTTGAGTTTGATTTTGGTAAATCAACCATCCGTGCAAGATCATTGCCTTACCTGACAAGAGTAGCCGACATGCTGGTGAAAAAAGGGTTTAGCCTGAAACTTGCCGGACATACCGATAATGTAGGTTCTGATGCGGCTAACATGAAACTTTCCAAGAACCGTGCAGAATCGGTGAAATCATACCTCGTATCGCAGGGCGTGAATTCAGGAAAGATAGAAGCAACCGGTTATGGCGAATCACAACCGATAGCCACCAATAAAACCGATGCAGGACGCCAGAAGAACAGGCGTGTTGAGTTTACATTGTTCTAACGATCATAATCATATATCAATAGGAGAGGCTGTTTCGAAAGAGACAGCCTCTCTTTTGTATTGGATAAGATCTGATTTAAAAGGCAAGGCTTGGGTAGGTTCTTTATAATTGGCACACTCCCATATTTGAACAATGGCAACGCGGATGATACGGAAAGGAGCGGATTAAAACGGATCAGATCCGTGCTAACCCGCTTGATCCGTGTCATCCGCGTTGCCATTTACATGCACAATAAAAAAGACCGCCTATAATAAGGCGGTCTTTTCAATCGGAATAATCAGCTTTTATTTTTTCTGAACAGTAGGATAATGATCCAGCGTTTCAAATACATTCCGTGGGTCTTTCTTTAATTCAGTGATGAACCTTCTCAATGAATCAGCATATTCTTTCTTTTCAAACAACCTGTCATGCGAAAGGATCACGATCGAATTCATTTCGTGTGTGGCTTCATCATCAAATTTCTGGTTGATCATCTGAATCATTTCGGTCACAGATTCTTTGGGTGCCTTGGCTTTGGCTTGCTGATGCCATTCAAGATCCCAGCCAATGATTTTATAACCAGCAGCATCTAGTTTTTTTACAAGAGCGTTATCTGATTTCTGTCCATCGATTGCACCGTTCGATGCCCAGGTATTGTTGCCCGGTAGGCGAATGATCTTTACAGGGATCTTCAGTTCCCTTTCATTTTTCATAAAATCATTAAAAGCGCTGTCGGTCATGGCAGGAGAATAGAAAGTACTGTATTTATCCCTGAATCCATGGGTAAAGCTATGGTTGGCCAGCAGGAACTGGGGGTAACCGCTGCGTATGGAATCGATCAGTCTTCTTTTTTGCGGACCAACCTGGTTAAAGCCTACCGAAAAGAAAGTGACTTTGGTGTTCTCTTCCTTAAAAATATTTTTGGAGTTAACGGTTCCCGGAGGTTGCGGTGAATCATCCCATGTCAGGTAGATATATCGTTTGGAACTATCGTATTTGATAGGTGTACCGGGTCCCGGTTTTGCAGAAGCGCTAACAGAATCAGCCGCTTTTTTATCGGTTGGGCCGTTGTTACAGCCTGTGGCCGCAGCAAGCGCCAGAACACTGAGCCCTGTGTTGGCGATCATTTTCAATAGTTTCATAATTTGCTTTATTTCGTTTTCAAAGATAAGAACAGTGATAATTTACAAGGGTGCTTAGTTATCCTCAAATGTCAGCATCAGCTGAGCAAAGGGTTCGTATTTATTCACACTTGCATTGTTAGAGTTGTTACAGTAACGGCGTAAAGCAAAAAAATCATGCCGGACTCAGCCATTGCGGGTGGTATCACTACATGTGTTGAAAGATATTTAGGTCTCGAATTAGTGAAGCTATCCGCATCGTCATTGCTCGTGCCCCGCAATGACGGCTGCACGTGCAAACTCACTGACAAATAGGAACATACTGCATCTAAAACCTAAAATTCCTTCCGAACGGCTATGATGTTACACCAATAATGCGTGATTGGATGCTTACCTGAATCTTTCAGAAACAGTATAACACACTTTATCATTGATGCGCTGGAAAACATCGCCATTAATGATCCGTAGTTTTCGCAAACGCCTGCCGGCCAGCAATCTTCCTTCACTGTCAAAATACTGGGGTTGCGCATAAAAAGTGAGGATATAATATTTCTCAGAAGTAAAAGGCAGGTTGATCGCCACATGCCGGATAGACATGAACACCAGCGAACGTTTCTGGCCGTTCACATAATAATCAAGGTTGTTGATCCAGATACAGCGGATGGAACTCATCTGGGTAACCAGGTCTGCAATGTCTTTTACGGGCAGGCCGTATTTCAACAACGTATCCTGCAATCTGGGTTCTTTGATGTTGAACTCATAGATGTATTTGATGGAATCGGTAAGGATCTCCAGAGAAATGTATTCAAACGATTTATCTGTAAACGCTATTGAGAAATGTTTTTGCTGGTTGATGTTTTTGTACAACTGTTCAATAGATGTCAATGTTTTTTCATTCTCAGTATAATAATTGGTCGAGAACACTTTTCGCGAAGCACAGGAACACATGAGTGCAGCCGCGCACAGGAGCCATACAATATGGGTAGGTTTATTTTGCACCGGCTGTTTTTTTAACGATATGAGAAATGCCGAAAATGATCTTCTTCAGGAATTTTGGAGAAACTATCTGCCTGCTTCGAAAACCATAATCCCAATAAGTGATCGCTATTTTGTCTTCCTCTATTTCCTCAACACCCAGTAAGATCACAAAATGCGTGGGTACGCCAATGATTGGTTTTGAATGATTTTTCTTGTAGAGATTCGGGTTATTCAGGAACAATGCGATGGTTCCTGTTTGTATTCTTTCCGACAGGTATTCATACATATCCCGCACACCCGGCCGAAGCAGGTCGGAACCAATGGCGCTCACTTCATAGTTAAACAGGTTGCGCACCATTCGGTTGAATTTTGCAAAATTTACCGCGGCCCACATTCTGTTTTCATCACCCGGGTTATAGTGTTTGTCAAAAAAGTTGAGATATCCTTTAAAATGATCTGCCAGTGACAGGAACCAGAGTTGGTCAGCAGGGCGTATATCCAGTTCGCCTTTGAAACTAAGCGTTCCGGCTGCCAGTTTTACTTCCCTGCTGGGTTCAAAATATTCAATTCCATAAACCGCTTTGCCTTCCCGGTATAGTTTCACCATAAAAGTTACAAAAGTCAGCGGATCATTATGCAAAGGAAGATAGGAGAATGCGGCATAAGCACAGAAATTGGTGCTGCGGCCCTCGTAGATACTAAAAGGCTCTTCAACATTTTTCCGCAGGTTCTGCATAAAAAGTGCGGGTACCACTTTGGGCCAGAAATTACTGGCTTTGAGTTCTCCCTGTTGATCAAGATAGGCGAGTGCCTGTTTTTGTGTTGAAAGCGGGGTCGTATCGCGGTCATTGGCTAATACGGGAACATGAAGCATACAGGTAAAACATACAATGCATGTGTAAAGAAGGTGCTTCATCGTAAATAGTAAATGAACCGGTTTTGTCATGGGTAGGTGAAAATAAAGAAAGAGGGCTATATAATAAGTATAAAAATCTTTGCCAGCCTCATTAGTAAAAGCAAAAAGCCCGCTTCAATAAAGAAGCGGGCCCTATAACTATGGTCCATCGTCCATGGACTAACAGATTAATAACGGTAATGATCAGCTTTAAACGGACCTACCTTAGGAATACCTAAGTATTCAGCCTGTGCATCAGTCAACTCATCTAACACAGCGCCAACTTTGGCAAGGTGTAAACGGGCAACTTTCTCGTCCAGGTGTTTAGGTAACACGTATACTTTGTTCTCGTAATTCTTAAAGTTGGTCCACAATTCAATCTGGGCCAAAGTCTGGTTAGAGAAAGAGTTACTCATTACAAAGCTAGGGTGACCAGTGGCGCAACCTAAGTTCACCAAACGGCCTTCAGCCAATACGATCACATCTTTACCTTCGATGTTGTAAAGGTCAACCTGTGGTTTGATGGTATCTTTTGTATTGCCGTAAGCTTTGTTCAACCAGGCCATATCAATTTCAATATCAAAGTGACCGATGTTACAAACGATCGCTTTGTCTTTCATCAAACGGAAATGTTTTTCAGTGATCAGGTCGCGGCAGCCTGAAGCAGTAACGATGATATCAGCTTCTTTTACAGCTTCGATCATTGGTTTTACTTCAAAACCTTCCATGGCAGCCTGTAAAGCACAGATCGGGTCGATCTCTGTAACGATCACACGGCAACCGGCTCCTTTCAGAGACAAGGCAGAACCTTTACCCACATCACCATATCCACCAACCACTGCAATTTTACCAGCCATCATCACATCAGTAGCACGACGGATCGCATCTACCAATGATTCCTGGCAACCGTATTTGTTATCGAATTTAGATTTGGTAACAGAATCGTTTACATTGATCGCAGGGATTGGTAAAGTACCTTTCGCCATACGCTCGTATAAACGGTGTACACCTGTTGTTGTTTCTTCAGACAAACCTTTAATGTTTGCGATCAGTTCAGGATATACATCAAAAACCATATTGGTCAAATCACCACCATCATCCAGGATCATGTTCAACGGACGGTCTGCACCACCAAAGAACAAAGTCTGTTCAATGCACCAATCAGCTTCTTCCTGTGTTTGTCCTTTCCATGCAAAAACACCAATACCTGCAGCAGCAATAGCAGCAGCGGCCTGGTCCTGCGTAGAGAAGATATTACATGAGCTCCATTTTACTTCAGCACCCAATGCAACCAGTGTTTCAATCAACACGGCAGTCTGGATGGTCATGTGTAAACAACCGGCAACACGCGCACCTTTCAAAGGCTGGCTCGGACCGTATTCAGCACGAATAGACATCAGACCTGGCATTTCTGCTTCCGCTAAACGGATCTCTTTACGGCCCCAATCTGCGAGGCTCATGTCAGCCACTTTGTACGGCAGGCTGAAATCGATGGATTTTGTTAATGTAGACATTATTTATGTTTTATGTGCCACAAATGTAGTTTTTGTAGAATAAAATACCAGTAAACTAATATTATTTGGAATAAATATCTATATTAGTAACTTTTAATAGAATAAACAGTGTTTTTACCATGGCAAAAACGATTAAAAAAGACGAATCCACTAATGCCAGTTTTTCACTGGATGAAAAGGATATGGCTATCCTTCGTGTATTGCAGCAAAATGCGCGGGCAACAGTGAAAGAAATATCAGACAAAGTTCATCTCAGTACCACACCCGTTCACGAAAGGATCAAACGCATGGAAGAAACCGGCGTGATCAGACAATACGCCACGCTGGTGGATCATTCCAAAGTAAAAAAAGGATTGATGGTGATCTGTTATGTATCACTCAAACAACACAACCGCAACGCGGGTGCCAAGTTTATCAAAAGCATTAATGAAATGCACGAAGTGATCGAGTGCTACAATATTTCAGGCGAGTTTGATTTTATGCTGAAGGTGGTGGAGGAAAGTATGGATGCCTACTATGATTTTCACGTAAACAAATTAAGCCAGGCAGAAAATATCGGGCACGTACAGAGTGTATTTGTGATGGGGGTGATTAAGCAGACGCATGTACTGGTGCATTGATAATTAATAATTAGTAGTTAGTAATTTTAGTGCAGGTAGAATTACAAAATCTTCAACTCCGATTATGGATAAGAAATATAGAGGAATGACAGTCAATGAACGACTTTGGGTAAGTGGTTATTGGGATGAATTTGAACAAGCTATAGAAAAGAAAGATTTACAGAAAATAATAAATATTCTAAAAGAAGTTGAATTAACAGAAGACAATATTGTTCCGATCATAGAAAACTTAGGATTAAAGTATGAGTAGGGGGAACCCAATATTCGTTAAATGATTCCAATCATTAACCGCTACAGGCAGACCTTACAAGATATTTGACAACCACCGTTTTTGTCTGTGCTAATCTGTGAATCTGTGGCGAAAAAATTACAACGACAACTCCATAATATAATCATTCATAAAATACCCATTACCAATATCCAGGTCCAATTCCCCGGTAATAACAAACCCCTGTTTCTCATAAAATCCTTTGGCGATATTATCGCGCTTTACCTGGAGAAATAATTTTGTTCCGCCGTTTTGTTTCGCATATTCAATGGTCTTATTCAGCAATGATTTTCCGGCACCGGTTTTTTGTGTGATGGGGATCACGTATAATTTATTGAGCTTGAATTTTCCTTCTCCTTCATCTGATACGGACGCGAAACCAAAAACATTTCCATTTATTTCGGCCATAAAGAATTGGTGCCCCTTATCCATCTGTTCCTGTAGTGAGGTTTCACTGTACATGAGGCCAAGCATATAATCCAGTTGCTCTTTTGATAAGAGTTCACCATAGGCAACGGGCCATGTCTCCTGCGCGATGCGCCTGATATCTGCAATAGAAGCGGGGGTTGCTTTTTTTATAAGAAGTGACGTGTTCATATCAGGGAAGCTGTGTGATTTTTTTCTTTCTCAAAAAGAATTTTTTATTGAGCCAGTGACTTGCGTACGCACTACCCGCACCCACCACGGCACCCACAAAAACATCTGAAGGATAATGCTGACCAAGATACATTCTTGAATAACCTACACCGGTTGCCCAGGTAAATGCAGGAACGGTGATGTACCATTTTTTGCAGGTCAGCGCCAATGATGTAGCAATGAAAAAAACAGAAGAAGTATGGCCGGAAGGAAATGAATAACTATCATCCATTTCATCAGGATAAATATCAGCATAGGTTCTGTACGGCCGTGGACGTTTGACAATTGCTTTTAACGACTGCGTAGCAAGGGTAGTGATAACCAGGCCCGCAGCTGTTTCATAAGCATCTATTTGAAGGTCCTTGTTTTTAGTGATCAGTCCTGCAACGAACATACCCATCGGAACGCCAATAACTATTGGCTTCTCGGTGGAAGACAATGTTTTCCAGAGTTGGTTATTTGGGTTTACAGGATTGGCATTTCGCACAAAATTCACTTCCCATACTGCTTGTGTAAAGCCATTGAGGGTTGAGAAAAGAAAAACGACGAGAAGTATGTGTTTGGGTTTCATGAAAAAGTGTTGGGCTATTTTAAGTGTTGAATTTTAAATGTTGAATGAGAATATTACATTCAACATTTAAAATTCAACATTTAAAACAATTATAAATTCTTTAAACTTTCTTCAATCGTCTTTATCCTCGCTTCAGCATCCGATTGTTTCTTTCTTTCAAGCGCTATCACTTCCGGTTTTGCATTTTGTACAAAACGTTCGTTACTTAATTTTTTGAGAACACTTTCAAGGAATTTTTGCTGATGCTCAAGATCCTTTATCAATTCTGCTTTTAAAGTAGCGGTATCCAGTTCTTTTTCCGTTTTGATAAAGAATTTATCTTTTTCTACTGCAACAACAATCGTATTTGCAACCGTTTCTGTTGTATAACCAATGCTTTCCGCATTTACCTGCTTCAACAAAATATTCTCGATCGGGCGATAATTTGTTTCTGTTTCTGTCTGTATAAATAATTTGATCGGATCTTTCGGTTTGATCTGGTTCTTGTTCCTTGCATCACGTAAGGCTGAGATCACCTGTTTCAGTAATTCCCCGGCTTCGAGTACAGCGTTGTCGAATGACTGCAAAGGCACAACCTGTTTTATACAGAGATCATCTTTTTTATCCTGCAATAAATGATAGATCTCTTCTGTAATGAATGGCATGAATGGATGAAGCAGTTGCATCAATTCTTCAAAATATACCAGTGTTTTTTGGTAAACAGCAGAATCGATCGGTTGCTCAAAGCCAGGTTTGATCCACTCTAAATACCAGCTGCAGAAATCATCCCATATTAAAGAGTAGATGGTTTTCAATGCTTCACTTAAACGGAACTGCTGCATCATTTCATCAACTTCAGTTTTTACCTGGTTAAGACGGTTCCCGAACCAGTTAACAGCGAAATCGTGAGTGGTGAGTGGTGAGTCGTGAAAGGGTTCGCTCACGATTGACGACTGACGACTCACGCCCTGCCGTCCTTCCCACATTTTTATCAGCTTCAGCGCGTTCCAGAGTTTGTTATTGAAATTTCTTCCCTGTTCAAGAGAAGATTCATCAAATAGAATATCATTACCGGCAGGAGAGGCGATCATGATACCAAAACGCGTAGCATCCGCGCCGTAGTTATCAATCAATCCTAAGAGGTCCGGACTGTTACCCAACTGTTTGCTCATTTTTCTACCCTGGGCATCCCTTACCATCCCGGTAAAATAGACATCGGTGAAAGGTTGCTGATCTTTAAAAGCATAACCTGCCATGATCATGCGTGCCACCCAGAAAAAGATAATATCCTGCCCCGTAACCAAGGTAGTTGTTGGATAGTAATAATTAAAATCAGGGTTTCCCGGGTTACTAATCCCTTTAAAAACTTCCATCGGCCAGAGCCATGAAGAGAACCAGGTGTCTAAGCAATCTTCATCCTGCCTGATCTCTTCTATTCTGATTTTTGCATTTTGACTTTTGAATTTCTCAAACGCTTCTTCCTTCGATGCTGCTACTACAAAACTTCCATCCGGTGCAAAATACGCGGGGATCTGTTGGCCCCACCAAAGTTGACGGCTGATGCACCAGTCTTTAATATTGTCCATCCAGTAACTGTACGTGTTTTTCAGTTTTGAAGGATGAAATTTAATTTTATCTGTTTCAACTGATTCTATCGTTTTCGGGTTCTGTCCAATGAATTTCTTCATGTCCATAAACCATTGCAATGATAAACGACTCTCTATAATAGCACCAGTTCTCTCACTTGTTCCAACCTGTCCTTTGTACTCTTCAATTTTTTGTATTTGATTCAATGCAGAAATGTCTTCAACAATTTTCTTTCTTAAAACAAACCTGTCAATACCTGTATACGATAATACCTGTGCAGATGGATTGTCCTCACTCAAATCTTCTGTAGTAAATTTCCCTTCAGCGTCTAAAGTGTTTAATGCTTTCAGGTTATGTTTCCTGCCAAGTTCATTATCGTTCTTATCATGAGCCGGCGTAATTTTTAATGCACCTGTACCAAATTCCGCATCAACATATTCATCTGCAATCACAGGTATTTTCCTGTTGATAATAGGAACAATTACCTGTTTGCCAATCAATGCTGTATATCGTTCATCTGTGGGGTTTACACAAATGGCCACATCACCTAAAATCGTTTCCGGTCGTGTGGTAGCAACGGTGATGCTGCCACTGCCATCAGTCAGCGGATAGCTTACATAATATAGTTTTGAGTCCACCTCTTTAAAAATAACTTCCTCATCGCTTAAAGCAGTTTTACTCACGGGGTCCCAATTCACCATCCGTAAACCCCTGTAAATAATGCCTTCATTGTAGAGTTTGACAAAAATCTCAATAACAGCTTTATAATATTCAGGATCCATGGTAAAGGAAGTCCTGTCCCAATCCAAACTGCATCCCAATTTTTTTAATTGCTGTAAAATGATCCCGCCGTATTTCTCTTTCCATTCCCACGCATATTGTAAAAACTCATCCCTGCTCAGTGATGATTTGGTAATGCCTCTTTCGCGCAACATATGCACCACTTTGGCTTCTGTTGCAATAGAAGCATGATCCGTGCCTGGAACCCAGCATGCATTTTTTCCATGCATTCTTGCACGGCGAACCAATATATCCTGGATGGTATTGTTCAGACAATGACCCATGTGCAACACACCGGTAACATTGGGTGGGGGGATCACTACCGTATAAGGTTCCCTGCCATCAGGTTTGCTGCTGAAATAATCTTTGCTCAGCCAATGTTCATACCATTTGGCCTCTATTTCATTGGGTATATAATTCTTGCTCAGTTCCATATTTTCATGCTTAACGCTGAATGCTTAATGCCAAACGCTTAACGCAGCGTTCAGCATTCAGCGTTTGGCGTTTAAAGAGTTGCAAAAGTAAGGAAAAGCCGGATAGGCTCTCAGGTGAAGAAGGATCTACCAGGTATGATATATCAATTTTGTTTCGATCCCGAATATCGAAACATCGTCCCCGCCCGAGCTTGCTTCATCGTTATGGGAAAGACTGACGGGTTTTTTATCGGGGGAAGAAAGCGAAGCACAACATTGGGTTACCTTATTTCCCAAACCGGCAACCCTGCGGGCCACGGGACTGCTGCAGCCAAACAGCATGATCATCAGCAGGAAGGAGAGTAGGTATTTCATAACAGTTGAATGCATGATCAAAATTATGCGGATGCCTGGTTAATTAGGGTTAATTATAGCTAACGTTTGTTTATATAAAAGGTTACAATTTTCCCGGCTTTTTCTTCATTAGTAAGGAAATGAATGCTTTTATTACATTCATTCCGGCATTTTATCGGTGGGAGCAAAGCATTCCACTCCCAGAAAGGGGAAGTAAAACAAGTTCGAACCCAGGCAGAAAAGCTAGTAACGGTGCCTGCCGGTCCATTCGAAATAGGCGATCACAGCTACTATGATCACGATCACAATACCAACGATCGTAAGTACCTTTTTTTCGTTCAATACTGAACGGTTTGACTCTGCCATGGTAATCCTTTTACGGGTGAGGGGAATTACACAAAATGCCTTTCGTAGAAGCGCTAAGCTGTTGAATAGGACCATTCTGAAGGATACCGGATAAAATATAGTAGAAAATTAAACTTTAAATCCCGAATTTGCAAGGCTAACTTGTACACATGCAATATGCCATTGTAGATATAGAAACAACAGGTGGGTTCCCTTCACAGCACGGTATTACCGAGATAGGCATTGTATTGCATAATGGTACCGAGGTAGAGGGGAAATACGAGACTTTGGTTAACCCTCATCAGCCGATTCCTCCATTTATCGCCAATATGACCGGTATTTCGGATGCGATGGTTGCTGTGGCACCCTCTTTTGAAGAAGTGGCGCCCTATATCTATAACCTGTTAAAAGACAGGGTGTTCGTGGCTCATAATGTGAATTTTGATTTCTCTTTTGTAAAACACCATCTCCAGGAGGCCGGTTTTAACCTGCAAACCCCAAAGCTTTGTACCATACGGTTGAGCCGGAAAGTGTTCCCTGGTTATCGCAAATATGGATTGGGGCATTTGTGTCGTGAATTGGGTATTACCATTGAGAACCGCCACCGCGCCGCCGGTGATGCTTTGGCTACGGCGCAGGTGCTGGATATGGTTCTGCGTAACAATGGGGGAATGTTGATCAAGGAAATGCTCAAGAAAGAGAATAAGAGCCAGTTGCTGCCTGCCAATCTTCCCGAAGAATATGTAAAGGACCTGCCCATGGAACCCGGCGTATATTATTTTCATGATGCCAAAGGAAAAGTGATCTATGTGGGTAAGGCGAAGAATATCAAGAAAAGGGTAGTGAGCCATTTTACAGGATTGGATATTTCTAAAAAAAGACAGGATTTTTTACGTGGCATTTATTCCATCACGCATACAGTTTGCCCTACAGAATTTATCGCTTGTTTATTTGAAAGCGTAGAGATCAAAAGACTCTGGCCCATTCATAACAAGAGCCAGAAAAGATATGAGCAGTTATGGGGTATTTATTTGTTCGAAGACAGTAAAGGATACCATCGCCTGGCCATTGATAAAAAAAGAAAATATTCCGCACCTGTTGCTTCCTTTGCTTTATTGGTAGATGCGCATCGGATGCTTTGGAAACTGGTGAAAGAATTTGAACTGCATCCTGTACTTTGTTTTTTAGATAATACGGGATCACGCGATCTGCCTGAAGTTGCGGGCTACAATCAATGTGTTACCAATGCACTCGAATGGATGCATGCACAAAAAGAAACTTTCCTGATACGTGATAAAGAAGGTTGCATATTAGTTGAAGGTGGAAAATTTTATGGCATGGGTCAACTTGCTATGGATGCGGATCTTACCGTATTGGAAACCGTCAAGGCGCAGCTTACTGAATATCCCGAGAATGAAGTGATCCGTTCTATGATCCGAAACTATTCTGAAAAATTCCCTGCCAAAGTGATACGCATCGCTTAGTTCGATTTGAATATAAGTCTCACACTTCCGTTTACAGTTCCGTTGGATGAAAGAGTGATCTCGTATCTTTTTCTATTGCAGGTAAGTACCAACAGCGCGGTATTCGGCGGGATGGTTCCCAGATTATTTGCGAACAGTTCAAGAACATGTTCAGAAATGTCTTTTGAAAGATTTAAAGACAATGTAGCTGCCTTCGCACTCAGCAATTGATTGCTAAGAATTGTTTTTCCATCAAGAATCAGTGTGGCAATATCTCCATCTATTTCGCTATTATCATAGAGATCCAGTTTTATAAAACTGGTATCGAGAAGGATCGTGCGTTGGATCTCTATTTTTCTTTTTTCAACGTTTGTAACAGTGATACCCGGTAATACATCCGGAACGTCGATAGTTCGTGGTGCCAGCTGCATGCGTTTATCGCTTTCCAGTTTAATGCTTAACGGGAGCATATGCATACCAACATTATCCAAAATATTCATTCCCATGCCCTGGCCCTCCGAAGAGCCAACCCATTCAGCAGTAGCATTGCGGTTGTTTGCTTTGCCGGTATTGCCGGACATGACCAATTTACTATCGTTTACCGATAGGTTTATTGAATAATAAATGCTGTCAGGTTTCTTGAAAGCAGCTTGAATCGCACCCATCTTTACATGTGTTAAAATCAATAATAACAATTGCCTGTTTATATCGTATTTGCCCGCAACAGTAAACAACTGGTCGCCTCCATTATTGGGGATCGTGGCTTTGGATTTGTCGTAAGTAACCACCATGCTTCCCGTTACATCGTTCGAGGTATTTATTTCGAGAGATAGTAATTTCTTCCCACCCATCTTTTGCATCACGGTAGTCATGGATTGGTTGGGTGCATAAAAACCTGCACCTTCCCATTTACCGGTGTGGGGTTGTGCTGATAGATGATTGAACAGCAGGCACAGAAATATAACCGGTAAGATTTTAAACATGCATCAATGTATAAATTCCTTTACTGGTCAAGTTAAAGCAGATTCACAAGGCTGGAAAGGATTTTGCAGGAAGATGTTTATTTTCCTGCAAACATTAACCTTATGCTACCATTTGTTTTTTCTGTTGAGCTAAGGTTGATCTCGTAACGCTTGCCTTTACACATAAGGATCAACAGGGCGGTGTTGGGAGGGATGGAGCCCATATTATTCGCAACCAGTTCAAGTGTGTGTTCCGGGTTTTGTTTTGATAAGTTTACATAGACAGTCGAGGCTGTTGCCGACAGGAGTTGTTTATTGAGAATGATCTTTCCATCGAGTACCAGCGTAGCGATATCACCATCAATATCCCCGTTATCATACAGGTCGATCTTTATAAAAGTAGTATCAAGCATTACTGTCCGCTGGATCTTTGTTTCACGGACCATCGGAGCAATCGCCAATATGGAGGCCTGAACAACGGGTACTGTTTCCTGTACTGTGGTTTCGGCTGCAATGGCTAACGGTAATGTTGGACCATTATTCTCAAACAGGATCCTTAATGGAAGGATATGCCTGCTCTCGTTGTTTCTCAGGTTCATACCTAAACCCCCACCCATAAAGGAGCCAACCCATTCACCGGTTGTATTTGCATTCAGTATTTTGTTCGCAATAGCGGTGATTACAATTTTGTTATTCACCTGTGTGGCAGACAAATCATAATAAACACTATCTGGTTTATTAAACGTGAGGTAGCTTTCTATCGCCTCCGGTTTTGATCTGAAATGTGTAATAATGAGTAGCAGTGAGCTTTTATCTGCAAAATATTTACCCGAGATAGAAAAATGCTGGTCATCAATTTCATGCGGGATGATTGCTTTCGATCTCTTGTATGCGGTAATCAACTTACCGGAAACAGTTCCATCGGCACTCACATCAAAGAACAATTTTTTTTCAGCGGCCATATTTTTCATAACCGTAGTGATCGATTGCCCGGGGAGGTATACTCCTTTACCATTCCATGTAGGGGCATACTCCTGCGAATAGCTTGCATAGCAAAGCAAATGCAACAGGATTGCCGGAAGGACTTTGAACATGATAAAGTGTGGGTATTGGGTTGGTGGTAATAATGGAGAACACAAAATTACACTTGTATTTCCCCCATACGATTAAAATACTCTT
This sequence comes from Bacteroidota bacterium, assembly GCA_040388475.1. GTDB lineage: Bacteria > Bacteroidota > Bacteroidia > Chitinophagales > Chitinophagaceae > Sediminibacterium. The sequence goes on along the minus strand of JAZKBT010000013.1, from coordinate 72,885 downwards.
AAGCTTTGTGCTGGATTTTAAGTGAAAATTAATTTTACCTGTACAATAAAGATGTGGAGTTGGCGATGATAATTTCGAGGATCAATTAGAGTTATAGGAATTAGGCATTAAGTATTAGCAGTTAGCCTTTAGCCATTGGCGGTTTAAAGCTAATGCCTAAAGGCTAATACCTACCAGCTCAACTGGGTATAAATAAATTGGCATTATTTTTTCTGCTATCGTTAACATACCCCTACATTCGCAACCCTGATAAATGAAAAACAATCACTTTTTATGTCGGCATTTGCACCGTTGATCGCATCCAGAATTAAAATAAGTACCAAACAGGTAGAAGCGGTTTTACAATTGTTTGAAGAAGGTTCCACTGTACCGTTCATTGCCCGTTACCGGAAAGACATGACAGGAGGGCTTGACGAGGTACAGATCTTACAGGTACAGGATGAAGCAAAATTCCTGAAAGAGTTTACAGAACGTAAAGCATTCATAGAAAAATCTATTACCGAACAGGGTAAGATGACCGATTATCTGCAGGGTAAGATCAATGCCGCAACCACAATGGTTGAACTGGAAGATATTTACCTGCCTTATAAATCCAAACGAAAAACAAAAGCGCAAACCGCACGTGAGAATGGTTTGGAGCCGCTTGCTTTGCTGATGCTGGAACAGGGTTCTGCTGATATGGTTGCTGAATCCGAAAAATATATCAACGAAAAAATAAAAACAGGCGATGAAGCATTACAAGGAGCAAGAGACATCATTGCAGAAATAGTGAATGAAGATGTAAACCTCCGCGCCAGGTTACGTAAACTGTTTGAAGATAAAGCCACATTGCAGAGTAAGGTTTTAACCGACAAAGAAACTGAGGGCATTAAATACAAAGATTATTTTGATTTCTCTGAACCGATACACCGCATCCCATCGCACCGGATCCTTGCTGTGTTGCGTGGTTTTCTAGAAGGGTTCCTGCGTATGTCTATCCTTCCTTTAGAAGAAGACGCATTGGAACTGTTAGAGAAAGAATATGTAAAAGCATTAACGCCTTCTACTGAGCATGTAAAGAAAGCGGTAAGGGATGCATATCGTCGTCTAATGCAACCCAGCCTTGAAAGTGAATTCAGAACTGCATTGAAACAAAAAGCAGATGAAGAAGCGATCGCAGTATTTGCAGAAAACCTCCGCCAGTTATTATTGAGTTCTCCATTGGGAAGTAAAAAAATCCTGGCCATAGATCCGGGGTACAGGAGTGGATGTAAAGTGGTTTGTCTGGATGAAAAAGGCGAGCTAAAAAAAACAGATCTTATTTATGTACATGAAGCAAACAGGATCGCAGACAGTGAATACAAGATCCGGTCACTCGTAAAAGAATACGGCATTGAAGCATTTGCGATTGGTGATGGAACCGCGGGAAGAGAAACAGAACAATTCATCAAAAAATTAGCCCTCGGCTTGCCTGTCTTTTTAGTGAATGAAGATGGGGCCTCTGTGTATTCTGCCTCAGAAACGGCGAGAGAAGAATTTCCTGAGCAGGATGTTACCGTTCGTGGCTCTGTAAGCATTGGCAGAAGATTAATGGATCCATTGGCCGAACTGGTAAAGATCGATCCGAAAAGTATCGGGGTAGGGCAGTACCAGCATGATGTAAATGCATTCCGTTTGAAAGAAAGACTTGATCAAACTGTTGTGAGTTGTGTAAATAATGTAGGTGTTAACCTCAATACAGCCAGTAAGCATTTGCTCGGCTATGTGAGCGGTATCGGTGCAACACTCGCAGAAAATATTGTGAAGTATAGAAATGAAACAGGAAAATTTACCAGTAGGGAACAATTATTAAAAGTGCCAAGACTAGGCGGAAAAGCATACGAACAATGTGCAGGATTCCTACGCATCAAAGACGGTGAAAACCCATTGGATGCAAGCGCTGTTCACCCTGAAACCTATTCACTTGTTCAAAAGATCGCATCAGATGCAGGTGTGGAAGTAAAAGCGATGATCGGTAATGAAGAACTGCTGAAAAAGGTTGATGCTAAAAAATATGCATCCGAACAGTTTGGTGAACTCACGATCAAAGATATTCTGAACGAATTAAAAAAACCGGGACTCGATCCCCGCAGTGAACTCGAACAGTTTGAGTTTGCCAATATTTACAAGATCGAAGATGTGCATGTGGGAATGATCGTGCCCGGCTCTGTAACCAATCTTATCCGTTTCGGTGCATTTATCGATATCGGCGTAAAACAGGATGGCCTGGTGCATGTGAGCGAGATCGCACACAAATACATTACTGATCCGGGTGAAGTATTGAAACTTGGACAAAAAGTGAATGTAAAGATCATGGAAGTGGATGTGGCGAGAAAACGCATTGCATTATCTATCAAACAAACAGAGGAAGCACCTGCGAGGGAAGCAAGAACTTCAAGACCTCAACCTCAATTCAAAAAAGAAAAAGAAGTGGAGATGAGTGTGGATGATGCGTTGAGTTTGTTGAAGAAGAAGTTTACCCCCCAACCCCCTAAAGGGGTAGCTAGAAAATAGTTCTAAAAAGAAATGCGATACATCATGTATCGCATTTCTTTTTTAATAAATAATATTAACTCCCCCTTTAGGGGATTGGGGGGTGTGATTACTTATAAAACTTCCAATTCGTCTTAAAATCCCTTGTCAATGGCTGATTTGTGATGATCGCTCTTACCATTTCAACCGGCATGGCATTTTCTTTCAGGATGGCATCATGAAATTGTTTGTAGGTCATCTTGCCTTTATCAACCACTTCTTTTTTCAATGCATAGAACTGGAAAGCGCCAGTCATGTATGCGAGTTGATACAATGGTCCGTAACCACCGGTGAATGAACGTCTGACTTCACCTTCTGCATTGGCTCTTTCATGGCCAACCCTGTCAACTAAGAAATCTATGCATTGTTGCGGCTTCCAGTTTCCTAAATGATAGTTGAGTGAGAAAATAATTCTTGCACACCGGTGCATGCGCCAGAACAGCATACCAACGCGGTCCTCAGGTGATCTTGGAAATTTTTTATCCCACAAAATAAATTCCCAGTAAAGCGACCAGCCTTCTGTCCAGAATGGTGTTCTGTAATTGCGGTATGCTTTATAACGGTTATTCATAAATGCCTGCAAACCGTGACCGGCAATCAGTTCATGGTGAACAGTGGCTCTTGAGAAATGCGGGTTATTGCCACGCATACTCATCATTCGCGAAGCAGAATCCATGGTATTGGTAGGATAGGCGATCTGTAACACTTCTCCACCTAAAAAGAATGGACTCACCAATTGTTGTCTTGGCGACATCATGGTCATCCTCCAGGTTTCTTCAGCCAGTGGTGGAATGGTAACCAGGTCATTCTTTTTCAGGAAATCGATGGACTGGTTGTATAACCCCAGTATCATTTCAGGTTGTTGTCCCTCGGGAACATACGTGTTCTTTACTTTTTCGAGTGCTGCTTTCCAGTTATCGCCAAAACCCATTTCGCGGGAAGCTTTGAGCATTTCTGCATCGCACCAGGCAAATTCTTTGTTGGCAATGTCGATCAGTTCTTCAGGAGAATAAGGGATCATTTCATATTGCAATTGCCTGATCAGTTCTTCTCTGCCGATCGGGTTGCCAACGATACCGCTGCCATCGTCTTTTTGCAATGTGGCTTTATTGCCTTTGTCTCTGAGTTGTGTCGCGAATTTTCCTAAGGCCGCATCGAAGGAAGCATAAGGAGTAGGAACGAGTTTTGTGAATTGCGGATCGTAACCATTATAGAATTCATATGTGCTGCGTAACGCATTGCGTAAGCCATTCACTGTTGCTTCTGCACGGATGGCGAGTTGCATATCCATTATGGGTTCGCTTGCCAATGCGTCGGAAACGGCTTTCAGTTGTTTCTCCATGGTATTGAGCTTATTGGCAATCTCACTGCCATCCATTGCCCTGCCACGACGGCGTAATTTTTCAAGATCATAAATGGGATCGCCGAAAGCAACATATTTATAAATGGCTTTGTATTCTTTTTCTTCAAGATCAAGCGTACGCAGCTCATTGTTCAGGTTACGTTTAAAAAGTATATAATCAACTTTACCACTGGTCTTCATGGTTTCAAAAGGCAATTGTTCCAGCTGTTTCAGGTAGTCATTGATAAATTTCCGGAAGCGCTCCCTTCTCTCAGGCGAATTGGTTACTGTATAAAAACGATTGAGCCCGCCGCGGTCTGCCTCGTAATTGGCCATTACGGGTTGCACTTCGCTGGTTTGATAATAGGTGTCTGTTGACTTACCATTCTGAGCAAACGGGGTTGTTGTAGTACATAACAGGAGGGCTAAGCAGGAAAAACGGAACAACTTTCTCATAGCATGTTATAGTTTGTAATGAAAGTAACGAAAAGTTAGAGGCGGGACAAATCCGTCCTCCCAGGGAGCATTTCAAATTGTCGCATCGTGTTTGTTCACCTTATTTTTTTGAACCACAATAGAAACACAGGCACATAGTTGCAACAAATAGTTCTTCTATGTGAAATCCTATGTTTTCTATGTGTCGGCCCGCCCGCAAAGCTCAGGCGGGCGGGTGTGGTTCAATCATCGAAAATTTGAAATGTGCTCTCTCGCAGGGGGTGTGGGTCAGATGGAAAATAATCTTATCTTGGCTTGATAAATACAAACTATGAAAAAAATAGCCTGTTTATTGGCCTGCACAATGATGGTAATGATTACCAACGCACAAACGAAAGTGAATCCCGTGATCAAGAAATTTGGTACAATAACGGAAGTACCTTTCTCAGTTGAAAATCCTGATCCGAAAATGGATTATAAGATCATTGTTGAAGTGAATACCGATAATCCCAAACCGGAAAACGTACACGAATTCTTTGATAAAACAGCGAGTGCGTTTAACCTGCATGCATTGGGTGGAATTCCTGCGAATAAACTGCACATGATCCTGGTGATCCATGGCCCGGCTGCGCAGTATGTGGTGAATAATGAAGAATACAGGAAGAAATTCAATTCCGATAATCCGAATATTCCTTTGTTCAAAGAATTAATTGATGCAGGTGTGAAAATATTTGTGTGCGGGCAATCACTCAATAAAAGAAATATTCCTAAAGAAACAGTAACACCTGAAGTGAAACCTGCTTTGTCAGCGATCACTACTTTGACTACTTATCAATTAAAAGGATATTCGGTACTGAGGTTTTAATTAACGGATTGCGGATTAGCGAATTGGCGGATTTTCAGTTCGCTAATCCGCAATCCGCTAATCCGAAAATCAACTTATACTAAACTGATTCTCTTCCCCGTTCTCGCTGCTTCGTAAATAGCCATTAATATCTTCATATCGCGAAGTCCTTCTTCACCAGATATATGAGCTGGAAATGTATTGTTTTCGAGGAACTCTTTACAGATACCCTGCAACATCACGGTTTGATGATGAACGATGGGGAGACTCATTTCTCCTTCATGTGTTCTGCCTTTTAACGGTCCATATCCATATGCGGGCCCTAATTGGAACCATCCTCTAGAGGCAGATGCATATAATTGTTCTATATTGGATTTATAAGAAGTAAAACCGTTTACCATGGTGTTATCTGAAAACTGCATTTGCCAGGAAACGGATTCTTCAACGGTGGTAAAGCGTTCTGTATCCGTAACTGGTCCGTATTGCGCGGTTACCCAAAGTGGTTCTTTGCCAGTAACATATCGTGATGCCTGCACGCAGTAGATGCCCACATCCATTAATGGCCCCCCACCTGCCAGTTCTTTTTTCAACCGCCATTGTTTTGGATCGCCAATGGTGAAACCGAAATTGGTTTGAATAAAACGTACATCACCATATACTTTTTGCTGACCGAGTCTTTTCACCTCAAGATTAAAAGGTTCAAAATGCAAACGGTAGCCAATACCTAACTGCACATTTGCTTTTTTACAGGCACCGATCATTTCCTCCGCTTCTTTTACTGAAACAGACATGGGTTTTTCACACATTACGTGTTTACCAGCTTTTGCTGCACGCAAAACAAATTCATGGTGCATGGAATTGGGAAGAACGACGTACACTATATCAATGTCCTTGTTGTTCTTTATCTCATCGAAATTCTGGTAGTTGTAAATATTTTTTTGCGGGATATTGTATTTCTTACTCCATTCATCTGCCTTGGAGGGTGTGCCGGTAACGATGCCTGCGAGATAGCAGTTGTCTGTTTTCTCCAATGCTACGGCCAATTGGTTCTTTGCATAACTGCCAAGGCCAACCAGGGCGATGCCTAATTTTTTTTGAAAAGGGGCATTCGTTTTCTTAATACTGGCTGCAAAAGCAGAAGCGGTAAGTGTAGTGCCTAAGCCAAGGCTGATGGTTTGTAAAAATTTCCGGCGTGAATGATCGTTTGACATTGAGAAGGGATTTGGGTTGATGATTATCCCTTTAAATTACAAAAGCTTTTGGGAATTACAATAGGGAAGAAGTTGCATAAAAGTTGCATTGACAAGTTGCACTAAATTCAGGAGAAAAAAATTGCCCAGAACACACAGATTAGCACAGAAAAAAAATCTGTGATGATCTGTGTGTCCTGTGGCAAAAAGAAAAATTACACTGTAGATTTTTGACCTTAATACTCCGGGTTCACCCCCACATAATTCCACGGCGTGATCGCTTTCAACTCTTTCTTCAACGCCGCACTCACTTTCAGCCTCCCGATAAAATCATGCATCGCTTTTTTATCAATTGCATGCTTCCCGCGTGTGAGGTCCTTTAATGCCTCGTAAGGATTGGGATAATTCTCGCGACGCAAAATGGTTTGTATCGCTTCGGCTACAACGGCCCAGTTATTTTCGAGATCGGCTTTCAGTTTGGCTTCGTTTAACACGAGTTTATTCAGACCTTTCTCCAATGATTTTAATGCGATGGCAACATGCGCAACAGGCACGCCGATATTTCTTAATACGGTTGAATCGGTGAGGTCGCGTTGTAAACGGCTCAATGGCAGTTTGGCTGCGAAGTGTTCCAGTAAAGCGTTTGCAATGCCCAGGTTTCCTTCAGCATTTTCAAAATCGATTGGATTTACTTTATGCGGCATGGCCGATGAGCCTATTTCACCCTTCTTGGTTTTCTGTTTGAAATAGTCCATGCTGATATAGGTCCATATATCCCTGCACAGGTCTATTAAAATCGTATTGATCCGTTTAATGGCATCGCAATGTGCGGCAAGGTTATCGTAATGTTCTATCTGTGTGGTGAACTGCATGCGTTGCAGTCCCAATACATCTTCCACAAACTGGTTACCTAATACCACCCATTTCTTTTTTGGAAATGCGATATGGTGTGCATTAAAATTACCGGTAGCGCCACCGAATTTGGCCGCATAGGGGATGCTGGAAAATAATTCTATCTGTGTATTTAATCTCTCCACAAATACCATGATCTCTTTGCCTAATCTTGTGGGAGAAGCCGCTTGTCCATGTGTTCTGGCCAGTAAAGGGATGTTTTTCCACTGCGCCGCCAACTGGTATAAATGATTCTGGATATTGATCACCGAAGGAAGGTATTCGTATTCCATACAATGCTTCCAGCTTAACGGGATGGCTGTGTTGTTTATGTCCTGTGAAGTGAGCCCGAAATGGATCCATTCTTTCAGTTGCGGGATGCCGGCTTTATCGAGTTGCTCTTTTAAAAAATATTCAACGGCTTTTACATCATGGTTGGTAATCGCTTCGATCTGTTTTACCTGTTGCGCATCATCGATGCTGAACTCATCCATCACTTTTTTCAAAACCGTCCTGCTTTTTGCGGGGAGTTTGAAGAATTTCTGATCAGCCAAAAAGAAAAAATATTCGATCTCAACCAGTACCCGGTATTTGATGAGTGCGTATTCGGAAAAGAAATCGCCGAGATGACTTACTTGTTTGCGATAACGACCATCAATAGGGGAGACTGCGGTTAGTGGGGAAAGTTCCATTGGTTAATTAGTAGTTAGTAATTAATAATTAGTAATTGAGTTCACTAATTGTTTGGGAAACCTGATTTATTAGCAATAATTATGACTAATTGAGTTTCTTTGCTGCAAATTTAGACGAATTGGACAAGAGAATACGCGTTGGGGCAGTAAGTTATTTGAACACACGGCCATTATTATACGGATTGAAGCGTTCGGGGTTGATGGACAGGATCGAATTGCTGGAAGAATACCCCGCACGGATCGCGGCAATGCTGTTGAATGACGAGATAGACATTGGATTGGTGCCTGTAGCCATCATCCCGCAATTAAAAGAAGCGCATATCATCACTGATTACTGTATTGGCGCAGATGGGGAAGTAGCTTCGGTGGCACTGTTTAGCGAAGTGCCGTTGGAAAAAGTAACAAAAGTATTACTTGATTATCAAAGCAGGACCTCTGTGAACCTCGCTAAAATATTACTTAAAGAATATTGGCAGAAAGACGTGATACTGGAAAATGCGAAAGAAGATTTCAGGTCAGATATTAAAGGAACTACTGCGGGTATCGTTATTGGCGACAGGGCCCTGGAACAAAGAAATATCTCACCATATATATACGATCTCGGTGCCGCATGGAAAGCATATACCGGTTTGCCTTTTGTTTTTGCGGCCTGGGTAGCCAACAAGCCACTGGGAGAAGATTTTGCGGATGCCTTCAACCTCGCCAATGCGTATGGCGCGGCACATATCAGCGAAGTTGTGGCGGAAACTGATTACCCGGTCTACGATCTCAATCGATATTATACGCAGAACATCAGTTATCGTCTTGATGATGAGAAAAGAAAAGGGTTGGCTTTGTTTTTAAAAAAATTGCGCGAATTTAGTAACATATGAGATTTTTCTTTTCTGCATATAATCCGATAAAGAATGATAAACCGGTTATTTGTTTGAATTGGCTCCTATTAATTGTTTTTTTGGGCTCTCCTTTTTGTTTGCAGGCCCAGTTTCAAATACCCGATACTGTTTGCGTTAACAGTTCGGTTACCATCACCAACCCGGTTACTGCAAGTACGTATTTCTGGAGTTTTTGCCAGGCAAATGTTAATGTCCCACCGCTAGGTACCAGTCTTGGGAACGTCAACGGTAAATTGAGTCTTCCGGCCAATGTAGATTATGCATATGATAATGGAAATTATTACGCGTTGCTTGTAAACAACGGTATTAGTGGTGGATTGCTGAGACTTGATTTTGGTAATAGTTTATTGAACACGCCAACAGCAGTTTCACTTGGTACTTTTGGTGGGATCATGCCGGATGGAGGTGAGGGAATACAAGTTGTAAAAGAAGGCAGCAACTGGTATGCGATCATTGTGGGTGGTGATCCCCTGGCCGGAAGTACTCCGCGAATCATCAAAGCAGATTTTGGTAATTCATTGACCAATACGCCTATCCTCACGAATTGGGGTAACCTGGGTAATATGGGTTATCCGCATGATATCTACTTATTTAAAGACGTAAATAACTGGTATGGTTTTGTGGCCAATTACCGCAACAGCACCATTACACGTTTTAGTTTTGGAACGAATTTCAACAACCCGCCTGCCGCAACCAATCTGGGTAGTTTCAATGGTTTGTTATTAGGGCCAACCGGTCTTTGTGCTATCAATGATAATGGCACCTGGCGTTTGTTTGTTACAAATTTTACCGGGAACACACTTGCACGGCTTGATTTTGGCAACAGCCTTTTGAATACACCTTCAGGGTCGGCCAACCTGGGAAACCCGGGTGGTCTTTTTTCCAGCCCGAGAGATATTATGATCATGAATTATTGTTCGCAGGCAGTTGCCTTTGTTGGGAACGATAACAGCGATGTTACCAGGTTGAATTTCGGCACGCTTACCTCATCGCCCGGTTATACGAATTTGGGAAAGATCGGTGGACCAGGTAATATCCATTCTATTTCAAAACCTTTCAGGATGGGGGCAGATGTGTTTGTGTTCCTGCCCAATTCTTATTCCAATAATCTTACCCGTTTTCAATTTCCTGGTTGTTCCAATGCAAGCATCTCAAATTCGGCTGCGCAAACCCCGGCAACATTCTCTTACAATACGCCGGGTACCTATAATATAAGTCTTACTGTGGATGATGGTTTACCCACACAGAATACGTATTGCAAACAGTTGGTGGTAATTGCAAAAACAGCAACATCCGTCTCACCCGATACAGCTATTTGTGGAAACGTGGCTGTTACCCTTACTGCTACCGGTGGAAGTGTATACGAATGGCTCGATCCAACGATAAGCAACCAGGCGCTTGCTTCTGTCCAGGTAACACCTTCTCAAACAACCAGCTACAAAGTGAGGATACGCAACAGTGGCTGTGCCATCAATGATACATTGACTACTAAAGTTACCGTGAACCCCTTGCCTGTAGTAACCGCTTCCAAATCGAATGACCTGGGTTGCTCTTTTTCCAGTGCTCAATTAACCGCAACGGGTGGCGCTTCTTACCAGTGGCAGCCGGTAACGGGTTTATCCAATACAACCATTGCCAATCCTGTTACTTCGGCCACTCAAACAACCAAATACTTTGTAACGGCTACCAATTCAAATGGATGTAATCAAACAGATTCAGTAAATGTTGTAGTGAGCCCGATGAAGAACCTTTCCATTTCTGCAGATACAGCAGTTTGCCTGGGTAGCTCCGTAACCTTGCAAGCTTCAGGCGGGGATACTTACGAATGGCTGAATAAAAATGACATCAGTAACCCTTCTCAATCAACAGTACAGGTGACACCGGTTCAATCTACCAGTTACAAAGTGCATATATATAATAACGCCTGTCTTTCGAATGATACATTGACAAGCAAAATAACTGTGAATTCAATACCTGTTATTAATATAGCAAAATCAAACGATATCAACTGCTCTTTTAATACTTCGCAATTATCAGCAAGTGGAGGTGGCAGCTACTTATGGTCCCCGGCAACAGGTTTGTCAGATTCAGCTATTGCCAACCCTGTAGCAACCATTACACAATCAACAAAATACTATGTAACCGTTACGAGTCCAGCCGGATGCAGTGCAAAGGACTCGATCAATGTGATAGTTGCCTCAGGCTCCAATCCTGATCAATACTTTGTGCCAAGCGCATTCTCACCAAATGGCGATGGAAAGAATGACTGTTTCAGTATCAAACAATGGGGCAATATTGCCAATATTTCTTTCAGCGTATATAACCGCTGGGGCGAAAGGATCTTCTTTTCCAATACCAGTTCTAAATGTTGGGATGGCCGGTATAAAAGTATTCCACAGGCTTCGGGTACTTATGTTTATTATATTACATTTAAAAGTTTTTGCGGCATCGTGGAAAGAAAAGGTACTGTAGTACTGATACGATAAAAACTTTCTCTCACAATAACTAGTACATGCGTAGTATTTCTGTTATAACCATTTGTTTCAACAACCTCGCAGATCTGCAAAGAACCTGTGCATCTGTTGATGCGCAAACCATTTTGCCGGATGAACATTGGGTAATCAATGGATCTACAAACAATGATATTGAACAATGGCTGTTACATACACCACAACCGCCTTACAGGCGATGGTTGAATGAAAGGGACAAAGGCATTTCTGATGCATTTAACAAAGGGATTCATCAAGCCGGATCTGAGATCACACATCTTTTAAACTCAGGTGACCGTTATGCCTCAAATGATGTGCTGGAAGGGGTTATGGGGGTTTTTGCACATAATTTTTCCATTCAATGGATCAGTGGAAATATACAAATGACAAGGGCGGGTAAATCTGTAATAGTAGGAAAGCCTTTTGAAAAAAATAAACTATACCGGGGTATGCGCAGTGTTTCACATCCTACCTGGTTTGTGAAAAAACAAGTGTATAGCAGGGTAGGACTATTCAGCAGTGAATATAAAATGGCGATGGATTATGATCTTTTGTGCCGTTTGAAAAACGAACCTTATGCTTATATTGATAAAGTGATCGCGGTGTTTGATGATACAGGCGTTAGCTCCAGCAATTACATTGCTTCACTCAAAGAGAGCCGAATTGTGTATGAATCTTATTTCGGATTTTCTTTTTTACTGGTGATCTGGCAACTTCGTTTAAAACTGTTGCATTACCTTCTGCAAACCCGTTTTGGCAAATGGTTATTTGAACTTAAGAAGAAGGCGGGGCTTGAGAATATGTAGGTGCAATCAGGGTTCCCCGGTATCATCAATCCTGTGCAGCATAATAGACATACGACTATTCAGAGGTGTTCATCAACCGTTTTTTTGCGCGAGCCTTTTCAAAGAAAAAATGCCTGAATAGAAATGCATATATGCATTAGATAAGACTTCGATAAGTAGCCAGGGTTTGTTCCAAAGTAATATCCCAGCCAAATTTTTTATTTCTTTCATACCCGGCAGTAACCAGTTCCTGCTGCCTGTTTTTATTTCGGAAAGTTTCTGATACTGCTGCAGCCATGGAATCGATACTGGTTGGATCAAAATAAGCTGCCGCATTTCCCCCCACTTCCTGGATACTGGATCCAGCACTCACAACACAGGGGGTGCCGCATCCGAAGGCCTCCAATAAGGGCAAACCAAAACCCTCGTAGAGACTTGGGTAAACAAATAATTCGGCATTCTTATAAAGTACAATCAGGCTGGTATCATTATGAATAGGTACATATTGTACCCTTTGATCAATACCCATTTCTTTAAAAAAAAGCTCTTCCTCTTTTGTGAATACCCCCCCGCCTCCAAAAACCAGGGTTAGCCCTTTTTCCGCCAGCAATACCTGCGACATGGCTTTTACAAAAGGTTCAAAATTTTTATGTGTTCCTTTTCTGCTGCCGATGTATAAGAGATACGGAGTGTGCTCATTTTCTTTTTTTGTAACGGCATCAATATCTTTTTGTTCGAGAGAATTGCCAAGATAAATTACTTTAATTTTTTCGGGGGCAATGCCAAAATGTTCAATGAGGTCATTCCTGGTGTTGCCCGAGATTGCAATCAGAAGGTCCGCCGCCTGAATGTTTTTTTTTCTATGCGCAATCAGTGTTTGTAAAGCAGGGGTTTTAAAATGATATTTTTCATCAATCAGGTCATATACGGTAAGTACCATGGGCCTGCCCTGCCTGTTGGCAATACAGGAACTGTGAAAATAAGTAGGATGAAAAATATCGAAATGATTTGTTCTTGTACGATAGAATGTATTCACCCTGTTAATGATCCGGACAAGGTCTTTTTTTCCTTTGAATTTTGCATGAGTGAGCCATGAATTATCCGGATGAAGCAGCTGAAGAAATACATTGTCCGAAAACTTTACATCCAATAATGCTTTTACAGAGTCTTCCCCTTCAATGCCCTTAATCAATTCATAAAAATAACGGGAGATACCTCCAAACTTCTGCGCACAGAATATCTGGTGGTCGTATTGAATGGTCATCATGGGCATTTAATAAAATTTATCTGGTTTTCAGCTTTGGTTCATGCACAAAATTAAATATCCCGAATAAGTAAATAGGGTGCCTGAAAATTTTAATCCACCGGTTTTGCATCCATTGTATTTTATACGGGAAGAGCTGCACAACAAAATTAACCTTTACAGCTCACAATTACAGGGTAGGCTGATGAAGCGTTGCCTATTTCATGAACTTGTGTAATTTTTAGTATTTTTGGACGATTTCTGTTATTTACACAGTTCTATGCGCCGCAATAAAACAAAAGGAATATAATGTTGGTTACAATTGGGATACCTTCTTATAATCGTGTCGAAAGTTTTGAGCGGGCCCTGCAATCAGCCATTCAACAAACACATACTGACCTTGAGATACTTATTTCCAAAGATTATTACAGTAATCAGGTGGTTAATATCGAGATTGAGGGAATTGCAAAAAAATACGCTGCTGCCGACAAAAGGATCCGGTTTATTCCCCAGGCTACTTCTTTGCGGACAGTTGGTAGTTTTTCGTTCTTAAAAAATAATGCTAACGGAAAGTATTTTTTATGGATCGCGGATGATGACTGGATAGATAGCAACTATGTGGAAACTTGCGTAGATTTCCTGGAAGCAAATCCTGGTTATTCACTGGCTTGTGGAATATGTGCTTATCATGACATAGACGGGCACATATTGCATACGAATTCAAGTTTTAGTATAGAACAAAACAATTTCTGGACAAGGTTGTTTGTTTATTTTCGAAAAGTTACCCTGAACGGTTATTACTACGGGGTTTTGAGAACCAACCTAATTAAAGAATTTCCGATACCGGATCAGGTTGGTTTCGATTGGAGCCTGGTGGCCTATCTTTGTTTTAAGGGCAAATTGAAAACAATAACGACCACTGTCAGCCATATTGCAAAAGGGGGAGTGTCTAATGAAAGCTCAAACCTGAGTAGTTATTTTGCAAAACAGACATACTTGTCAAAAAAATATCTCGGACTTTCCTGTTCCTTAAATTGTGCCGGTAATGTTTTTCATTCTGGCGTTTATGATATTTCCTGGATCAAAAAACTAATGTTATCCATTTTGATCTTTATTTCTTCGTATAGTAATACGATCCAGTGGGATGTACTTTTTGTAAAAAGAAGAGTTGTTAAATTTTTAAGAATTAGTCCTGATGGAGTAATTAAAAATCGTAAGCGAAATGGGAATAACAAAAAATATTAATAAGGAATTTGATCCTGGTTTTGGCGTTGCTGCCTATCTGGTAAGAAACAGGCTTCTGAAAGGCATTTCCGAATTTATTCACAATATGAAAGGAACCATGCTTGATTTTGGCTGTGGCTCCAAACCTTATCTGCCCCTTTTTACAGTTGATAAATATATCGGTCTTGATTTTGACAGCCAGGGACATGATCATGCCAACGAACAGATCGATGTGTTTTATGACGGGAAAACGATCCCGTTCCCCGATGAATATTTTGATACAGTTTTTTCAAGTGAAGTGTTTGAACATGTATTTAACCTGGAAGAAATATTACCAGAGATACACAGGGTTATTAAAACAGGAGGATTAATATTGGTAACCTGTCCTTTTGTTATCGGTGAACACGAGCAACCAAATGATTATGCCAGGTATTCTTCTTTTGCCCTGAAACATCTTATGCAGAAGAATGGTTTTGAAGTGGTATCCTATAAAAAACTGGGAACGAGTATGGATGCAATCATACAACTGCGATTAACCTACTTTCATGCCCATATCATGCCGTTCTTTGAAAAAATACCTGTTTTAAGACAAGTTATCAGGCGGTCTGTAAATACCATATTAAATGTATATGCTGAAGTTCATGGAAAGATATTCCCGGCTGGTGAAGAATTGTACATGAATAATTTGATCCTCTGCAGAAAAAAGTAATCTTATTATGAGTTATCTCGATCGCTTTAAAAAAACATTGCTAGAAACCCGGCAGTCGGTTTACTTATTGATAAGCCGCATGTCAGGAAATGAACAATGTCTTGCTTGTGGATTTAAAGGACGTAAAAGAAGACTGAATGTTTTATGGCCGGACCTGATAAATGAGTGGGAGTTGTCGCCGGAATGGGTAGCCTGGGTGAATGATAGGGAAGGAACACATTGCGTAAATTGTGGATGTAGTGAAAGAACAAACCAATTGGCAGGCGTAATACTATCTTATTTTGATCAATTAGCAGGCATTAAATCTACAAGCCTGCAAAATGCGTTTGATGAAAAAGCGGTTCAGGCACTTACCATTGCGGAAATAAATTCTGCCGGAACGATTCATAAATTCCTGGCCAGGTCTCCTAATCTATTTTATTCCGAATATGCATCTTCCGATCCTGCGGTACCTTCAGAGAATTTAATGAAACTCTCTTACCAGGATAATTTTTTCGATATAGTGATCACATCCGAAACGCTTGAACATGTACCTGATATAGACATCGCATTAAAAGAAATATACCGTGTATTAAAACCGGGAGCCGCCCATTTATTTACCACACCGGTTATCTGGGACCGTCCGTCAACCAGGGTAAGGGCTAAAATAGAAGAAGGGAAACTCATTTATTTAATGACACCTAGCCATCATGGATCAAAACATGCGGATCATTCAGATTACCTTGTTTTTTATGAATTCGGTGCCGACCTGGTGAAGAGATGCGAAGATGCAGGTTTCCAGGTATCACTAACCAAACACCCTGTTAATCCATCATTGGTTACATTTTGTGCGATCAAAAAATAGTAATGGCCGGATCACCTCATCGCAACAAATATTTGTCTCCCGGCTTTCCAGGTAAAGGATTTTGCTGGCAATACTCTGTTATATTTGTTGCATGAAGCCCATCAGTTTCATTATCATCACTTATAACCGCCCGGGCGATACACTTGAATTATTACAGAATATTCAATCACTCAACCGCGCTACTGAACTACTGGAAGAAGTAATTGTTGTGAACAATGCTTCAACAGAAGATTATTCTGCAGTTAGAAATTATATCAATAAAAATTCCTCCGTTTCACTCAAATATTTTGATGCCCCTTCCAATCTTGGCGTTACCAAAGGAAGAAACTATGCTTTGCAATTTGCCAAAGGAGAGATCTGTATTTTCCTGGATGATGATGCCATTCTGCAGAACAAAGATGCATTGGAAAATACAGTGCAGAGTTTTCAATCACCAGGTTTTGAGGGCAGGGAGGTGGCTATTGTATCATTTAAAGTGTTGTATTATGATAACCTTGCAATGCAGGTAAACGCCCTTCCGCATAAACAATTTGAGAAATATAGCGGAATGCATAGCTTCTTCACTTATTATTTTGCTGGCGGCGCCCATGCTATTAAAAGAAAACTGCTTATTGAAGCGGGTAATCTTCCTGAAGAATTTTTTTATGGCATGGAAGAGTATGATCTCAGTTACCGGCTCATTGATAAGAACTATTGCATTAAATACGATGATAGTATTGTGATGCTTCACAAGGAATCACCATCGGGCAGAAAACCCAAAGAAGAAAAATTGCGTTCTATGTGGGTGAACAAATGTATTGTAGCCTATCGTTACCTACCCATACGCTATTTTTATTCCACCGCATTCATGTGGAGTATCCAGTTCCTGAAAGAAACAGGGTTTAATGTAAAAGGTTTTTTGAAAGGATGGAGTGATATTATGAAGATCCGGTCGACAGAAAAAAGAATGCCGTTAAGTAAAAGTTCGATGGAATACCTCCGAAAAACGGAAGCAAGACTCTGGTATTGATATATTAGCGAGTCTTACATTCACAGCCATCAAACCGTGCCTTTGTTCCTTGGTGTGAAAATCAAATGCACACCAAGGAACAAAGGCACGGTTTTAATTGCGATTTTTCACAGTCTCTATAATAGACAAAGCTTTCTGTGTGATCAGATCCCAATTGAAGAATTGGTAAAATGCAGCGGGTACACTTTGTAAATCCCGGTAATTCTGGATAAACATATTATCCGCAAATGCCTGCCAGTCATAATCATCCACCAACACTAATTTTTCACCCGCTATTTCCTGTGGAATACCTTTGGCGCCGCTCCGGGCAGAAATGCATGTCTGATCATACGCCAAAGCGTCGATCAGTTTTGTTTTGATACCACTGCCTAAAGTAACGGGGTTGATAAAACAGTCCGCCCCTTTAAAATACAGGCTGATATCATCTACAAATCCTTTGTAAATAATGTCTGGGTAGGAACATAAAACTTTCTGCCATTGATCGGTTATGCGGTTGCCGCAGATAAAAATGCGGAAGAGAAATTTCTTCGCCTGCAACCGCAATAACAATTCACTGATGATGATGCGTAGTGCATCTGTATTGGGTAAATAATCAAGTGTGCCATTAAATAAGAACAGCCGGGTAGCAGGATCCAGTTTGTTTTCTATGATAAGCTGCTCACGGCAGATCGCTCTTTCTTTTTTGTCTAACTGCTGTGATACATCAGTACCATACGTAATAACGGTGCATTTTTCTTTGGAAAGATGGTAATGCGTTATGGCCCAGTCAAGATCTTCCTGTGAAATAAAAAAGCTGTGGTCCGCTTTCCCGTGTACCCATCGTTCATACCATTGATACACGCGCCACAAAGGTTTGTGCATATCACGAAAGCGATGCGCTTCAATATTATGAGAGTGAATGATAAATGGTTTCTTACAGAGCCATCTCAACAGAATGCCCAGCCAGCCCATGTATGAATGCTCGATGCATATCGCATCAATGGCTTGCTGTTTGATAAGCTTGCGTAAGCGGAAAATATAACGCAGATTGGCAAAACCCCGTTTGTGGTGATACAAAAAAGGGAGTACGGTATAATCATTGGCAGTGGAAATATTTTCTTTATCCACTGCCAATACAACTTTTGCCTGTTTGGCAAGATGCGAATAAAAATTGGCTACACCTTTCTGGCCACCCATCTGTGCAGGGAACACTTTGAATGATACAATGCCCAGTACAGATGGTTGCCTCATCAGGCGGTTTCTTTTGGTTTACGGAAGCTTGATACGGCTGCACCTATCAGCAATAACCAGATCAATATCGAAGCACCCATGGCAGCTTTACTGCTGTTATAAACAGCAGCTGGTTTGAACTCGAATACGATCTTATGATCTCCTGCCGGTACCTGCAATCCACGCAGTACATAATTGGTACGTATGATCGGCGTTTCTTTGCCATCGATCTTTGCTATCCAGCCGCCATCATAATATACTTCACTGAATACAGCGAATTCAGCGCTTTTAGATGAGGAAGTATATTCAATGATATCATTATCATTATATACCAGTTTGATAAAAGCAGTGCTGTCTTTTACCGCATTGGCTGTGAGGTTGCTTTTGCTTGCTTCATCTAATATTGCGGTGTCTTTCGGATTAAAATTGGTCAATGCATTCATTACTTCAGCAGGTCCTTTTTTATAATCGAGTGCTTTTACAAACCATGCGGCACCTAATGCTTCAGGGTTTTGTTGAACCATCAATTGCTGGCCGTTCTGTTGGGCAGAAGTGATCACATATTTTGTATTCAGCATATCGATCACAGGCAGGCAGTTAGGAAAATTATAGAGTTGTTTCTCTATCACATCCTGGTAAATGCTCAGCTTGGCCGGATGGTATCCGCCAATGGAGTTATGGAAATATGAACTAAGCGGTCCGCCATTGAATGCAGCGTAGATTCCCTGCGACACATCCAGCACCCGGTAGTAACCGGTATCCTTTGAGATCTGTTGATCCACTGCGGTAGGGGCAAACATATTTTCGTTCTCTGTTTTCTCCTGGTAGTTGTCTGCATTCAGGTATTTGGTATCGATGGTGATCACATCAATAAATGCGAACACGCCTACGATGATCGTTACAACCAATGCATTGAGTTTTCTCCTGATGAAAAGGAAAGTGGCAATGATTGCTACACCGATGAATAAGAAGGAACGGAAAATATCACCCATAAAAAGGCTTTTCCTGTCTTCTTTTAGTCCATTAATAAAAGCTCTTATCGGTGGTTCTACCGCTGCTTTCTGCTGTGCATCGGTAATGCTGTTCAGGTTTTTCGATAACATCTTATCACCCTGAGCTGAAAAGTCAGAAGTGAAATAAACGAGCAGCGCCAACACAAATACGCCGGCAACAACGAGTAATCCTTTTTTGTATTTCTGGAAAAGAAGTTCTTTGTTTTCGTATTTCAGGATATGGTCAAGTGTAAGTACCGACATCATGGTTAATAACAAGGCAGGTACCACCAGTATCATGCTTGGCGCCCTGAATTTGTTATACATGGGCAGTATATCGAGCATTACGCTGTTGAAACCTTCAAAATATTTGCCCCAGCTAAGAAGGAGTGTGAATATGCAGGTTGCCAGGATCCACCATTTGTGTTTCCCATCCAACAATACAAAACCCATTAATGCAAGAAAACAAACAATAGCGCCAATATAAGGAGGTCCCGAAGTTCCCGCCTCAATACCACCCCAATAGAATTGGAGTGCAGGCTGTATCTGCTGCCCAAGTTGTTGGGGCATTTGCTGCAATGCCTCAATCGCTTTTGATTTATCTTCTGCTACTTCCACGAAATGGCTTCCGCCGTACATGCGTGGGAACATCATCACCAATGGTTCTGTTTTATAAAAACTGTAACTCATTGCATAATCCTTGCTCAAACCCGTTTTGGTGATGCCTTTTACCGTATCAGGTATTTCGCTACCGCCACGAATGGTTCGTTTTGAATAATCATAGGTAGTGAAAAGTACAACTGCATTTACCAGTATGCCTAATACTGCCGCACCAATAGCAAGGCCACCCGCAGTAAATAAATGTTTAAAATCTTTTTCTTTGATCCATTTAACAGCGAGGCTGATGGTCATTACCAGCACGATGAGGAAACTATAATAAGTGATCTGCAGGTGATTGGCAGAAATAAGTAAAGCGGTGAATAATGCAGTCAATGCGGTTCCCCACAGGTAACGTTTGTGATATATTAATAAGAGCGAACCGATAAAAGCAGGCAGGTAAGCAAGTGCCATCATTTTGGTATCATGTCCCTGCGCAACAATAATAGGATTGTATGTGGCATATGCATAAGAAAGCGCGCCGAATAAACCCACATAAGGATTTACACGCAACACCTGGCTTAAAAAATAAAAACAGATACAGGCGAGGAAGAAGAAACTAACCGGTTTGGGAAGGTTTAACGTTAATACATTGCCAATATACACAATGGAAACAGGGTTATTGCCTACACTGGTGATCTGGAAGGCAGGCATACCACTGAAAAGGCCATTCGTCCACAGCGGGAAGCTGCCATGTTTTTCCTTGTATTCAAATGAATTCTGGGCCATGGTCTTCCAAAGGGTAACATCCGATTGCTGTAAAACCTTGCCTTCGAGGGTAGGTTTACAGTAAACAAGGGCAACCACTATAAAAACAACCACAGCGATAATATGTGGCAGTAATTTTTTCCATTGAAAATTTTTCATTGTTCCGGGTTAAGTGCAGCAAATTAATGGTATTTTGAACGAAATTTTTTATGAAGGGGCTTTTATTTTTAGCCAGGGTGGCACTGTTCTGCAATGTACTGTTTTTGTGCTGCCTGGTATTGCAAAGAACACCCGACCTGATCGGTTCGCAGGCTGTAAAGGGTACTGTTATTGTACTTGGATGGTTCCTGGCACCGTTTATTAATCTGTCGGCAAATATCGGGTGGCTGATCAGGCTGCTGGGAAAAAAAGCAACAAACCTGCCGGTATGGCTGGCTGTTACCAATTTGCTGTTTCTGCTTTTTCAATTCTTTATTCATTTTATACTTCCGTAATGATACATGCGATTTTAAAAGATAAACCCACCAAACTGTTTCTTGGAATTACTGCATTCTTCGTGGCCAATGCATTGATAGCGGAATGTATCGGGGGAAAGATTTTCTCGCTGGAAAAATTGTTCGGGATGGATCCTTCCAACTTTACCATTTTCGGACAAACGGGATTATCCTTTAATCTTACCTGTGGTGTGTTGTTATGGCCACTGGAATTTATCATTACAGATATTGTGAATGAATATTACGGACCCAAAGCTGTTAGAAGAATCAGTTATACGGCAGTGGTTTTGATCACTTATGCATTTATCATGTTCTATTCGGCCATGAAAATTCCACCTGCAGATTTCTGGATCGGTTCCAAACAGGAGAATGGCATACCGAATATGCAGGATGCTTTTGGCGGGATCTTTGGGCAGGGGATGTGGATCATACTTGGAAGTTTAACCGCATTTCTTGTGAGTCAGATCATTGATGTAACCGTGTTCCATAAAATAAAAAAAGCAACAGGCGAAAAATGGATCTGGCTACGTGCAACAGGTTCTACTTTGGTGTCTCAATTGGTGGATAGCTTTGTGGTATTATTTATCGCTTTTAAAATTGGCAATGGATGGAGCTGGCAATTGGTGCTGGCGATCTGTCTTGTAAATTATGCGTATAAGTTTACGATGGCGATTGTATTAACACCACTGATCTACCTGTTAGAAAAACAAATTGAAAGATATATTGGCCATGATGTTGCGCGTAAGATGAAACTGGCTGCGATGGGGGAGGAGAGTAATTAGCAATTAGTAGTTAGTAATTAGTAATTGTTTAAAGCATAGGAAAGCTATTGTATATTAATTTCGCGAATATTCAATGCGGCTATTAGTGCTGTATTACTAACTACTAATTCCTAATTGATCCCTCACGAGTTTAATAACCACCTTATCTATCGGCAGCGACATATCTGCTTCGCATAACTGGTCACATTCTATCCAGCGAAAAACTTCACTTTCCCCATTGGGGTCTGCAATTTGATGCGGGGCAAAATCGAAAGGTTTTGTTTTGGTTTCGAGCTGTATAGGTTCGGTTGCTTTTACACGGTAGTAAATAGATATGATCTGGTCCTTGTTATTGAAAGCGGAGATCTGGAAAAAGTCGGTAGTGTAAATATGCTCGGCTATTTCAACGGTTAATCCTGTTTCTTCCATGAATTCTCTTTTGAGACAGTCACGGGTTCCTTCGCCAAATTCCAATCCACCACCAGGCAGTTTGGTGAAATAATTGCCGCGGATGAATTCATCGCTTACGAGTAAACGTTTTCTTTCATCAAACAATAATCCATATACTCTTACATTGAATAGCGCCATCGTTAGAACCATTTTTTCTTCATAAAATACCAGCTGATGATCACTGATATGATAATAGAGAGTGCGATCGGGATGTAAAACGAATAGGGAGATTTTACATACGGGATATGATCCACATTCATTCCATAAATACTCGTAACCAAAATGGGCAGGGAGAGAATGATCGTGATGGATGTTAACCGTTTCATCACACTGTTCAGGTTGTTGCTGATGATGCTGGCAAATGCATCCATTGTACTGCTTAGAATGTTGGTATAAATATTTGCCATCTCAAGGGCCTGGCTGGTATCAACGATCAGATCCTGGAGGAACTCTCTTTCTTCTTCATTCAGTCCTAAAAAATTGGTCCTTTCTAATTTCATCATCAGCATTTCATTGCTTCGGAGAGCGGTAACAAAGTATACGAGACTTTTTTGAATTCGCATCAGGTTCAGCAGATCCTCGTTACTGTTACTGTTATAGAGACTGCTTTCGTACTGGTTGCGGCGGGTATTGATCTCTTTCAGGAACTCCATGAAATTCTGTACCACTTTCTCAAACACTTTCAGGATCATCATGTTCTTTTTATCAGGATGACGTTTCTGGAATGAGTTCAGGAATTTTTTGATCGCGCCATTGTCAAAAGAGTTAACTGTTATGATCTGTGTATGCGTTAAAATGACGCAGATAGGAATGGTAATATAAAATGCATCGCTATCGTTAAAGGAATTATTCTCTGTAGGTGTTTTAATGACTACGAACTTTACATTATCCTCCATCTCATAACGTGGCCTCTCATCAATATCCAGTGAGTCGCGGAGGAATTCGATAGGTATTTCAAGGTCATCGCTCAGTTCAATAAATTCTTCTTCTTTAAAAGGAGGGACGAGGTTTACCCACACACCCATATCCGGCTTATCAATTTCTAGCGTTTGCCCGTTTATGTTTTTAAAATACTGTATCATGGGTGGGAGATAAGTTTTAGGTCCTAAGTTATAAGTATTAAGTTTTGAATTGTAAAAATAAGATGGTATGGGGAGGCTAAATATTAATAAATCGGTCCCGGTGACTTATTACCTATAACTTATTACCTATAACTTTTCACAACTCAACACTTCCTTTAAACACAAAAACAGCAGGGCCGCATAACCAGATATTCCGGAAAGATTCTTCGCCGGTCTTGTCAAACTCAACAGCCAGGTGACCGCCTTTGGTTTGTACTTCAATGCGGTTAAAACCATTGTCGTTGTGCGCAAAGACCAGGGCAGAAGCAGTTACACCTGTGCCGCAACTATAGGTTTCATCTTCCACACCGCGTTCATAGGTACGTACAATAATGTGATGGTTTTCTGATTCTACAAAGTTTACGTTAATGCCTGATGCTTCAAAATCTTTGCTGTAACGGATCTCTTTTCCTTCTTCAAATATGTTCATGCCCATTACGTCATCCACGCTTTTTACATAATGAGGGGAACCTGTATCGAGTGTAAAATCGCCATGGTAATTTTCGATGCCATTCACATCTTTCATTTTCAGGTTGATCCATCCATTATCGCCTACAGTGGCTTCATGCTCCCCATCTACCGCCATAAAACGATAGCTTTCTTTATGGATGCCCATATCATAGGAAAACCTTGTTAAACATCTACCGCCATTACCGCACATGCTGCCTTCACGGCCATCGGCATTGTAATAGGTCATTCCAAAATCATAACCGGGCAATGTATTCTGCAACATCAATCCATCAGCACCAATACCAAAGCGCCTGTCGCATAAATGTTTTACCTGCGAAGTGGTTAATGAAAGTTTGCCATCCCTGTTATCAAAGATCACAAAGTCGTTTCCGGTGCCCTGGTATTTGTAGAAAGTTGCTGTCATGGTTTGTTTATTGGTTTATTGGTTTACTGGTTTATAGTTTATTAGTAGTAAGCATACCAATAAACTATAAACCAGTAAACCAATAAACGATCATATCGCTGTTATAATTCCCAATGTCTTAATAATAAGTTGCTCTACTGCCGCCGCCCCATCTTTGCTGAATGCTTTCTCTACACGGTTTGCCACGATAGCGCTTAAGCTGAGGCATTGGTGGCCGAGCAGTTTGCCCAATCCATAGATGCCGCTGGTTTCCATTTCAAAGTTAGTGATACGGTGGTTACCATAACGGAATGCTGTTAACTGGTCAATCAGATCAGGATTTGTGAGCCCCAAACGCAATACCCTTCCCTGTGGCCCGTAGAAGCCGGGGCAGGTAACTGTAATGCCATGATGAAAACCCTCTACAAAATGTTTTTGTATGGATGAGCCTGCTGCGGCGATATACGGTGTTGCGTATTGACTACCCATTTGTGTATGGGTTACAAAAGCTTTTAAGAGATGCATTTCTTCGTCATTGTTCTCCTGGCGATAAAAATTAAGCAGGTTATCAACGCCAATGCCATGTGTACTGGCCACAAAACTGTCAACCGGAACATCTGCCTGCAAAGCGCCGGAAGTACCTACGCGTACAATGGTTAGTTGAGTAAGTTTTGGTTTAACAGTGCGGGTCTCAAAGTCAATATTGGCCAATGCATCCAGTTCGTTCACCACGATATCGATATTATCTGTGCCGATCCCGGTTGATACAACTGATATTCTTTTCTGGCCGATATAACCGGTGTGGGTTACAAATTCACGGTGCTGGTTAACGGTTTCTACTTTATCAAAATGCTTGCTTACTTCACCAACCCGGTCGGGGTCGCCAACAGTAATAATGGTACTGGCCAGTTCTTCCGGTCTTGTATCCAGGTGGTATACTGCCCCACGATTGTTAATGATCAATTCACTTTCTGCGATCCTGTTCATAGTTCCTTTGTTAGGCGCCAAATTTCGGCTTTTCAGATTTAGAATTTTAAATTTAGTTTGATTGCTTTATTTTCGCTTCCCGTTAATACAAAAACAGGTACAAAAGGTCCTGTGACCGAGTGGCTAGGTAGAGCTCTGCAAAAGCTTCCACAGCGGTTCGAATCCGCTCGGGACCTCTGTAAGGATCTCACGAAAGTGAGATCCTTTTTTATATAACATCTTGATTTTTAGTTACATACGGTATAAATCTCTTTTTGCACCTACTATTACAGTACATGACCCGCCGGCACTAGTGACCGCTTAGTAGTTTGCCCTGTAGGTGCTTTTATTTTTTTGCTCAATCGTTTGCACTGTAAATTTTTGTATAAATAAGGTAAGTTGACGGATGAATATTCATCGATTAAGGGATATTACCCGAAACAGCCCTTTGGAAACCATTTCACAACAGATGAGTGCCATTGAAAAACATTCATTGGATTATACCCCCTGGGCCAGTCATCCATACAAACCCATGGTTACTTTTTCCATGTCACATAACAACGATTGCATTTTTTTAAAGTTTCTTGTAATAGAAAAAAATATTCGTGCGGCAAACAGCGAGGTTAACGGCCCGGTATATGAAGATAGTTGCGTAGAATTTTTTATCAGTTTCAATAACGATAAAGCATATTATAACCTTGAATTTAATTGTATTGGTACTTGTTTGGCAGGTTTTGGAGAAGGGAGAAATGACCGACAATTACTACCGGGCGAAATCATTAAAAAAATCCGGAGCCAGGCAGTGATCAATCATGGTGCAACAGAAAAAAATGTTGAATGGGAATTGGTACTGGTAATACCTCTCGATTTTTTTTGTCACCATACACTTGATTCCCTCACAGGTTCTGTGAGTAGGGCAAATTTTTATAAATGCGGCGACCTTTTGCCGCAGCCGCATTATGTTACCTGGTCGAATATTGAAGCGCCTGCGCCTGATTTCCATTTACCTGTTTTTTTTGGCAAAATTGTATTTGTATAATAGTGATTTAAATCAATGATAAATAAATGTACCTTGTAAACTATAGCTACCGTACCCGTGGAAAACAAACTACCTACTATTAAAGAAATTGCGAAACGGTTGAACGTTTCCGTTTCAACCGTTTCGCGTGCGCTGAGCGATCATCCGCGTATCGGGTTACGAACAAAAACAAAGGTGCAGGAACTGGCGAAGGAACTAAACTATGAACCGAATATCAAAGCCATTTTTTTTAAACAAAAAAAGACTTTTGTTATCGGAGTGATCCTTCCTTATATACGGGAAGAATTTTTTTCAGAAGCGATCAGGGGGATTGAAACACTGGCTCTTGAACATGATTATACCATATTACTCGGACAAAGTTTTGATGATTACGACCGGGAGAAAAAGGTATTGGATGCCTTTAAAAAACAAAGAGTAGACGGCGTAATCATATCCCTATCCAAACAAACCAATACATACGAACATCTCCAGGCGCTGGAAAAATACGATATACCAGTCGTGTATTTCGACAGGGTGCCTCCTTTTGAAAACGTACACAAAGTGTATTGTAACCTGTACCAGGGAACAGTTGAAATGGTAAACTGGCTATTTAATAAAGGGCACCGCCGTATTGCATTTATCAATGGTCCCGATAAGTTACAGGCAAGTAAAGAGAGATTGAATGGTTATATCAAAGCAGTATCAACTAAAAAGATAAAAGTAGACATGCAACTGGTAGAACGGACTGATCTGACAAAAGAAAGTACCTGCCGGGCAATGGAGAATTTATTTAAGACAAAGAACCCGCCCAATGCAGTCATTACGTTTAACGACTATGTACATCTTGATGCCGTACTATATGCAAAGCAGCACCATATTAAAGTAAATAAAGATGTGCTGTTTGTAAGTTATGCCAATCTGCCTGTAACCGGTTATGCCGCTTATCCACCTATCGCTTCTCTTGAACAATATCCATACAGGCAAGGAGAAAAATCCATGGAAATTCTGATGGATATTTTGAAACTAAAAATTGAGAACAGGGAAATTGATCTCTATTATCACGAAGAAATTGCCAGTACTTTAATTACAACCAGGCTCTGATATTTCTTACTACCCGACCTTTTTAGTAAATGTGAACAACCGGGATGTATGGTATTAAATACATCCTCACACTTTGTTTTGCTCAACCGTTTGCGCTGATTTTATCCATACAATTTGAATAGATTGGGCAGCAGCATCTATTACACGAATCATATGAAAACAATTTTAATGAAAATATTTTGTGTTTCCGGATCACGATATGTGGTTTTGTTTGTCTTGACTCTTTCATTACTGTCCTATGCTCCCGCACGGGCAGTACAAAAACAAACTGGTGTGCAACAGGCAATTCAGGGAAATCAAAAAGTGATTAGTGCAAAGAAAGTCAGCTCTACAGCGGTTGATGTATTGCTTTCAAACAATCAAAAACTGACACTCGATTTCTATGCTGATAATATATTCAGGCTCTTCCAGGACAACGCAGGCGGTGCAATGCGGGATCCTGAGGCCAAACCACCGGCTAAAATCCTGTTGGAGAATCCAAGAAAACCAGTGGCTATGTTAAACCTGGCAGATGCTAATGATTTGATTACCATTTCTACCGGCAAGATCAAGGTTCAGATAAATAAGAATAACACTTTATTAAAAGTGATCACCCTAGCTAGTAATACGGATGTCCTGGAAGAGACAGCGCCCATCCATTTTGAGAAAGACGGCATTACAATTACTTTAAAAGAACATCCGCAGGAATATTTCTATGGTGGGGGTGTACAAAATGGACGTTTCTCCCATAAAGGAAAAACGATTGCTATAGAAAATCAAAATCGCTGGACAGATGCAGGAGTAGCATCTCCAACACCTTTTTATTGGTCCTCTAACGGATATGGCATCATGTGGCATACCTTCAAAAAGGGCAAATATGATTTTGGCGCCAAAGAAAAAGGATCCGTAAAACTGTTACACGAAACAGATTACCTGGATATCTTTTTTATGATAGGAGAGGGTGCTGCAGCGCTTTTAAACGATTATTATCAATTGACAGGGAATCCTGTATTGCTGCCTAAATTCGGTTTTTACGAGGGCCATTTAAATGCGTATAACCGCGATTACTGGAAGGAAGATACAACAGGCATTTTATTTGAAGACGGCAAACGCTACAAGGAAAGTCAAAGAGATAGCGTGGGTACAAAAGAATCCCTGAACGGTGAAAAAAATAATTACCAGTTTTCTGCACGTGCTGTTATCGATCGGTATAAAAAGAACGATATGCCATTTGGCTGGTTACTTCCGAATGATGGTTATGGTGCCGGGTATGGACAAACAGCGAGTTTAGACGGGAATATTCAGAACCTGAAAAGCTTAGGAGAATATGCCCGTAAAAACGGGGTTGAGATCGGACTGTGGACACAATCTGATCTTCACCCAAAACCAGAGGTGAGCGCTTTACTGCAAAGAGATATTTTGAAGGAAGTAAAAGATGCAGGTGTTCGTGTTTTAAAAACAGATGTAGCATGGGTAGGTGCGGGATATTCATTCGGACTGAATGGTGTAAGTGATGTGGCCCGGATCATGCCCAAATACGGGAATGATGCAAGGCCTTTTATCATATCATTAGATGGATGGGCAGGTACACAGCGGTATGCTGCTGTCTGGTCGGGTGACCAAACCGGGGGATTATGGGAATATATCCGTTTTCATATTCCTACTTATATCGGTTCGGGTCTTTCCGGACTGCCTAGTATCACCTCTGATATGGATGGAATTTTTGGCGGAAAGAATCCGGTAATAAATACCAGGGATTTTCAATGGAAGACATTTACACCTATGCAGTTGAATATGGATGGCTGGGGAAGTAATCCGAAATACCCGCATATATTAGGTGAGCCTGTTGCATCGATAAATCGAAATTATTTAAAGTTGAAATCAGAACTGATCCCTTACACGTATAGTATCGCAAGAGAAGCTGTTAATGGGTTACCGATGATGAGGGCCATGTTTCTTGAATATCCAAACGCATATACCCATGGATCTGCAACTCAATACCAGTTTTTATATGGCCCCAATTTCTTAATTGCCCCGATTTACCAGGCAACAAAATCAGATGATAAAGGCAATGATATCCGTAATGGAATTTACCTGCCGAAAGGAACCTGGATCGATTATTTCACAGGTGAGAAATATGAAGGCGACCAAATTGTAAACAATTTTGATGCACCTATTTGGAAACTGCCG
Organism: Bacteroidota bacterium; assembly: GCA_040388475.1. Taxonomy (GTDB): domain Bacteria; phylum Bacteroidota; class Bacteroidia; order Chitinophagales; family Chitinophagaceae; genus Sediminibacterium. The sequence goes on along the minus strand of JAZKBT010000013.1, from coordinate 43,246 downwards.
GTTTTTGTTAAGAATGGGGCAATTATTCCAATGACAAATCCGAACAATAATGTATCGGAGATCAATAAAAAAATTCGTATTTATGAAATGTATCCATCCGGTAAAAGTTCTTTCACTGAATATGATGATGATGGAACAACCGAACAATACAAAGCAGGCAAAGGCGCATTCAATTTAATTGAATCGAAAGTGGATGATAAGAGTAATGCAGTCATTACCATTCATCCTGCAAAAGGCGATTTTGATGGGTTTGTAAAAGAAAAAATTACAGAGTTTAGAATAAATGTAACGCGAAGACCAAAAAAGATATCTGCAAAAATCGGGGAAAAGGGAATTGCATTAACTGAAGTAAGTTCGATGAATGTTTTCCTGCAAAAAGACAATGTATATTTTTATAATGAAGCACCCAACTTAAATCAATTTGCTACCAAGGGAAGTGAATTTGAAAAAATAGTGATTACTAAAAATCCCCAACTTTTGGTAAAAACTGGTGCAATGGATATTACAGTGAACCCGCTTATACTTACAGTGGAAGGATTCGAGTTCAAACCCATAGATAAAAAACGGATCTTATCCGGAAAATTAACTTCCCCGCTAAATGCCCGCATTACCGAAAAAAATACAGAGGCGTATACACTTAAACCAACATGGCAAAAAGTTAACAATGCTGATTTCTATGAAATAGATTTTAATGGCATGCATTATACCACCATCAAAGATACCGTCTTGTTATTTGAAGGATTAACTGCCGAAACTTCTTATGTATTTAAACTTCGCGCAGTAAATAAAGATGGATATTCTGATTGGACCGAAATTAAGGCAACCACTAAACCTAATCCACTGTTGTTTGCAATTCACGGTATTGTTGCTGAAACAACAGCCGAAAATCAGGGAGGATCTAAAATCGATAAATTATTTGATTTTGATGAAGGCAGTATGTGGCATACAAAGTTTGGTGTAAAATCGGTTCCTTTTGATATGGTTATCGATCTAAAATCAATCAATGAGCTGGATAAATTCCATTACCTGCCACGTTCAGGAAGAGGGAATGGTATTTTACTAAAAGGCAGTGTGTTTTATAGCAATAACAAGCAAAACTGGACAGAAGCGGGTGCTTTTGAATGGGCAAATAATGATGAAATCAAAATATTCAATTTCGCTAATCATCCATCAGTTCGTTATATTAAAATCTCTATTGCTGATGGTGTGGGAGGTTTTGGATCGGGCCGCGAATTATATGTATTCAAAGTTCCCGGCACGGCAAGCTATCTTCCCGGGGATATCAACAATGATCATTTGATTGATAAGAATGACTGGATATCTTATATGAACTATACAGGATTACGGAAAGGTGACGCTGACTTCGAAGGATATATCAGCAAAGGGGATATCAATCAAAATAACCTGATCGATGCTTATGATATTTCTGTTGTAGCTACACAGCTGGAAGGCGGGATAGATCATGGTAAAATAGATACGGTTGCAGGAAAACTTGCAATTAGTACAGCAAAACAGAACTATAATAAAGATGAAATCATTGAGGTTAAAGTAAAAGGAACGGGACTTAGATCAGTAAATGCCTTGAGTTTTGCTTTGCCATACAATCCACAGGATTACGAGTTTGTAGGTGTTCAGGCATTAAATATGAAGCAAATGGAAAACTTAACTTACGACAGGCTGCACACGAACGGAACCAAATCCCTGTATGCAACCTTTGTAAACATAGGCAATAAGGAAACTTTAGCGGGTGATATGGATTTGTTTGTGTTGAAATTAAAAGCAAAACGTAAAGTAAAATTTGATCTTAACGCTATTGAGGGATTTCTGGTAGATAAAAATTTAGGTACAGTAGATCTTAATAAATAACAATCTATGAAATAGCCAACTGCAATACCTTGTTTGCACTTGCGTGAAAAAGATAAGATACAAATATCTTCTTAAGAGCTATGATCAGACGACCATTGCTATTAGGAAGATATTTTAGGTTTTAGATGTGGCATGTTTCTATTGGCGAATACGTGTGCACGATCAGCCGTCATTGCGAGGCACGAAGCAATCTGTGCTTCGATCTTGATAATGCCCGGCAATTCTAAAAGTATTTTTTCAACACAGAGATGCAGGGATTGGGAGTTGCCAAAGAGAACCCTCTGTGCAACTCTGTTCCTTTATGTTCTCTGCATCTCTGTGTTGAAAAAAATTATTGCAAGCACACTGTTATTCGTAATACAGATTGCTTCGTGCCTCGCAATGACGGTGCGAACAGTTTTACTAATTCGAAATTGTATCGATTTCGAAACCTAAATACCTTCCGAACACCTGTGTTCATACAAACAACAACGACACTCAGATTCTATAAGATATCGGCCAGAAAATAAACGTTGCTATTCAATAACTGCGCAACCGTTTGCACTGATGAGAATATGATTTGAATGTTGATTTTAGATTATTTAATTGTAAAAATTGCGCACCCGGTTGCGCAATTTTTATAATTAAAAGTTAAATAGGTTTAAGCTGTAAAGATTGAAAAGAAGAAGTAAAATCAACTATTCAATCCAATTACAGAAACAAATAAATAAAGTCTGCCAGACTTCTTTTTTTTACTTAAACCAAACTACGCAATGCTATCTATTGTAAATGGGAATGATCTGCTTTCTGTAAGAAGGCAGAAACCTCAATCCGCAAAAAAAGGATTGGCTGTTATGCTGACATTGATTTTGCTAACGGTGGCTATCCAGCATGTGAATGCCAGAAGTTTTTATTTCTTTTTTGCTCCTGAAGATGTTCGCGGAAAAGTTCTCAATGAATTAGGCGCACCCATGCCCGATGTATCTGTAACTATTTCAGGTAAATCAAAGGGAACAGTAACAGACCCTACGGGTTCGTTCAAAATCCAGGCGAGTGAAACGGATATCCTGGTATTTACTTATGTAGGTTATGAATCGAAGAGAGTGGTTTTGAAAAAGGAGAAGGGCCTTTCAGCCATTGAGGTGCATATGAGCCTGTCAATCCAATCCAACGAAGTGGTGGTGATAGGTGTGCAAAGACAAATAAAAAGAACAAGCGTTGCATCTGTAACCACAGTTTTAGGAAAAGATATCGAAAACCTGCCATCCCCCAGTGTGGATGCACTATTGCAGGGAAGAGTTGCCGGTTTGAATGTGCAGATAGGTTCTGGAGAACCCGGTGCAACACCTACCGTAGTGGTACGTGGCAATTCAACAGTAAGTAAAGCCATTGGTGATCCCAATACAACAGAAGCCCGGGCCATGAGTTCCCCGCTGTATGTGATTGACGGGGTTCCCGTAAACCCCTCCGATCTGAGTAACAGTCTCTCAACCACCGGTACCAATTTTCTTGCCGGCATTAATGTAAACGATATTGAAAATGTAGTTGTTCAGAAAGATGCCATCGCAACTGCAGCCTGGGGTTCACAGGGTGCAAACGGTGTGATCTATATTACTACCAGGAAAGGCCGTTCCAAAACACCGGAGTTCAGGGTAAATATTTATGGTGGTGTAATATCAGTACCCCCATTGCTGCCTACTTTAACAGGCGCAGCTGAAAGAAGGGCAAAGCTTGACCTGATTAACCAGTATGCAACTTCGCCTGCACAAAAAGCTTTGATACCGCAGATTCTTACAGATAGTCTTAATCCTTTTTACAATAATGCTACAGACTGGCAGGGATTGTTTTACAGGTCAGGTTTTATAAAAAACATGGATGCAAGCGTATCAGCAGCAGCTGATAATTTCAACTACCGGGTGAGTATGAATTATTATGATGAGAAAAGTATTATACAGGCATTCGGTTTACAACGTTACAGCCTGCGCGGGAGTTTTAATTTCAAACTCAATCCGAAAATGAATTCTCAATTGGTGATAGGGCTTTCGAGGACGGATAAAATGCGCGGTATGAAATTTAATGGCAGCGATAATAATACGCCGATCAGTGGTGCCGACCAGCCTTCTTCTTTCTATAGGGTAACAGGATTTGATTCTTCCAGTTTCAGTGGTCGGTATGATAAGCTGAGAAATAAAAATATCAATGACCTGTACAGTGCATCATTTACATTAAACTACAATGTATTACGCAACCTCCAATACACATTCCAGGGTTCTGCAAATATTAACACAGCCAATCGCGATTATTTCAAGCCGTCTAATATTGACCAGGTAGCGGCAAATGCACCAGGAGCTCCTTCACAACCATCGGCGGTTAGTTCAGATAAAAGTTCTTTCTCTACTTATTTTGTAAGTAATACACTGAACTATAGCAAAAATTTTGTTACTGCAACTGGCCGCAGGCATGACCTGGCATTTACGGCAGGCCAGCAGTTTACCAGGCAGATCATCAACAGTAATTATGTAGGAGGAACCAATACGGCATCCAATAATGTACAGGTGGTAGCAGGTGTGCCACAGGCGAATATCTATGGCGGTTCTAGTTACCAGGCCGATGCCTTGTTATCGTATATAGGTCAGATGCAGTATAGCTATGAAAGGAAATATTCATTGTATGCTTCTTACCGAACCGATGCATCTTCCCGTTTTGGAAGCGATACCAAATGGGGCAGTTTCGGTGCTGTAGGAGGTTCGTGGGTGGTATCTGATGAGAACTTTATGAAAAAAGGGATCGACAAGGTTATTTCATTATTCAAACTCAGGGCCAGCTATGGTATTTCGGGTAACAGATCATCAGATTTTTATGCGCCTTATAACTCGTATACCATTCCTGGAAGTTATGGAGGATCTACAGTGATTCAACCCGATTATAATAACGGGCTTACCAAGAACAACCTGACATGGGCCAAAACAGAACAAAAAAATATTGCAGCAGATATAGAAATGTTTAACGGCAAAGTGAATCTTACAGTGGAAGCATACGACAGGCTTTCGAAAGATGATTATTACGATTTCCAGCTTCCGTTTTATACAGGGTTCTCAAGTATCCAGTTTAATGCACGTGATCTTTGGGTAAGCAACCGGGGTATAGAGATCACATTGGGTGCGAGTTTACTACCGAGTAAAAGCAAACTGCAATGGCGTTCACAATTAACCATTGCACACAATAAAAATGCCATAGCCAAATTACCTAACAACAACCGCACTTTTGTAGTTGGGGATCCTTATGGCGTATCAAGGATTTATTCTGTAGGGCAACCTATCTATGAAATGTTCCAGGTTATTTATGCAGGTGTTTATAATAACAAAAACGAAATTCCTTTCAACCCGGTTACAGGGGCACCGATCACTTACTTCAAAGGGGGGCACACCGTAGTGCCCGGAGATCCCAGGTGGCTTGATATAAACAAGATCGGCGATGTATGGCCGGATGAGGATAATGGAAACAAGTATGGCGACAGAACGCCATCGGGCGACCCTAATCCTAAGTTTACAGGTGGCTGGGTGAATGATTTTAGCTATAAGAATTTTGCAGTAAGCATTACCAGTGTATTTACCTGGAAACGTGATATTGTAAACACATACCGCCAGCAACAGTTCGATAATTTTGGCGGAAGCATTGGAAATTTTGTAAACAACAGGTTACCCGATCTTTCAGGAATTGATTACTGGACACCTGCCAAAGCAGCAAAGGACCCGAACTACCAGGCCAACTTCCCTTCACTTAGCCCGTTTGGCGGTTATTACTACCAGTTCTTTCCGTTCACTACCATGTGGAATGAAGACGGCAGCTATTTCAAAATCAAAAGCATTATGGGAAGCTACATGTTTCCAAAATCTGTGATCAGTAAAATTAAACTGGCCGGCGCAAGAATATATGGTGTTGTAGACAATGTGCTTACCATAAAGAATTCAAGCATGGCCAATCCCGAACTGGTAGATCAACTCGGAAATTATACTGGAGGCGGTTATCCGACACCCACCAAATTCACAATTGGTATTGACATCCAGTTTTAATCCCTAAAAACAAAATCATGAAAAAATCTTTTATAAAAATACTTCCGCTTGTCTTTGGCATCGCCCTGATAAGCACGGCGTGTAAAAAATATTTGTACGAGGGCCCCATCTCTACAACATACGAAACAGAATTCTGGACCTCCCAGAGTTCTGTTGAACAGGCCACACTGGCCATGTATGGGCAATTGCGCAACAACCTGCGTGCAACGGGTACGGGCGGCGGTAATGAAGCGGCGCATTTTATAAACGGGGACCTTGTTGCAGGAACTTTTTTACCGGTACCGAGTAGTTTTCTTAGCTACTCACTTACTTCTCCTGCCGCCGGTTACGCAGGCAATAAAGGCATTCCTTTCTATTTCAATTATGTTCCTTATTGGGCCAATGCATTGAATAACTGGTCGAGGTACTACCAGTTAATTGCACAGTGTAACCTGATCCTTGAGAATGTACCTGCTATGAATACATCTATGTTTTCAAGCGAAGCCGTTCGCCAGCGTTACCTGGCAGAAGCTTTGTTCATACGGTCCTATGCTTATTTCTATATGATACGCATTTGGGGTGATCCGGTTTATGTAAATAAACTATACAAGGATATTGATTATGGTAATATTCCACCGGTTGCCAGAACTGCAGAATCTGCGGTACTCGACAGTTGTTTGCTTGATCTCAAAAAGGCCGCTAATTATTTCGGTGCACCCGCGTCTGTTGGTACGCCTGCGATCAGGGCCAATGCCGGAAGCAATAGCGCTTTGATTGCACATATTTATGCCTGGAAACACCAGTATGACAGTGCACATGTGTATTGCCAGAAAGTGATCAATAACTATGGATATGGAATGGAGACAATGGCAAATTATACCAATCTCTGGCAGGGGGTAGGTTCTGCAGAGAATATTTTTGAATTACCTATGACCGTTACAAACAACGATCCTAATTTCAAACCAGGTGCAACGAATTCATGGACGGAAGCACAATTCAATTGTTTTGCCACTTTCTTAAAAGGGCCGGCGGTATCAAACCTTAAAACAAGTTGCTGGATAGCGCCCCTGGGTGGTGTTGTTAACAAGAATCTTTTTATTGATTCTATCAATGATGCAAGGTTCAAGCGGATCCTGCAGTATACCCCTGCACAGGGAAATGACAAAGCCGGATATACGCTTCTGAAATATACAAAATTCGCTTTCCAGGATAGCGTTAAACGTGTGCTTCCTTACATCAACAACAATTTAGTGCTGATGCGTTTGTCGGATATCTATTTGCTGGATGCCGAGGCATTGGCAAATACAGGAGACCTTACAGGCGCGGCAATTGCATTAAGTAAAACCCAGATCAGGGCAGGAATTAATTCTTATACAAAACCCACTGATAAAGCGAGTATGATCAACGAGATCGTAGCAGAACGTGGCCGCGAATTTATTGGGGAAGGTTCCTGGTATTACGATCTGATCAGAACAGAATCCACTTTACAGGGTTTAACGGGCGTAGGCTCAGGCTGGTTGGAAAAAGTAGGATACAGGGTTGACAGAACGAATGCTACCCTGAAGGGATATTACTGGCCGCTTGATATGACCACACTGTTCCCGCAGAATAACCTGCTTACGCAAAACCCATATTTCACGATTAACTAATCGAATAAAAAAATTGTATGCGAAATAATAAGTTTTTTAAAATAGCAGCAACCTTCCTGATTGTTTTTGCAGCGTTGGTGTCGTGCAAAAAAGAGTATATAACAGGGGGTGAGATCCATGATGTAAATAGGTACAAGAATACATCCAGCTACGATGTACTCAAAAACATTCCCGGCTATGATACCTTAATAACAGTGATCGACAGTGCGGGGTTTAAAGATAAGATCAATGCCGCTGGATCTACTTTCTTCCCACCGAACAATAGTGCCATTTTTAATTACCTGAATACACGGACACTGGCTTTGCAGGTTGGAAACCTGAATGCAAAGTTTGGGTTAGACTCACTTTTATATTACGTAAAGAATAACATCAAAGGAACACGCGATTCACTGGCTATGTACCTGGTGCCGGCCGCACTTACCTATGCTACGCTTAACAATACGGGCGCTAAATACGCTACAGGTTTGGCAGGGGATTCAGTGGTTGTTTCTTATGAATACGTTACGACCCTGAATGGTAGCATGGGTTACAGTTCCAATGTATCGAGTATTCCACAGGTAGTTTATTTTACACAAATGTGGTACCCTTATACCCTGAACGAAGCAAACCCTGCAGGTAAAATACCCGGTACAATTGGTGTGCATACCTTATGCTCAACATCAGGCATCAATACCCAGAACGGTGTGATGCATGCATTGAGTTATGGCCACACTTTGTTTTTCTATGGCACAAAAAAATAAAACCTACCAACCATGAAAAAAATAACAGTTTTAATACTACTAGTAATCATTATTGTTTCGGGGGTATTTACCTCGTGTACAAAATACGAACAGGGCTTCCTGAGCCCGTTTGTTACTTATGGCGTACAGAATTTTACATTCATAAGGGGTAGGATCTCTACTTCCTATGCCCTTACAACTGATGGTTCTTCTACACCACTCAACGCAAGCTTTGTGCATGTATACGATTCCGCTACAGGGAAAATAGTGGATGATATTTTTTTAAAGAAATCTTTGGTTACGGTATGGAAATCCGCTTTCGATCCTAAAACCGATCTTACATATGCCCAGATACTGGCCAAGCGCGGAGTAGACAGCCTGGCGCCAATAGAGATCAATCAAACCAGTGGGGCAATCACTTCAACACCTGCTTCAATAGGGGTACCGCCGGGTATTTATTTTGTAGATATAAACGTTTCGAACCAGGTTGGTTCGCAGGTACTGAAAAAAATTATGAAGCTTACAGTTAAGGATGGTGCAGCATTGGAAACAACTGAAACATATGCAGGTGGTTTAGCGGGCGCTTTTAGTGCAGCGGCAGGACCGGCAGCCGGAAGCGCATTTCCTATTGTTTTTTTCAATGGCAATTATAACCCCTTTGTAGACTTTACTGTTACAAGGTTCGCAGATACACCGAATACAGTGATCCTGAAGTTTACAGACAGGGATGGTGCTGTATTTAATCCAAGAACGGGTGAAGTTGCTAAAAGGCTTAATTCGGGATTAAATCCTGTCCCACCATTCCTGCAGAACCTACAGGACTATGCACCAGATTCTTACCTGGCCACCGACACTGCTATTTCTATCAAATATGCGATTACGCCTTTCCCTTATGCAACATTGGGTAATGGATTTAATATGTATTATACCATTGCAACAAAAGCAGTAATCATAGACAGTTCCAAAACATGGACACAAAATCCTGCTCCGGGTGTGTATTACAAAGGAACAACTGATGCTACTTATCTGGGTAAGTATAACACAGACAGATACGATTATGCAATCAGGGTGCCTATGCGGGTTTTTTCATATGGCGCATATCAGATCAATGTTAAGATTCTTAATACAACGCATAGGTGATGGCAGTTACCTAAGTACGGCAGGTACAGGGCTGTTCCAAAAGAACAGCCCTTCCTTTTTCAATTTTGCACAAACGGTTGCATATAAATAAAAGGGACTAATAACTTATTTTCGGATGCAGGTATGTTGCCTGGCATAGAAGAAAAAAAATCTGACGAAGCCAATTCATAAACACCACAAAAGATTAAATAAATAAGCATGAACAGAAAAGAGTTTGTAAAAACTACAGGATTAGCTGCTGCTGCGTTGGCTGTTTTACCGGGTAGCAAATTGTTTGCAAAAAAAGCAGCCGATGCGAAAATAAAAATTGGCATTATAGGCGTTGGTGCGCGTGGGATAGGTCATCTTGACCTGTTACTGACCAGACAAGACGTTGAAGTAATATCTGTTTGTGATATTGATGAAAAAAGAATAGAAGCTGCGAAGAATAGAATTACTAAAAGCGGTAAGAAGATGCCCGATTTTTATTCCGCTGACAATTATGCATGGAAAACAATGCTGGAGAAAAAACAGCATGACGGTATTGTGATCGCTACACCCTGGGAATGGCACAAAGACATGGTTATCGGTTCAATAGAAGCAGGCGTTAAATATGTAGCTACAGAAGTAGTACTTGGCATCACCCTCGAAGATCATTGGGATGTAGTAAAGGCGGCAGAAAAAAATAAGGCGCAGGTAATGATGCTAGAAAACGTTTGTTACAGGCGCGATGTAATGGCTGTATTGAATATGGTGCGGCAGGGACTGTTCGGGGAATTGATCCACCTGCAGGGCGGATACCAGCATGACCTGCGCGAGGTGAAATTTAACAATGGTGTTGAGTTTGGAGAGAAAGGCTATTCAGAAGCGCGTTGGAGAACAGAACATTCTGTGCACAGGAACGGAGATCTCTATCCTACACATGGTGTGGGTCCTATTGCAAACTATATCAACATTAACCGCGGTAACCGCTTTCTTTCGCTTTGTTCTTTTTCATCAAAGGCAAGAGGGCTGCATAATCATATTGTAAAAGGGGGTGGCGAAAATCATCCGAATGCAAAAGTGAATTTTAAACTGGGTGATGTTGTTACAACGTCTATCAATTGTGCAAACGGTGAAACAATATTGCTGCAACACGATACGGATCTGCCACGTCCTTATTCTCTTGGCTTCCGTGTACAGGGAACAGAGGGCTTATGGATGGACGTAAACCAAAGCATTTATATACAGCAAAAATCTGCCAAGCCACACCAGTGGGATAATGCAAAAGAATGGCTTGATAAATATGACCACCCCTTATGGGCAAGATGGAGCAAAGAAAGCGCCGGCGCCGGGCATGGCGGGATGGATTTTTTTGTGATCCACGCATTTATCGAATCGATCAAACGTAAAACACCTACACCGCAGGATGTATATGATGCTGCAGCATGGAGCGCTATTACGCCGCTGAGTGAAAAATCGATAGAGCTTGGCAACGAAACTGTGGAGTTCCCGGACTTTACGAGTGGCCAATGGATGTATAGAAAACCAGTATTTGCATTGAATGATGAATATTAAGAATGGAGAAATTAGCTACGATATTTAAGGCTTATGGATTTGCGCAGGATTCTGTGCAGGCAGAACCATTAGGCAATGGACTGATTAACCAGACCTGGAAACTAAAAACGGCAGACAGGGCATATGTACTTCAGAAGATCAATAATACGGTATTTACAGAGCCGGCAACCATTGCATACAATATAGAATTGATCGCTGCATACTTGAACAAAGAATTGCCTGAGTATATGTTCGTATCTCCGGTTCCTTCGGTTGATGGAGAACAAATGATATACAGGGAAGGAATGGGTTATTTCAGGTTGTTCCCTTTTATAGCCGGTTCTCATTCAAAAGATGTGGTAGGCAATGCAGCGGTGGCATATGAAGCGGCATCACAGTTTGGAAAATTTACAAAACTGTTATCCGGCTTTGATGTTACACAACTGAAAATAACACTGCCTCATTTTCATAATCTTTCCTACCGTTACAGCCAGTTTACAGATGCATTGGCAAACGGAAACAAGGACCGCATCAAAACATCCACTGCATTAATTGATTTTATCAAACAACACAATGATATTGTTGACACATACGAGTTGATAAAAACGAACCCGGGTTTTAAAAAGAGAGTGATACACCACGATACCAAGATCAGCAATGTATTATTCAATGATGACAATAAAAGCCTTTGTGTGATTGATCTTGATACAGTGATGCCTGGATTCTTTATAAGCGACGTGGGAGATATGTTCCGTACCTATCTTTCGCCCGTTAGTGAAGAAGAAACTGATCTTGGCAAAATTGAGATCAGGGAAGACCTGTACAAAGCAATTGTAAGCGGTTATTGCCAGGCGATGGGAAACGAGTTGACCGATGTAGAAAAAAAATATTTTTTCTACGCAGGTAAATTCATGATCTATATGCAGGCAACCCGGTTCCTGACAGATTATATCAATAACGATATTTACTACGGGGCCAATTACCCAGGGCATAATTTCAACAGAGCGGGAAACCAGATCACATTACTTGAAAAATTAATAGAGAAAGAAGCAGTACTTGCTAATTATAACGCCGGTTCAGTTATTGTTACCTAGATTAAGTGGTATTTGCAAAATCTGATCTTTAACGATCCCTTAATAATTGATATTATACAACGAAGCGAGCTCAAGCAATTCCCTGGTACTGGCCGACCTTGTTTTATCAAATATGCGTGTCTTTAAAGTAGACACAGTATTCATTTTAATGTTCAGCACAGTGGAGATAGCTTTTGTGCCTGAACCTTTCAGAAGATAATGAAGTATTTCGAGTTCTCTTGGTGAAAGGGAAGAAAAGGGGTTGTGAAGATTGATGGCATTCATGCTTCTTTCAGAAGTTTCATTTTGCAGGAATTTTTCCAGTCTTTTTATAATCTCACTTTCATCTGCAGTTTTGGAAAGGTATTCCTTGATATCATACTGCAGTAATGCCGTTGCATAAATCTCTTCGGGTTGCATGGAGAAAACAAGGATATTCAGGCTGGGGTACACTTTCCTGATATTGGGAATGACTTCGAGTGTGTTGCCATCAGACAGGATGATATCAAGTACCAGGTGGGTATATCTTTTCTTTATCAGTTCATTCATCAATTCATGACAACTGGATACTTCGTGGATATCGGAATATCCCATGTTGAACTGCATATGCAGTTTCAATCCCTTGCGTATCAGACCATGGTCGTCCGCAATCAATATGACAGGTTGCATTCTTGTTGATTTAAAAAACAATATTACAGACTCGCGCACTTCTGAATGTAGAATTAATTCTATCGTGGTGCAAGTACGTTACAGTCAATGTTTTGGATCTTTTTCAAGGCAGAATCTTCCCGCCGGTAGAACTTATTCTACAATCTTACTGTATGCTCTTTTACAATTTAGTGCACGGAATCAGACGAACTTATAAGCAATAAGCAGTATACCATAAAGATGATTGGGATGGACGGGTACACAGGGAATATTATCGGTGCCGATCTGCCTGACGGGACCTACTACAAGATAGTGGTGGCCACCAATAAAACACAGGAAGGATTGTAAGAAGCACAGGTGATATCACCATCAAAAAACAATAGAAATAAATGAACCCGACAGAACTAATTCTACAAGAATGTATATAAAACGAATATAGTTTTATTGTGTGCTGATCGCAGCGTGTAGATAAGATATAAACAGGCAACCCTAAACGAAATAAAGTTTGTATTTGGTTATAGTTTTTTAGCAGGTTTGGGCAACCACAGCCGGGGGATTCTTCTCCCGGCTTTTTTTCTGCTTTGATTTGCATTTATCCGTTACATCAATAAACCTGTTTGGTTGAGATCCAATAGGTTATCTAATATCCACGGAAGCAAAACCAATTTAATCAATCCAGGCAACTGATTACAAACAGGCTATTGACTGATTGTAATCAGTACATGTATTTTCAAGTTTGGATAAGTTTGAATTCAAGTCCCCCCAATTTGATTATCTAAATTTTTCTGTATGAAAATTCTATTGGCTGATCCCCATACGATCGTTCGGGAGGGATTAAAAAAATTACTTAAACAAAATTTCCCCTTCGCAAAAATTCAGGAAGTAGCAGATTCCGAGGAGTTACTTAAACTGGTTCGTAATCGAAACTGGGATATCGTTATCTCCGAGATTTGTATGCCACCAGGTAATTCAGGTCTTGAAACAATAAAAGAAATTAAGCAGATAGTCCCTACGCTTAAAGTACTTGTATTAAGTATTTGCGAAACTGATCAATTCGCCGTACGGGTAATGAAAGCAGGGGCCTTTGGTTACCTGTCGAAAGATGTATGTTTTTCGGAGGTACTCCTCGCCATCAACAGGATACTTTCCGGAAAAAAGTACATCAACTCACAGGTGGCTAACCTGCTGGCAGAATGTATTTCATTTGATCACAAGGGCCTGGCTGAAAAGCTTTCGGACCGCGAATTTGAAGTCCTGGCATTGCTGGGTAAGGGTTGTACAGTATCGGACATAGCCAATCAAATTATTCTGAGTCATAATACCGTGAGTACATTCAGGTCAAGGATATTCGAGAAAATGGGGTTTAAAAATAATCTCGAACTGATCCGTTACGCAGTTGATCATCATCTCAGTGCGTAACGGAGTTGTTGCCAGAAATTTCTTCAAGCAATCGGTTATTGAAGATCTGTTCACTATTGAAATTAACTTCCCAGGTAACCGGTATTGCTTTCTTTAGCATATGGCTCACCCCGCAATAGTATTCCTGGGAGGCTGTTACCGCGTGCATCACTTCTTCCCTGCAACTAATATCAGCTCTGAAGTTATAAATGATATGAATGGCAATGTATTCAATGGGTTTTTGTTTGCTTAGTTCCCCGGTAACTTTCATGCTGAAATCGGTTACTTCCTTCTGCTCTTTCCTGAGCAATGCCACTACGTCCATTCCTGTGCAACCGGCCAGTGCAGTTAGTATAAATGGCTTCGGGATCGGGCCCGCATCCTCACCACCACTTTTTTCAGGAGCATCCATTACAATCGTGTGCCCATTAACAAGTGCATTGAACTGCATTTTCCCCATCCATTGTGTTTCAATTTCGTGCTGTGCCATGTTTGGTATTTTTTTTACAGGTATTTATCCCGAGAAGACGATAGAGAGGACAGTTGCCCACAAATGCTGTGATAAAAAATACTGCTGCGAGTATCCCAAGCACTATGGCCCAGGTGCCGGTAATGATGTTCTGAAAACATAATACTGCCAGTATGGTGGAAAGGGCGATCCTGATAACCCTGTCGCCCGGACTCATGTTATTTTTCATGGTGTTGTGTTTTAGTTATTGTGAGGTCAAAATTAGCCTGATGGGATTGCGAAATAAATGATACCTGTCATAAAATAGCCTGAGAAAACGCATGGTTTGTGTATCCTGACGAGACTCATATCCCTGTATGATCGATGTCAATTCTTGCATATTCGCTGCCATTTACTTTTAACACCTAAAACAAAATGTATGCAAACCGTTATGTCACCCGAAATCCGCGAAGTATTTGGCGCGGTGCATTATATGCCGTCTGTTTCCATTATAATGCCATTTGATCCTAAAATGAACCCTAAGGCTGAGATAGCACATGCACTTAAACTGGCGGTTGATAAAGTGCAGCGGGAAGTGAGTAAAAACTATCCTAATGAATTAGGCAGGCTTGTTATACAGAAGCTCCGTACGCTTTTAAGCGATCTGAATTTTAATACGCATAAAAAAAGCATTGCTATTTATGTATCACCGGTATTTGAAAAAGTATTGTACCTGGATATAGCAGTAGAGGAGAAGATCATTGTAGATGAATCTTTTGAGATCCGTGATCTTGTGTATAGTAAAAAACAACTTCATAAATACCTCGTGTTGGTATTAACAGGTAAAGAAAGCCGTATTTATCTCGGTAGTTCGGAAAATTTTGTAAAGATTGTTTCTGATACACCGGTAATAGTAAACGAAGATGACAGACACGGAGATCAATTAGATGCCGCAGCGCATAAAGAGATACTGATGGATAAATTTCTGCATCATGTTGATCAATCACTCGATATCATACTGAACGCCTACCATCTTCCTTTGTTTTTATTGGGTACAGAAAGAATTGCCGGGCATTTTATGAAACGTACCAAACACAAACCAGCGATTGTAGATTATATCCATGGAAGCTTTGGTGAATCAACCATTGGGCAGTTGCAGAACATATTGCAACCACATGTTGCAGACTGGGAGCAGGTAAAACAAAAAGAAATACTCAACCGTCTTGATGCCGCTCAAAATAAACATATGCTGGCGGTGGGCATACATGCCGCATGGCGCGAAGCCATGAATCATAAGGGAAGTCTGCTGGTGGTTGAAAAGAATTATATGTACGCATCACAGCATGGCAGTAACGATTCCATTTATCCGACAGTTGAAAAATATAATCATTTTTCGTATATAAAGGATGCAGTGGACGATGTAATTGAAAAAGTGCTGGAAAATGGCGGCGATGTTGAATTTGTGGAGAAAGGACTGCTTGATTCTTACAACAAGATTGCATTGATCCAACGTTATTAATACTCATTCATGGCAGGAAGTTCCTTTTTTAAAAAGGTTGGCATATCATCTGCCTTCATCATTCAAAACTATTGCTTGTGATTACTTATATCCACAAACCAGTCAGTATTTCAACAGCTGGTGTTACTCATGAAACAGATCCTTTGGCCATACCACAATCGCAGCTGGCATTGGAATGTGTTCAGTCGCCTCAAGGATTTATTGTTACGGCTTTTGCTTTCGAAGAATTTCTTACTTATAATTCATTGCATCTTTCGCTGCATTGCCTCATGCAATTATTGGATAAAAAAGAATATTCCAACCTTTTGTCTGTAGCGCATACTGCTCAGTCACTGTTATTATCCGGGAAAATGCCACCCAGCCTGCAGCGGGCAATTATCGATGCCTATCATGAACTTGGTATTAATGAACCTGTTGTTGTCGATTCCCACAATATTACAGTGAACGCTGCCGGGTCGATTGAAGATACAGGGGAAGAACATGCTAATGCCAAAACTGTTTTTGGCGAAATAAATTTACTGGCTGAAGTACAAAAACGTTTCGCTGCTTTGTATACAGGAGATGCCATCAGGTACCGGCAGGAAAATAATTGTGTACATGATAAGGCCGCTTTGTCAATAGCAGTGCAAAAAACGAAACGATTGCCCATACCCGCCAGGGTGGCAGAGACAGGGTCACTTAATTGATCAAAAGAACTCATGATACAGTTAGTAGTTTGTTTTAGGTAAAAGCCCCGCGATGATCGGGGCTTTTTTATTGAGGTATATGCCCGGCTTTAGTTTGACGACAATCAGTACAAACGATGACAAGCGTCATTCTTCCCCTTGCCAGCTCCGTCTACTTTTGTTTCCGTAAAGAAAAACCAACAAATAAATCATCAATAAACAAAAACCATCTTTTATGAAACAGTTCTCGTTAATAACAAAATGGATACTTCCCCTGGTGTGTATGCAGGTTATCTCAGTGGTATCTATGGCGCAGGTGAAATATCGCTCGAAAGATAATCTCAAGTCTGAGATCAAGGGCACATCTACACTTCACGATTGGAGCATGGAAGCTACCAAAGGAGAATGCAACGCTGTATTCACCCTGAATCCTGCTAACCAGCTGACAGGTTTAACCTTCCTGTCTTTTTCCATGCCGGTGGAAGGATTAAAAAGTGAAAAGAGTTCAATGGATAAGAATGCATATAAAGCGCTGAAGTCAGCACAAAACCCAACGATCACTTATCACCTTACTTCAGCAACGGTAGCACAGGACGGATCTGTAAAATGTTTGGGAAAGCTGACCATCGCCGGTGCCACAGTAGACACCGAACTGATGGCTACTGCAAAAATGAATGCTGATAAAAGCATAGCTGTATCCGGAACCAAAAAGATCAGCATGAAAGATTTCAATATTGCTCCTCCAAGTTTTATGCTTGGTACCATTAAAACAGGAAACGATATCACACTAAAATTTGATGTAACCCTCGCAAGAGAATAAAGAATAACGCAACCAAATTAACCTTAATCAAAAACGAATATTATGAAACAAGTATTTAAAAACACACAGACCCTGGTGTTAATCATCGCCGGGTTAATTCCTGCGCTGGTAATGGCGCAACAGCCCGCTATTTCAAATTTCAGGGCCTATGATAAAGCTGGTCTCAATGTATTTGAAGATCCGAAAGATTCCGCTTCTTCTTTCAATGGGTTAAAGATCAGGTTTGGTGCCGGATTTACCCAGCAGTTCCAGAATCTGAAACACACCAACCCCGGTGCATTGAATAATACAGTGGGTTCTTTTGCCAATGGCGTATCAACACCAGGTAACAGGTTGAAAGTGATCACTGCCGGTTTCCAGACAGCACAGGCAAATTTATTTATGGATGTGCAATTGGCTGATGGGATCAAACTGAATATTACCAGCTATCTCTCTACAAAGCACCACAACGAAACATGGGTGAAAGGTGGTTTTATCCAGTTCGATAAACTTCCGTTTAAATCCGAACTGTTTACAAACATTATGAAATTTACCACCATTAAAGTAGGACATTTTGAAGTGGATTACGGTGATGCGCATTTCCGCAGGAGTGATGCAGGACAGGCACTCTACAATCCCTTTATGGAAGGCAACATCATGGATGAATTCGCTACCGAGATCGGTACCGAGATCTACCTGAAAAAAGACGGATGGTTTGCCATGCTCGGTGTTACCAATGGAATGATCAAAGGAAATGTTGACTCAATGTTCAAATCAGCTAATCCTGATAATGAATTACAAAAATCACCTTCTCTTTTATTGAAGGCGGGATTTGACAAGCAGGTTTCAAAAGATCTGCGCCTGAGATTAAGCGCTTCTTACTATGGCAACCAAAGCAGTGGTGGTGGTACCCTGTTTGGCGGCGACCGTTCAGGATCAAATTACCAGTATGTAATGGAAGCCAATTCCGCAAACCCAAGCAGTGCAACAGGTGCCGGAACAGGTTTGGCTTTCTCTGGCCGCTTTAACCCAGGCTTCGGCAAAAAACTGAATGCATTCATGTTAAACGGTTTCCTTAAAGCGGGTGGATTTGAATTGTTCGGTACTTATGAGACAGCATCAGGAAGAACATCAAAAGAAGCAGCTACCAGAGGTGCAAAGCAGTATGCAGTTGACGGTGTTTACAGGTTTGGAAAAACAGAAGACCTGTTCCTTGGCGTAAGGTACAATGCAGTTTCTGCACGCCTCGCTGATAATGCAGCAGGTACAGGCGCTGGCGCCATCGTTTATCCAGGCGATGTTACCATCACACGTTTTGCTTTGGCAGGTGGCTGGTTCATGACAAAAAATATTCTGATGAAAGCAGAATATGTGATCCAGAAATACAATGATTTCCCCGCAGCTGATATTCGCTCAACAGGTAAGTTCAACGGTTATGTGATAGAAGCAGTCGTTGGATTTTGATGAGGTTGCTTGTTTTATAGAAATGCCGGGATGTTGTTTGTCCCGGTATTTTTTTAACCACTATTCCTTTGATCATGTCTTCCCGGAAAAATATTTTTTTATTTTTTACAGCCTGTGCTATGCTGTCGCTTATTTCAGCAACGGATAAGGCACCTGTGATGATCAAATGGGCAATCTTAAAAGATTGTACCGTTAAGGTAAACGGAAGTACCAACATCAATAAATTCAGTTGTAGTATACCCGATTACCTGCGATCAGATACTTTAACCTGTTCCAGGACCGGTAATGATGTTCCGGTTGCATTAACCGGCCGTCTTGCATTGCCTGTGATAAGTTTTGACTGTGGCAATAACATGATGACCAATGATCTTCGCAAAACATTAAAAGCAAAAGAATTTCCTTCACTCAATATTTATTTTATCTCTCTTGATAAATATCCTGAATTAACCAATACACAGGAATCTATTACCGGGATCGTGAATATTGAGCTGGCAGGTGTGTCTAAAAAAATAGAGATCAACTACAGGATCTCAATGGATGAGCAGAAGATCATTCACCTGGTGGGTACGCAAACGATCCGTTTCTCTGATTTTGCATTGGTTCCGCCAAGAAAACTGGGTGGAATGATCAGGGCGGATGACAAACTGGATGTAGTGTTCAGGGTAAACTTCAAACGAATTTCCGATTCATAAAGCAACAGGGCAGGGGCAAGTAATTGATCATCCAATTTCAAAATGTTTACAACACGCGTTATGAAAAAAATATTTTTATCAGGGTTGACAGCAGGAATTATTTTATTTATCGTTAGCTATGGAGGATTGTTTATCGCAATACAATACTTCCCTTCTTTTTTTGTTGACTATAATAATCCACTGTTTAATTCAAATGGCAGCCGCGATACTTTATTTTATTCGCATGCCTTTATATTCAGTTTTGCGCTATCCTGGTTCTGGGAAAGATTTAAAAGCCTTTTCAAAGGACATTTTATTCTGCGTGGCCTTGAGTTTGGGTTGGTGTATGGAATTATTGCATTGGTGCCTGTCATGTGGATCACTTTTAGTTCACTGGATATCACTGTTACGATGGTGTTGAGCTGGTTCGTTTACGGTTTATGCCAGGCGGCAATCGCAGGTATCGTGTTTTCGAGAATGAATCCTTAATAGTAAAATAATCAATCTATAATGTATACCCAGGAATTTATTACAGCAGAACAGGCTGTTGCATGTGTAAAATCAGGTGACCGTGTATTTATTCATGGAAGTGCAGCTACGCCTGTATGTCTTGTGAATGCCATGCAAAACAGGTACGATGAACTACGAAATGTTGAACTGGTAAGCATAACCAATTTAGGAGGTGTTAATTTTAATGACCCTCGATACAGAGAGAGTTTTTTCTTCAATTCATTATTTGTTTCGGAGAACACAAGAGCGATCGCTAATGGACCTTATGGTGATTATGTTCCGGTGTTCCTGAGCCAGATCCCTCAATTGTTCCGGAAGAATATCCTGCCCATTGATGTTGCGCTGATCCAGGTGTCACCACCGGATCTTCATGGTTATTGTTCTCTTGGTACTTCGGTTGATATTGCCAAAGCTGCTTTGGAAACGGCAAAAACGGTGATCGCACAGATCAATCCAAAAATGCCCAGGACACATGGAGATGGATTTGTGCATGTGAGCCAGGTGCATAAAATGGTATGGCATGAATGCAATCTTCCGGAAGTTGATTATTCGTCGCAGGCTTCAGATGCCGTGGTGCGTATTGGCCAGCATGTAGCTGCGCTTGTTGAAGATGGAGCCACTTTGCAACTTGGCATTGGCAGCATACCCGACCAGGTGTTGAAGAATCTTTATGGACATAAAAATCTCGGGATCCATTCCGAAATGATATCAGATGGAATTATCCCACTACTTGAAAAAGGTGTGATCAATAACAGCCAGAAAAAATTAAATACAGGTTGTTGTGTTACGGGCTTTATGTTAGGCACAAGGAAACTATATGACCTGGTTGATGATAATCCGCAGATAAGGGTGATGGATATTGCTTATGTGAACGATACAAGTGTGATCAGGCAGAACTCCAAAGCAACAGCTATCAACAGCGCCATTGAAATAGATCTTACCGGCCAGGTTTGTGCAGATTCTATCGGAACCTATCAATATTCAGGTATTGGCGGGCAGATGGATTTTATCAGGGGTGCTTCTTTATCCGAGGATGGAAAACCTATCATTGCATTACCTTCTGTTACTTCAAAAGGGGTATCCCGTATCGTTCCATTTTTGAAAGAAGGGGCAGGTGTTGTAACAACGAGGGGACATGTGCATTGGGTAGTAACCGAATTTGGTTCAGTGGACTTGTTTGGGAAGAATTTAAAACAGAGGGGAAGGGAGCTTATTAAAATAGCCCACCCGGATCACAAAGAGTTTCTTGAGCGAAGTTTTTTTGAAAGATACGGATAGTCATTCCTGGCATTTTTTTGGAAATGGAAGATGCCAGCAGATTGGGATCTTAAACCTTAGTAGAAAAATGAAGTTTCCTATGCACAACCTTATTGACCTTATTTGAATCATGCATCCAGCAAACTGATCCGGTTGTTGTATTTTAATAAGGTCAATAAGGTTGATTTCCGATTGTATTTGTTTGCTACTAAGGTTAGAGGCTTATAAGGTAGCATGGCTTATAAGCCTCTAACAGTTCTAAACTTAATGGAATTGCACTATAACGGTTTCCTTTTCCCAGTGTGTTATTCCTTTAGTAAATAGGTGCATAATCCCTCAACCCCATTAAGTGTTCATTCATATCGTTCTCGTTTGCGGCTGATTTTCTGAGAATCACAGATTGCTTTTTCATGCCTGCCAGGTCTGCCATATGTGCTGCGGCCTGGTAAGAAGCAATTTTATATTCGTTGATGGAAAGAACACTTAACAGCAGCCCGGCATCTATGGTAGCTGCAGAATGGCAATAGGAAATCTTTTGATCTGTTTCTGTAATAAGCGCCCGCATTACTATGTCTGGGAAGGCCCTTAGCATAATATATTCTTTGTCAAGAAAACTACCCATCATTTCAATATGTTGTCTCGAGAGTTCCTGGTAATTGGTCAATAGGGTTTTTAGTTCAGGCGATACCGCCGAATGTGACCAGGCAGGAATATGTTTTTGCAACTGTACTTCCCCGGTGAGCAGTTTCTGAATTTCATACTCAACCAGGTCGCGTTGGTAAACGATAACAGGATTTTCGTGTATCATAAGATTTAATTTTAACAAACTTATTACAGGTCACCGGCGTTGGGAATGACCATGCTCAACCACCAGGTTGACATGCGTCATGTTATAGACCTGGTTTTATTCTTCACTGACAACTATCAGGTAATCCGTTATTTTCCGTCATATTTTCTGTTTTGGCAGCATTCTATTTTTACCTGAAATAATAATCGTCAAAATCAATCAAGATGAAAAAGATATGTTTTGCTTTTTACAATGATCAGTTCCCGGAAGCCGCGGTTGAATTCATATGCAGGATGAATGCCGCTTCTCCTGTTTTGCTAACCATCATTTCTCTTCAGAAACAGGAAGAGGTTGAATTACCCACTTATGCGGATGGGACATTTGGAATGTTTTTGCCATTAACACAGCACCGGAAAAAAAGCATCCAAACCAGCGGGCTTCAGAAGCTCGAACGTATATGTATCGAAAATGGCGTACAATACCAGTTGCGGGAAGATGCGTCAGATATTACGCTTGCCGGTTTACAAAAGGAAAGCCAATTTTCCGAATTGCTGGTCATGGGAAGTGAAATGATTTATGGAGGCCGTGAATCGGAATCAATCAACGTGATGCTTGAGGATCTGTTACACCAGATCAGCTGCCCGGCCATATTGATACCGGAAAAATTCGATTTCCCTACAAGCCTTGTACTCGCTTATGATGGAAGCGAAGATTGTGTTTTTGCGATCCGGCAGTTTGCGTTTCTATTCCCGGAATTACTGGGGCTGAATACACTTCTGACTTATATCAGCAATGATGCTTCCAATGAGATCCCCCATGAAAACGAGATTGAGAGCCTGGCAGGTGTTCATTTCAGCAACATCACTTTCTGTAAAATGGAGTCGAAAAAAGAATTCACACAATGGATGATCGAAAGAAGGTCCTCCATGCTTGTATGCGGTTCATATGGACGTTCTGCACTGTCGCAACTCATCCGTAAAAGTTTTGCACGCAATATCATTGCAAACAGCCAGGTACCTGTTTTCATAGCGCACCGGTAACAAATGATGATGCATCCGTCAGTATTTACTGACGAATGTCATTTTAGATGTTAAGAATCAAATTTAGTTTTACCTATAACCTGAAAAATATGAAACAAGAAATCAGAGATGATCAGACAATTGGAGAAGTGCAGGAAATATTTCATCACCTGTTTCCTTATTTAAAGGTTGATTTTTTCGAAAGGAACACACATGGGCTCCTGAAAAACAAATTCGCCAGACCGATCATAAACAGGGAAAAATTGCTGGGAGAGTTCCGCCTGGATAAGATCGATGGGGGAGATCTCACGATCACAAAGAGTATCAAGGTAAAAGAGTTTGAACAATATATAGATTCAACTTACTGCCTGCATGCACAGATCTTCCGCCGGTCTGGCAATGTTTGGCTTGAAACTACGGTAACCAATAACTGGACACTGGAAGAACAAAACAGGCAAGGAGAGATGATTACTGTGCAAATGAGCCATCATAACTGAGTAGTTGTTTATGTGTTGTGCTATTGATAACGCAGAATTCGTAACATTTAAGCAAAATCACTATCAGTGTTGTGGGTTGGCCGTCATTGCGAGGAACAAAGCAATCTGTGCTGCGAATTACAGAGTTCTTTAATGCCGGGACAAAGATTGCTTCGTGCCTCGCAATGACGATCACGCTGCTTTTATTCAAAAATTTTCTTCTTACAGTTCCTTCAACTTCAGTATTTAGTATTATAACAATCTTTGCCTTCCCTTGTTTTGTCTCAATAGCACAACACCTTAATTTCTAAGACCACTCAGTTTATCCTTTTTAAGAATCGTTATTTTACTGCCTTTGATGTCGATCAATCCTTCATCTTTGAAATCACTCAATGTACGGATCGTGCTTTCGGTAGCTGTTCCGGCCAGATGCGCCAGGTCTTCCCTGGATACCTGCATGGTAAACATTTCATGTGTATTTGTTTTGTAGGTGTTTTGTAATTGTAAAAGCGCATCGGCTACTTTTTTACGAACGGAATTGTATGCCAGCTTAACCAGCTGCGCTTCTTTTTCCACAAGGTTGTTGCTGATCATCCTTATGAATTTTTTAGCTACTTCCGCGTTCTTATAGATCAGTGAAAAAAAATCTTCCTTGGGTAAAAGATATATTTCGCTTTCTTCCATGGCAGTGGCAGTATCTGCATATTTGCTTTCTTCGAGCAGGGCATGGTAACCAAAAAAATCACCGGCCTTATACAAAGCGGTTATCAATTCTTTTCCATTCTCGGAAAATTTGGCTGTTTTTATTTTTCCCGAGTTCAGGTAAAACATTCCTCTTGGATAATTTCCCTCGCGGTATATTTCGTCTTTCTTCCGGTATGCGTTGCTTTCTTTTTCAAGTGTTAGCTTTTGAAGATCTGCCATATCTTTTACCTCAGCCAGGAAATCCGAAAAGCCTTCCAGATTCTTTCCAAATTCTTTCTTAAGTATATCTGATTTTTTTAACCTGCTTTCAATGGCGTTCATCAATTCAATCTCACTGAAAGGTTTTGTGAGATAATCGTCAGCACCCATTTCCATCCCTTTCCGCAGGTCACTGCGGTCAGACCTTGCCGTTAGAAATATAAATGGAATGCCTGCTGTTCTTTCATCTTTGCCCAGCAAATGCAAAACACCAAAGCCATCCAGTACGGGCATCATGATATCGCAAACGATCACGTCAGGAAGCTCAGTCTGTGCGAGGGCAA
Source organism: Bacteroidota bacterium (assembly GCA_040388475.1). Lineage (GTDB taxonomy): Bacteria > Bacteroidota > Bacteroidia > Chitinophagales > Chitinophagaceae > Sediminibacterium. The sequence goes on along the minus strand of JAZKBT010000013.1, from coordinate 18,345 downwards.
CACCTGTTTTACCATTTTCAGCAGTGATAACAGTGTAACCCGAAAGGGAAAGTATCTCTGCGGTATTTTCCCTGATATCGTTATTGTCTTCAATCAGTAATATTTTCTTTTTCATCTGTGGTTTGATTTGGAATCGTAACAGTAAATATGGTTTTTTCGTTGATCTTGCTCTCTACCGAGATAGTGCCTCCCAGAATTTCAATGTATCGTGCAACAATGTTTAATCCAAGACCGGTTCCCTGTATATTGGATGCATTTCCTCCGCGGAAAAAACGCTCGAATAAATGCGCCCGGTCTTCTTCGGCTATGCCTATTCCATTGTCTTCTACTTTCAGGGTTATTGCCTGGCGGGAAACATGCACTACAACGGCTATAGATGTATGCTCATCTGAAAATTTCAGTGCATTGGTGATCAGGTTGATGCAAATGATCCTTACTATCTTTTTGTCGAGGAACACCCGCGTCATACCAACATGCAGGTATTCGATACGTTGATGATCCGCTGTCGAATTTTTAAGCTCTTTAATAAGTTGCTCTATAAAATATTTTAGATCCATTTCTTCCGGACTCATCATAATTCTTCCTTCTTCCAGTTTGGTGATGGACAATACATCATCGAGAAGATCGGTGAGGTTGCTGATGGATGACCTGATGCGTTTGATATGTTGCTGCTGCTTTTCTTTATTGTCGTTTTCGCTGTATTTCTCAACCAGCGACAGCGAAGAGAGAATGGTTGTTAACGGGGTACGGATCTCATGCGAAGCCATTGATACGAACCTGGATTTCATTTCATTCAATTCTTTTTCCTTGTCAAGCGTTTCATTCAGTTCTTTCCGGGATCTTTCGAGCTGCTGGAGCGCTTCTTCGAGGATCATGGTTCTGTCTTTTACCCTTTGTTCCAGTTCATGTGCCAAAGCCTCAAGCTCCGTGCGCTGTTTTACAATCGCTTCTTCATTTTGTTTTCTTACAGAAATGTCTATGATGAATGCGATCACAAAATCTTCGCTTCCGGCAGAGAAGGGGCTCAGGCTGATCTCAATAGGGAACTCTCTCCCGTTTTTTGCAACGCCAAAAAGATCCCTTCCGGTTCCCATGGACCTGGCGTGCGGACATGTATGAAAACCTTCTCTTAGTTTGTGATGGTTCTGTGCAAAACGTTGTGGTATCAGTATCTCCACTTTGCTGTTGATCAGTTCCCCGGCATCATAACCAAATAATCTTTCGGCCGCAGGATTGGCAAGTTCAATGTTACCGGAAGTATCAGACACGAGGATACCCTCGGTTGCAAAATCAAATAAGGCTTTGAATTGTTTCTGGTCTGACAAATCCTGCATGTAGCAAAAATATTTTGGCTGCCGGGCAAATATGCCTATTAAGGTTAGGCGGAAATATGATTTTCGTCATTTTTTCCCAGGCGCAACCGGAATAATATTGCCAGCTGAAATATGATGTATGGCAATACAACGGGTTAAAAATTCAATCCACTGTTTTCATTGTGGTGAAGAATGCGGGGCAGAGGTGATTTACGCCCATGATAAAGACTTTTGTTGTACGGGCTGCCGTATGGTTTATGAGATTTTGAATGAAACAGGTTTATGTGATTATTATGATCTCAGCCGGAACTCTGGCATCAATCGTAAACAGACAGCTCGTCCAGATAAGTTTGCTTTTCTCGACGAAGAAAAAATCATCAAGGACCTGGTCCGTTTCCGGAACGATTCTGAAACACATATCACATTCTACCTGCCACATATCCATTGCAGCAGTTGTTTATGGCTTTTAGAGAACCTGCATAAGCTGGATAAACATATCATCAGCTGCAAAGTGAATTTTGAAAGAAAGGAAGCTGATATTGTTTTTGATCATTCAGGCATTTCGCTGCGTAAGGTTGCTGAGCTTACTACATCCATCGGTTATGAACCATATATCAGTTTCAATGATATAGATCGCCCCAAAACCATGGTATCACGCTCGAAGATTTATAAATTGGGGGTGGCCGGATTTTGCTTCGCCAACATCATGCTGCTTAGTTTTCCTGAATATCTAGGCATCAATGAAAGAGAATTACGTCTTCTGCAGATATTCAGGTATATCAGCCTTGTGCTTTCATTACCCGTACTCCTGTATGCTTCTTCTGAATTTTATGTGAGTGCCTGGAAGTCATTAAAACGGGGATTCCTGAATATTGATGCGCCCATTGTATTATCTGTTTTGATTACGTTCGGCAGGAGTGTGTACGAAATTCTTACACAAACCGGATCCGGCTATCTTGACAGTATGAGTGGTATCGTTTTCTTTATGCTTGCGGGAAGGGTATTGCAGGATAAGACTTATGCAGCTTTGAATTTTGAGCGTGATTACACTTCTTATTTCCCTGTTGCGGTAACAAAAATAAAAGAAGGAAAAGAAACCATTGTTACATTGGATAAGATCGCACTCGATGATACTATCCTGATTCATGGCCAGGAACTGATACCTGCAGATGGCATCATCACACGTGGTAATGCATTGATCGATTACAGTTTTGTGAATGGAGAAAGTTTCCCGGTTAAGAAAGAGATGGGAGAGGTGGTTTATGCAGGTGGGAAACAACTCAGCAGTAATATCGAAATATTGGTGATCAGGGAAGTGGCGCAAAGTTATCTTACCAAACTCTGGAACAAGGATGAACAGAAAGAACATGCCCGAAAAGAAAAATATTCGTTTGTTCATTTGCTCAGCCGCTATTTTACATGGATCGTGTTCAGCATTGCTTTGCTGACTACCATTTATTGGTGGAATGTTGACCCGTCACGTATCTGGAACGCGGTTACCTCGATACTGATCATTGCCTGTCCCTGCGGGCTTTTGTTAAGCAACACTTTCGTCAATGGAAATATCCTGCGGCGTCTTGCGCGTAACGGTTTTTACCTGCGTAATGCGCAAACCATTGAAGGGATCGCCAACGCAGATCATATTGTATTTGATAAAACAGGAACACTTACTACCGGACGGTTTAACAATATCCGGTATCAAGGGCAGGAACTTCCTTCGCAGTTGCGGAGCAATATTGCCGAGCTGGCGAAACAAAGTACACATCCGTTGTGCAGGTCAATATCGAAATGGGCAGATGCGGGAGCGGGCGGTAAAATACATGCTTTTAACGAAGTGCCGGGTGAAGGTATCGAGGGAATGGTGAATGGGGACCTGATAGCGATGGGTTCGGTTGAGTATGTAACCGGGCACAAAGAATCAGGTAAAGATTCCTGCGTTTACCTGGCTGTTGAAGGTGAGATGATGGGGAGATTTGTTTTTCAGAACGAATACCGCGATCATATCCCTGAATTGGTAGCCTGTTTAAAAAAGGATCACAGGATCTCCGTATTAAGCGGCGATAACAACGGAGAAAAACAGCGTCTCTCACAAATGATCGGTGCAGATTCTACCATACTTTTTAACCAGGGGCCAGGTGATAAATTGCTGGCCATACAGCAAATGCAGAAGCACGCGAGGTCTGTGATGATGATTGGTGACGGATTGAATGATGCGGGCGCCTTGCGCGAGGCAGATATTGGTATTTCAGTAGCAGAAGATAGTAATACGTTCACTCCATCCAGTGATGCTATTTTGAATGCAGCCAGCTTACCCAAGCTGGATAGGTTTATTCAAATGTGCCGTTTCAATAAGCGTGTGGTGTTAACTGCTTTTATCGTTTCGGCAATGTACAATGTTGTTGGTCTTTATTTCGCTGTGCATGGAGGGCTCCAGCCCGTGATCGCCGCTATCCTCATGCCCTGCAGCAGTATCAGTATACTTATCATCAGTTTCGGACTCAGCAACCTGAAAGCGAAGCTTTTGAAAATATGATGCAAGCATTGTTGTGCATTTCACAGAACATGACGAATGTCATCTTTCTCCTTGAGCCTTATCATTGAACAACCTATCCGCCGGGAATAGATTTGCCGGTATAATAATTAGTATGAGCGCCATTATTCTTTTGTTGATCGTGAGTATAAGTGTGGCATCGCTGTTCCTCCTCGCTTTTATCTGGAGCGTTAAGAACGGCCAGTATGATGATGAAATAAGTCCGCCCATGCGTATGCTTTTTGATCATAAGGACGCCATAACTAAAATCCCCGAACAGACACATATTAAACCCAAATCATAACATAACTGTATGGAATTAGAAAAATTTTATTACGATAACAAAATTGTAAAGCAGTTTGCTTACGCTACGATCATATGGGGTGTTGTAGGTATGCTGGCAGGTTTGCTGGCCTCGGTACAGATGTTCCTGCCCGCTGCAAATTTTAAAATGCCTATGACCACATTCGGTCGTGTACGGCCGGTGCATACCAATGCCGTCATATTTGCATTTGTTGGTAATGGTATTTTTATGGGTGTGTATTATTCATTGCAACGTCTTTGTAAAACAAGGATGTTCAGTGATAAGTTAAGCGCTATTCATTTTTGGGGATGGCAATCGATTATTGTTACTGCAGCGATCACCCTGCTTGCGGGATATACTACCGGTAAAGAATATGCCGAGCTTGAATGGCCCGTTGATATTGCGATCACTATTGTATGGGTAATATTCGGTATCAACATGTTTGGTACGATACTAAAACGAAGAGAAAGTCATTTATATGTGGCCATCTGGTTTTATATCGCCACATGGGTTACGGTTGCCTTGCTGCATATTGTAAATTCTTTTGAGCTTCCTTTTTCCCCAATGAAAAGTTACAGCGGTTTTGCAGGCGTGCAGGATGCATTGGTTCAGTGGTGGTATGGGCATAACGCTGTAGCTTTCTTTTTAACCACTCCCTACCTGGGTGTGATGTATTATTTCCTTCCAAAAGCTGCTAACCGTCCCGTATATAGTTACCGTTTATCGATCATCCATTTCTGGGCGTTGATATTTATTTATATATGGGCAGGACCGCATCATCTTTTATATACCGCTTTGCCTGACTGGGCACAAAGCCTGGGGGTTGTATTCAGCATCATGCTGATCGCACCAAGCTGGGGAGGTATGTTAAACGGATTATTCACACTTCGCGGGGCATGGGATAAGGTGCGTGAAGAACCGGTACTCAAATTTATGGTGGTAGCCATTACCTGTTATGGTATGGCAACTTTTGAAGGACCCATGCTGAGTTTGAAAAGTGTAAACGCCATATCACATTTTACAGACTGGACCATTGCACACGTTCACATAGGCGCACTGGGTTGGAACGGTTTTCTGACTTTCGGTATTCTTTATTGGATTATCCCCAAAATATTCAATACACCACTGTACTCAAAAAAATTAGCAACCAATCATTTCTGGATCGGAACCATCGGAATTGTTTTGTATGCCGTGCCACTTTACTGGGCAGGTTTTGCACAGGCAAGTATGTGGAAACAATTCACTGAGGAAGGCACTATTAAATACCAGTTTCTGGAAACAGTTACACATATTATTCCGATGTATGTATCAAGAAGTGTCGGTGGCTCTTTATATCTCATCGGTGTATTTATGATGGTATTCAATATTTATAAAACAGTTAAAGCAGGAAAACTGGTTGCCAATGAATATGCAGAAGCACCATCACTCAATAAAATTCCGCAAACACACGGCAAACAATACTGGCACCGCTGGATAGAAAGAAGACCTATGCAATTACTGGTATTCAGCCTGATCGCCGTTTCTATTGGCGGGATACTGGAACTCGTGCCAACATTCCTGATCAAATCAAATGTACCAACGATCGCATCGGTTAAACCTTATACAGCGCTTGAATTACAGGGCCGTGATATTTATGTAAGAGAGGGATGTTATACCTGTCACTCACAAATGATCAGGCCGTTCCGTGATGAAGTTGCGCGGTATGGAGAATACAGTAAAGCGGGCGAATTCATATACGACCGGCCTTTTCAATGGGGAAGCAAACGTACAGGCCCCGACCTGGCAAGGATCGGCGGAAAATATCCCGACAGCTGGCACTATACGCATATGGAAGAACCGCAAAGCATGAGTCCCGGTTCAATCATGCCATCTTATCCATGGTTGCTTGAGGACAATTTAGACACAGCCATCACACCAGCGAAGATCCGTGCGATGCAGACACTGGGTGTGCCTTATCCTGCAGGATATGATAAAGAAGCCAACAAGGACCTGATGCTCCAGGCGAAAAAGATCAGTGAGCAACTGGCAAAGGATAAAATAAAAACGCCACCCAATAAAGAGATCATTGCTTTGATAGCTTACCTGCAACGGATGGGAACAGATATCAAAAGCGCAGACAAACCGGTGGCGAAGAAATAAACTTATTAGTCAGTCAACAAAAAAACACATCATGAAATTTATAAACTATCTCGAAAAAATAGCAGGAGTGGATATATATGCGCTCTCCTCCTTTGGCATATTCTTCACTTTTTTTATTGTCATGAGTATATGGGCATTAAAAGCAGATAAGAAATTGATAGATGAGATCAACCGCATTCCTTTAAATAATTAAAGCAGGCAGCATGAAAAGAATCCATTTTCTACGAATCAAACAGGCCGCGATATTAGGCCTGCTACTTCCCTTCCAGGCACTTGCAGATGGCCCACCCAAACAACAGGATCTCAACAACCCGGTTGTGCAGGTATTTGTGGTGATCATTATTTTATTAGCGATCTGCATCGGCTTACTTGCCCATGTTTTAGTAGGGACAGCGCAGGTAAAGACAAAACAATTTCTTGAACAGAAAAGCAATACTGTATCGGGATCTGCAAAGATTTTCAGCATTGCTGCATTCCTTTTATTAAGTTCATCCGTTTTTGCGGCAGACGCCCCGGTTGCACCAATTGTAACAGATGATACCATCGGCGGATTATCCAGCACCACTTTTTACGGATTACTCGGTGTCGTACTGGTTGAGCTGATCATCCTGCTTGTACTTGTTTATAACCTGAAATTTTTGCTGAAGAAAGAAACGGAAAAAATATATGTTGAAAAAGAAGCGAAAAAGATCAATTGGTTAAAATACTGGGATAAGTTCAACAGTCTGCGCCCGATCAAAGAAGAAGGCCAAATTGATCTTGGGCATGATTACGACGGGATCCGTGAACTGGATAACCGTTTACCGCCATGGTGGTTGTATGGTTTTTATGCATGCATTGTTTTTGCTGTGATCTATTTATGGAGGTACGAGGTTTCTCATACAGCTCCTTCAAGTCTTGAGGAATATAATATGGCGATGCAGAAAGGTGCAGAGGAAAAAGAAGCCTATCTTCTAAAATCGGCAAGTAATGTGGACGAGAACACCGTAAAACTCTTAGTGAACGAATCTGATCTCGCATCAGGAAAGACCATCTTCACTTCGACCTGTGCAGCGTGTCATGCAGCGGATGGTGGTGGGCTTGTAGGACCCAATCTTACTGATGATTACTGGTTGCATGGAGGCGGGGTTAAAGAAATTTTTAAAACCATCAAATACGGCTGGCAGGAGAAAGGCATGAAAAGCTGGAAGGATGACTATACACCTGTTCAGATAGCGCAGCTGACAAGCTATATAAAAAGTTTGCGCGGGAAAAAACCAGCGCAGCCAAAAGAGGCACAGGGTGAACTGATGATCGAAGAAACCAAAGATGTGAAAGATTCATCCTCTGCCGTACAAAAAAATGCACAACCCAATCCTGTTGATAAAAAAGGAACAGGAGAATGATCACTGATACACTACATATCAATGAACCCGTAACGGAAGATTTTCGCGATCACCTGGCAACCGTGGATGATAAAGGGAAACGGAAATGGATCTTTGCCTATCATCCGAAAGGAAAATTTTACCGGATCCGTTCGATACTGAGTATTGTCTATTTTCTTTTATTTTTCGGCCTTCCTTTTATACAATTGAATGGGCGACCTTTTATTATGCTGAATATTCCCAAGGGAAGGTTTATTATTTTCTCTAAGGTATTCTGGCCACAGGATTTTTTCATTTTCGGTTTGGGGATGGTGGCATTTATCTTCTTTATCATTTTGTTTACGGCAGCATTCGGAAGATTGTTTTGCGGGTGGGCGTGTCCGCAAACAAATTTTATGGAAATGATGTTTCGTAAGATTGAATACTGGATCATAGGGGATGCACCTGTTCAACGTCAGTTAAAAAACTCGCCATGGACCACAAAAAAGATTTTTAAATTAACACTTAAACATATTCTTTTCTTTCTGTTGTCATGTATCATCGCCAACACTTTTCTTGCATACATTATAGGCATTGCAGAACTGGAAAAAATCATTTCCGAACCTGTTTCTGAACATGTGGTAGGGTTTGCTTCACTGATCGTATTCAGTGCTGTATTTTATGCTGTGTATGCATTCTTCCGCGAGCAGGCATGTACGGTAGTTTGTCCTTATGGAAGATTGCAAAGTGTTTTATTGGATAAGAACTCAATGATCGTAGCATATGATTACAAACGTGGGGAGCCAAGAGGTTTCGAGAAGAATACAATAGAAATTAAGGGTGACTGTATTGATTGTTACCAATGTGTAAAGGTTTGTCCTACCGGTATCGATATACGCAACGGTGTGCAAATGGAATGTGTAGGATGCACGGCCTGTATAGATGCCTGTGACCATATCATGCTTAAAACGGGAAAAGAAAAAGGGCTGATACGCTACGCATCTGAAAACTCAATTGCCAATGGCGTACCATTGAAGTACACGGTAAGAATGAAAATGTATACTGCACTTTGCGGATTGGTGCTTCTGATCCTTTCTGCAGTTTTGTTTACCAGGAAAGATGTGGATGCCACTATTATGCGCACACCGGGTATCATGTACCAGGAGCATGGTGCAGACAGCATTTCGAACCTGTACAATATAAAAGTGGTGAACAAGACAGTGACAGATATTCCGCTAACGATCAGGTCTGAAGATAATGGAAGGATACAGATCATTGGCAAGCCTGTTATTGATGTTGTAAAAGAAGGGCAGGGCGCAGGTGCTTTCTTTGTGATCCTTCCAAACAATGTTGTAAGGAAAAGAAAAACAGAAATAAAACTAGGGTTGTATGAGGGAGAAAAAAAGATCGCTGTTCTTTCTACTAATTTTTTAAGCCCGGTAAATTAGAAGAAACTGCTTGAAGAACCTTTCCAATAGAAGCAGCGTGATCGTCATTGCAGGAACGAAGCAATCTGTGTTTCGAATTTCAGTCTGTTTGTAAATGCAGGACACAGATTGCTTCGTGCCTCGCAATGACGGACAGCCCGCAACACTGATAGTGATTTTGCTTGAATGTTACAAGCGCAGCGTTCCGGCTTTATAACATTATTTGTTAAATCTATCTAGTTCATGATAATCAGAAATTGTATAAAACAACTAATAGTACATCAAATTAATAGTAAAATTCGAATCATCCTTTCATTTTAAATTAATCGATATGAGTTGGGGAAACAGGTTGGTGCTCGTGTTTGTGGGGTTTGCGCTTCTAATCGGCACTTTGGTGTATAAAAGCATGCATACTAAGTTCGAGTTAGTAAGTAAGGACTATTACAACGATGAGTTGCGCTACCAGGATAAAATAGACGGCAAAGCAAATGCAGCAATGATCAGCAGTATAACCTTGGTTGAAAATCCGGAAGCTGTCATCATCAATCTGCCCGTGGAAAACGAAGGCCATACAATAACAGGCGAAGCCTGGTTCTACTGTGGTAACAATGCAGCCTACGACAGGAAAATATCATTGCGAACGGCTGCGCATAACCAGCTGATTGTTTTAAAGAAGGACCTTGTCAAAACAAATTACCGGTTAAAACTCAGTTGGGAGGATAGCACTAAAAAATATTATGATGAGCAACTTATCACCATTCATTAAATGAACTGGCTAATATTGATACCGGGGTTTTTACTGGGACTTGTCAGCAGTTTCCATTGTGTTGGTATGTGCGGTCCTGTGGCATTATTGATACCGGTAAACCATGCCACACCCCGCGGTAAACTCAGGGCGATCCTTTCTTATAATATGGGAAGAGTAATTACGTATGTTGTGCTGGGCAGTATGTTAGGGTTGCTTGGCAAACGGTTTTACCTAGCGGGTTTCCAGCAAATATTCTCCATTGTTTTAGGTGCTGTAATACTGGTGATATTGATTTCATGGATACTCAACAAACGTTTTTTTCATATCCAGCCATCAGGGATCTTATTCAAACCGGTTCAGAAGTTCATCGCGAAACAAATGAATTCGCAACATCCGCTGGCGGCTTTTTTTACCGGTATGGGTAATGGACTGTTGCCTTGCGGGATGGTGTATTTTGCCATTATTTCGGCACTTGCAACGGGCACAATGTCAAGCGGTGCTCTCTTTATGTTTGCTTTTGGGTTAGGAACGGTTCCGCTGATGTTGCTATTAGGGTACTTTGGGTCGTTTGTGAACATTCATATCCGGGAAAAAGTACGGGTAGCTACTCCTTTTTTTATTGCCTCTATCGGGGTGCTGTTGATCCTGCGCGGATTAAACCTTGATATTCCCTATATAAGCCCATTTTTTGCCAAAATGTCGGGAGCCGTTGTCAGTTGCCATTGACATTTTATAAAATTCTTTTGCGATAAATGGGTATTTTTAACCATGCATCGTTTTGAAGCCTTATTTAACCATGCCTCTATGGGGATTGTTGTGGCCGACAGCGATGGGGTAATTGAGTCTGTAAATCCCTTCGCATTAAAACTTTTCGGTTATAGTCTCGAAGAACTGATCGGCAAAAAAGTAGAAACACTGATACCAGGAAGATATCATCACAAACATGTACACAACCGCGAAAGTTATATCCATCATCCGAAGAACCGGCCGATGGGTGTGGGCATGGACCTGTATGCTATAAAAAAAGATGGTACGGAATTCCCGGTTGAAGTTAGTCTTGGCAATTACATGGACGGCGATAAGCACAATGCGATTGCCTTTATCAGTGATATTTCTGTACGCAAAAAAGCGGAAGCCGAAATTGTAAAACTGAATAATGAACTGGAACAAACGATTGAACAACGCACTTCGGATCTAAAAGAAACTTTGCGGCAACTTGAGTTATCGCGCGATAAGCTTGAAGATGTATTATCCTACCAGAAAGCGCTGTTCGATAATGCAGGTGTGATGATTATAGCCACCGATGAAAAGGGGATCATAAAAATGTTCAATCCCGAAAGTGCCTCGAATATGGGTTACGAAGAATCAGAGGTATTGAATACCAGCAGTATTCTCCTGTTTCTTGATCCGATTGATATAGACCGGAAACGAAAAGAACTAAAGGAAACATTTGATGTGAATATCGGGGATGATTTTTCTGTGTTTGTTGAAAACTCCAGGCGCAATATTCATGAAGAGAAAGAGTATGTTTTTATCAGGAAGGATGGCACCATATTTCCGGCCGCAGTAACTGTAACAGCGATAAGAGACAGTACGGGTAAGATCACCGGTTTTATGGGTATCGCCATTGATATTTCAGAAAGGAAAAGAGCGGAGCAGGAGTTGCGGGCCTCTCTTGAAAAGGCGAGGGAACTGAGCGAGTTAAAATCGCGTTTTGTTTCCATGGCTTCGCATGAATTCCGTACGCCTTTGAGTACGGTACTTTCCTCCACGTACCTCATTGAAAAATATTCTTCAGGCGATGACCAACCCAAACGCGAGAAACATACACAGCGCATCATTTCTTCTGTTAACCATTTAACAGATATACTGAATGATTTTCTAAGCGTGGGTAAGATAGAGGAAGGAAAGATACAGGTGCGTCATGCTCATTTTGATATCAGGCAACTGATCGCTGAGATCGCTGATGAAATGAAAAATAATTTGCGGAACGGGCAGGAGATCATATACGCACATTCAGGTAATGAAGATGTGTTCACCGATCCTTCCATGCTCAAACACATAGTGATGAATCTTGTGTCGAATGCCAGTAAGTTCTCTCCTGAGAACAGTACGATTGAAGTAAAAAGTTCGAATAACGATGAATATATTAGTATCTCGGTAAAAGACCGGGGAATGGGGATCTCAGCAGAGGACCAGGTACACCTGATGGAAAGGTTTTTCCGCGGCACCAATGCAGGCAATATACAGGGTACGGGTTTAGGTTTGCATATTGTTGCCAGGTATGCCGAATTAATGAATGGGAAAGTGGCATGTTATAGTGAACTGGATAAAGGGACAGAATTCGTTGTTACATTTAATACCAATACGAACTGATATGAAAAAGATATTATTGATAGAAGATAACGATGATATCCGAACCAATACAGCCGAGATCCTTGAGTTGTCGGGTTATGAAGTGATCATGGCTCCTAACGGCAAGATCGGTATAGAGCAGGCTATTGAACATAAGCCCGATCTTATCATCTGCGATATCATGATGCCGGTGCTGGATGGATATGGTGTTCTGCACGCGATCCATAAGAATGACAGCATCCGGAATGTTCCTTTCATATTTCTTACGGCAAGAACAGAACGGGGTGATTTCCGCAAGGGTATGGAATTGGGTGCTGATGACTATCTCACCAAACCATTTGATGCCACCGAATTGTTAAATGCAGTAGACAGCCGTTTGAAGAAATTTGATCTTCTAAAAGAAGAACTGGCGCCGGGTCTTGAAGGCGTTCAGCATTTTATCCAGGAATCATTGGGCAGAAATGTATTTGAAACACTTACAGAAGGAAGGGATACGAACCTTTATAAGAAAAAACAGAATATTTATTCTGAAGGTAATCACCCGAACCGTTTGTTTTATATCGTAAAAGGCAAGGTAAAAACTTTTCGTAGCAATGATAATGGAAAAGAACTGGTAACAGGTCTTTTCAGCGAGGGTGATTTTATCGGGCATATAGCATTGCTGGAAGGAACTACTTATAAGGACACAGCAGAAACACTTGAAGAAACCGAACTGGCCATCATACCCAAAGATGAGTTCAATAATCTTGTAAACAATAACAAAGAGGTGGCCCAAAAATTCATACGGCTCCTGGCAAGGAATGTTTCAGAGAAAGAGAATCAATTGTTGGGGCTGGCTTATAATTCATTGCGAAAAAAAGTTGCGGAAGCGCTGATCGTTCTGCAAAAAAAATACAAACAGGCAGGTGACGATAATTTTACGATCGATATCAGCAGGGAAGGGCTGGCTACGATTGCAGGCACAGCTACCGAATCACTGATCCGTACATTAAGCGATTTTAAAACCGAAAAGCTGGTGGATGTGCAGGGTGGATGTATCAAAATACTGGATGAGAAAAAACTGGCGAATATGTTTAACTAACGTGTTTGCATTTCAGTAAAATTACCTTCAGTGTGGCGGGCTGGCCGTCATTGCGAGGCACGAACCAATCTGTGTCAAGACAGTGAGGGACTCTGCAATTCGAAGCACAGATTGCTTCGTTCCTCGCAATGACGATCACGCCGCGTTTAGTCTAAAATCTTCTACTCACAGTTACCTACTTCATTATTGTTTCTCGAACCTGCCGCTTATCCCGTTGATTTTTATCCGGTACATCACAAATTTTGGCGCGGGTTTGTCAAGTTCAGTTACTACTTCGTGTTCATGTTTGTGTATCGTATCGCTTGTCATAAGAGAAAATATGCGCCCGAAAAGTATCTCGCGTGCGATCTTTGCTTCAGCGCCTTTAACCTCTTCAAATTTCCCAGTTACGATAACAGATTGCCAGTTCTTCATGTCGGTCATAACATCCACTTCAAAACAAACATTGGGATTTTTTCGCAGGATAGAGAGCTTTGTTCCTTCATTTGTTTGTCCGTAAATGTAATCACTATCATACGTATAGGTAACGGGCACAACATACGGTTGTTTGCCATTGCAGCAAGCCAGTCTGCCCAGCACCTGGCTGAGAAGTATATTCTGTATTTCCTGGTTGGTTAGTTCTCCGAGCATGCTGGTATGATGTGGTTTATCCAAAACTATGCGTTAGTTATAAGGTAACAAATGACGAATATCACACCACCCAATGATCGTTCTCAGCAGGAGGAAACGCAATTTTCAGCATTTTGTACCGCTTGAATAACGCGTTAAACGGCAGCATGAAAAATACCAACCGGAATATCATTCTGACTTTGTCGAGCCTATTGACGGCTTTGATGATAGTGGTTAGTGTGGTTGCCATGTGCACAGAAAATTTTTATCATTTTGAGTCTGCAAATTGGCAGGTACAGTCGATGGGGCAGGATATGATCAATTTATTTCTGATTGTGCCTTGCCTGCTTGTTACTGCTTTTCTTTTCCGGCGGGGCAGTAAAAATGCAGGCCTGGTATTGTGTGGTACACTGCTATATATAGCATACACTTTTACGATCTATTGTTTTGATATTCATTTCAACAGACTGTTTTTATTGTATTGCATGTGTCTTGGGTTGTCACTGTATTCCACGGGTTATGTTATTTACATACAATGTTATGTGAATATCAGTCCTATTGCCCTCCCACAAAAATCTGTCTTACGGATCATTGGAATTTATTTTATTTTTATTGCAACCTCTTTTTATTTTCTATGGTTATCTGAAATAATTCCTGCAACTATTCACGGCCGTTTACCGAAAAGTTTACTGGAAACGGGCCTGGTCACCAATGGGGTGCATGTTATTGATCTTTCTTTTTTTCTTCCGGGAATATTTATAGCAGGTATTGTGCTTTTAAGAAAGAAACCTATTGGCCTGGTATTTGCGCCCGTGCTGTTATCCTTTTTTATCCTGATGGATATCACGATCGGTTTTCTTTCGTTGTTGATGAGCATGCGAAACCTGCAGGATGATATTACCGTTGCTATTGCAATGGCTTTCCTTGCGATGCTAAGTATTGCATTGTTGACCGGATTTTTTAAAATCTTTCAACACAAAGCGCAACGAAACGATGATCCTTCCGGTACCTAATTCATAAACTTCACCAACACATCCGTCCCTTTCCCCTGTTCACTCTCAATTGCAATGGTGGCGTCTGTAATAGCAAGCAGGTCGCTGATGATCCGGTAACCGAGACCGTGCCCCGTGCCGGGGTTGTTTTTGGCAGAATGGATATCGGTTTTTCCCATCAATAAATTCTGTACCTGTGTTTGTGTCATACCCATTCCCTGGTCGGATACCAATATGGTTACCTGTTTGTCTGTAACCTCACAGTCAATGGTTACCGTTCCTTTCTTTGTAAATTTGATTGAATTGGAAACAAGGTTATAGATCAACACTTTTAATGGATCGTAATACTGGTACACCTGTAGTTGCGGATCAACATGATTGGCTATCGTTAATTGTTTACGGTGGGCCACGGGGTTAAGTACTTTCAGGATATCACTGATCATATGGTGCAACACGAAATTTTCTTTCACCAATCCTTTCCCTTCACTCTGGTATTTGATCCAGTTAAGGATATTGGTGGAAAGCGCCTGCAGTTCTTTTGATGTATCCACCATTTCATTAATGGTTTCATCCACCATTTTTTCATCCATCCTGCTTCTTTTTTCCTTTAGTGTTTTTCCTGTATCGGCAAGAAATTTTAACGGTGAAATGATATCATGGTTGATGATGGAGATGAGGCGGGTTTTGATCGTATCCCTTTTTTCAAGTTCTATATTCTGCTCCTGTAATTCTTTTGTTTTTTCTGCGATCAGGTTTTCCAGTTTACGCTGTCGGAAGATGTATTGTCTTGTGCGTATACGGATATAAGCATAGATCGAACCCAAACATAACAATCCCATCAATGCATAAAACCACCAGGTGGCATAAAAAGGGGTGGCTACCGTGAAATGCAGATACATTAGTGTGATATTCTCCGTATCGAAACCATTAATTTTTCTTAGCTCTAGTGTATGCGGACCATATCCCGGGCTAATCAATAAAATATTACCACCCGGCTCAAGCCATTTCCAGGTACTGTCATCGGCAAAGCGGTATTGTATATAAATGTTTTCAGGATTTTCCCAAACAGGATAGGCGATTTTCAACCGTATTTCTTTGGTATTGGAAGGCAGCTCCTTATACCGCAATGAATCGATGTGTATGTTTACCCGGTTTGCTGAGAATGCATCGATGTATATATCGCTCCATAAAACGCCAGGTTTTGCAAAAGAAGGGTTCACCCATAACAATCCCAGCATGGTAGGGAAGGAGATGGTTTTGTCCTGTCTTATTATCGCACAAGGTGTACACCCCCCATTCATTTCTGTTATCGCCATACCGTCATTTTTTCCATAGTAGTGGTAATACACTACTTCATCGGCAGTATGATTACTTTCAAATGCATGTATCATGTCTGAAAGCCTGGCTTTGAACAAACCACTGTTTGAACTGATCCAGCAGTAGCCGTATTCATCTTTTACAAAGCAATGGGCAAAAAGAAGGTGTTTGTTTTTGTCAACCGGTATAGCTTTTGTTTTGCCGTTGTGGTGTATATAGATCCCCGCGCCGTAAGTACCTATAAAAAGATAGTCTCCATAAACCCATAATGATCGGATATCGGCTGTTTTATTAACAAGAATGGTATCTATTTTCCTGCTATGAATGTCATAAAGAAAAACATAGTCGCGTGTTACCAGGCCAAGCACTCCAGGTTTCACTTCTGTCATACCCGAGGGAGGATCTGCTGAGGGCTTGCAGAAACGGTCATCTGCCAGTACCATGCTATCACCTTGCAATTTATATAGGCCATAGCTAGTGAGTGTATACAAACTGCCGCCGCTTTTCTGCATTGGATAAGGGACCGGAATGTCAATAGCTGATTTTGTA
This sequence comes from Bacteroidota bacterium, assembly GCA_040388475.1. Taxonomy (GTDB): domain Bacteria; phylum Bacteroidota; class Bacteroidia; order Chitinophagales; family Chitinophagaceae; genus Sediminibacterium. The sequence continues at coordinate 1,638 of JAZKBT010000013.1, read as the reverse complement.
TAAGTGGTGGTCCTGCCTGTAAAATTATTATGCGATCTAAGGTATGTGCCGGGTTTTAATGGGCCATCTTTTAGTCCCTGCCAGAACCAGAGGATAGAATCACCATCAGTATATATATGATTGCTGAAACCGCCTTTGATGGGCGTATTTTTCATAGCAGGGTTTTTGCCCAGCTGTTGGTTTGAATTCACAAAAATGTTGCCATTGGGCAGCAGCAGTTGTGCGTAATAAGACTCAGGTACGTTAATCTCAGTCAATGGTCTTCTTACCGCTTCAACGGAATTTTCGCGAATGATAACAAGTCCGTTGGATGTTGTGGCTATAAACAAAGTTTTAATTGCCTTATTGTATTGTACAAATCTCATGCTGATGCCCAGGGGAAGTGAATCACAAACAAGATCCCTTTGCAGGGTTCCATTTTCCATACGTATTGTATATACTGCATTACCCGAAATATATACCGGATCCTTGGTGGCTTTTTGCCAAAAAATAAGATCTGAGCGGGAGTTGGTGAAACCGGTTCGGGCCTTTTTGATGGTTAAAGTGGACTGGTCCAGTTCGTAAATGTTTTTGTTGACATCAGTCAAGAAGCAATGCTTACCGATCATGAAAAAATCAACAATAGTATTTATAGGTAAGGGAAGTAAACGTGGGTCAGGGTTGCTGAGCGAATAATAATAGAGCAATGCATCATCCTCGTTAATGGCCAGTGCAGCTGTATCGGACATCGGCAATACTTTATCAAGATATAAATACAGATCAATGGATGACGGCTTCTTTGTTTTTGCCCAGCTCTCATACATTTTTTGCGAAACATACAGAAGGTGTCCTATTGATAACAGCCCAGGATATTTTGCGCCACTGTCAAAAAAAACAGGTGCATGCTTTTCTATACGAAAGAGACGCGACTGCATGTCGGCCACGTACATTTCGCCATCAGTGTCGGGCAGCATAAACGCCATCCTGCCTGTAATGTTCTGTCTGCCGCTGCCTTCATTATAGAGCCTGAATTCATTGCCATTAAAACGCGCCAGGCCGGCTTCGGTAGCGAGCCACAAAAAACCGGTGATACTGTCAAAGTGCATATCCCTGATGCCGTTTGAAGGCATCCCGTTCTCTGTGGTGTATTCGCGGTAAGTATATCCCGATTGCGAGTATAGCGCATGCGTAACACACATCAACAACAGCAGTAAGCAGTTCCGCATCATAAGCAGTGGATGGTTACTTACAAGTTATCGAATTTTCTTTAATAATTATCGTGTTGTGTAATTGAGTTGTTTAATATATCGGTTCAAGTAAAATCACTATCAGTGCTGCGGCTACCGTCATTGCGAGGTACGAAGCAATCTGTGTTACGATTGGCAGAGTAATAAAACGTTTTCAATATGTTACACCCTGGTAACGCAAGCTACAGATTGCTTCGTATCTCGCAATGACGGCCACGCTCGCTAATTGATGGTAATTTTGCTGAAATGCTTAAGGACTATTCACTCCAGCTCTTCTTCCGGCTTTTTTTTGCCGCGTCTTTTGCCGCGCCCTTCAGGGCGTGGACAATAAGAACATACTCTCCCATATTTGCCGGGCTTTAGCCCGGAGTGTGATACTCCGGGCTAAAGCCCGGCAAACAATTCATAAAAG
>JAZKBT010000012.1:0-52908 GCA_040388475.1 Bacteroidota bacterium | reverse complement strand
GGCCATTCTTGATATAATTCGCTAATAATAAACTGGTATCAGCATACTTCACACCATCTGCGCTCTTTGCATAATTCGTAAGCATTGAGGCAGTATCACTGATACTTAAACGACTTGATAACATATTGGCTGTATCGCTGTATTGAACAACCATTCCCTTTCTTGCATAATTATTCAGCATCGAAGAGGTATCAACATATTTTACAACCTGACCGGTTCTTGTATAGTTCGCTAATAACGAACTGGTATCAGCATATTTCACACCATCTGCGCTCTTCGCATAATCCGTTAGCATGGAAGCCGTATCACTATACTTTACAGCTTGTCCGTTTCTTGCATAATTGTTCAACATCGAAGAGGTATCAACATATTTTACAACCTGGCCGTTCCTGGTATAATTCGCTAATAACAAACTGGTATCAGCGTACTTCACGCCATCTGCACTCTTTGCATAATTTGTAAGCATTGATGCAGTATCGCTGATACTTAAACGGCTCGATAACATATTGGCGGTATCGCTATACTTTACAGCCTGGCCGTTTCTTGCATAATTGGTCAGCATGGAAGATGTATCAGCATATCTTACAACTTGTCCATTCCTGGTATAGTTTGCTAATAACAAACTAGTATCAGCATACTTCACACCTTCCCCATTCTTTGCATAATTCGTAAGCATTGCTGCCGTATCATTGATACTTAAACGACTTGATAACATATTAGCTGTATCACTGTATTGAACAACCGTCCCTTTTCTTATATAATTGTTCAGCATCGAAGAGGTATCAACATATTTTACAACCTGGTCGGCTCTTGTATAGTTCGCTAATAACAAACTGGTATCGGCATATTTCACACCATCTGCGCTCTTTGCATAATTCGTAAGCATTGCTGTAGTATCACTGATACTTAAGCGACTTGATAACATATTGGCTGTATCGCTGTATTGAACAACCATTCCCTTTCTTGCATAATTATTCAGCATCGATGATGTATCAACATACTTTACAACCTGGCCAGCTCTTGTATAGTTCGATAATAATAAACTTGTATCAGCATACTTCACGCCATCTGCACTCTTTGCATAATTCGTTAGCATTGATGCGGTATCACTGATACTTAAACGACTTGATAACATATTGGCTGTATCACTATACTTTACAGCTTGCCCGTTTCTTGCATAATTATTCAGCATGGATGATGTATCAACATACTTTACAACCTGGCCATTCCTCGTGTAATTCGCTAATAACAAACTGGTATCAGCGTACTTCACGCCATCTGCACTCTTTGCATAATTTGTAAGCATTGATGCCGTATCACTGATACTTAAACGAGCTGCAAACATATTAGCAGTATCACTGTATTGAACAACCATTCCCTTTCTTGCATAATTGTTCAGCATCGAAGAGGTATCAGCATATTTTACAACCTGGCCATTTCTGGTATAATTCGCTAATAACAAACTGGTATCAGCATACTTCATTCCCTCTCCATTCTTTGCATAATTCGAAAGCATTGATGCCGTATCACTGACACTTAAACGACCTGCAAACATATTGGCAGTATCGTTGTATTGAACAACCATTCCTTTTCTTGCATAATTGTTCAACATCGAAGAGGTATCCGCATATTTTACAACTTGTCCGTTCCTGGTATAATTCGTAAGCATCGATGCTGTATCACTGACACTTAAACGACCTGCAAACATATTGGCAGTATCGCTGTATTGAAGAGCCATTCCTTTCCTTGCATAATTGGACAGCATCGAAGAGGTATCAACATATTTTACAACCTGGCCATTTCTAGCATAGTTCGCTAGTAACAAACTGGTATCGGTATATTTTACACCCTCACCATTCTTCGCATAATTCGTAAGCATCAATGCTGTATCAGTTGCATTCAATTTTATTTTGATACGGTTACTCAGTGAGAGTGTATCTGATTTTCTCAGGTAAGCATTCAACATACTCGCTGAATCTGTACTATTCAGCTTCGCATTAATACGGTTACTCAATGAAGTTGTATCCAGTTTTCGCTGATACGCGCTGAGCATTTGCAATGTATCGGATATATTCAGTTTACTATTACTAGATAGTGCTGAAGCGCTACTGATCGATCCGATATCGCTTTTGCGCAAATAAGGACTCAGCATGGCCGCTGAATCGGCAATCCCAAGTTTTGTATTGATACGGGTGCTAAGTGAGAGTGTATCATTTTTTCTCAGGTATGGATCCAACATATTGGCTGAATCGGCAATCCCAAGTTTAGTATTGATATGATTGCTAAGTGAGAGTGTATCATTTTTTCTCAGGTATGGATCCAACATATTGGCCGAATCGGCAATTCTGAGTCTCTCATCGATACGATTACTTAATGAAAGCGTATCCTTTTTTTCCAGGTATGGATTCAACATCAGCGCAGCATCTAATTTCCGCAGGTAGCCGCTTAACATTGTCAATGTATCGGATATATTTAGTTTGCTGGTATCTGGCTCCGCTGAAAAACTGCTAATAGGTACGGGAGCCCCTCCTAAACTGCTTAAGCCGGTAGTATCGCCTTTACGTTGATAGGCCGCCAGCATCATGGCAGTATCCAATCTTTGCAGGAAAGAATTGAATAAAGCCGATGTATCCAGGGTATTTGATCTTCCGCTGACCAGTTTTGCCAGGCCTGCCGTATCCGTTTTGCGGAGATAAGGTGCTAACATGATCGCGGTATCCAGTCTTTGCAGGCAGGCTGCAAACATATTGGCGGTATCACTGAACTTTAATAACTGATCGATACGATTGCTTAATGAAGCAGTGTCGCTTTTACGCATATAACGGGCAAGCATTGCAGTGGTATCTGCTGCTTTTAAGTACAATTCAAGACCCGCAACTTTGGCGGCTGTAAATGCGAAAGGCACTGTCCAGAATTGTGAGGTACCCATATCAACAAATTGATCTTCCTTTTTCCACTCGGGCGTAACGATGGTTGGCTCGATGGCAGCTTTTATATTGAGAAAAAACGGTCCGGCTGCCCAATCTATATCCGAAAGTTTATTTACACCTGTTGTACGCGTACCTCTCCCTATCGTGATGGTAAAAAACCCTTCATCAGAGGCGGTCAATACATGAGTTTCTGCGTAAACAACCGACCCGGTAGGGGTTTTCTGTATGATCGCATTTTTGATATGGACCACTCTTCCCCTGGCGGGAACCCCGCTCGGATCCTTTGCGATGGCCTGGAAAACGATTCCATCCGAAGCTCCCTGCGAAAATCCTTTCATCATACAAAAACAGCAAAGGGTAATCAAGGCAATTGTACGCGCTAGTTTTGGTTTCATAAGCAATTAGTCTACTTTGATTAGTTTAAATTCTGCTGAAGCACTTGGAGAACTTACTTTCAAAACATACACTCCGTTACGCACGCCACTGAGATCCATCATCAATCCCCTTCCTAATTCACTAAAATTTGTTTTGGCCGTTTTTATGAGTTGTCCGTTTATCCCATACACAGTAACCATGACCGCATCAGGAATCTGTAGCAGGTCAAGCGATTTTACGGTTACTGTAGTTACCACAGGATTTGGGAATACACTAAGGTTTAGCTTAACAACAGTTCCAGGAGTTTCCTGTCTCACGCTTGCGTGATTTTCTAAGCAATTGTTATCAAACAAACCTTCTTTTGGTTTTGCAAAAGTTTTTGCGCCACTTGCCAGGTTAAAACAAGCTTTGTTACCATCAACAATAACAGCCCCGCTGTAAACCGGCTGTTTTGCATCCACACTCCCAACAACACCCATGGAATACACCATGTTGATTTGCGCAGTGCCCTGCTGTATGCAAAAGCAGCTTGCAACCATACATACCAGGTATCGTTTACTTAGCCTCATAAATCAGGTCGGTTATCTTGTTGTTTGAGGTTTGTGTTAAGGCTAAAGTGGTAGTGGTACGTAGCTTGATCTTAAAACGGATAGTGATCGGCGTAGGCAGATTTGTTTGGTTGATTTGTAAACTATCTGAAGTTGGAATCAACCAATTTCCAATCACACCATCAGAATCTGCATAACGGCCATCTGCGTTAAAAGTGATTTTAAAAGTAGACTGCTGGGTGGTAAGTGTTTGATCTACATCGTTTACCTTAATTGCTGATAATTGCCAAACATTTACAGTAGTGCCAGGGGTTATGATAGAAGAGCTAATAGGACTGGTCAGACCCTGCTTATAAACGTCCACATCACCTTTGCTACAGCCAGCCAGTAGCAAGAGAAGTAGTAGTGGTTTGTAGATCGTTTTCATAGTACAAAGAACGATCAGTTGTATCCCGGGAGCGGTTGGCTACAATCTAATAATGGTTGTTGTATTGTGAACCAGGTCGTAGTAGAGATACTACACCCTGAGATTTGCAAGCATGGGCTCATAGCCCTTTCTCAACGGAATACCTGATCAGGTCAGCGGTATTTGTCATCTGGAGCTTCTCGAGGATCTTTGTTTTATAGATAGATATGGTATTCTTACTCACAGCAAATCTCGAAGAGATCTCTGTAACTGTTTTGCCGCTGGTTAGTTCCTTTAGTACCTCAAATTCCCTGTCTGTTAACTTTGTATGGGGTTCGCCGGTCTCACTATCATCTACTACTGCTGTAAGGAGTTCTACAACATCCTGTGTGAAATATCTTTTACCCGTGCGAAGGATCTCTATCGCCTTAACCAACTCTTCCGGCGCGCTTTCTTTGGTGAGATAACAGGATGCTCCTGCTTTGATGAAACGCATGGCATACTGTTCTGCGGGATAGGAACTTACTATCAAAATAGGTGTTTTGGGTGCTGCCTGCCTGATCTCTTTCATGATCTCCATCAACGGTCTGCCAGGCATTGCAATATCTGATATAATTACATCCCATCTTTCATGTTTTACTTTGCATAGCAGGTCTTCTCCATCACTCGCTTCCTCAAGATGCAGGTCGACATAAGCTTCAGTCAAAATGAGTTTTACACCTTTCCGTACCAATACATGGTCATCAGCAATGATAATTTTCATATAGATATTTTATGGACAGTCTTATGGCGGCCCGGTTGCAAAAGATTACAGCATCTATGCTGTTGCATCGATCCACACGATTTAACCAACTGCCAGGGTATCGTATTTCCCGATGCAACAGCTTCTTCTGCTTTTCATTCATTCACTGTGCAAAGAAATAATAGATGCAGAAAGGAGTTAGTTGGACAGATTGCAATAAAGCAGGGCATTTTGTAAACCTACCTGTAGTAAAATCGTTACAGAAAAGTTTAAAGGCATCAGCACTGATCATTTACTACTTGTTATTTGCTGAAGAAAGCAAAAAAATTATTGATGAGGATTGATATTATCTGATAAACCTTGGTAGAAAATAAATTAAACCGGACCTAACCTTATTCAGGAACTCGATAAATAAAAAGAAAAGGACATCAAAATACAAAGAGAGAGCTCATAGTTCTACTCCTGCCACAAATTCTTCTCCAAAGCATACTTAATCAAGTCCGTAGTTGTTTGCAAATGCATCTTCTCCAGTATCCTGCTCCTGCTGGCACTCACAGCATTTTTGCTTACAGAAAGTATTGCTGCGATCTCTGTAATATTCTTACCGGTAACGATCTGTTTGAATATTTCAAATTCCCTGTCTGATAAACTTTTGTGCAGGTCTTCTTTATAATCATATCCTAGTGATTCCGCCAACAGGTCGGCTACTTCAGCAGTGAGATAACGTTTGCCGGCACGCAGGTATTCGATCGCTTTTACCAGTTCTTCGGGTGCACTTTCTTTGGTCAGGTATCCTGATGCGCCCGACTTGATGGTGCGCAATGCATATTGTTCAGGTGGATGGGTGCTCAATATCAATATCGGGCTCTGTGGCGCGATGGCTTTGAGTTCCTTTACGATCTCGGCGCCGGAACGGCCGGGCATGGAGATATCGGATATGATAATATCCCATGGTGATTTAGCTGCCTGTAACAACAGGTCCGCACTATCGCATACTTCTTCTATATGCGCATGCGGGTAAGCCTCTGCAAGGATCAGTTTCAATCCTTTACGCACAACATTGTGGTCATCGGCAATCAGTATCCTCATAATTTTACTTTAACAGTTATGGTTGTTCCGGATCCCGGTTTGCTTTTCAGTTCAAAATCTCCATTCATGATCAATACCCTTTCTTTCATCCCCAGGATACCCAGTGTTTTTTTATTTTTTATTTCTTCCACATCAAACCCCTTCCCGTTATCACTGATCTGTAAAGAGATCAGACCATCTTTATATACCAATGATGACTGAACCTGTGTTGCTTCAGCATATTTCATAATATTGGTGAGCGATTCCTGGGATAAACGGAAGATAGCGGTGGCCACAGATTTATCAAGTTGCCCTGCAATATCCTCAAAATTTTCTTCTGTAAAAACGCAGGACACACCTGTATTTTTTCTAAACTCGCGGCATTGCCATTCAAGTGCGGCAGCCAGTCCCATATCATCCAGTAACGCGGGACGAAGTTTAGATGCGATCTTTCTTACCGTTGCGATCACTTCATTCGTTGTATTGATCGCGCCCTCTATTTTTTCTTTGATCGGCGCATCGTTTGGCGTAAGTTTCGATTTGATCATCGAGATCTCCAATCGCAGAACAGTTAGCATCTGCCCGAGATGATCATGTATCTCACGCGCCATACCGGTTCTTTCCTCTTCGCGTACTACCTGCAGGCTTTCTGCCAATCGCCTTGTTTCCGTCAGCGTTTCTTTTAGTTTTTCTTCTACTTTTAATTTTTCAGTTACATCATTGATCAGCACCAGTCTTACCGACTGCTCATTATACATCACATCATGCGCATGTATCTCCACGAAAATGATCTCTCCATTTTTTTTTCTGTGACGCCATACGCCTTGTTTATACTGGCCAGACAGATCGCTCATGGCCGATGCCAGGTGTTTTTCGATATCCTCTTCCGGGCGGATATCTTTCGATTTCATACTGAAAAACTCTTCTCTTGTATATCCATAATGTTCTATTGCTGCATTGTTCACTGCAATAAAAGCAAGACTGGATCGATCAAACATCCACATCGGCATCGGGCTGCTCTCAAATAATATTTTGTACTTACTTTCAGATAAATACAATTCCTCCAGTGCCGCTTTTTTCTCTCTTTTTGTTTTTCTTTTTTCGATTGCCATTTTGAACGCAGTAGGCAAACGATGCATGTTTTTTTTAAGGATATAGTCATCTACACCCTGCTGTAACATATTTACCGCAAACTCTTCTGATACCGTTCCCGTTACCAGTATAAAAGGAACATCTAATTCTTTTTCTTTTATATAATTCAATGCATCTTCAGAATCAAACTGCGGTAAAGAATTATCAGCTAAAATAATATCGAAAGAATTTGCTTCCATCGCGGCAAGAAATTCTTCACGATCGGACGCGATCACTGAGCTGAATGATATGCCTGCACGCTGAATGATCTTCTGTATCAGCTCAGCATCCATCGGGTCATCCTCCAGTATCAGTATATGTAGTTTTTCATTCATTTTTTTGGATCAGAATCAACCTATGCAGGAGGTTCATTTAGTACCAGCCAGTACATCCCTATTTCTGCAATAGCTTTGGTGAATGAGTTAAAATCTACGGGCTTTACGATATAGCCGTTTACACCAAGTTTATAACTCTCGATGATATCTCTCTCTTCTTTGGAAGAAGTAAGAACTACCACGGGAATTGTTTTTGTGCTGTCATTGGATTTTACCTGTCTGAGTATTTCGAGTCCGTCTACTTTTGGCAGGTTAAGATCCAACAGAATGAGCCTTGGCCGCATGGCAGCTGTATTGTCTGTATATTCTCCCCGCGAAAAAATAAAATCAAGCGCTTTTTCACCATCATCAATATGAACCAGATGATTGGCGAGGTTATGCTTTCGCAAACTCCTGATAGCCAGTTCGGCTTCATCAGCATTGTCTTCTACGAGTAGTAGATCAACTTTTTGTTCGTACATAATTTATTATTTAAAACATTAACTGAACACCTCATGTTTCCCAAAACCACCGTTACTATAACCGGCTTTAACTTTTCCTGAATCAGCAAGCCTTGCAGGAAGTGTAAAATAAAAAGTTGCTCCTTTGCCGGGTTCTGACTCTGCCCATACTCTTCCACTGTTCTTTGTCACGATCCTTTGCACCAGCGCCAGTCCGATACCCGTACCTTCATATTCATCCATTTTGTGCAGCCGCTGAAAAACACCAAATAATTTGTCGGAATATTTCATATCAAATCCAACACCATTGTCTTTCACCGAATATGTCACCTCCTGGCCGTTCTCCATGCTGTTGATTTCTATCTCCGGTGATTCTACTTTAGAAGAATATTTCAATGCATTCGAAATAAGGTTACCCCATACATGTTCCAGCAGTTCCGCATCCCCTATTGCCGGGAAAAGATCAGCTATCCGAACATCAACCGATCTGTTACCTGGGAACGGCTGGTCGTTGATCACTTTTTTAAGCAAGTCGTTCATGTTGATGGGCTTCACCGACAGTTCTTTCCGGCCAAGACGAGACAGGTTCAGCAATGCGTCGATCAGTTTACCCATACGGCGGGCATTGTTCATAATGATATCCAGGATCCGTTTGCCTTCATTATCCAATTGATGCGAATGATCCTCCAGCAGGATATCAGAATAACCATCCATGATACGCAAAGGGGCACGAAGATCATGCGATACAGAATAACTGAAAGATTCAAGTGCCTTATTTGCCTCGTTCAACTCCTGAGTTCTTTGTTCTACTCTATACTCCAGCTGGCTGTTTAGATCGTGAAGTTCTTTTGTTTTTTCTTCAATTCGTTTTTCAAGATCCTGGTTCAACTGGTTGATGCCATCCTGCAATTTTTTTCTTTCTGTAACATCACGGGTTACAGTAGAGTATCCATATATTACGCCATGATCATCGTGCAGGGCAGTGATCACGCAATTGGCCCAGAAAACAGAGCCATCTTTTCGTACGCGTTTTGTTTCACTTCCAAAGCGCCCCAGTTCGCGCGCAATTTTCAGGTTATTTTCGGGCTCGCCTTTTGCGATATCTTCTTTAGTATAAAAAATAGAAATGGGTTCACCAATGATCTCGTCGGCCGTATAACCATTGATCGCTTCAGCACCTTTGTTCCAGGTACCTACACTACCGTCAAGATCAACCATCATAATGGCATAATCCTTTACTTCTTCTACCAACAGGCGAAAACGTTCTTCATTCTTATAGTTTTCCCTTTTTTTAGAAACACGAAGTGTAAAAGCCCGGGGCAGAAATTTGAACAGGTAAAATAAAGTGATCACACTAACAATACCGGTAATAAGACTCGCAATGGCTTTGATCGTATAAATGGGTATCCATACAGAAAAGGCATCTAAGAAAAATGTAGTACCTGTAGTAAATATAAAAGCACCAAAAAGTATATATATCCGCCTGTAATACGGGTTCACCTGCTTACGAAAAAGATAACGCCCGATAACAACAGGAATAATAAAACACGCTACACAGATCATAAAATAACTCACCATATACAACCATCCATTCAGCGAACTCCAACGGTCACCGCCCTGCCAGGTCTGGTTAAGATTCGGGATCTGTAGCAGTTGCCCAATACGAATATGCAGGTAATTCATCGGTTCGTTGTTTACTTAAATAAAAAATAACAAACGCTATGGTTTGAAAAACAGGCTCTTTATCGGCTATTCCGGGATAAGGGATCAATATGCGTGCGTCAAATTAATAAAAAATGATAAGACTCTGTGAATTAAAACCGCTAAAAAAAACAATACGTTAGCTTTTTGTATTGCTATGATATTGACTACCTTCCGCAAAATTTCTATTATGGCTGATATGCGTTATGAGGACCTGGTAAAAAACCACTCGGGTGATATGATCGAAAGACTGGTAACCTTTGTAGTGAGTCAGGACCACATTGAGATCCACCACGACTACCAGGATGATGATCAATGGTCCATCGTTTCCATGCATATTTATGAAGAGGACCAGGAGATCTCTTTACGCCTTCATCCCGGCGACAATTATGATCTCTATTTTGGATATTATGACGATGAAGATGAATTCTTCGAGATCATTCACCCACTAACAGAAGAAGAAAAAAAGATATTGCCTGATGGATTGAAGAAAGTAATGCTAAGTGTTCTTGCTAAAGAAGAAGGCATGCGGTTACCGGGGAATTTTCTTTCTAAGAAATAGTTTTGATAAGTCTGGAGACCGGAGTGAGAAGTCTGGAGCAGGTAGCCTGCTTATACCAGACTTCTCACTCCAGCCTCCAGACTATTTTATTTAAGCTGTAACTTATTATCCGCTCTTGTCGCGTCAACAAATACCCCGCCTTTTAATTCAACAGACTGCATTGTTTTTTTGGTAGCAAATAAAAGTTCAGTGATGGCGGTATTGCTCCACACCCCTGGGTTAAGGTGTTTGGTTTCTGTTGTGCCATCAGTATAAGTAGCCACTACGTCTACAGGTGCAGGAAATCCGCCGATATTTTGTATAGCGACTGTATATCCTTTCCTCGATTTGTCGGCTTTCTGAATGCCAAAATCAATATAGCCGTTACTGAAATACCAGCTTGTCCAGAACCAATTCAGATCTTTACCTGATACGTCATTAAATGTGTAAAAGAAATCCCATGGCGTTGGATGTTTACCGTGCCAGTGGTCCATAAATGCATGCAAGCATTTCCTGAACAATTCATCACCTAACATATCTTTTACCGCGAGATAGCCGAGTGAGGCTTTACCATATTCATTATTACCCAATGCAACACCGCTCAGTATATTTGAGGGTGTAATAATGGGCAGATCCTGTTCGGCCTGCAGGTCATTGATCCAGCTGTTTACACGAAATTGTTTATACAGGCTTTCTGCTTTATCGTTACCTACATCAGCCCTACCTATCAGCAATTCAAAAGTAGTGGCCCATCCTTCGTCCATAAAACCATAACGTGTTTCATTGATACCCATATAAAAAGGGAACCAGGTATGCGCGATCTCATGTTCTACAACAAATTTTGAGAATGCAGTATCCGGCGTAGTGCCATCATTTACCATCATCGGGTATTCCATATCTGCATATCCCTGCACTATGGTTGTTTTTTCAAATGGGTAAGGAACACCGGGCCAGTTATTGGATAGCCAGTCAAGCGAGTGCCGCCCAAAGGAAACCATCCGGTGAAAATCTTTTGCTGTATCATTATAGGCGGCCTGCACACTTGCACGGCGTTGTGTATTCTTATCAACCACAACACTCGATGCATCCCATACAAAATGATCACTTACCGCAAATGTTACGTCGGTTATATTATTGGCGGTCCATTTCCACGAATTGACTGTGTTCTGAACCGTAACATTTTTTGCAGAGAGTTCGGCAGGCCCTGCTATCGTTACTATATCATCAGATAACATAGAAGCACTCAATTTATCAGCATACGTTTTCTGCAATACTTCGCCTGGATTCTGTAGCGTTCCTGTTGACCATACAATATAATTTTTTGGCGCATTTACCGTAAGCGTATAATCATTGAAGTCATTATAAAATTCCTGGCCATCGGTGAACTGCATCCTGTCCCAACCATAATAATCATCATACACTGCTACCCTTGGATAGAAATAAGCCAAAAAATAAGTGGTCGAATCGATCATCCCTTCGCGGTTACTCTCAAGCGATATATCAAAATTCCATTCTATAGCCAACTGAACGGAATCATGTGGCAACAAAGGTTGTGCAAGACGAAACGCCTGCCATGTATCATGTCCTGTTGGCGCGTCATTCCACCGGGTTGTTTGCCCATTTACAGAAAACGAGGTGATGTGTACTCCAGTAGTAAGATAATCAACGCTTACATCGTTTTGGCGAAGTGCACCGGGTTTATGAATATTCAATATCAATTTAATGATGGGGTTGCGAAGTGTGTCCGGGCTATTATTGATGTATGTGATCTGTTCTTTGCCTTTAATATTCCGGTTAGGGGGCATTACATTCATTGTTATATTATACCGACCATAATTCTGCCAGTATTTTTTACCGGGTCTTCCATCCATTGAACGGGTTTCTTTTTTATACGCCTCTTTTACATTTCGCGGCATATACAATTCCTGGGCGGACGATATGGCAACGGTAAGAATCGTTGCACTTAATAACAATACTCTTTTCATAGGTTTATTTTAGAATGAACTCTTTTCCTTGAACGTCATTTCGAACGAAGAGAGGAATGCGTTTATTTTTTATACCAGTGCCATTTACCAAATGCAGCAGGATCAAACAGACTTTCATCAAGTACCGGATCGGCTTTAAAATCGTGGTAAACTTCTTTCTGTAAAAGTTTATCATCAATATAAAAATCGGCTTTGGTTTCTGTCCACCCGATACCCGCTTTTATGTGCCCATCGAGAACACCCTCCTCCTTTCTGCCGTTCTCATATTTGAAGAAACGGATCATCACCAATTTATCTTTATCGATCCATAACTGGTTTACTTTTTCGCCGTCAACGGCAGCACCGATCACGTAAACGGGTTTCCCTTTCCAGGTAGTTTCAAATGATTTAGAGAGATCATACCCAAGTGTTTTCATCTTTTCGGCTGCTGCCGCATATGTATAGAAATACATGCCCCCCAATAAAAAAGTAAGATCATTCGCATCCTTACGCGTTCTCAGTAATTTGCCTCTGCGAAAATTATAAGAAGAATCTCCTTTGTAAATAACAGCATTGCCACTATCTACATTTCCAAAATCAATACGGAATTTATCGGGAAAAGAAGCAGCTTCATACCAGGTTTGTGTGCTTTGCAGGCTGTCGTTCCGGAACCTTTCGGTGGTTTGCGTGAATGTAAAAGTCTTATACCATTTGCCACTATATTGCTTAAACATAATTTTCAGAACATCATTACCATCAACCGTTCCAGGTGTGTGCGCTGCGATACTCATAGCAAGCAATACACTTAAAGTTATTTTATAGATCATAATTGGGTTTTAGAATACATCAATGTTCCGAAAGTTGATTAAAATAAACAAGCCGTTTATCTATAAAGAAGAGATGCAAAAATTTACATGGAGAAAATGGCAACGCGCATGACACGGATCAAACGGATTTACACTGATCAAATCCGTTTGATCCGCCCAATCCGTGTCATCCGCGTTGCCATTTCTTCAGTTTACTTTTACATCCAGTATTCTCTGTGGTAGCCAAACCAGCATCTGCCCCGTCCCTCGATTGTTCCAGGTATAATAAGGAACAGCGGTGATCCTCTTTTTTTCTGTTTTTACGTCATCACCATTGGGAGAAACCGTTAATACCGTGGCATCTGTTTGTATCGAAATAACTGGCTCAGCTAATACTGTTTGTTTAACAGCTGTAAACACTGAGGATTTAGGCAGTACAATATTTACGGTACGCCCTGCATTATCTATGCCTTCTACACAATAGATCATCGGCCCTCTTTGTATTGCTACGCGTTCTATGTTTGCCTTTACTTCAGCCCGGCTGTTTACACGTTTAATATCCATCGGAAGATCAACCGTGATCTTATCACCGGTGTTCCATTCTCTTTCTATCACGATATAACCCTTATCCAAAACATATTTTACGGATTGACCATTTAATTTCACACCAATATTATCAACCGATGCATCCTGGAATGTATACAGTCCGCCCGGCACGGCCTCGCCACTTACCCAACCAGGTTTACGGATGCGCAAACTGAATGTTGTTTTCTTTTGAGGTGATACGGCAATTTCTATTTGTCCATCCCATGGATAATTTGTTTTCATGGTAACAGGTACCTGTTGTCCATTCATGGGAATCACCGTATTACTTCCCACAAAAAGATTGATCCAGATATTCCGGTCATTTGAACCATAGATATAATTGCCAAGCGATTCAATCAAACGCGCAATATTAGCGGGACAACAGGCCGTGCCAAACCAATCCCTTCTCGCCTGTCTTCCCATAGAGGCAAGTGTATTACCGTAAAAGAATTTATCACCTGCCAAAGAAATCCCATCCAAAGCACCGTTGTATAAACTTTTTTCAAGCACGTCTACATATTTACTCTCACCGGTTAACATTCCCATACGCTGGTTCCATAAAACCATTCCAACAGAGGCACAGGTTTCACAATAAGCATTCTCATTCGGAAGATCATAATCAACAGAAAAACCTTCATTGCCTCCTGATGAACCTATGCCTCCTGTGATATACATATTTCTGTAGACCACATCTTCCCAAACATCTTTCATCGCGTGCATATAACCTTCATCACCTGTTAATGCAGCAACATCTGCTGCGCCTGTGTACATATACATTGCACGCACTGCATGACCGGTTATTTCTTTTTGTTCTTTTACAGGTTTAACGTCCTGCGCGTAAGCGGTATCCTTCCAGTCTGTCCATGTGTATCCTATTGCTTTTTTTTGTCCGCGTTCACTTAATAACCAATCAGCAAGTTTTAAATATTTTTCTTGTTTGGTGGTTTTATACAATTTTACAAGAGCGAGTTCCAGTTCCTGGTGACCGGTTACCCAGTCTCTTTTTTTGGGGCCGAATAAAGAATTGAAATGATCGGCGAAGCGTATGGCCACATCCAGTAATTTTCTTTTGCCGGTGGCATCATAATAGGCAACTGCGGCTTCTATTAAATGACCGCCATTATAATCCTCGTGCATACTCATATCGGTCCATCGTTTTTCAGGAAACTGGAGACTATAATACGTGTTGATATAACCGTCTGGCTTTTGTGAAGCAGCGATGAGGTCTATCCAGTCGTCAGCTTTTTTTTCCATTGCCGCATCCGGGTGATTCTTTAAAGAATAGGCGATCGCTTCCAATGCTTTGAATACATCAGAATCATCATAGAACAGTCCTTTGAATTTCCCTTGTTTTTTACCGGCAGCAATTTCGAAATTCTGGATCCGTGGTGTTTTTACTTCTGTCTGGTCAATACAAACAGGTATCGTAACCAAAGAAATCTTTTCAATCTTTGGCTTCCAGAAATTGTCTGTGATCTGTACTTTGGAGAAGTTCACATTCTGGTATTGCTGCAAAGAATTTTGTGAGAATACAGTATGGATACTGAATAGCATCACAAACAATAATAATTTTTTAACAATAGGCATAGTTGGCATATTTTGATAGACTTGCTACAAGATAAGATATTTCAAACCGTGCCTCTGTGCCTCTGTGTGAAAAAAAATTGCACACGGAGGCACAGAGGCACAGTTTTATTGGGAATGATTGGTCTACGCTGCAAAGTTTTAAATCGTATTTTTATACAGAATGGAGAATTTTCAGGTCATTATCTTCCTTTTAGCCGTGCTGATCAGTTTATCAGCATTGGGCGAACGCGTGAAGATCCCGCAACCGATATTACTGGTGGTCGCAGGTCTCGTGATCGGGTTTATCCCTTTCCTTCCTGACCTGGAGCTGGACCCGGATATTATTTTCCTGATCTTTCTTCCTCCTTTATTGTTTGATGCTGCGGCACAAACATCCTGGCACGATTTCAAGGCAGATATCAGGCCCATTTCTGCATTGGCAGTGAGTCTTGTTTTTTTTACGATCGGTGCAGTGGCCGTAACTGCCCATTACCTGATACCACATTTCGGATGGCCGCTCGCTTTCTTGCTGGGTGCCATCATTTCGCCAACAGACGCTGTGGCTGCAAGCAGTATTATAAAGGGATTGAACCTGCACCGTCGAGTAATGACCATCATTGAAGGTGAAAGTCTGGTGAATGATGCATCCGCATTGATCGCCTATCGTCATGCATTAACGGCAGTTCTTACAGGTAATTTTATCTTTTGGGAAGTAGGATTGCAATTTCTCACCGTTGCCAGTGGTGGAATTTTGGTTGGAATTGCGGTTGGTTACATTCTTGTATTCGTGCACAAACAAATCACCAATAACGCATTGGTAGAAACGGGCATGAGCCTGCTTACCCCTTACCTCGCTTATATAGCAGCAGAAGAAATTCATGTATCGGGCATCCTGTCTGTAGTAACGGCCGGCCTGATTATCTCCTGGCGCTCACCTGAAATATTTACTTACCAGACACGTATGCGAACGCGTGTGATCTGGGATACCATTGTATTCATGCTGAATGGGTTTGTTTTTATCCTGATCGGGTTACAGCTTCCCGGCATCTTAAGACAAGTAGTAAATTATTCAACCAAAGAATTGATCGGCTATGGAGTGGTCATCAGCGTGGTAACGATAATGGTACGTATCCTGTGGGTATTTGCAGGAGCCTATGTTACCAAAATGTTTCGGCCAAAAAAAATTGATGAAGAAACAACACCTGCTGAAGCGGAACCTATTCCCTGGAAAAATATATTGATCATTGCATGGACGGGCACACGTGGAGTGCTCTCGCTGGCAACGGCGCTTGCATTGCCGCTTGTGCTGCGAACAGGAAAGGCATTCCCACAACGGCATATGATATTATTTCTTGCGTTTGTGGTAATATTTGTCACACTGGTTGTTCAGGGTCTTAGCCTGCCATGGTTGATCCGCGTACTCAATATCAAACCTGATACAAACGAAAGCAAAGAGCAAAAAGAATTACAACTGCATATTTTGCAGAGTACGATCCATTTTATTGATAAGGACCTGCCGGTGAGATTGGATCACGATGCGAGAGAACAATTAAAACATAAATACAACGCAAGAGCAGATAAGCTTTCAAAGGAGATCCGGATACATAAACGAAATGAAAATAAAGACAATCCTATACCCGTGGAGGTTGTTACACCCATCCTGAATGCGCAGATAGAAATAGGTAAATTTCAACGCGAGCTGCTGATTAAGATACATAAAGAAGGCGCTTACAGCGATGTGGCCATAAAAGAAGTACAAAGGGATATGGATATTGATGATCTTAAACTGAACCAGTTGTTACCGAAAGAGGATGAGACCCAGCCCCCTCTGTGATTATTTTACATGAACGGTAACAAATCACCTTCTGTCTACAAAACGAAAACCATTAACTTTAGTCTCCCGATAAAAACCCAATTTTAAAAGTAAAATCTTACATCAACATGAAAATCGCAAACATCACCAAAGGATTGCTTTTAGCATTCTCGCTTTCATTGATAACCATCGTCAGCTGGGGACAGAGAAGCCCGAAAATGGAAGCCCACGGTACCATTAATGGCGCAAACCTTGTCATCAAGTACAATGCCCCGCTCGTAAAGGGCAGAGTTATTTATGGAGGGCTTGTTCCTTATGGTAAAGTATGGAGAGCAGGTGCTGATACAGCTACCAGGTTCTATACCGACAAAGACATTAAAGTAGAAGGCAAAACACTGGCAGCAGGTGCGTATAGCGTTTACGCTATTCCTGGTGAAACCGAGTGGGTAATTATCTTTAATTCAAAGACAGGCCAGTGGGGTATTAACCGCGATGGCACCACTACCGAAGATCCGGCACTTGATGTTTTACGTGTCACTGTGAAACCAAGAAAATCTGCCACTATGAACGAGAACCTTGCTTATACCTTTAATGGCAAAGGGTTTGTACTAAGCTGGGAGAATTTAGAAGTGCCCGTTTCAATCAAATAAAATTTCATTGTATATTTTTCATACCTGCTATGTTACTATAGCAGGTATTTTTTTGGGGTAGACAATAACACAAGACATAGCATTGTTGTATTTTTCAAAAAATAATTTGACATGGAAACATTGGGTATCGGATCAAGAGTAAATCATCCGCATTACGGAAAAGGTGTTGTGGTGGAAACTGCCAGTGAGTTTAACCTCATCTGGTTCAAAACACTCAACTCAGCCAAAAGCATCGCAAAAGATTACACGGAATTAACCATTTTGGAAAATACCGGCGGCGCCGATAGCAGCAATGGCATTTCTTTAGCTGATATTGAACAGGCGCTGGATAGTGTACTCACTCAACGCCTGCATGAATTTCAACTGGTACCTATGGCCACTAAATGGAACGATGGCATGATGTTGCTGCAGCCTAAAGATGAAACGCTTCAAGCCAAAGAAGTTCCCATCGAAGTATTCTTCCATAAAATTGTGATGGTGCGCGACCGCCTGCGTTTGATTGAACAAAAGATCAATTCACATAAAGTATTAACGGATGCAGAGAAAGTAGAACTGCAACAATATATCACCGCGAGTTATGGATCATTGACTACATTCAATGTACTTTTTAAAGAAACGATTCACCAGTTCAAAGGAAGCGCGAAGGATGTCTGAAATGTTGAATGTTGAATGAAAACGGAAGCAGTAGCAACTCAATTGTTCACTTAAAAAAAATTATATGTGGTACGGAATTGTTGTTGCGATAATCGTTATCATTCTTTTTCGCAGGAGAAGGAACAGGGATTGAATTTTGGAATTGGGAAATTGGGAGATTTTGGAATTTGACAGGCACTCCGCCCGGAACAAATTTCCCAATTTCCCAATTCCAAAATTTCAAAATTACCAAATGCTTACCCTCAAACTATCTTCCCTATACATCTTATCTCCCTTCTTTACCCCAAAAGCCTCGTAGAACTCAGGAATATTTACCATCGGGCCATTCACGCGTTCTTTGGCGGGTGCGTGTACATCTGTTTTTAACTGGCTTGCAAGTGATTCTTTGCGGGTTGCATATAACCATCCAAAAGCATAACCCATAAAATAACGCTGCATTGGCGTTAACCCGTTGATCTTCTCTCCTTTTTTATATTGTTCTGTTTTTTTGAATGCATCGATACCTAATAATAACCCACCGAGGTCGGCAATATTTTCTCCCTGTGTGGCATCACCGTTTACATGCAATGTATCAACCGGCATGAACTCATTGAATTGGGAAATGATTTTTTTAGCACGATCACTAAATTGTTTGGCATCCGAATCCTGCCACCAGTTCTTTAAGTTACCGGCAGCGTCATATTGGCGACCCTGGTCATCAAACCCATGTGTAATTTCGTGGCCAATGGTTGAAGCACCTGCATAACCATAAGCAAATGCATCATCGATTTCTTCATCTTTCATACCAGGTACTGCAAAAATTCCCGCAGGTAACACGATCTCATTATTGCTGGGGTTATAATAGGCATTATAGGTTTGAGGCGTCATCGACCATTCAGTCCTGTCAACCGGTTTGCCTAATTTACTAATGGAATAATTGAACCACCATTCTCTTGCTCTTTGCATATTCAACACAAATGGCCCTTTATCAATTTTCAAGGCACTAAAATCTTTCCACTTATCAGGATAGCCCACTTTCTTTGTGATCTTTCCCAACTTGGCCAATGCTTTTTGTTTTGTACTGTCCGACATCCAGCCCAGTTTCATGATCCTTTCCCTGTATGCATCACGAATCGATTCTACCATGGTGGTATAACGCTCTTTTGCTTTTTCATTAAAATATTCTTTTACAAATAACTGCCCGAGCGCTTCGCCGATGGCACCTTCCTCCGCATCCAGTACTCTTTTCCATCGAACACGTGGTTCTTTTGTTCCGCGCACAGCTTGTGTATACGCGAAGCTGTTCATAAAAGTCTGCCTGTCTAAATAGGCTGCGTTCCTTCTTACAAGATTAAAACGCAGGTAATTCTGCCAGTCGGCTATCGGTGTGTTTTTAAGTTCATTGCCCAATGCGGTCATGTATTCAGGCTGACCAACAATCGCTGAATCTAATTTACTGATGCCCAATTGCTGCAGGTAAGCCGGCCAAACAATGGTTGGCGACATTTTATTTAACCCTGCTATAGCCATTTTATTGTAATTCTTATAGGGATCACGCAGATCGGCGATCTTACGCGATGCTTTGGCCAAACGTGTTTCCAGTTGATATACCTTATCTGTATTCGCCATTGCCTTCAGGCTGTCATCGCCCAATTGTTTAAAAGTCTGGAAGAGGTAATGCCGATACGCTTTCTGAACACCTATTGTTTTTTCATCCGTATTAAAATAATAGTCACGGTCAGGCATACCCAACCCGCCTTGTCCAATTTGATAGGCATACGCCTCACTATTCTTATCATCCTGGTAAACGCCATCAAAGAAACATACGTTCATCCCTTTTTTATGCATCGAAGCAACAACAGCCATCAACTGGTCTGGATTCGTGATCTGCTGAATAGTAGCGAGGTCTGCTTTTAGAGGTTCCAGCCCCTGTTTATCCGCAGCGGCAGAGTCCATTCCGCTTTGCCAGAAATCGCCGATTTTTTGAGTGATCGTACCTTCTGCAGCAGATTCTTTAGCTGCTTTTTCATTAATACTCTTCAGACGGTCATAAATATCATCCTGTACCAACTGTCCAACGCCCCAACTGCTTTCTGAAGCGGGTATGGGATTGTTTTTGATCCATCCGCCATTGGCATAATTAAAAAAATCCGCTGCCGGGTTTACGGTCGTATCCATATTTTTTGCGAGTATGTCTATACCTGCATCGGTTTTCGATTTACAGGAAAACAAGGAAACCAGGAGAACACTTGTGAAAAAAAAGTAATTTTTCATGATAGCTGTTTTGAATAGCCTAAGTTAAGAGGAAGCGTGCATTGAAAAGCTGGTATTGGATAAACGGTTGAGGAAGAGTGGAGTCAGACTTTCTCACATTCCCCCTTAAAAAATGCTAAATGACCGATTATCTGGTGCGGCAATTGCCCTATAAATCAAAAAATCTCTATCTTTCCGAAAATTTACAAACAAATGAAAAAGATATTATTTGGATTGACCCTGATCCTTTGTGTGAGTGTGATTTCTGCAAATGCCCAAGGCCAGGGTGTTGCGCCAACAAAAGCTACTTCTACTAAAGCTACTGCTGCCAGTTCCGCTGCACCGGTAGCCGCTATTAGTTTTAAAGAACCGGAATTCACACATGACTTCGGAGCCATCCCGCAAAGTACACCCGTAACTTATAATTTTGTTTTTACGAATACAGGCAAAGCCCCACTGGTATTATCGAATGCTGTTGGTTCATGCGGTTGCACAGCTGCTGAATGGCCAAGAGATGCAATCCCTGCTGGCAAAACAGGTGTTATTAAAGTAACCTATAATGCAGCTGCAGCAGGTACTTTTGACAGGACTGTTACACTTACATCAAATGCTACTGAACCAACAACTGTACTGCATATCAAAGGTGATGTGAAAGTACCGGCCACTGCTGCTCAGGCGCCTACTGCTCCTGCTACACAACAGGCTTCCACTCCTAAAAAGAACTAATCTTTTTTTAGATAATAAAAGATCCCGCTGTAAGGCGGGATTTTTTTATGTCCATATGAAATGACGGAACCCTCTTTTTATCTGCTAATACAATTGTAAAATATGGCAACTACCTCGTCTTTGCTTCTTTTAACAGCTTCTTAGTAAGCCTTTGGCAACGTTTTTGGTCTCTTGTAGCTCATACTAAACGTAGCCAAACCAAATCTTATGCAACCATTCGTGAACAGTATTCAGAAACTGCTAAAACAAAAGCTTAATATATCCGTTACTCTTTTAACTCCCGAAACAGATCTCAAAGAGGACCTCAACCTGGTAGATTGGGAAATGCTCTACCTGTTAAATGCTATTGAAAAAAAATGGCATGTATCTATTACACAACATGATTTAGAGAACATAGCTAATATTGAGCAGCTATTGGCCGTAGTGCGGAAACAGAGGGTTGTTAATTAGTAATTAGTAGTTAATAGTTAGTAATTAACAAGTACTTACCCATTGGTATCTGCTATCAATAGGGCTTTACAAGAGTTTACTAATTATTAATTGCCCTTCCCTATCTTTAAGCACACTTTACTGCTAATGAAAAAGATACTTTTTACATCCCTTTTATTCTGTTGTTGCTTTTTATCACAGGCACAAAATATTCCCTATACTTCCGGCAACAACGGTTGGAATGAAGATACACTTGGCAGCCATCGTGCCGTAATACAATTTACAGGCGAGGGCAGGGTAGCGAGGGTGATCATCCCATGGAGAAGAAATGATAATGAGCCTGAAAAAAAACGCATCATTATACAGGATGCCAAAACAGGTGCAAAGATCCTGAATATAAGAACCGGTATTATAGACAATGATAAAGGCGAGATCTGGTTCGAACCTGTTTCAGGTAAAGGATCGTATTATGTTTATTACCTGCCTTACAAAAATGAAGGCAGGTCGAATTATCCCAAAGGCATTTATCTACCGGTAGAACATACTGCTAATGATAATTGGGTTAACAGCATCAACTCAACCATGCAACCCAATGCAATGGTTAAAGAATTTCAATCGATCAATGAGTTCAACAGCTTTTACCCGATGGAAGTGATCGCGACTGAGAATGAAACAGCGGGTATAGTGAGTAAAAGTAAAAGAGAGGATTATCTCGTATTTCCCGAAGACAGGATGTATCCTGTAAAAATGACGAACAGGCTACCCTATCGCTGGGTACAAAAAAATGCCGGCAATTCTTTTTCAGGAAAAGCAGATAAAGGTGAAAATTATACTTACCAATTGGCCCTATACGCTTTAAAGAATATCGAAGACATCAGCGTATCGTTCACGGATCTTGTTTCATCCAATGGGAAACTCATTTCCGCAAAAAATATTTACTGTATCAACACCGGCGGCATTGATTATGCAGGCAATGCATTTACCAAAAAAATACAGGTTGCCCAAAAACAGGTGCAATCGTTATGGTGCGGGATTGATGTTCCGAAAAATATTCCTGCCGGTGTGTATAAAGGCAAAGCCACCATCACTGCATCAAATGCAGGGGCTGCAGCTATTGATATTGTCATAACAGTATCAAACAAAGTATTAGCGGATGGCGGTATCAGCGATCCGCAAAAACAAACCCGTTTACATTGGATCAATTCAACACTGGCACAGGATAATACAGTGATTGCTCCTTATACACCGCTTGTGTTGCAACAAAAAACAATTTCTTTATTAGGAAGAAAAGTAGAACTGAATGATGAAGGGTTTCCCAAACAGATCCAGACATTCTTTACACAGGAAATGACGGGATACTCCGATCAACCCAATACTTTATTGTATGAGCCGATCCATTTTCATTTTACCAGGATGGATGGGAAAAATCTTCCACTCAAAAGCAAGGGGTTAACTTTTACCAAACAGGAAGCCGGTACTATGCAATGGCAGGCAACAACTCTTGCAAACGATACACTCCAGATGGATGTGAACGGTTCACTTGAGTTCGATGGGTTCTCTTCTTATACAGTTAAACTAACCGCTTTGCAGGATGTGCAATTGAAAGATATTACCATGCATATTCCTTTCAAAAAAGAAATGGCAAAATATTTAATGGGTCTTAACCAGAAAGGCGGCGAACGCCCCGACCCGGTTAACTGGAAATGGGATGTAGCGACCAGGAACCAGGATGGTGCATGGATCGGTTCCGTTAATGCAGGATTACAATATTCACTTCGTGATGAAAAATATGTGCGGCCGTTAAATACCAATTTCTATTTACAGAAACCATTACTGCTCCCAACTTCATGGGCCAATGGCGCTAAAGGTGGTATTACTGTCGGCATCAAAGGAAGTTCTATGCTTGCCAACAATTACACAGGTGAACGCAGCCTGAAGAAAGGCGATGTGTTGTATTTTAATTTCACTTTACTCATCACTCCTTTCCACACCATCAATACAGACTTTCAGTGGGAAACACGTTTCTATCATAAGTATGACAATTTAGATACGATCAAGGCAACAGGTGCTACGGTTGTGAACATCCACCATAACACACCGATCAATCCATGGATCAATTATCCTTTCATTGAATACAAAAAAATGAAAAGCTATATCGACCAGGCACACAGCAAAGGATTGAAAGTAAAAATTTACAATACGGTCCGTGAATTGTCGAATCACGCATATGAAACATTTTCTTTGAGAAGCCTGGGTCATGAGATCTATTCTCCTGGTAAAGGCGGTGGTTTCAGCTGGTTGCAGGAACATGTGAAAGATGATTATATCGCGGCATGGTTTGTTCCCACAATAAAAGATGCCGCCCTTGTGAATAGCGGCATGAGCCGCTGGCACAATTACTATGTGGAGGGAATGAACTGGCTCACAAAAAATGTTGGCATTGATGGTATTTATTTAGATGATGTGGCATTCGACCGCATTACCATGAAACGCGTGAAACGTGTGTTAACGCAGGATGGACATCCGGGCATCATCGATCTCCATTCAGCCAATCAATACAACAAAAGTGATGGCTTTAATAACAGCGCCAACTTGTACATGGAACATTTCCCTTACCTGAACCGTTTATGGTTTGGTGAATATTTTGACTATGAAAAGAATGGCCCTGATTTTTTTCTCACTGAAATAAGCGGAATCCCTTTTGGTCTAATGGGAGAAATGCTACAGGATGGCGGCAATGCCTGGCGCGGTATGATCTACGGCATGACCAACCGCATGCCATGGAGCGATAATGCTGATCCACGCCCTATCTGGAAAGTATGGGACGATTTTGGCATGAAAGGTTCTTCGATGATCGGTTACTGGAGCGATAACTGTCCTGTAAAAACTACTAATGATAAAGTGCTTGCTACTGTTTACAAAAAGAAAGGCTCCGCAATGATCGCTATCGCGAGCTGGGCGGCAGATGATGCCAGCGTTCAATTAAAAATAGACTGGAATAAGTTAGGTATCGATCCTGCCAAAGCCACGATCACGATCCCATCAATCAAAAACTTTCAACCCGCGTTAACCTTCTCTACTAACGATAATATCAAGGTTGAAAAAGGAAAAGGATTGTTACTAATAGTGAGAGAGAAATAATTCTGAACAATCAAACCGTGCCTTTGTGCCTCCGTGTGCAATTTTTTCTCACACCAAGGCACAAAGGCACGGTTTAGAACGCCTAACATCATAAAACCAACACAAATGCAGAATTTCAATACTGACAAAGCTCCAAGGATGTCAACTGCCTTCCCACAAGCCATGATCGCAGATAAATTTATTTTTCTCTCCGGCACACCAGGTCTTGATCCGGCAACAGGACAAATCATTAGTGATGATTTTGAAGAACAAACACGTCAATGTTTTATAAACATCAGGTCCATTCTCGAAGAGGCCGGTAGCGGTCTCAGCAAAGTGATCAAGACTACTGTCTTCATGGTAACCGGCAATGATTTTGCAATACTGAACAAAGTGTACACAGAATTCTTTCCAGAAAACCCACCGGCAAGGAGTACGCCGCAGGTGATGCCTTTCCCGGCAGGGATATTGATTTCGATTGAGTGTATTGCGTTGATCTAGTAGATATTATTTTGCACACACCCGCTCGCCTGAGCTTAGCGGGCGAGGAGGCACGGAGGCACAGTTAAGAACTTGAAGTCGCAAATTGCGACTTCAAGTTGTAAATGTTTTTTTAAAATCATATATACATCTCAAACAAAGAGGCAAGAAGATTCATCTTCCTGCCTCTTTCTATTTTCAACTTTTCACTTTTAACTTTTAACTTAACTTACCCCCCTACTTCGCTTTCCTGATATAAATATTCCCGTTCCACGTCTTCATCATCACTTCAGGTCCACCTAAATTGATCTTACCGTAAACCCAGCTTTCAATGTTGATGCGGTAGGTTCCGTTTTTAGTTGTCTTGTTTACTTTTGGCTGGCTCTTATCAGGATCGATATCAAAATCAGAATAAATATCCCCCTGGTCGGATTTCAGTTTAACGTTCGCTTTTAAAGTAGCAGGGAAAGTAACGTCTACTGCTCCATTAAAACTGGAGAAAGCCATAGCCGCTTTCGCATCGATCGTTTTAAAAGAAACTTTGATATCTCCATTGGTCGTATTGGCAACTGCCGAACCGCTGATGCCTGTGAGAGTAATATTACCATTGGTATTGCTTGTTTCAAGCTCACCGTTTACATTACTGATTATAATGTCACCACCGTTAATCGTACTTACTTTCATTTTAGCTTCCGACATGGGCACCTTAATCTCAAGGGTTATGCCTGAATTGATAGCACCTGTATGAATCCGTACAGTATTATCTTTTTCTTCAGCACTAACATCCAGGTTATTACCCGCCGTGATGCGTTTCATGCCGCCTGACCTGTCTGATGATCCTCCCTTTTTCTTTTTATCTTCTCCGGTCACATCTATCACCACGTCTTTCCCTTCATAGCCTACCACCTTAATCGATCCTGTGATGAGTCCTACATTCAGTTTAAAAGGCTTACCCGGTTCACTCAAAGGAACCACTAACTGTTCTTTTTGCTCCTGCGCCATTACCTGGCCCGACAGGAGTAAGGTTACTACAAATGCTGTTATTATTTTCATCGTTTTCATACTAATGGTTTATGATTGTTTTTTAATATAAATATTTCCGTTTAATGTTTCGAATTTAAATTGTTTTCCGCCTGCACCAATACGCAGTTTGGTGTCTTTATTGAGTTTGTACACAGTTCCCTTTCCTTTGGTTTCCTGGTTTTTTGTAACAATCGGTGGGAGCACTTCCGTATTCTCAAAATCGGTATAAAATCCACCATTCATACTTTTGAACTGCAGGTCGGCAGACAGGTTGGGTTGAAAAATCGCTGTCAACTTTCCATTTAAAGTATAAAAACTCGATGCTTCAGGTGGATTGGTAACATAGTTTACAGTCAGATCGCCATTGATGGTATGTGCATTCGTGGTGCCTTTTGCATTCACGATCTCTATGCCACCGTTTATATTGTTTACATTCAATTTTCCGGCTACGTCCTTCACAAAGATTTCTCCATCATTTATTGTTGATACCTTAAGATTTACATTGAACGGAACTTTTACAACAAATTGTAAGGCACAGTTGTATTCAATCCTTCTGCGGTTATTCCATTCGTCACTATTGTCGCGCCAGTCATGTGGGCGCGTGTCCCATGGTTCTTTCAGGTAAGCTACGACACTATCTCCTATCTGTTCAAATTCAACTTTCACTTCCTTCTTACCCTGCTCTAATGTTTCTTTGTCTTTGGCAGAAATGGTTTTGTCTACTTCAATCAGTACTTTATCTCCTGCATAACCTTCCACTTTAATAGAACCTTCAAGGTTATAAATTACAACAGATCCGCTGGCTGCTTTCTGCAAAGTGTATTGCTTGCTGATATGCTCTTTAAATTGTTCAGGATATTTTTCGTTATAACGCTGGCGCCTGCTTGCTTCGCGTTCGCGGTTTTTTTCGGCGCGTTCAATTTCCCTTTCCTTTTCTTTTGCTTCCTGTTTTTCCTGTTTTTCTTTCTCACGTGTATCCTGGTTTACGTTTTGTGCAGGAGATTGTGAGCATGAGAGTAGCAGTCCCGCTATAAGCGGAATAAATAATCTTTTCATACAATGTTTTTTTTAGATGAGTCCGGTAATGGTTTGTTCTATCTTATTCCTGATAGAGTGATCGAGATCTTTTTGCTGCAATAGTTTTTGAAAGGATTTTACGGATCGTTTGTCTTTCAGTTTCAGCATCACATCCGCCAATGCGGCCTGCATTATAGGCGAGTCCTGCTGAACAATGGATTGTACGAGGCCTGTACGTACAGCCGCATCATCTGAATATTGTGTCAATGCTTCCAATGTTACCAAACGAACATTAACATTGGGATCGGTATTTAGAGTTGAAAGCAATGCTTCGATAACTTCGTTGTTGCCGCTTTTTGTTTCACTGGTTATTTCACTGGTAAAACTTACGCCCCGCATACGTTCAGAGGCAGATGGATTCTGCAGCAGAGATAACATCATCATCTTTTTCATATCACGCATCTCTTCCGAAAGTGATGCGATCTCCTGGGTATTATTAGTCGAAGAAGGACGATTGATGATATAACCGATTCCTAATCCCACCACGATCAACACAATCGTATAAGCCAACTGCATCCCCGGTTGCAATGTCCACAACTGGCGCAGTTTTTCTATAAAACCTGTTACAGGATTTCTTTTTTTAACCAATGATCCCTTGTATTCTTCCAGCATCGCCTGGAAACGCACAGGCATGTCGGCTGAAGGCTGTGGTGCAGCCACTTCATTCATCATGTTCCAGATGCTTTGCTCCGCTTTTACTTCCTGCCTGCATTCAGCACATTCTGCCAAATGAAGTTCAAAAGCATTTCTTTCTGCTTCTGTCATTTCATTGTTGATCCAGAGCGTGATCTGTTCTTTGTCATTTTCACATTTCATCTGTTTCTTTTTTAATTGGCAATTTGTAAATACATATTTTTTAACTGGCTGATCGCCCTGTGCACCCTTACTTTCACCGCGCCTTCCGTGATGTCCATGATCTCCGCGATCTCTGTATATTTTAACTCCTGGAACTTACTCAGTATCAAAACCTCCCTGCTCTCTTCACTCAATTTGGCCATTGCATTTCGTAAAGTAGCCAGTTCCTGTTTTTTATGGATCGATTCATCCGCCGCAAATCCTCCACCAACATTTTCTGTGTTATACTCCGTGAGTTCCTGTTGCCTGATCGAACGTTTCAATGTTCGCCCGTTATCATTGATCACATTGCGCGCCATGTGATACATCCAGGTCTTGAACTCACCATCGCCACGGAACGTGTGCCTGTATTTTAATATCCGGTAGAATACATTCTGCACCATATCCTCGCTCAGTTCCCGCTGTCCTGTCATATGAAACACAAATCCAAACAGTGCACGATGATGCCGCTCGAACAGCAGCCCCAGCTTGTCCAGGTCGCCATTCTTTACTTTCAGCATGATCGAGTTATCACTAAGCGGGTTCAAGCAGTTCTTGTTAGGGTTATAAAATATACAATAAGGAACTCCGGTGCGAAAGTAAGGTTACAGAAAAAGGTGGATTTTTTCAAAAAAGGGTTAAAAAAGCTATTTTGACCCTGGAACAGGCCATTTCTGGAGTTTTTCCGGGCTTTGGACCTTGATTGGGCTTTGGTTGTGTCACTCACTTGTACGTTCAGCTCAGTATTCAGCTATGATAATGCGGCATTACACCAAACCCAGATCTCATTGCGGGCCAATTGCCCCATAGGGGGGCAACCTATCGGTAGAAAATGTATCAGGGGAAAAAACGGGCGCCGCAGGTGCGGTATATTTCGCACCTACGGCGCTTTGCATTTGCCGTGTACGATTGAGCTTCCGATATATTGCCCCTATGGGGCGGATCGGGCTCCAATAGCAAATTAAAAAGAGATGGGTATCGGCAAGGTTGTTTGTTATATGAAAATCCTGGGGCAACAAAATCCACATACAATGTGTCAGGTAATTAACAACAAAACCGCTATTATGAAAAAGCAACTACTACCAGTCCTGCTTTGTTTCGTTTTCGCAAAAGGTTTTGCGCAGCAACAACGTAAACCAACAGGCTATTTACTTTTTCAATACAACCAAACTATCTACGACCAAACATTGGGCAACAATCCCTGGGGCATTGGCATTGGGTTCCAGGCATTTTTAAATAACCGAGCAACATTCACTCCCACAATAGAACTCACCGCCGATCTCTATTTAGCGGACGATAAAGTTGCCAGGATCAACAGCGACAGCCTCTTGCCAAAAATATACAACACAGTGCGTGGCATGACAAACCTCTTTATTGGTTATTCTTTTCATCCAACACCAAATTTTTACCTCTCGTTTTCCGCCGGGTCCAGTTTAATCAACGGAGAGATTTTGGCAGGAATCAAGCCTTCGCTGGGTTTTCACCTTTCAAAAAATAAAAAATGGACTGGAAAGGCCTCTTATATCAATGTATTTGCCCGGACCAATACTCCCAAAAAAGATTTTGGTTCTTATAGTGTAGCAATAGGATATAAATTATTCTGATCGTCTCTTACTTATTTTGCAGAAGACACAAACTTTGCCACTTCCGCTATCTGGTCTGTATTAATATAATCCACCCCAAGGTCCATCATAATACGCCAGGTGTGCGCATTATCCGGTACACCCCAGAAACGGATCTGCCGGTGTAAAGAATGCGCTTTGGCAATATCGTTTTTTAACAGGGCCAGGTCAGCCGCAGGTATCTCTCCCTCCCCTTTCCATTTGGTATAATTCGCAAAATTGGCGCTGAACAAACCGATGCGGCCGATGTTTTTGATATGAGATGGATCATTGATCTTCCCATCAAATAAAATATATGAGGGATAAGATGCAAATTTCTCAGCCGGCAACTGGTTCCCGGTGATCACAAAACGCACAGAACGGTTCACTAAGGCGGGGTATTTTTCAATACTCCTGATCACCGCATTTAATGTCTGGAGTGAATCAGTTTTGATATCGATCAGTAATTGCAAAACAGCAGCAGTATCTGTATAGGCATATCCCTTATTCTCTTTTACAGAATTTGCCAGCTTCTGCAGGTAAGAACCTTCAAACAACACATCACGTTTCAGGTACTTGGCACCATGGGCCACGAAGAGTGTGTCATTGATCCATAACACATCCGCTTCAATCGAACCCAACTGAAGGTCATGGGCCTGTGTAAAAGGAATGTTATGATCATAATCGTTATGCGCATGCACATTGGCGATGGTATACTTTGCGGGTTGCGCGTATGCAAATAAACCTGATACGATAAAGAATAATGTAAAAAAAAGTTGCCTGGTCATATGAAAGATTAGGCCTACAAATTACCAAATCCTCTTATACTAAAACAAACAAAACCGTGCCTCTGTGCCTCTGTGTGCAAAAAAATATCACACAGAGGCACAGAGGCACAGTTGGGGGAACTAACTTTGAACCCTCTATGTCTCTATTCATTGCATCTTTAAACTCAGGCAGCAACGGCAACTGCTATTATGTAGGCAACGACCAGGAAGCGGTGCTGATAGATGCCGGTATTTCCTGCCGCGAAACAGAAAGACGAATGAAAAGGCTGGGGCTATCCATGGATAAGGTAAAAGCCATTTTTATCTCCCATGAACATGGCGATCATATTGCAGGTGTTACTGTACTTGCCAAAAGATACCATCTGCCCGTTTACATTACACTTCCAACACTCACACATGGAAGACTGGTAATTGAGAAAGAAAAGGTCAAATCTTTTATTGCTCACCAACCCATCATGATCGGCTCTTTATCGGTTACTGCGTTCCGGAAATTTCATGATGCGAGCGACCCGCATAGTTTTATCATCAGTTCTGGTTCGGTGAATGTTGGCGTATTTACCGATCTTGGTGTTTGTTGCGAACAACTGGTGGATCATTTTCAGAAATGCCATGCCGCTTTTCTCGAAGCAAATTATGATGAGGATATGCTGGAGAAAGGTGGTTATCCCTATCACCTGAAACAACGCATTCGCGGCGGCGAAGGACACTTATCAAATAAACAGGCGCTAAAATTATTTCTTGATTACCGCCCTTCTCATATGAGTCACCTGTTACTCGCCCATCTTTCCAAAAATAATAACGATCCGAAACTGGTAGAGGACCTGTTTAACCAACATGCAGGAAATACCAAAATCGTTATTGCTTCGCGATACAAGGAGACGGATGTGTATCATATTACTTCAGAAGGCATTCCTGTCCCTTTCAGGTTACATAGAAAACTGGTTGTAAAGAAACCGGATAACCAACTTTCTTTGTTCAATTAGCGGATTGGCGGATTAGCGCATTAGCGAATTATAATCCGCATCCGGTCTGTAAATCCGCAAATCCGCTAAT
Organism: Bacteroidota bacterium; assembly: GCA_040388475.1. Lineage (GTDB taxonomy): Bacteria > Bacteroidota > Bacteroidia > Chitinophagales > Chitinophagaceae > Sediminibacterium. The sequence continues at coordinate 21,290 of JAZKBT010000012.1, read as the reverse complement.
TCGCTAATTCGAAAATCATTCAAAAAATTCCCGCCTATTCTTATTAAACCATTACCGATTATTTGGGTCATAGACACTCTTATCAGTTTACCTTGATAAGGTCATTTGTTTAACTGCTGCTTACACCCATTTTATGAAGAGAATAGTTTTTTCTTTTTTCCTTCTTTGCATGGCAATTACCTCCAATGCACAAACCACCGGTTCCATCAAAGGAAAACTGGTTGACAGTACCAGCAAACAATCCCTGAAAGATGCTTCCATTACACTTCTCGATCCGAAAGACTCTACACTTGAATTGTTTGGTCTGACCAAAGCGGATGGCAGTTTTGAGATCCTGAATATTTCATTCGGTACCTACCTGGTGCATATCAGTTTCCAGGGATATGAGTCTATCTTCAAAAACATCAGCATTTTAAAAACATCTCCTGAAAATAATATGGGAAATGTTTACCTGAAACAGGCGGTGAATGACCTCGGCAATGTAACGGTAACACAATCGGCCATCACGATAAAACATGATACGCTTGAATACAATGCATCCAGTTTTAAAACAAAACCCAACGCGGTGGTAGAGGACCTTCTCAAAAAATTCCCGGGTATGGATGTTGATAAAAACGGAACCATTAAAGCACAGGGAGAAACCGTTCAAAGAGTATTGGTTGATGGCAAACGTTTTTTTGGTGATGACCCGCTTCTTGCAACAAAAAATTTACCTCCTGATATCGTTGATAAGATCCAGGTGTTTGATGACCTCAGCGATCAAAGCAAATTCACGGGTTTTGATGATGGCAACCGGATCAAGACCATCAACATCACCACTAAAAAAGATAAACGGAAAGGTTATTTCGGAAAAGTAGTTGCCGGCGTAGGCAGCAATGAGACCTATGATGAAAGTGTGAACATCTCAAAAATGAATGGCGATCAGCAGATCACGATCAATGGGCAGGGTAATGATATCAACAAACAGAATTTTACTGCACAGGATTTTTTAGGTGGTGGTAACGGTGGCGGACGCGGCGGAGGTGGTGGTGGAAGAGGTGGCGGAGGAGGAGGTGGTGGTACCGGAAGCGGTATTACTACCAGCTGGGCAGGTGGCATGAACTACCATAATTCCATGGGCAAAACAGGTGATATTACCGGCAGTTATTTTTACAATAACCAGCATACAGCAACGGATGGTAAAAGCCGTACGGAAAATATTCTTACTGCAGATTCATCAACGTATAATAACCGCACAAGTTCATCTATCAGGCAAAACGAGAATAACCGTATTAACCTGAACATAGAAAACCGTTTTGACAGCAACAACTCGTTTGTGTTCAGGCCGAATATCAGTTTTCAGCATACTACGCCTGTATCATCATCTACTACGCTAACAACAGCTGGCCCCAATGGCAAATCGATTAACCGTTCGGTAAACAATACTTCAGGAATCAATAACGGTTATAATATCAATGGAACAAATTTCCAGTTGCGACACCGTTTTAACAAGAAAGGTCGCACACTTTCATTGGATGTAAATCTATCCGCCAATACAAATGATGCTGAAGGATTCAACTATGCCATTAATGATTTTTATACGCCCATCGCAAAAACGGATACGCTCAACCAGTATTACAAACGCAATTCTCATTCGTTCAGCCTCAGTCCAACTCTTTCCTATACTGAGCCCATTGCAAAGAACCAGATGATCGAACTGAACTATAATCATTCTTATTCATATAATGTTTCTGAGAACAATACCTACTCATTCAATAATGCGACCAAGGGTTTTACCCGTTTCGATAGCCTGTTCAGCAATTCGTACAACTATACCAATACATCCGACAGGGGAAGCGTTAACTACCGCATACAAAATCCCAAATATAATTTCAGTATGGGGACTGGTATACAGTTCACACACCAAAGCAGCATCAATACTACCAAACATATTAATGTAGAGAACAGTTTTGTCAACTTCACGCCCACTGTTAACTTCCAGTATATTTTTGCGCGATCGAAAAATTTGCGGATCAATTATACCGGAAGAACAGGCCAGCCAAGCGTATCGCAATTACAACCATTGACCACCACCAGTGATTCCATTAATTTCCAGGTGGGCAATCCAAATCTGAGGCCCCAGTTCACGCATAGTCTTCGGATATTGTATAATTCTTTTGACCCAATTACACAACGCGTGTTCCTTGTTACGATCAATGCAAGCACGGTCGTAAATGATATTCAAAGTTCCATCATTCAAAATCCAAACGGAGGTAAAACAACCACTTCTGTAAATCTCGATGGCACTTATAATATATCTGGTTACCTGAATTATGGCTTTCCTCTGCGTAACCCAAAATCGAACCTGAATTTTACAACCAATGTAAATTATTCGCAGGCACAAACATTGGTAAACAAACTGAGCAGTTACACAAGAAATACTTCATTGAGTGAAACCGTAAAATGGACCACCAACCTGAAGAACAATTTTGATATGAACTTCAGCGCCACTACTACTTATCACATCGCGAGAAACAGTCTCCAGTCTTTTCAAAATGCCAATTATTATTCGCAATCGATCGGAACGGAAGCTACCTATTTCAGCAACAGCGGATGGGTCATTTCCTGCGATTTTGATTACACCTACAGCAGTAATCTTGCTGATGGATACAATACCAGCGTTCCTTTATTAACACCTTCCATCGCAAAACAATTCCTCAAAAACAAAGCTGGCGAATTAAGGCTATCTGTTTTTGACCTGTTAAACCAAAACCAGAGCGCTACAAGAACGATCACCGGTAACACAATCGTAGATTCAAAAAGCAATGTGCTTACACGCTATGCCATGCTCACATTCACCTACAATCTCCGCCAGTTCGCAGGCAAACAACAAAGAATGCCGGGATTATTGAGAGGGTTGAGACAGGCGGGAGGTGGGAAAGCGGGGCAGATTAGAAATGGTGGCGGGGCGAGGAGGAATTAGTAATTAGTAGTTAGGAATAAAAACCAAAGGCCGCAAGTTTGAGATCTTCTACGATCTTCGAACCTGCGGCCTCTCAATTACTAATTACTAACTACTAATGCTAATTAAAACAGAAACAACCTCTCCCCTCCCACTTTCTTCTTCGCACCACCAATCGCACGGATATTGTAAGTGAATGTTGCCATGAGATATCTTGAAAGCACATTGGTGGTATTGGTAGTGATCATGTTCCTGCTTGCAAAGTTGTTAATGCTCTTTCCTGAATTAAGTATATCAAATACGCTGATACGCAATACCCCTTTTTCATCCTTCAGCATGGTAAAGTTGATTGCGGCATTCCAGCGTGTAAAACTGTTGGGAACTCCCGGTGTAACGGTTCCATAATTGTTATATCCGAAACTGCTCTCCCATATCACGTGCTTGGGCATGCGAACGATCAATTCTGAACTCAGATTATAGGTAGTCAGCTTTAATGGTTTAAACTGTGTGCTGCTGTATTGTGTAAAGTTGTAACCCACACCTCCATTGTTGTTCAGTTCCACTTTGTCGTTGAAATTGAAGTTCAGTCCACCCCATTGTTGCAGGTTATAGGTTTCCTGGTTACTGTTTTCGCCATTGAACATGAGTTTATATTTGTTGTAGCCATACCATGCACCAAAGTTCCAGCTCAGTATGAATTTCGGGTTGTTCTTATACTGCCTGTTAATATTGTAGTTGATACCAAAATTAGCTGTACCATCTGCATTGATCGGGTAGTTTGTCTGGATGCCCCGCTGATCAACTGTAATGGCCTGTATCACATCATTCTTAGAATAGCCGCCGTTTCCATTTAGCCCGATATTCAGGCTCTTCTTTGTATTGTTAATATAATAATTCACAGAAAAATTATGTCGCTCGGTCGGTAATAAATCAGGGTTCCCTTTACTGATTACATACGGATTCGTATTATCTGCAACAGGTATCAGGTAATTATAATTTGGTAACGCAATATCCTTGTTGTAATTAAAATTTAATTCCTTGTAAGTGATATTCAATCCCGGAAGGATATTATCTCCTTTTTGCCTGATCGGTTTTCCCAGTGAGGCAAGGACATTGTTCACGCTTTGCGACAATAACCGTACAGAAGGCTGGATGGCGAGATTTTTGTTCCTGTACTCAAGACCTGCTGTGAGATATGCACGATTACTCTCTCTAAAGAATTTACTGCTGAGCAGGTTGTTCACCACATCGTATTTCTGGTTCACCGTATTAGGATTAAAAGTGGTGATTGCATTATTCAGTTTGCTGTATTCATACCTTCCTCCCATCCGTAAATTCCATACTTTGCTCAACGGCTCACTGTAGTTGAACATAACAACCGCATCCGTTCTTGGCACACCTTCATCACGCAACTGCCGCAGTAAACTATCGTATGTAGTTGGATAGATGTATCTCGTTTTTGAATCGGTATAATAATCATTGAACCGGTTATTCACATCCAGGTTATGAAAAACAGTATAACGTCTGCCTTTCTTTATTGGCGATAAATGGGTGAAAGTAAATGCATGGCGATAATAATATGTATTTGCCAGGTTGTTCTGATAAATATTACCGTTGCTTAGCGGCCCTAATTTATTATTCAAACTATTGATCGCGCTATACCTGTCTTCATCCTGTAAACCGATCGTATAGTTTGCGCTAACCTGGAGTGTGTTAACCGAATCCGGTTTAAATTTTCCACCGATGCCGATATTATGCGCATGTGTTACCACTGTTCCCGTTACCAGTGTATTGTTGTTAATCACCGTATCCCCGGTATATTGCCTGGTATCTGTCTCATTGCGCCTGTCGATCAAAATATTTCCATAAAAATATTGCGCGAACAAGGATTGCTTGGCATTCGGTGCATGGTTCATATTAAATCCTACACCTTTGCTGGTAGCAATACCACCATAGTTTTGTATTCCGCCAAAGCTTACACCATTAATCGAAATACCACTTCCTGCTCCATTGGTCCAGATACTGGTGCTGCGGCTGTTGAGGTTGCTGTTAGAACGGTCAAGTCCACCCGCCTGCATCAGGTCGCTCATACCAAAGCCGGGTTTATTCAGGTTGTTTGTGTACGCTAATAAGCTGATCTGAAATGTATCGCGGAAAACATTGGCGATACCGCCCGCCTCAAAACGGTTGTCGCTATTTCCTTCTGATTGACCTGCGCCTGCATATACTTTTCCGAACCATCCTTTTTTCATTCCTTTTTTCAAAGTAATATTCACCACCTTTCCTACATTATTTATATTATCATCGCCGTTGCGGGCCAGTTCTTCTTTGTCATCCACTACCTGTACCTTATCAATAATATTTGCCGGCAGATTTCTTGTTGCCATCTTGGGATCACTGCCAAAGAAAGTTTTTCCATCAACCAGGATCCTGTTCACCGCTTTCCCATTCACAGTGATATTTCCATCTGCATCAACCTGCACGCCCGGTAGTTTTTTTAACAGGTCCTCCACCAATGCGTTTGGTAAAGTTTTAAAAGCAGTGGCATTAAATTCGATGGTATCATGCTTCATAGAAACCGGTGGGCGTTCGGAGATCACGATCACTTCATCTAATAATTGTGAAGTGGCAGTCATTTTAACCGTATCAAAATTCAAATTGTTATTACCTGCTGTGAGTGTGAATTCTTTTCTGTATGCCTGGTAACCGGAGAAAGTAATGATCGCACGCAATGGAAGATCCAATGGTAATCCGCCTACTTTAAAATCTCCGTCAGGATTACTTAACCGATATGTGACGATCACAGTATCTTTCGCTTTAAACACAGTAACCGTTGCAAAGGCAAGCCCTTTACCCAATGAGTCTGTGAGTTTACCACTGATCGTACCCGATTGAGCGGATGCCGTAAATACGGCCAGTATGATTGCAAAAAGAGTAAATACCTGTTTCATGTATAAGAATTAGTTTTTATATGCTTGTATTATGTCCGTGCTTAAGAACCCTTACCCGCTGTAAGGTTGGAATTGATTTTAAAAAAAATTATGTGTTTTATATGAACGGTCGATATAAGCATGCCACAGGCCTTGCCAACCAATGACATGCTTTTCAACCGTTCAATTAGGGATTGCTTTTTGCGCTTACCGCCTGCGCATTGGTATAACTGACAAACTCTCCAAACGTTACATTATTTCACCAGGTTTTTATAATCCAGGAAAACACCTCTCCCGGTTACCTTTATAGGCCCGTAATAATAGCCCCATCCATCTTTGGATTTGATGTATTTGTTCCTGAATTTCTCATGCAGTTCGGCTGAGATATTTTTACCATCCACAACAAACTTTTCCTTATCAAGCGCAAACCAACCTGTTTGCATATTAAACCTGATACCATCCGCTTCGAGATCCTTAATAATGTTTCGCATGATTTCTGCAGATGCTTCCACACGTGATTCATCTTCTGCTGCTCTTTCACGCATTGCCTCCTGTTTGCGGAGACGCGCCTGGTCACGTTCTGTGGGATCGGAAATTGTGATCATGTCGCTGTGTATGGTAATAGTGTCCTTTTTCAAATGATCTGTATATTGTAACTTAAGCTTATCACCAGTAACAACATATGAACCGCCTTTTTTCGAAATTCGGACCGAATCCATTTTAATATCGAACCTGGTCTTAGCGGCATCTGCTGATTTCCTGGCCACATCCAGTTTTGTCTTCTCTGCAATTCTTAGTTTGATTTTATCTAAGAGAAGCGCTTCTTCCTTATTAAGCAGGCGATCTTTTTGTTTATGAAGTAAGGAACTATCAAGTTGTAACCTTTTATGGTTTAAGAGAAGCTCTTCTTCCTTATTAAGCAAGCGATCTTTTTGTTTATGAAGTAAGGAACTGTCAAGTTGTAACCTTTTATGGTTTAACAACAGCTCGCGTTTGTGATCGGCGGAAATGCGTCTTGTTTCCTGGTCGAGTAAACGTTGTTCATTCAATCGTAACCTGCTCTCACTTAATCTTGTTTGTTTATCGAGCATACTTTTTTCCCTGTCTGCTGCAGCCAGTTCACGTCTTTCCTCAGATCTTTGTTTGCGGTATTTTACTACATTTTCTATATCGGTGATCACCGCTTCATATTGTGCAAAGTCTTTTGGATTGATCGGTTTGGCATTCACCAATAATTCTGTGATAATCCCATTTATTTTTCTGAAATTATACAGCGTACCGTCTTTTTTTGTAGCGGAAATGAACTCGTTATGATTGTCACCCTCATCTTTACGATCGATACTTATCCCAGTAAATAAATTCGATAAGCTATCCGAAACCGCTGAATACATTTTTAAGTTGATTGGCATTGCCCTTTCATCTCCATATACAGATCTGCCAGAGTTGATGCGAGGCAGCATTTTCCTGGGTGTTGTATCAATGAACTCAGGTACAACGGGAGAATAAGAAGCGTCTTCAAAAGCGCTCACGATCGCTTCTTTTGCAGTTACTGGTTTGCGCAACAGACTCGCATCGATTTGCTTTTCTCCAGGTTGCCCATCTCTTTCTTTATAACTATCTACTGATACAGTTAAAGGTTCTGTAACAACAGGACTTATTTTCTTTGCTGCCGCGAAAGAAAATAGAATGAATACACCCATCCCAAAAGTGAGTAAGCTTTTTTCTGTAGCGTTCAGTGTTTTATTTCTGTCGCTGATAATGCGTTTAACCCTGTTGAGCAATTGATTTTTCTTTCCCGGAAAACCGACTGTGTATGAGGGAGTAGAAAAATTGTATTCCTGGAAAGCGATCAATGCATTGATGAATTTTGTTTTACTGTTGGTGATAGAGATTGCAATATCATCACAGCAGTTCTCTCTTTCTTCGCGGATCATAGAAGATAACCACATCAATGCAGGATTGAAGAAGAAAATCGTTTCTGCAAAACTCTGCAGCAGGTTCATAAAATAATCCCTGCGTTTGATATGCGCGAGTTCATGTAATAAGATCGCTTCAATTTCATCTGCCGGCAAATGCGCAAGCAACCCCAATGGCAACAGGATCACGGGTTTCAGTACGCCCATTACTACGGGCACTTTTACCACACCCGATTCAAGCAATTGTATTTGTTTTTTGATGCCTAATGTCAATACCAGCTCATTCACTTTATCCTTCCACGCAACAGGTGGTGCATAGGTCTTATAATGTTTTAACCGTTGTACATAAACAAGGTTAGCCGTAAACCTGATAAACCGCGCAATAAAGATCACGAACCAGATCATAACGATCAACGAAGCATGTGTATTAAAATAATCTTTGAAACGATCTGCCAGGGACTGACTTATCGTATAATCATTTACACCCGAAGATGAAATATCAATAATAGCAGGCGCGGTTTTCGGAAGAACCGTTGAAGATATAGCTGAAGCTGTGTTTGTTTTGGCTGACTGAAGTTCTTTTACAAAAGTGATTGCTGCAACAGCGATAAAAAGAAAGAATAAAAAAGTCAACAACCCATATCTTTTCCGTGCATTGGATTTGCGTGTACCAATCATTACGGCCCCGGTAAGGATCGCCAGTAAAAGCCCCTGCCACAAAGAGTGGATCAATGTCCAGCATAGTGCCAGTACGAGTTCGTTTTGCATGAAGGAAAGGTCCATTGGTAGTATGTTTAGGATGACTTAATTATTTTTATTTTGGAATTTTGGAATTGGGAAATTTTGAAATTGATTAGAGCTCACGCCCGCGAAGAAATTTCCCAATTTCCCAATTCAAAAATTTCAAAATCTATTTCTTGTCAAGTTTTTTTACAAGCTCCTTTATCGCCTCTAACTCTTTCTTTGATGTTTTTTTATTACCTAGCAATTGCATCAGCAGGCTGCTGGCAGATCCGTTGTACATCGTATCAACAAAACGCTCCAGCAAATAATTCTTGGTTACCTGTTCTTCTGCTGCAGGGATATAAATATGTTTCATCTGCGATTCATCGCGGGTAAGTAATTTCTTATCCACCATGATCTGCATCAGCTTTAAAGTAGACGTGTATTGAACAGCTCGTTTCTGTTCGTTCAAAGAGTCGTTTACAAATCTTACTGTTGATGGACCGTGCTCCCATAATACCTGCAGGATCTCCAGTTCTGATTTCGTTGGCTCAATGCCGGGGGTATTTTGTTCTTTCATGAATTAAAGGTAGGAAATAATTCGTACGAACAAACATTTAGGTATGTTTTTTTGAAAAAACTTTTGGAAAGTTTGAAACTTTCCAAAAGTTGAACGCCTAACAAACTGGTACAGAATCATCTGCACCAGCTGTTAGGCGTTCGCGCTAAATAGTAAAAAAACTTAATTCACAGGAGCCACAGGTCCTTTACGGATCGCTTTTACCGGCGCAGGCCAGGTAGCAGGTCCGCGTCCTCCGCCACCTCTTCCACCCGGTGCACCACCAGCTGGCGGAGCCTGGTTAAGGTCTGCTTTATCATGCGGCATAAATTTAGGATCCTCACAAGCCATGTAAACCAGTATCGCAGTAAGGATAGCATTGTTACGCAAATCATCAAATACCACTTTATCATAGGTATCGCGATTGGTGTGCCATGTATAATTAAAATATGACCAGTTCAACGCACCCAATGAAAAACCGGGTGCACCGGCTGCAACAAAAGACGCATTATCCGATCCTCCACCGGCAGGTGATCCGGGATAACTTGTACGGATAGAATCACGCATGCTTTTTGGAACAGCTGCTAACCAATTCGGAAGAAAATCCCCTGAATATTTAAAACCTGCTCCATTAATATTTACCACACGACCCGTACCATTATCCTGGTTAAACAATGCCTGTATTTTACTCATCATTTCAGGATGGTCTTCGGTAAATGCACGTGAGCCGTTCAATCCTTGTTCTTCACTTGCCCAATGTCCTACAAGGATCGTCCTTTTGGGATTTGGATAGATGATTTTCAGAATGCGCATTGCTTCCATCATGGTTAATGTTCCGGTGCCATTATCGGTAGCACCGCTTCCACCATCCCATGAATCGAAGTGCGCAGACATCATTACATATTCATCAGGCTTTTGCGTTCCTTTGATCTCTGCAATTGTATTGAATGTTGGCGTAGTACCCGTATGTTTTGAATCTGCCCTGATTGAGATCACAGGATTGTCGCCGTTTTCAACCAAACGATATAACATACTATAATCTTCCAATGCAATATCTACGGTTGGAATTTTATTTGTGTAAGCATTGAAAATTTTATCAACACCAAACCCCTGCGACCAGGTATTAGTTACGATACCTGCTGCACCTGCTTTCTCCAAAACAACCTGGAGCATTCTTGCAGAATAACCGGTCTTCTTAATACGTGCTGCCCATGCAGTTGTTTTTTCCGTACGGTCCTTGGTCATTTTATCCATCGACTCTTTCGTAGCAAATTCTTTCCAGTTATAATCAGGTCTGCCTGTAGGTTGCATCATAGATACCATTACAAACTTTCCTTTCACAGTTGGCAACCATGCCTGGAAAGCCATTGAATCGGCCACTTCAGGAATGATGACCAATTCCGCTGTAACTCCTTTGCTTTTGGTTGCAGGAGACCAGGCAAGTTGAGTTCCTTCGAGTGATTTTATACGCGGAGAAACCATATCAATATGCGTAACACCTCTTTCCCAGGCTTTCCATTCGCCCCATTGTTCGTTGCGTGCAGGTATACCCCAGCCGGTGTATTTTTCAACGGCCCAATCATTGGCCATCTTCATTTGTGGCGTTCCGGTTAATCTCGGCCCGATCTTGTCAAATAATTCATGGGCGAGTTTTTCCAATTGAGAATTTTGTGTGCCTTCTTTAACAATGTTATCTACTACGGGATTGTTTTGGGCAATAACCGCATTGGCCGTAAAAGCCATACCGATAAAGAAAAGCCCGGCTATATTCCTGATATAACCGGAGCGCAGATAGTTTAGGGGTGTTTTCATAGCCCCAATTTATTAAAACATTGGATATAGATAACAAAATTGGGATAGAGCGCTTGTATTCTTCTTTTTTTAATACGACTTGACGATATCCATTGCAACTGTGTAGTGCTACCCTTACAATATAAATTCTCAGGGCTACCAAAAGATAACAGAACCTGTTATTGGCTGCGGAATCTGGATGATGTTATTTTGTTCTATCACATTCAGCAGAGAAGTGAAAGCTTCAAAACGAAAATGGGAGTAATTAAATATCCAACATCCTTAGTAAAGATCTTAGAATTCCTAGAAACACCACGAGCCTTGTAGGGAGAAATGCCTACAAGGCTTTTTTATGCCCGGAATCGTAATATTATTTTAAAGGCTATATTTTAAATGTTGTATGAAGAAAGGCTAAAAGCCGATTTATGCAAGGTACTTGCATAGAAAGTCATTCAACATTTAAAATTCAACATTCAAAATCATTACCAGAGGAGTCTCGGACGATGGTCAAGAAAAATACTGCTTCATAAAAGGCGCAGATTTGAGTTCTTCCAGGTTTTCGATGCTTAATGGTTTACTGATGAACTGCATCACAACCGGGTATTGCTTTGCCAGGGCAAAATCTTCAGGATCGATGGTGGAAGACAAAATGATGATATGTGTATTCACCAGTTTTTCAGCAAAACGTGGATTGTATTCCTGCAAAAACTCCCAGCCATTCATTACCGGCATATTGATATCAAGGAGGATCAATTCAGGCGCATTGCCCACAGGATCAGGATCATTGGCAAAAAGTTTCTCGAAATATTCAAGCGCCTCGCTCCCATCAATCACCGTATCAACTTCTGATGCAAAGCCTGTCCGCTTTAGTAAAAGCTGGGAAATGGTAAGGGATATCGTATCATCATCAACGCAAAGTACTTTCCTGATCATCAGATTTTGTTGAATTGTTTATTTATCAACCGTTATTCTATTTATTTTGCCCCACTGAAAGATAATTTCCCCAAAGAGTTACAAAACTGAATTTACTCATTTTTATTAAGGCCGAAAGTAAAAATTATTAGCATACAAACTTAAAAGAGTCTTAAAAAAATCAAATAAATATCTGAATATCAATCAACTTTACTTTTCCCGGCACACTTACCCCCTATCGCCTTACCGCTTTTTCCCAGCTAACGGTTTGCCTGCCAAATAAATAACGCAGTATCCCTTCAATCATCCCATAGTTCATGAGACAGAAATAATAGGGTAAAAAAAACAGCCGGAACCGCAATTGTTTTTTTTGAAAAAGATAACCGGCAAGTGCAATTGCATAAAAAATGAACTGTGCAAATAATAAGATCACGGTTAAGCCTTTCGCATTATGCCAATACACTAACCAGTTATTTAGCAGGAATACTACTATCAACAGGTAAGGCGTAACCATCCAGCGAAGTACGCGGTGGCTGATGTATTCAAACCACAATAACGGTTGCGGGAATGGCAGCAATAAAAATGGCAACCGCAGCATTGCCTGAATGCCCCCTGCAGCGATGCGTACTTTCCGCTTCCGTTCTTCAGAAACAGAAGCTGATACTTTTTCTGTTGCATAAGCAAGGGGTTCATACCGTATGCGATAACCTTTCCCTGCAATTTTCATCGAGATCACCAGGTCATCTACAATTGTGTCTGCTGGCGGGGACTCGTACAAAGCTGTTCGGATGCTGAATAATTCACCCGCTGCGCCAATCACCGAATACAATACTGATTCGGATCTTTTGAGCATGGATTCATAGCGCCAGTAAAATCCTTCGCCCGAAACTGCATCTGAAATGCCTGTAATATCAACGCGTTTTTCTCCTGCAACAGCGCCTGTTTTTTTATCAGCATAATGCCTGCCGATATGCAGCAAGGCATCGTGGTTTAATAAAGTATTGGCATCCGAGAATACAACAATATCGGTTCGCACTTCCCTCATCGCACGATCTATGGCTGCTGTCTTGCCGTTCCGTTCCGGAGCATGTAATAATTTGATCTGTGGATAGTTTGCAACAATAGCAGGCGTACGGTCATCGGATCCATCCGTAACAAAAATAAAATGCAGCGAACCGGCAGGATAATCAAGCGCCAACGAATTTTGTATCTTCTCTTCCATACAATTTTCTTCGTTATAAGCCGATACGATCAATGTAAGCGAGGGCGTGAATACGATTTCATTTTGTTTTGTTCGAACCGTTCTGAGAAAAGCCGCTATGATATATAGCAAAGCTGCATACCCGATATAGGTATAAAAAATGATGATGACTGATATATAGAATATTGTTTCCAGTTTTCTCAATTGATCCGGTAGCAGGCAGTTTTTTCACCGGCAAAGCACAGATCACTGTGCTCATTACCGTAATTCGCCCAATAATATAGGATAAAGTCCGGATTTACCGCTACTGGCTGTTTTAAAGCAGGTATAATATCCACATCTTTGTTCCTTTGCGTGATAAGCCTGACTGAATAATTATATTTACCCATTATTAATAAAGCTAATTGCTATGCTTAAAGTAGGTGTTTTTGGAGTAGGCCATTTGGGCAAGTTCCATCTGAATAACTGGAAGGAGATTGAGGGTGTTAAACTGGTGGGTTTTTTTGATCCCAATAACGATAATGCAAAAGCGGTTACCGAACAATACGGGCTGAAACGTTTCATGGATGAGGAGAAACTGATGGATGCCTGTGATATCATTGATGTGATCGCACCAACGGATCATCATTTCCAGATCTGCATGCAGGCCATTCGCAAGGGCAAACATGTTTTTGTTGAGAAACCACTGGCACATACCATACAGGAGGGCCGGGATATGGTAAGCATGGTTCGGGAAGCGAATATTAAAATGCAGGTAGGACATGTAGAGCGTTTTAACCCTGCCTATCTCGCTATCAAAGACATGGCACTCAATCCCATGTTTATTGAAGTGCACAGGCTCGCGCAATTCAATCCACGCGGAACAGAAGTGAGTGTGATCCTGGACCTGATGATACATGATATCGACATCATCCTAAGCCTTGTAAAAAGTGATGTAAAGCATATTTCAGCAAGTGGTGTTGCCGTAATGACAGAAACACCAGATATCGCGAATGTGCGTATCGAATTTAATAATGGTTGCGTGGCCAATCTTACCAGCAGCCGCATCAGTATGAAGAAAATGCGGAAGATGCGTTTATTCCAGAAAGATGCTTATCTCGGTATTGATTTTCTTGAAAAGAAAACCGAGATCATTAAACTGAAACAGGAAAACGATATCAATGTTTTTTCATTTGATATTGAAACACAGAATGGGAAAAAGACCATTGCCATCGCCAATCCTGTGATACAACCTTTGAATGCCATTAAACTGGAACTGGAAGCATTTGTAGATTCCATTATCAATAACAAACCTACTGTTGTAAGTGAACTCGATGGTTTTCTTGCGATGGAAGTGGCGCATCAGATTCTTGATAAGATCAATAATACCAGCATACTTGTGTAATAGTTAATAGTTAAAAGTTAATAATTGGCACCGTCCAAACTATTAACCACCTACGCCAATGAGTAACAGAAAGAAGAATATCACCTGGTATCTTATCAGCGATTACATTTTTTCTGTAGTTACGTTTTTACTGTATGCAACAAAGGTCCAGTCGCTTGAGTTGACCAATCCTATACTCGTAAAAACAGGCGCTATCGCCGCAGGATGGGTTCTGTTCTATGCTTTTGCCGGAAGTTATCATCGCTCGCTTTATGAAAAATCAAGACTGAACGAATTAAGCTCCACACTTATCTACACATTTCTTGGGTGCCTGCTGATCGGGTTATTGGGTCTGGAAGCGAACATACAAAGCACAGGATCTGTAGCCTTGTATTTCATCATGCAATTCAGTTTTGTTTTTTTCGGGAGAAGCTTCCTTCTTTATCGTGTAAAGAAAGCGTTAACAAAGGGTGATATTTTCTTTAATACCATTATTGTAGGCAACAATCCACATGCCGTTAAACTCTATAAAGAACTGAACAAGAATTTCAGTTATCTCGGTTTTAAAACATTGGGATTTGTAACAGTTACGGATGAAGTAAAAAACGGCCTTAGCAAATGGATCCCCCATTTTGGCACGATACAGCAATTGAATACATTGATCGATCAATACAAAATAGAGAAAGTGATATTATCGCTGGACAAAAATCAAGATCCATTAACCGAAGAACTGGTGAACCAGCTTGCGCAAAAAGATGTAGACATTAAACTCGTTCCCAACACGCTTGATATTATCTCAGGTTCAGTAAAAACCAATAATGTATTGGGTGCCATACTCATCGATATACAAAGCAGCGCTTTATCACCCCGTGAACAAAATGTAAAACGGCTGATCGATCTCCTGTTATCGATCACCAGTTTGATCATCTTAAGCCCTTTCCTTTTATTTATCGCTATCAGGACGGCCCTTTCTTCCAAAGGCGGAATTTTTTACAGCCAGGAAAGGATCGGTTATAGGGGGAAACCTTTTACCATTTACAAGTTCCGCAGTATGGTGGCCGATGCGGAAAAAAACGGGCCCGCATTATCAAGCGATCATGATCCCCGTATTACAAAATGGGGAAAGATCATGCGTAAATGGCGGCTGGATGAATTACCACAATTATGGAACATCATTAAAGGCGATATGAGTCTTATCGGGCCAAGACCTGAAAGACAGGAATACATAGACCAGGTAATGAAACAGACCTCGTATTACCGTTACCTGTTGAAAGCAAAACCCGGGCTTACTTCCTGGGGCATGGTACAGTTTGGCTATGCATCAAGTGTGGAAGAAATGATTGAGCGCATGGAATATGACCTGATGTATATAGAGAACGCTTCTCTTCTCCTCGATTTTAAGATCATGATGCACACTTTGCGCATTATCTTATCAGGCAAGGGTAAATAATTTTTTAGCGGAACAGATATTGCAGTATTGAGTTCAGAGTTAAAAGTTAACAGCAGGGTTTCCGTATTTTACGGTTAGTTCAAAAACTGAGGCACTCTTTGTTTTAATGCTTAACTTTTAACTATCAATCTTCTCTATTTAATTAATGAAACACAGAATCAAAATATTGGCTTCAAAGCATATCAATTCGGGTAAGTGGGATCACTGCGTTGCCAACCATGCCAATGGATTGATCTACTCATCTACCGCGTATCTAAATGCCATGTCGAAAAACTGGCATGGAATAGTGATTGATGATTATGCAGCAGTAATGGCACTACCCTGGAAAAGAAAGCTGCGTATTCGATATGGCTACACCCCACCCTTTATGCAACAGCTTGGAATTGTAGGTGAAGCTTCCATAGAAGAATTGCAAAGGATCTTAAAACTATTCTATAAATTCTTCCCGCTGGCTGATGCGAATTTCAATTTTGCAAATACCAATATCCAACAATTACTACCTGTTATTCCACGGAATAATTTTACGATCGATCTGTCGATGGGTTATGACCAGATCAAATCAAATTATAAAAACAACCTGAAAGAGAATATCCGTAAAGCAGCACATGAATCCTTTATGTATGAAGAGGCTGCTATTTCCGATGGCATTACTATGTATCATTCCCATTATCATGAAAGGATGAAACATATCAAGGAAAAGGATTACAAACATTTTGCATTGTTATGCGATTCGTTATCTCATACTGACCAATGTTTTGCAAGAGCTGCCATGTATAAAGATGAAATTCTGGCTATCGGAGTCTTTTTAAAAGACAACAAGCGTATTTATAATATCATGAACACCACTACCTCAAAAGGAAGAGAAAAAGAAGCCAATCATTTTCTGCTCAACCAGGTGTTACATGAATTTGCGGGACAATCTTTGCTGTTTGATTTTGAAGGGTCGGAATTGCCGGGTGTGCGAGAGTTCTATGAGCATTTCGGACCAGCAAATCAGCCTTATTTTCATTATCACTATAATGGTTACTCGTGGCCGATAAAGCTTTTGAAGAAGTAGGTTTCAATAAGAGAAGAACAAGAGAGAAAGAGATAAGGAGGGATCCCTCTAACTACACTCTTTTTCTCCTAAGCTCTTATTGAAATTTCTATGCGGTACGTGATGCCAATATCTGTTCAGCGATCAAGAGATCTGCGGGCCGTGTTATTTTAATGTTCTCATATTCTCCATCTATCAAAAATACTTTTTGCCCCGAGGCTTCTACCACAGTTGCCTCATCTGTAAATGACTCCTGGTAATTTGTATTGAACGCAGGAAGAAGTATCGCGCTTAAAAATGTTTGCGGGGTTTGTATGATGCGGACATGGTTCCTGTCTGCAACCGTATGATCCGTTCCGTTGGCGATGCGGATACTATCTGTTGCAGCTACTGCGGGAATGGCACTCCCCTTCTCAATCGTTTGTTCATAACAACGATGGATAAGGTCCTTACTTACCAGGCAGCGTACACCATCATGTACAAAAACAACAGAAGGTGATTCAACCAAAGCCAGTCCGTTTTGTACGGAATGGAAACGCGTGGCACCACCTGTGGTGATCATGATCCTGTTTTCTGCGTCAAGATCTTTTGCGATCTGTTCGCCTTCGGTTAAATTTTCTTTGGGAAGTACAAGGATGATCTGCAGATCATCAAACGCCTGTAAAAAGGTCTGCAACGAATACCATAGCAAAGGCTTTTGTTGCAGCAGCAGGAATTGTTTGGGCATAGCGGCACCCATTCTTTGTCCGCTGCCGCCTGCTACAATTACTGCATATTTTTTCATGTGGTGGTTTTTAACGGTCGGACCGTTTCAGCGTCCCGACCGCATAAAAAAAGAGCTACAAAAGTAGCTCCTTTCATTTTCTCATGTTCATATACGTGCTACCCAAATATAAACTATTTATAAATGGAAACCTCGTTCGCACCCCTGCTATTTTTCGCTCCCCGGTACATACCTGCGCTGTTGAATACCATGCCCATATTACCTTGTGCATCAACGCCTATCATACCTCCTTCACCTTCCATTTTCAGCAGTTTATCGTTTACTACCACATCCATTGCTTCCTGGAGGCTAAGCTTTCTGTATTCCATTAAACAGCTGACATCGTATGCCGCTACGGCGCGGATAAAGATCTCTCCATGGCCGGTGCAACTGATGGCGCAGGTGTTATTATTTGCATAAGTTCCCGAACCGATCATCGGGCTGTCACCTATTCTTCCATATTTTTTATTGGTCATCCCACCAGTTGAAGTGGCCGCGGCAAGATTACCCTGTCTGTCGCAGGCAACGGCGCCAACCGTGCCGAATTTTTTATCACGCATCAGTTCATCAAGGTGATGATGGGTATGGTCGAGGGAATAATTATCTGAATCACGGATTGCTTTCCATTGATCGTAGCGGAACTGGGAGAAAAAATATTCATCCGGTTCTAATTTCACACCTTGTTTGATGGCAAAATCATTGGCACCTTTTCCACTGAGAAAAACATGGTTGCTGTTACGCATGACTTCCATGGCGAGTTCGATCGGGTTGCGCACATTGCGAACTCCGGCTACTGCACCGGCAGAAAGATCGATACCATCCATGATGGCCGCATCCATTTCCTGTACCCCTTTTTTGGTAAATACAGAACCGCGGCCGGCATTGAATAATACATTGTCTTCGAGTAATACAAGTGCAGCTTTTACAGCATTGATGGCAGTTCCGCCTTCTTCGAGTACGGCATAGCTGATGTCGAGTGTCTGTTGTAATCCTTCAAAATATGCTTTCTCCAGTTCAGGGGTCATATCTTCTTTCAGGATGGTTCCTGCACCGCCATGTATCACGATTGTAAAGTCTGCCATAGGGCGAAAATAGTTATTTAGGTGACTGAGAAAATTGAATAAATGACTGGGATTGTTAGAGAAGGTTCAAGACGTAGTTCGCTTTCTTTGAGGTTGTCTAAGGTCAATTATTTTGAATGTTGAATTTTAAATGTTGAATGATTTGTGCGTACCTCATTCAACATTTAAAATTCAACATTCAACATAAGTAATTACTCTCCTAATAGTAACTCACACTCATGCAACAACTTCTCCTTATTGATCGGAGCAGTTCCTACTTCTTCGCAAACCAATCCACCGGCAATATTGGCCATTTCTGCAGCGAGGTGCATGTTCTTTGTAGTGGCGTATACCAATGAGGCAACAGCAATCACTGTATCACCTGCACCGCTTACATCGGCGATGTTTCGGATATGGGTGGGGATTATTTTTACTTCTTCATCCTGCTGGTAGAACACGCCTTTTTCTGAGAGCGTGATGAATGATATTGTATGTTGAAGATGTTCTTGTAATGCTTTGTGCATTCCCTTTAATGAAGAAAGATCGATGTTCTCAACCAGTAAATTCAATCCTTCTCTTACTTCTTTCAGGTTGGGTTTGAATATGGTAACACCTTTGAATGAAAGGAAATTTTTCTTTTTAGGATCAACGCTTGTTACCACATTGTATTCCTTACAGAGTTTGATCAGTTCACTGATCACGCGTGCGGTTAACACACCTTTGTTATAATCTTCGAAGATGAGTATA
The DNA here is from genome assembly GCA_040388475.1 of Bacteroidota bacterium. Taxonomy (GTDB): domain Bacteria; phylum Bacteroidota; class Bacteroidia; order Chitinophagales; family Chitinophagaceae; genus Sediminibacterium. Next base: position 1,897 of record JAZKBT010000012.1, on the reverse strand, counting down.
TCAGGTTTGTGTGCTGTAAAATAATCTTTTACTTTTTTCAGTAACTGGTCTTCCAGGTCCTTATCAAGATCGGCAGTGATCTCTTTATCCAGCCGCATCATCTGCTGGTTACGGCTCATCACGCGTGTTTTGTTGGTGGTGATGCGTTTATCGGAAGAGATGATATAAGAGGTATTGATCAGGCTCTCTCCGAGCAGTCTCATCAACTCCTTCCCTTCATCATCTTTCCCGATCACAGAAATAATAGTTGTCTGTGCACTGAGTGATACACTGTTCAGTGCCACATTCGCGGCGCCGCCTATGCGTAATTCTTTTTTCTTTAAAGCCACAACCGGAACAGGTGCTTCAGGAGAGATCCGTTCTACATTGCCCCACCAGTAAGTATCCAGCATTACATCGCCAACAATGGCAACCTTGACATTGGAAAAGCTGGTAAATAAATCGGCAAAATTCATTAATCCGTTTTTTTAGAACTGCTAACTGCTATATAGTATAAAGGAATACCAATCAGTGTAATGATCAGACCTGGCCAGGTGAATTGTGGTTTATAGATGATCAGCATTATACAGAATGCGCTACCCATGAGCATATACAATGCCGGCAATACGGGATAACCAAATGCTTTGTATGGTCTTTCTGCGTCTGGCATTTTTTTCCGGAGAATAAAAATACCACCGATGGTGAGTACATAAAATATGACAACAATAAATGAAACCATATCCAGCAGGTCGCCATATTTTCCACTTAAACATAAAAGAGAGGCTACGATACATTGCGCCCATAATGCCCAACCCGGTACTGCATTCTTATTCAGCCTGCCTGCTTTTTTAAAGAATAATTTATCCTGCGCCATTGTATAGTACACGCGCGCACCGGCGAGGATCAATCCATTATTACATCCGAAAGTTGAGATCATGATCATGATGGCGATCACGTATGTCCCTGCATCGCCAAAAATTACTTTAGATGCATCAACAGCCACCCTGTCGGATTTGGCGAAAGCGATATCATGTAAAGGCAACACACCTAAATACATCAGGTTACAGGAAACATAAATGATGGTTACGATCAATGTTCCGAGGAACAGGCTGAACCCGATATTCTTTTTTGGATTTTTGATCTCGCCTGCAATGAAGGTTACATTGTTCCATGCATCGCTGCTGAATATAGAACCTACCATTGACGCTGCAATAGCACCCACAGCTGCTGCTCCCATTAAAGGCATCAGGATATCTGAAGTGCTGGCACCATCGGCACCCGCTGTAATAGAATGCATCTGCCAGGCATTTGTCCAGTTTGCATTCCACACCTCGCCCTTCGCCATCATTAACCCAAAAACAATCAAACCGAACAGTGATAATAGTTTTGTTACGGTAAAAACTGTCTGGATCAACTTGCCCCCTTTCACCCCTTTTGTGTTGATAAAAGTTAGAAAGACGATCAGCAGGATGGATACAAGCTGTGCGGTATGTATATGTATGCTCCCTATACTAAAAAGAATATTCGCGTCAACCATTTCAAGCGATGGAAAGAAATAGCCTGCGAATTTACAGAACGCTACACCAACTGCGGCAATGGTTCCAGTTTGTATCACAGAGAAAAAACTCCAGCCATATAAAAATCCGATCAAAGGATTATAGGATTCTTTGAGGTACACATATTGCCCGCCTGCTTTTGGGAACATCGCACTCAATTCACCATAGCTCAGGGCTGCAGTGAGCGTCATGAAACCGGTGATCAGCCAAACAGCAATCAACCAGCCTGCGCTTCCCACATTACGGGTGATATCGGCACTAACAATAAAAATACCGGAACCGATCATACTTCCTGCTACGATCATTGTGGCATCAAAGAGGCCAAGCGTTGGTTTGAACGAGGTTGTATTATTCATAAAAAA
>JAZKBT010000011.1:0-36973 GCA_040388475.1 Bacteroidota bacterium | reverse complement strand
TCAACGCCTTTCAGTGCCGGGTTGCTGTAACGCAGGTTTTCCATATACATCCAGTTACCTGAAGTACTGTCGTGACGCTGGTCTTTCACATCATCCCAGATGTCTTTGTAATAATACGGGGTAGAACGGCAACGGCCGATACCACGTCCATAGATATTCATCAGATCGATCTCAACACCCGAAGCGGCAGAGATACCTGCTTTGTTCAAATTGGTTACTATATTGGTTCCGATAGAGATACCGGGAGCAGCATTACGCATGGTTTTTATACCTCCTGCAAATGCGCCTGGTGTACCAAAACGGTCCGTTACAATATACAATCCTTCCGTGTTAGCGGCAGCCGATTTGTTATCCGGGCGGTGAAGATCCCATGTTACATTTCTGCTTGCTACACCGGCATCAACACCGAAACGGTTAGTCATCAGTTTAAACGTTCCCTGGTTGATCACTGCTGTTGCTGCTGTAATGGCTTCATCAAATAAGCCTAAAGCCAGGTTGATCTTTGCCAGCTGGTGATAAACCGCTCCACGGTTAACATCACCTTTATCTGTTACCCAAGGAACCCATTTAACGGCGAAGTCAAGATCCTCTTTCATTTTCAGAAGGATGACTTCTCTTTTAACCGTAGCAAAATCCGTTTTTGCTGAAGTTACTTCCTTGATAGGGCAAGGGATATCACCAAACTGGTGTACCAGTCGGTAATAAGCATAGGCCCTTAAGAAATAAGCCTGTCCCAGCAATACATTCTTATCAGCATCAGGAATAGCAGTTGCGGCCGGTAAGCGGCTGATGACCACATTCGCTGCGCGGATGGTAACATATTGCCTGTCCCAGAAATAACCGATCTTATTAAAGTCAGTGTGATTCAACTGGGCATCCGGCCTGATCTGTACATCGAGGTTCTGTGCAGGACCGGCTTTATCATCGGTACCTTCTACGGACTCTTCGGAAAAGATCTGTTCAGAGATATTTGGTGAGGCATCACCATACCACTCAGGACGGATATTATTTGATATGGAAGAAATGGCGGACCGGAAACCCTGGATATCAACCAATGTATTTTCAGGTACATAGATTGAAAGGGGTTTTGGTTCGAGCCAGTCTTTTTTACAACTGCTCAACACCATCATACCGATGCATGTGACCGATGCGATGATGGTTAATTTATATATGTTGTTCTTCATTTCTATCTGTTTTTGGAGGTTAGCTTATAAATTAAGGTTTAAACCAAAATTGTATTGGATTGGGGTAGGTCCTTTATTCTCAGGATCGAAATACCACCAGTTGGTAAATACAGCAGCATTCACCACGTTCATATATACTTTCAGTCCTTCAATTTTCCATCTGCGTGTTACATCTGAAGGAACTGTGTATGCAAGACTAACATTGCTTAACCTAACAAAAGAAGATTTCCTGAGAACGTTCCAGCTAACTGGTCCACCTGCGTTTGAGTTGATCGCTGCAAAATCATTGATCGGGTTGGTTGGAGTCCAGTAAGGCCTTTGATAGAAGTTAGCACGATCGTAAAACTTGTCAACGTTTTTCGCTTCATCATTATTCTGTATCTGTCCCATTCTTGCATACAGCGTGAATGACAGATCAAAATTCTTGTAGATCCTGAATTCATTTCTCAGGTTCCATGAGAATTTAGGAGTAGTAGTGCCGATGAATTGTTTATCTGCGATCGAGTACTGGCCATCTCCATTGGCATCCAGTAATTTCATATCACCTGGCTTGTAACCATACTTTTTGGCATCAGCTATTTCATTTGCCTGCCAAACGCCAACTACTGTGTAATTGTACTGGTCAGAGATATCATGTCCGATATACCATCCGTTAACCAGGTCATCCTTTTCAGAAGTTCCGATCTGTTTTCCGGTTGCATCATAATCAGGTGTAGCACCATACAGGTGAATGATCTTATTCCTGTTGATCCAGAATCCAAGCGTAGACCTCCATTCGAAATTAGGACGCTTCATGTTCTGCGAGCTTATGCTAACTTCGAAACCATTGTTCTGCACCTCACCAAGATTGGTCAGGATGCTACCAAAACCTGTAACACTTGGTAAGGTACGGTTAACCAACAGGTCCTTTGTACGTGACTGATAATAATCAATGGTACCAGATATCAGTCCTTTCAGGATAGAATAGTCAAGACCAAAGTTGGTAGCGAGTTTTCTTTCCCATTTCAATCCAGGATTGGCAAGGTTGGCAGAGAATACGCTGATCACATTGTTGGCAACACCGCCTGGTGTTACATATACGTATGAACCTGAACCTAAGGTAGCCAGTGACTGGAATGCATCGATAGAACTGTTTCCGTTCTCACCGTAAGACACCCTCAGTTTCGCATAGTCGAGCCAGCGTGAGGTGTTCTTCATGAAGTTCTCATCGCTGATCGCCCAGGCAATAGCAGCTGAAGTGAAGTTTGCCCTTTTACTGTTCAAACCGAAGCCGGAGAAACCATCTCTTCTTTCGGTTACATTAAGGAAATAACGGTTGTTGTAATTGTAAGTTAAACGAGCCATCAAGGCATCCCTTGTGGTATAGGTATCTGTACTGCTTCCTGTAAGTGGTAAGGTAGCAGACTGGATCGCATCAAAACTCAGATTATCATTCGGCGCAAAATTCTCTGCGTGAACGGATGTATTCCATGCCTGGTTCTTTTCTGCATTAAAGAGGAAAGTAGCTCCAATGGTATGTTTACCAAATTTGCCGTTCCAGTTAAGGATATTATCATTGGTCCAGTTATACGTTGTTCCCTGTGTCCTGTCAACAATACCTTTTCTTGCCAACAGCAAAGGATTCGCTGCCTGCTGGTGGTTGAATTGCCTGTAGCTGTTAAAGGTTGGAGAGAAACGTACTTCATAAGAGAAGCCGTATGGCAATTTACCTTTTGCAGAAAGCGTAGCAAACATATTATCGTACCTGTATAAACGGTCGGTGTATCTCTGCGGTATGAAAGGGTTTGAGTTATTACCGATATCATCATTCGGGCTGGCGCGTAAAGTAACCCCATCAGCTTCGTATAACTGTCCCCATGGAGTGGTTTGTAATACGGTATTCAGATCGATAGGGAGGGAACTCTCATCTCTTTCAGCAAACTGAACGTTCAGTCCCAGTGTAAGGTATTTGGCAACATTCGCTTCAACATTCAAACGTGCGCGAAGTGTTTTGTACCTGTCACCTACTGTCACACCCTGGTTATCCAGGTAACCCAAAGAAAGATAGTAGTTGAAGTCTTCCTTTCTCTGTGAAATGCTTATTGTATGATCATGCTGCATGGCATTCTGTGCATAGATCAGGTTCTGCCAATCCAGTTCTCTACCTGCGAGGTAATTGGTGATCTCGATTGGTTTCATACGCAAACGTGTTAACCAGGTTGTAACCGGGTCAACAGTTGAGTTATCCAGTGCCAGCCACTGTGCCTGTGTAATAGTAGAAGGCAGTTTGGATGGATCCCAGAATTTATACTTTACTCCTGGTTTTGAGGTTGAGTCGAAACCATTGAAGGCCCAGATTACATCAGAGCGCCATTGTACGAACTCCTGGCCAGTGAGCAGGTGTGGTTTTTTCTCAACTTTATTTAAGCCAATATTGTCGTTAAAAGTAATGATGGGTTTTCCTACTTTACCTTTTTTGGTAGTGATCAGGATGACCCCGTTCGCACCCCTTGATCCGAATACCGCTGCGGCACTCGCATCTTTGAGGATATCCACAGTGGCGATATCATTTGGATTGATATCCTCAAGACCACTACCACTATAAATGGCTCCGTCCATTACGATCAATGGTCCTGAACCGGCAGTCAGAGTACCTTTACCCCTGATCAACAGGCTGGCATTGGAACCTTTGGTGCTGGCATCAAAACCTACATCAAGACCCGGTGCGTTACCGCGTAACAGATCCTGTACAGATCTTGGATTTTCGTTTTCCAGTTGTGTTGCTTTTACCTGGGTGATGGCACTGGTCAGATCTTTTTTAGTCTGCGTACCATAACCTACCACAACCACATCATTCAATCCTGTTACCTGTTCTGTCAGTGAAACAGTAAGAGGTGCGGTACCTTTTACAACAACTTCCTTATCTGCATAACCTGTATAACTAAATACAAGTGTTGCATTCTCAGGAACATTGGCAATGGTGAAAGAACCGGTTGCATTGGTGGTTGCACCTCTCTTGCTCCCTTTAATGATAACGCTTACACCTTCCAAAGGTGCATTTTTTGCATCTGTTACTTTACCGGTAATAGTAGCCGGTGGCGCAAAAAAAGGTGAGGGTAAATTGGGTTCCTTCCATCCGGCTTTCGCCGTTACTGCAAAGGAACAAAGTAGGATCGCAAAGCATACGAAATGTAGTACGCCTGATCCCGCGGCTGTTTTGTAAACATGCGGATGTTTGTTCATAATGGCAAGTTGGTTTTGATGAATAACAGTTAGCTCCGGGCAATCGGTCCCGGTGTTTTTAAGCATACTATTAATAAGATGTTAAATTAAAATAGTTTTTGAAGTATCAATCGATTGCGTCGATTTTCTGAGACTATTTCTACGAAAAGGTTTTCGTAGATTAAGCAATCATTGCCAGTGAGTTAGCAGTAAATTTAATCGTTGCTTACGCTTTTTCGCCCCAAAAATGCAATCGATTGCGGTATGAGAAGAATTAACTACCCATTTTTAGTATTGGTTATCTTTTTTTCTGTATATACAGCAACCGGTTATTCGCAAAAAATACTCGTTTCTTTTAAACTTTCTCTTTCTGCTACCCTGGAGCAAATTTTGGCTCCGCAATCCATCGATCTTGACAAACTCACGCAGGCGCCTGATTCAATGATCGCCCTTGTAGAGATAAAAGACGGTAAAAAGCTCCCGATAGCTGCACAGATTCAAAAAAAAGGAAAACGTTTTCTGCATTGGATGGTGCTTTCGGGTAAAGAAAAAAAGGCTGTTCATGAATATGCGATCATAGAAAAGATCAATGCTTCAGCCAATCAAACTGCTTCTCCCAATTTTATCAAGGCCAATGGCAGCCTAAGTTTGCAGGCACATGGAAAACCCCTGGTGAACTATCATTTTGCCACTTCTTATCCTCCCCCGGGAATAGATACTGTATTTAAGCGCAGCGGCTTTATTCATCCTTTGTATGCACCGCACGGACAACCCTTAACACGCATTAATGCACCCGATCACTATCATCATTACGGTTTGTGGAACCCATGGACGCATGTACTATATAAGGGCAAAATGATCGATTTCTGGAACCTGAACGGCAAACAGGGAACCGTTCGCTTCTCAAAATTCATTTCTGTGAATGATGGCCCTGTATTCAGCGAGTACCAGGTACTGCATGAACACGTGATCTTTGAAAAGGATAAAACGGAAACCATTCCTATGACCGAGGTGCAGACAGTACGTGTGTACCAGCCAAAGGAAAAAGATGATTTTTATATTATGGATATTACGATACAACTAAATTGTGCTACAGATAGCGCCGTAACGCTAAAAGAATACCGTTATGGCGGTTTGGGATGGAGAGCAACGGAGAAATGGGACAATAAGAACAGTGAAACACTTACTTCGGAAGGCAAGACAAGAAAAGATGCTGATGGTTCCAAGGCACGCTGGGTAATTGTGCAGGGAAAGATAGACAACGACGAAGCAGGTGTGGTAATGATGAGTCATCCCGGTAATTACAATTACCCCGAACCGCTGCGCATCTGGCCCGAGAACCAGAATGGGAGAGGTGATGTATATGCGAATTTTTCACCAACAAAAGATATGGATTGGTATTTGCAGCCTGGTAAGGATCATGTATTACAATACCGGTTCCTTATTTTTAACGGACATGTAAATAAAGAGCAGGCAGAAAATGCATGGCAGCAATACGCCGATCCGAAAGCGTCAATAATCACTATTACAAAACAATAAAATCAATATGATGAAGCGGAAAATTTCCAAAGGGTTGTTATTATCCTTTTTATTTGCCACAACAGTCGCATTCAGTACACAACTGTTTGCCAAAGCAGATGGTAAATTAAAAGGCAGCAGGGTCCTGGTGTATACAAAGAACGGCAAGGGGTATGTGCATGATAATATTGCTTCCGCAGTAGCTTGTATCAAAGAGCTTGGGAAGGTGAATGGTTTTACTGTAGATGTAGCCGATACGTCCACCGTATTTACAGAGGAGAACCTGAAGAAATATAACATGCTCATTTTTACCAGCACCAATAATGATGTATTTACTACTGATGAACAGCGTGTTGCTTTCAGAAGATACATTGAAGCAGGCGGTGGTTTTGTTGGCGTGCATTCTGTAACAGGAACAGAAAGGAACTGGCGCTGGTTTAAACAGATGCTTGGAGAAACTTTTTCATGGCACGCGAAGTTCCAGAAATTCAGTGTGAAGAAACTGGATGGAGATCATGCTTCCATGGAAGGTGTTCCGGCAGTTTGGGAAAGGGAAGATGAATGTTATTTTGGAAAAGAACTATACCCTGGCATCAAAGTATTGATGGCGCATGACCTGAGTACGTTAAACATTACAAAAGATAAGGCGCAGGACAGCCTGATACAGAAGAATCTGGGTTCTTTTAAGGAATTTTACCCTGCAGTTTGGTACCAACCCTTTCAGGGAGGAAATGTTTGGGTAACTACATTGGGTCATAACAAAGAAAGTTACAAGGACCCTGTGTACATGAATCACCTGTTGCAGGGGATCAAATTCATGGCAACGCAATACAAAGGGTTGAATTATGCAAATGCACATGCAACGTCAAAAGACGATGCACTTAAATAAAATGACAGAAAGAAAAAACAACAACGTGAAGAAATTTATTTTAGCTACAACAGGCATAATGGCGACGATGTATTCATACGCACAGCAGCCGGTAAAACTGATTACGCTGGATCCCGGCCATTTTCATGCGGCCCTTGTACAGAAATCGATGTACCCGCAGGTAGATCCCACTGTGCATGTATATGCGAAAAAAGGAACCGATCTTGATCAGCATCTTGCAAAGATCAAAGGATATAATACCGCTGCCACTGCACCAACCAGTTGGAAAGAGGTAGTGTACGAGGGCGATGATTATCTTTCTAAAATGTTGTCGGAAAAAAAAGGAAATGTAGTAGTGCTCGCAGGCAATAATCAATTGAAAACGGATTATATATTAAAGTCTATCCAATCAGGATTTAATGTTTTTTCCGATAAGCCGATGGTGATCAATGAAAAAGGTTTTGGCCAGTTGAAACAGGCTTTTGAAACTGCCAAAAAGAACAAGGTATTGTTGTATGATATCATGACCGAGCGTTACGAGATCACTACTATTTTACAAAGGGCATTCTCTATGCAACCTGCTTTGTTTGGTACCCTGCAGAAAGGAACCGAAAAAGATCCCGCAGTTACAAAAGAAAGTGTGCACCATTTTTATAAATATGTTTCCGGATCTGTTTTGACAAGACCGGCCTGGTTCCTGGATGTTGAGCAGGAGGGAGAGGGTATTGTTGATGTGACAACCCACTTGGTAGATCTTGTACAATGGGAATGTTTCCCCGGGCAAACACTGGATTATAAAAAAGACATCGCTATCACTTCCGCAAAACATTGGGCAACCACGATTAGTAAGGATCAATTTACTGAGTTAACCAAAGTGCCTGAAGTACCTGCGTATTTAAAAAAGTACAGTGATGAAAAAAAGAACATCAAAGTAATGTCCAATGGCGAGATCAATTATACAGTAAAAGGTGTTCATGCAAAAGTATCGGTGATCTGGAACTATAAAGCGCCAGACGGAACCGGTGATACACATTACTCGATCATGCGCGGCACAAAAGCAAACCTGGTAATTCGCCAGGGAGCGGAACAGCAATACAAACCAACCTTGTATATAGAACCCTTGGTACATACACCTGCATTTGAAAAAGAAGCGCAGTCAGTTGTTGAAAAGATCGCCATACAATACAAAGGTGTTACCTTGAAGAAAAATGATAAGGGTTGGGAAGTGATCATACCGGATTCATTTAAAGAAGGACATGAATCACATTTTGCACGCGTGACTGAAAAATATCTTGAATATTTATCAAAGAATAATATGCCTGCATGGGAAGTGCCGAATATGCTCGCTAAATATTATACAACAACACAGGCTCAAAAAATTGCCAATAAAAAATAAAAATATGAAAACGGTCAAACACATCGGGGTATTATTTCTCTGCATTTGTCTTGTACTTATATCTCAGAAAAATTTTGCGCAGGCAAGAGCCTCTGCGCCACCACAGGGTACTTATAAGACCATTTATGAAATGCTTAAAGATGTGCCGGGTCTTGAAGTAAAAACGAACGGCAGCACGGGAGGAGGATCGATTGTTGTTAGAGGACTAGGCAGTTTAAATAACCAGGGCCAGCCAATTTTTGTTGTAGATGGTACCGTGTTTAACAGCGCTTTGGATATTGCAGCCATTAATACGCAGGACATTGAGTCTATCAGTGTTTTAAAGGATGCCGCTTCTCAAACTGCTTATGGATCACGTGGTATGTTCGGTGTAATCGTTATCACTACCAAAAAAGGTACAGGTATCAGCAATAACGCTTCCGTTACAAATCATACAGAATCTGCCTATACTTATTTTATCGATCATAAAACACCTTTAAAAATATTTGATATGAATGAAAATGTGATCATCGAGGGTGTGATACAAAAACAAAAAGGCGATTCACTGGTGTTCATCAAAAAAAGAAAAGATTTCTTAATAGCGATATCGAGTATTAAGAGGGTGGAGATGATACCGCAGAATTAATTAATAATTAGTAGTTAATAGTTAATAATTAGTGGCTGTGACTTTGAATATTATTATTAATTATTAACTATTAATTCTTAACTGCCCCTGCGCCATCGTTTTCGTAAATTAATACCTGCTCCTGCAAAGGATGCTTTGAAAAAAGAATCAAATTCATACATAAATTAACTGCTTGACATGGGATCAAATGATCTTTTCACTTTAAAGGATAAAGTAATCGTAGTAACAGGTGGCACCGGAATTTTGGGCGGATCATTTGTAAAAGGGATTGCTGATGCTGGCGGTATAGCTATTATACTCGGCCGCAATGCAGAAATAGGTAAACAACGCGCTGATGAGATCAATGCCAACGGAGGGAAAGCTTTTTCTGTTGTAGCAGATGTGATGGAAGAAGCCGATCTTATCAAAGCCCGGGATATCATTCTCGAAAAATTTGGAACCATTGATGGTTTGGTGAACGGCGCAGGTGGCAATATGCCTGAAGCGGTGTTACAACCCGATGCAGATATTTTCTCGATGAATATTGATGGCATGAAAAAAGCGCTTGCTTTGAATACATGGGGAACCGTTATTCCAACACAGGTATTTGGTGCTGCAATGGCAAAGAACGCAGATGGCGGAAGTATTGTAAACATTTCTTCTGTTAGTTCACAACAGGCGGTAACAAAAGTGTTGGGTTACAGCATGGGCAAAGCTGCGGTGGATTGTTATACCAAATGGTTCGCTGTTGAAGCAGCCAATCGTTTCGGAGATAAGATCCGTATGAATTCTATCATGCCTGGGTTCTTTCTCACAGAACAGAACAGAACGCTGTTAACCCAACCCGATGGCAGTTATACTGACCGCGGCAACCTGGTTGTAAAGAACACACCTTTTAAAAGATTTGGTAAACCCGAAGAGCTGGTAGGCGCACTGATCTACCTGCTCAGCGATGCATCCCGCTTTGTAACGGGTATGACATTGGGTGTTGATGGTGGGTTTACTGTTTTTAGTGGAGTATAATTGAACTATAACGCGACCAGGCCACTGTAATTTATTTTGAATGTTGAATTTTAAATGTTGAATGTCATTTAAAATTCAACATTCAACATTCAAAACAAAAATGATGAGTGAATTTTTTCTGACAGATGATTTCTTACTACAGGGCAAAACAGCACAGCGTTTGTACCATGATCACGTAAAACATCTTCCTATCATCGATTACCATTGCCACCTGGCACCGGATGAAATAGCTGCTGATAAGCAATTTAATAACCTTACCGATATCTGGCTCAAAGGCGATCACTACAAATGGCGCGCGCAGCGTTCATTGGGTGTACCTGAAAAAATGATCACGGGTGACGCAGGTGATGAAGAAAAATTTCATGCATGGGCCAAAGTGGTTCCGCAAACCGTTCGCAACCCATTGTTCCACTGGACGCATATGGAGTTGAAGAATGTATTTGGTGTAACAGAGTACCTCAATGAAAAATCTGCGTCTTCTGTTTATGCATCATGTAATGCATTGTTGAAAAAGCCATCTCACAGAACAAGAGCCATATTGGAATCTTTCAAAGTGGAATATATAGGTACAACAGATGAACCATGGGACAACCTGCAATATCACCAGCAACTGGCTGCAGAGAATTATTCCATTCGTGTATCGCCATCTTTCAGACCCGATAAAGTTTTAATGATCGGCAATAAAGACGCTTTCTTTCACAACCTGCAATTACTCGAAACAAGCAGTGGCATGGTGGTCAAAGACATCAGCTCATTGCTGGAAGCATTACAGAAACGTGTTGATTTCTTTCACAACAATGGCTGCCGTGTGTCTGATCATGGATTGATACAGATGCCGGGTAAAATTGTTTTCTCTTCTGCACTTGAAACGGAATTTGCTTCTTTGGTAAATAATAAAAAAGGAACTTTTTCTGATCCCGATGCATTTATGGGATATATATTGGTGCAGTTGTGTAAGATGTATCATGCAAAAGAATGGGTACAACAATTTCATTTGGGACCGATCAGAAACAATAACACCAGGCTGAATAAGAAATTGGGTGCAGACAGCGGTTTTGATTCCATCGGTGATTTCCCGCAGGCATTGCAGATGTCATTGTTCTTTGATCATCTCGATCAAACGGATCAATTGGCAAAAACAGTGATCTATAATATCAACCCATCTGATAACGAAGTGTTCGCAACCATGCTTGGAAATTTTAATGATGGCAGCATCAAAGGAAAAATGCAGTTTGGATCCGGCTGGTGGTTCCTTGATCAGAAAGATGGAATGGAAAAACAATTGAATGCATTGTCGAATATGGGGTTGATCAGCACTTTTATTGGCATGATCACCGATAGCCGCAGTTTTCTTTCTTTTCCAAGACATGAATATTTCAGGCGCATACTTTGTAACCTGATCGGTGATGAAATGGAGAAAGGGTTATTGCCAAATGATGAAACATGGATGGGAGGGATCGTTAAAGACATTTCTTATTATAATGCCAAAGAATATTTCAACCTGTAAATACTGTTAATGAAAAAGATACTATTTCCTGTTTTTGTTTTGTGTTTGATCAGTGGGAGCAATTATGCCCAAAAATGGGAGAACCTGTTCAATGGTAAGAACCTGAATGGGTTTAAGCAACTGAATGGTAAAGCCAAATATGTTGTAGAAAACGGTGAGATCGTTGGAACCACTGTTTTGCATGAACCGAATACTTTCCTGGCAACGGAAAAAGAATATGGTGATTTTATTTTCGAAGTGGATTTCAAAGTAAATGACAACATGAATTCTGGCGTACAGTTCAGGAGCCATATAAAGGACCTGAATGATAAATGTAATGTTACCGATAAGAAAACACCTGAACGTGTACATGGTTATCAAATGGAGATCGATCCTGCAGAACGTGCATGGAGTGGTGGTATATATGATGAAGCACGCAGGGGTTGGTTATATTCCATGGAAAACAATCCTGCGGCAAAAAATGCGTTCAAACACAACGACTGGAACCATTACCGCATCGAATGTATCGGCAACAGTATCCGTACATGGGTAAATGGTGTGGCCTGCGCACATTTGATTGATGATATGACCCCGAAAGGTTTTATCGCTTTACAGGTCCATGCAGTAAACGATCCAAAAAATGTAGGCGAAGAGATCCGTTGGAAAAATGTACGCATACAGACAAAAAACCTGAAGCCTTCACCGGATGATGATGTGTTTGTGGTAAATACCTTGATCAATAATATATCGCCTGATGAAAAAAGAATGGGTTACCGGTTATTGTTTGATGGAAAAACAACCGATGGCTGGAGAGCGCCAAATAAAGATGTGTTCCCTGATAAAACATGGTGGGTTGAGAATGGCGCTTTACATGTTGCCAAAGGAAGAAGCGCATCTGTTTCTGTAGGTGGCGATATTATCACAAAAGAACAATTCGGCGCATTCGATCTTCAGTTTGAATTTCAAATGACAGACACAGCCAACTCGGGTGTAAAATATTTTGTAGTAGAAAAAGAAAAAACAACCAATTCACCTATCGGTCTTGAATACCAGGTATTGGATGATGAAAAACATCCTGATGCGCGAGCGGGAAAAGATGGTAACAGGAAACTGGCTTCCCTGTACGATCTTATTCCATCCAATAAAAATGGCCGCGAAAAAAACCCGATCGGCGAATGGAACCGGGGAAGGATCGTTGTATTTCCAAATGGCCGTGTACAGCACTGGATCAATGGATGGAAAGTGATAGAGTACCAGCGTGGATCACCTGAGTTCCTGGCACTGGTTGCCAAAAGTAAATATGCCAAGATCCCCGATTTTGGAATGGGCGCTAAAGGGCATATCTTACTGCAGGAACATGGAACGCATGTGGCTTTTAGGAGTATTAAGATTAAGGAACTCTGATCTCTAAGCTATGAGCCATGAGCTCCGACCCAGAACTGAGTAAGCTCGAAGCTCATAGCTCATAGCTTTCTCAAATAATAATTATTAAAAACTATAACACCATCGTTATGTCAAACACACGTCGGAAGTTTATCAAACAAACAGCGCAGGCGGCAGCGGGTACCTACGTTGCCACCATGGGCATGAGTGCAAAAAGTTATGCCAATATCCAGGGCGCCAATGACAGGGTTAGGGTAGGTGTGGTTGGGTTTTCTGACAGGCACCGCCAGTCTCATATGCCTTGTTTTATGAATCATTATAAAGAGATGAATTTCGATATCGTATCTGTTTCGGATATATGGAAAAAAAGAAGGGAAGAGGGCCAGGCACAGTGGAAAGCAAAAATGGGACACGATATCAATGCATACCGGAATAATGAAGAACTCTATGCTTCCAAAACAGTAGATGCTGTATTTATCAGCACTGCTGATTTTCAGCATGCACGCCATGCGATCGAAGCCGTGTCTGCAGGTTGCGATGTGTATTGCGAAAAACCGTTCGCAGAAACCATGGAAGATAACCGCGCTGCATTAAAAGCAGTTAAAGCATCGAAAAGTATCGTACAAATCGGATCACAAAGAAGAAGCGGTCCTAATTATAAAGCAGCTGCAGATTTTATTCAGAGTGGAAAATTCGGACCGATCACAATGGTTGAATTAACCTGGAACGTAAACCAGCCGGGCCGTTGGAGAAGACCTGATCTTGTTGCACAATGTAAAGAAGAAGATCTCGATTGGAAACGATATTTGATGAACCGTCCTTTTGAAAAATTTGATCCAAGAAAATATTTAGAATATCGTTTGTTCTGGCCTTATTCATCCGGCTTACCGGGTCAGTGGATGAGTCACCAGATCGATACCGTGCACTGGTTCAGCGGATTGGCACATCCAAGAAGTGTTACTGCAAATGGTGGTATCTATCAATGGAAAGATGGACGAAGGAACTGGGATACAATGACGGCTGCTTTTGAATACGGCCCGGAAAATGATCCAAGCACAGGTTTCCAGGTGGTGTTTATGTCGAGGATGCATAATGGCGATGATGATCCTGGAGAATTATATTATTCTAACGGCGGTGAACTGAACCTGGTTACCAATAAAGTTTCTCCAAAAGGAGGCCTAAATGCGCGTGCCGCTTCAGCTATGAAAATGCAGGCTAATCTTTTACCCGAACTGAAATTAACCGACCTGGCTGTAAAAATAGAGGCCGGTGCCAATACTGGTGGAGATGCATTAACAAGCGCACACGTTCGTAACTGGATGGAATGTGTCCGCAGCCGTAAAACACCTAATGCACCCGTTGAAGCAGGCTACAATCACTCAATCGCAACGATCATGTCTAACGCGGCATGCCGTACCGGTGAGAAAGTAACCTTTGATTCAAAAACACAGGAAGTAATGGCTGGAGGAAAAGTATTTAAGTATTAGGAAGGTAATAAGTGATAAGTTTTAAGTTATAAGTAGTGCATTCATGCTGAAGGGCTCATTAACATATTATTTAAAACTTACTACTTAAAGAGCAACGTTAAGAACATATAGCAGTGAAAAGGGAACTCCTGTATGGATGCTTCCCTTTTCTATTTTAATGACTGTGCGTTGTGCCACAGATTAACGCAGATTTTTTAGTGATGAATGAAAATACAAAAGCAAGGGCCGGTGTTTTAGTAGCCAATTTTTTCTTTGGCACAAGTGTGATAGCGGTAAAACATATCACGCCTTCTTTAATGCCGCC
Source organism: Bacteroidota bacterium (assembly GCA_040388475.1). Classification (GTDB taxonomy): domain Bacteria; phylum Bacteroidota; class Bacteroidia; order Chitinophagales; family Chitinophagaceae; genus Sediminibacterium. Next base: position 22,519 of record JAZKBT010000011.1, on the reverse strand, counting down.
GTTTGCATTAACGGCTGTGCGTATCATTGTTACGATGCTACTGTTTTGGTCGATATATGCAATGCAACCCATAAAAATGGGGATCACAAAAAAAGATTTTCTGCGTTTGGTATTTTCCGCTTTGTTAGGAATAACAATGAACCAGACATTTACCATGTTGGGGTTTTCGTTAACTACTCCGATCCATGCTTCATTGCTGCTCTTAAGCACACCCATCGCTATTACCTTATTGGCAGCATGGTTTTTAAAAGAATCATTAAATGGCTTTAAAATCGGAGGCTTATTACTTGGCATTTCTGGTGGCGCGGTGCTAATCTTTTCAAAAGACCATTCGGCTGAAGCAGGGGCTCAACAATCATTGGGGGATCTTCTTGTAGTGCTGAGTTCGGTGAGTTATTCTATATATGTGATCACGATCAAACCCTTAACGGCTAAATACAAGGCAACGCATATTCTGCAATGGGTATTTTTATTCGGAACATTTTTTTGTCTGCCTATCGGTTGGAATGCGCTTGGCAAAGTACAATGGTCGGCTTTTGATGGCTGGAGCTGGTTTGCACTGGCTTATTGTATTATCGGGGCCACTTTCCTGGCTTATCAATTTATGAATTATGGCATTAAAAAACTCGGTGCAAGTATTACGGGTTCTTATATCTATACACAGCCTTTCTTTGCAACGGTTGCTTCAATGATCATTTTGCATGAATCATTAAGCCTGCCCAAGATCGGTGCGGCGGCGTTGATCATGATGGGAGTATTTTTGACGAATATAAAAAAACAGTATAGCCACAGATTCGCAGATTAGCACAGATTTTCTGTGTTAATCTGTGAATCTGTGGCGAAAAAAAATCTACCTTGACAACATAATAATCTTTATATGCATAAACTTCCATTCTATATTTTATTGATCGCTTCTTTATTTTCGACAAGTATCTATTCGCAAAATGATGCCGGTCAAAAAGAACGCGCCTATCTTATTCAAACTTTGACAAAGATGGCCGATCCGATGTTCACTGCTCTCAGTCTGAAAAAACTGAAACAGCAGATGACGGTTGAAAGATCACCTGCTATGGTGAATGCAAGAAGAAATCCAACGACGACACATCTCGAAGGGTTTGCGCGTTTACTCGGTGGTATGGCGCCATGGCTGGAACTCGGTCCGGATGAAACAAAAGAAGGGAAACTCCGTAAAAAATACATCGACCTCGCTGTACAATGCATCAGGAATGGTGTTGATTCTTCTTCTCCTGATTACCTGGCTTTCAACATACAGGGGCAATCGCTGGTAGACGCTGCATTTTTAGCACATGCATTATTACGTGCGCCCACACAGTTATGGGGCAACATGGATGAAGCAACGAGAAAGAACTTTGTATCTGCAATGAAATTAACACGCTCTACAAAACCTGGTGAAAATAACTGGTTGTTATTTTCAGGAATGGTGGAAGCCTGTCTTTTAAAATTTACAGGAGAGTGTGATCAAAAACGTATCGATTACGCTGTCCAGAAACACAAAGAATGGTACAAGGGCGATGGCGTTTATGGTGATGGAAAAGATTTTCATTTTGATTATTACAATAGTTTCGTGATCCATCCTATGATGCTGGATATACTTCGTGTGACAAAAGAAAAAGGAATTACAACCCCAATGGATTTTGCAACAGAATTAAAACGCAGTGTACGATATGCAGAAATACAGGAAAGGTTGATCTCTCCCGAAGCTACCTATCCAATCGTCGGCCGGTCTATTGCGTATCGTTGCGGGGCATTTCAATCGCTTGCACAAATGGCGTTGCAGAAAACTTTACCAGAACATGTTTCGGAGCAACAGGTAAGAGCGGCGTTATACAGCATGATCAAAAAGCAATTTGATGCACCCAATACCTATGATGCGAAAGGATGGCTAACCATCGGCGTATACGGCCATCAGCCAGGTATGGGTGATTATTATATTTCCACCGGAAGCCTTTATCTCTGCGCACAGGCATTTCTAATGTTAGGCCTGCCATCAACAGATTCATTCTGGAACGGAGATGACCAGGACTGGACGACTAAAAAAGTATGGAAGGGAGTAGAGGTTCCGATAGATCATGCAATTGAGAATTAATAATTAGTAGTTAATAGTTAATAATTGAAATAAGATAATTATTTAATTAATAAAGCAAGAAGCCGCTCAACATTGGGCGGCTTTTTGCTTTAAGCTTTTAATTATTAACTATTAACTACTAATTATTAATTAAATATCGCGTCCAGTTTCTGATAAAAGGCTGCACTTTCTCCTGCAAATGATTGAATGAATTTGCCATTGGCATCAATCAGTATTTTTGTTGGATATGCTTCTACATTGTATTTAACAGAGAGGTCATCAACACCCCCGGTGTTAAAAATATGTATCCAGTTAAGTTCGTATTTCTTAATGGCATTGGTCCATTCAGTCTCTTTGTCCCGGCAGCCTATCCCGATAAATTCGATCTGGCCTTTGTATTTGTTATAGTATTCTTTCATTTTAGGAAAGCCGGTGATACAGGGCATACACCATGATCCCCAGAAATCAAGCACAACATATTTTGAAGTGAAGTCTGTGAGATTAATAATTTTGTCATTACTGGATATCGCATTGAAACCCGGAACAGGTTGTCCCGGCTTTAATGCGGCTAACGATTTTATTTTTTCCTTGATGTTTTTTAAATAAGCCGATGCCTGCAAGGCGGGATCAAATAAACGATAAAGAGAATCAAGTTTGTGATGATCTTCAATTCTGCCATAACGGTAAAGCACATAGGCGCCTACTGTATTCGTACAATTCTCTATTGCAAACCTTTCAGCCACTTCCGTTTCTACGTGGTTGATCTTTTCATAAAGCATGCTGAAAATCTTTTTTTCCTGTTCGGTTCTTCCGGGTGCATACGATGAATCGATAACAGTTCTCGCTACCTTGACTAACGGATCGAATCTTTTCCTGAATTCAGTGTATTTGTCCTGGGCATTATGTTTTAGGAATACAGGTTTTACGTTTTTAAATCCTGCAAAAGAACTCCGAAAAACTGTCTCACCACTTTCCAGGAATAACTCAGCATAAACACCATCTTCCTTGCTTCTCATTTTACGTTCATTGCCTTCCATGGCGGCAAGGATGGATTGTTTGCCTTTTACACAAGCGATTGTAAACAGTTCTGGTGAAGGAAGTTTCCTGATGAATGTAAAGTTGCCGTTATTGGTAAATACAGTATCACACCTGTCCATGCTTCTGAAAAGGATCATCATTGTGTCGGCATCTGTTATGCGCCCCTTGATGGTAAGGTATTGTGCTGAGGTTGCTATGGCCGACAGGCATAGGACCAGCAGGTAAAACATTTTTTTCATGTTTATTTAGTTGAGATGATTAATAAAATTGAGAAGAGTCCGGTCAGGCAGGTTGTTGCTGTTTCTTCCTTTTTTTCATAAGACGCAGGTACTTATCCAGGTATAGTAAAACGATCAAAACAAATCCAAGCTGAAAAATCAGAAGCGTGGTCTCGGGTGAAATATTGGGAAATGTATATTGCGAACTTTGTAAAATAAAATTGATGATCAAGCCAAAAATGGTTCCCAATCCAAAAAATAGAAAAGATAGTTTCCTGTCGCGGGATAATATTTGTTCAAAGGAAGTTTCTCTATGTATCCTGTGCATCACAGTTTCTTCAAAATCAGTGAAAGGCATTCCCAGCTTAGCTTTTTGCATCAGCTTCGATAACTGTTGGTTGTTTGAATGAGTATCAGTCATGATTATAGTGAATGAGTTTTTAATAATTGTGTAAGCACGAGAAACATATTTTTCCTGGCGCGATGTAAAATGATCTTGGTATTCGCCTCCGACCAGCCGGTAATCCCGCAAACCTCTTTAATACTTTCTTCCTCCAGGTAAAAAAGCCGCAGGGCCAAACTTTCTTTTGGCGGCAGTTTCTGTAAGGCTTCGTTGATCAGGAAAGCCTGTTCATCTTCTTTTAATGATAAGATGCGGGCCTCATCCACTACATCACCATCATGATCACCCACAAAATCGATGATCTCTTTTTTCGATTTTTTTAAACGCATCAGGGCCTCGTTGGTAACAATACGGTAGAACCATGTTTTGAACGAAGATTTTTTGCTGAATGAACCAAGGTTTTGAAAAGCTTTTACAAAAGCATCCTGAACTATTTCCTGTGCAGCAAACTCGTCTTTGATAACACAGATGGCTACGCTGAATGCCATATCCTTATAGGTCTTTATGAAATACCTGAATGCCTCTTTATCACCATCACAAACTTTCCTGATGTGTAGTTCATCCATTGATTAGTCTTTGCTTTTGCTGCTTCCCAGGGTATTGGCAATGACCATTGCAGTGCCGCCGCATAAACCTAATATGGCTAGCGGCAATGCATTTCCGCCTTTATCTAACAAATTAAGTGACACCAGGATTGTAATGATCAGTAAGCCTACACTTAGTCCGATAACCAATATGCCTAGTTTTAACCAGGAGAAACCCGAACGGTCTTTTCTTTTTGCCTGTTCTTCCGCATCGATTCCCTTTTCGATCATCATCAGCCGTTCTTTATGATTTGCACGATGCGAAAAGAACCAGACAAAGAACAGGCAGATAATAAAAGCCAGCCAGAAGATGATATATATTGTTTGCATATGTCTCGGATTAGTATGTTAGCTATTTGATTCCTTTTTATAAAGAAAGGTTACAAAAATTAATTAATAATTGCTAACTGAGTTGAGCGGATATAATTAGTTTTTGTACTTCTAACAAAAGTAAAGAGCCGCTCAATTTTGAGTGGCTCTTTACTTTAAGCTTTAATTATTAACTTTTATTATTAAATATACTTTGTAACTCCCGGTATCGCCACATTATAAAATCCGTCTGCATTCGGAACCACTGGTGGGGCTGCATCAAAAGTGTATACTTTCGGGTGTAGGTCGAGGCCTGAGTTAATGGCTTTATCCCATTCAACAATTTGCCCGCTGTAGGTAGCCATTCTTCCGAGGATAGAAGTCATGGTACTCTTTGCACCATTTTCTGCATCTGCATATTTGTATTCGCCCTTTGCGATAGCGGCAAACAATTCATCGTGTTCTGTTTGATAAGGGTTCGGTTCTCCGTTCTTCAGATCGAATTGGTAGATCACTTTACCGGATGCATCTGTGATATTGGCTGCACCGCATTGGATCTTTCCTTTGGTACCGATCAATAATTCATCAACCTTACTCATCGTTCCCGGAATATGACGGCATTGGCTGTTAAGAATAGATCCATCCGCATATTGAAATTCAACAAAATGGTGATCAAATATTTCTCCATGCTCCTTTCCTTTACGCACCTGTCTTCCACCCATGCCCTGTGCTTTTACCGGGTACCCGCCTTTGAACCAGTTAATCACATCTAAATTATGGATATGCTGTTCAGTAATATGATCACCACAGAGCCATACAAAATAATACCAGTTACGCATCTGGTATTCCATTTCAGTTTGTTCCGGTTTGCGTGGTCTTACCCATACACCATCATTGTTCCACCATGCCTGCGCAGAAGTGATATCGCCGATCATATCTTTCCGTTTGAATAATTCACGGTAAGAATTCTGGTAATGTCTTTGCAGACCCACAACCACATTTAATTTCTTCTGTTTGGCAATAGCAGCTGTAGCCAATACTTTCTGAACACCGGCAGGATCTGTTGCTACCGGTTTTTCCATAAACACATGTTTGTTCTGTTTGATGGCTTCTTCAAAATGGATAGGGCGGAAACCGGGAGGTGTGGCAAGTATCACCACATCAGCCAACGGGATCGCTTTCAGGTATCCATCAAAACCAGTGAACTTTCTTTCTTCCGGAACTTCCACACGGTTTTTTACACTTACCGCAGTTGGGTCTGATTTATCTTCTTTTGTAAGTGAGTTATAGCATTTGTCGATATTATCCCGGAAAGCATCCACCAGGGCAACAATCTTTACATTTTGTTTACTTCTTAATGCCTGCATGGCAGCACCGGTACCACGGCCACCGCAACCGATAACGGCTACTTTGATCACATCATCAGCGCCGGAAAAAAAATTGGCTCTTGATAAAAGAGGTGCGGCGATCAATCCGCCGGCAAGCAGTGAACTTTGTTTTACAAATTCCCTGCGCGAGTTGTTGTTGGAAGCATCGTTGTGCATATGGGTGTTTTTAAAAGTTATTGATCAAGATATGTTTTAAAAAAGAGATAAGCTTCTGCTGCAGTGGGCTGTTGTAACGGCCTTACCAAACGGAAACCAATAGAAGGCGCGTCAGTGATCCACCACCTGCTTTTAGGAATCTGCGGGTCGCGCCTGTTCCATACCGGATCCGAAGCTACACGTTTTGCACTACGTAATTGCCCGGCGGCACTGGAAAATCCACCACCGCGTAATACTTTAGGATACCGTATAGGGTTAAACGCAACCATCGGGTCGGTGCCTGCAATCGTATGGTACCTGTTTGCTTCATAATGATCTATCGTCCATTCCATCACATTACCCAGCATATCATACAGTCCCCAGGTATTGGGAAGTTTTTCTCCTGTCTTATGAAATTTTTCACCGCTGTTCTTTTCATACCAGGCATATTTATCTAACTGTGCGCTATCGTTTCCAAAAAAATAAGCCGTGGTGGTTCCTGCCCTGCAGGCATATTCCCATTCTGCTTCTGTAGGTAAACGATAAAAGATACCGGTCTTTTGATAGAGCCACCTGCAATACATTAATGCATTATACTGCGACATACTATTAGCCGGGTAACCACCTTCTTTTCCCATACCATAACTCAGGTCGATATACTGGGGGCTGGGACGTGTGATGGCATCAACATCTACATTCTGGCTGGTGTTCTCATCTTTGAGGAACACATCAAATTCATCGCGCGTTACTTCATAGGCACCCATCCAGAAAGCTGATAATTGAATATTTTTCTGGGGAGATTCATCACCCGAATGATTTTTTTCAGCTGATGAGCTCCCTATTAAAAATTTACCGCTGTTAATGGGCATCATTTTAAAAGATAAAGAAGAACCGGGTATATTCTGCTGGTAAGGAACAAAATTATTCGCAGAATTTTGTGCAGAGGAATAAGCGGCAATCGAAGTGCAAAAAAACAAAACAACAGATCGTTTCACAAATACAATTTTGGGTGCATCAAGGTAAGAAATTAATCAATATAGATAGCGGCGATTACGACAATGTTTTAATAACAGTCAGTGAACAATCGATTGCGCAGCATGCACAGATATCACAGTTTCCAATACTTCGCAAATCCTTTGGTACTATGATAAATAATCTTTCCCTTATCCAGTATCGTAATCAATAGTTCGGCTTGCATAGACTCAGCTAGTTTTTTTGCATCAGTAACAGGTAAAATGCTACAAGCCGTAGCCAGCCAATCCGCATCAGCGCCATCCTTTGCAATGACTGTTACATTTCTTTGTGAATGAATCCCATAACCGGTTCGCGGATCAATGATATGTGAAAATTTTAAACCGTTGTGCTCCATGTATTGATACGCATCACCTGAAGTGGCCACCGCCATATTTTGTAAGGACAATTTTTTAGGCAAAAGATCGTCTGTTGTTTCGGGAATATTTACACCGATCACCCAGCCAGTATTACCAGTAGGCGCATTGCTCATGACCATATCACCACCCGCATCCGCCAATACCTGCGTGATGCCATTTTGCCTGAGAAAGTCTACTACTTTCTGCGCAATATATCCTTTGGCAATACCACCCAGATCGAGACGCATACCGGCAAGTGGCAGCGTTATAGATGAAGTGAACTTATCGATCTGTATTTTATTAAAGCCAACCAGTTTTCTTTTTTCATCAACAACTTTCTTATCCGGAAAGATCTTTTCCTTCCTCGATTTACGCCATAACTGGCTTAGGGGGCCAACTGTTATATCATAGGCCCCGCTACTTTTTGCATACGCAAACTTTGCATGAAGTAATAGATCCCATAATCCAGTTGAGACCTGTTGTTTGCCTTTCCCGGCATGTGCATTTAGGTTGCTTAGTTCACTGGTTGTATCATAATCACTATACAAATGATTAAATGAGTCAATCAATGCAAAAGACCTGTCCGCAAGGCCGGCTGCTTTCAATGAATCATCAGTAACCAGGATCAGGTTAAAAGGGGAACCCATTTTCATTTGAGAAAAATGAAATTTCCTGGTTTGGGCATGGGTACTAATGATTGTTAGTAACAGGTAGAAAATATAAGCTGCCGATCTGTACAAAGTTTCTGTTTTATAAACTCTAAACTGTAAATTTAAGCAACAAAAAACAGCACATGCAAAGAAGAAAATTTATGCAGCAAGGTTTACTCGCAGGCGGATCATTATTAACCATATCTGCCGCAATGGGAAATGACAAAATAACAGCAGTTGCTACGGAGGATAACCAGCCTTTCCGTTGTAATTATGGTTTTCATGACGGGATGTTCAAGAACCACGCAGGCACTGATTTTGTGGACCAGATCAAATGGGCACACAGCATGGGTTTCCGTTCCATTGAAGACAATGGCATGATGAAAAGACCCGTTGAACAGCAAAAAAAGATCGGTGATACATTGGCGCAGCTGGGTATGACGATGGGGGTATTTGTAAATGTGTTTGATGACTGGCCATTATCAACTTCCATGACAGGTGGTAAAAAAGAATGGAAAGATAAATTCATACAATATTGCAAAGACTCTATAGAAGTAGCCAAACGCTGCAATGCTAAATGGATTACAGTGGTACCTGGTAATTACGATAGAAGTTTATCTGAAGGATATCAAACCGCGAATGTAGTAGAGTTTATGAAACGCGGAGCAGAGATCTATGAACCCCATAATCTCGTGATGGTTATGGAGCCCTTAAGCGATACACCAGATCTTTTCCTCAGGCATATTGATCAAACTTATGCGATCTGTAAGGCAGTGAACAGTCCGTCCTGCAAGATTTTGTTTGATATGTATCATATACAACGCAATGACGGGAATATCATCAACAGCATTAACCGTGCATGGGAAGAGATCGCTTATTTCCAGATAGGAGATAATCCAGGAAGAAAAGAGCCGGGTACTGGGGAGATGAACTATAAAAATATTTTCAAACACATTTCTGAAAAAGGATACAAAGGTGTGTATGGAATGGAACATGGAAATGCGAAGCCGGGTAAAGAAGGGGAACTCGCATTGATCAAAGCGTATCGTGAGGCGGATAGTTTCTGAATAACTCCTAGCCACGAATTACACTAATTGGCACGAATTCGTGTCAATTAGTGTAATTCGTGGCGATAAAAAATCCAACGTAAACCCGCCCCATAAGAAAATCATTTCTTACAGCATAGCTCATAACAGTTAAGGTGCCGTATAGATTAGTTTGCCGGATATTTATATAGAACGATCAAAATGATTGCCATGAAGAAAACCATATGCTTTTCCTTTGCTTTTTCATTATTTGCCATTGCCTCTGCACAGATTTCTGTCAGCCATTTATTAACTGAGAACAGGCCCAACCCTGTTGGAGTTGATGCGATGATCCCGCGCTTTAACTGGCAATTATCCGGTAATAAAAGGAACCTTTTACAAACTGCGTATGATATCCAGGTATTTTCATCTGACAATAAAAAAATACCGGCATGGCATTCCGGTAAAACAAATTCTTCGCAATCTGTGTTTGTTCCGTATATGGGCACCGCATTGGAAAGCGGCAAAAAATATAAATGGCTGGTAGAGGTTTGGGATAACAACGGCAAATCCAGCAAAAGCGATACAGCTTCATTCCAGATGGGACTGCTAAACGTAAATGACTGGAAAGCAAAATGGATCGGCCCAGGCTATACAGAAGACAGTGTGATGCGACCGAGTCCATTATTCAGAAAATTGATCAATATCGATAAAAAAATTGTTTCTGCTACGGCATACATTACCGCACATGGTTTGTATGAAGCACAGATCAACGGGCAACGCATCAGTGATGCTTATTTTACACCGGGATGGACAGCTTATCATAAACGCTTACAATACCAGGTATATGATGTGACCAACATGCTTACTAAGGGAAACAATGCAATTGGTGTAACGCTGGGTAATGGATGGTATCGCGGGTATATTGGTTTCTCCGGTCAGCAGAATGTGTATGGAAAGGATATTGCCTTGCTTTTACAAATCGATATTAACTATAGCGATGGAACTTCGGAAAAAATCATCACTAATGAAAACTGGAAGTCATCTACCGGTTCTATACGTTCCTCTGAAATATATAATGGAGAGATCATAGATGCACGCGAAGAAAAAAAAGGATGGGCATTACCGGGGTACGATGATTCAAAATGGAGCGGTGTAAAACTGGTCGATGGGTCTATGAGTACACTGATCGCCACTTACAATGAATTGATCAAAAAGAAAGAAATATTCAAACCCGTTAAAATATTTAAAACACCGAAAGGCGAACAGGTAATTGATTTCGGACAGAACCTCGTGGGATGGGTAACCATCAAGGTAAAAGGAAACGCAGGTGATAAGATCGTAGTGTCCCATGCAGAAGTATTGGAGAAATCAGGGAACTTTTATACAACCAATCTCCGCGCGGCAAAATGCCAGGATACCTATATCCTGAAAGGGGGGGGAGAAGAAATATTTGAGCCACATTTTACCTGGCACGGGTTCCAGTTCATCAGGCTCGAAGGTTATCCCGGAGAATTGAAACCGGAAAATTTTACAGCAGTAGCTATGTATTCTGACATGCCGACAACTGGCAGTTTCAATTCATCCAATACATTGGTGAACCAGTTACAACATAATATCGAATGGGGACAGAAAGGGAATTTTCTGGATGTACCAACCGATTGCCCGCAACGCGATGAACGTTTGGGGTGGACGGGTGATGCACAGGTATTCTCACGTACCGCTTCGTTCAATATGAACGTACATAATTTTTTTTCCAAATGGCTGAAAGATGTAGCGGCTGATCAATTGCCAAATGGAGCTGTTCCGCATGTGGTGCCGAATGTATTGGGCAAGGGTTCCGTTGCATCAGCAGGATGGGCTGATGTGGCCAATATCATTCCATGGAATATGTACCTTGCCTATGGAGATAAACGAATTCTTGAGGATCAATACAACAGCATGAAAGCCTGGGTAGGGTATATGGATCATGCCAGCAAGAATAATCTATGGAACACAGGGTTTCATTTTGGAGATTGGTTATTCTATCGCCCCGATGATGACAATGATGGACGTGCAGCAGTTACAGATAAATACCTGATCGCACAATGTTTCTTTGCCAACTCAACACAGTTGGTGGTCAATGCCGCAAAAGTATTAGGCAAAACAGAGGATGTTGCTACCTATGGTGCATTGCTGCAAAAGATCAAAGACGCTTTTATGAAAGAGTATGTAACTGCCAATGGACGGTTGGTATCAAGTACGCAAACTGCTCTCGTACTCGCGTTGAATTTTGATATGCTGCCTGAATCATTAAGGGCGCAAGCTGCACAACGATTGGCAGATAATGTAAAAAGTTACGGCAATCATTTAACAACAGGGTTTCTTGGAACGCCTTATCTCTGTCATGTATTAACCCGTTTTGGTTTTACGGATGTTGCGTACACCTTATTATTGCAGGAGAAATATCCTTCATGGCTGTATCCTGTAAAAATGGGGGCAACAACTATCTGGGAAAGATGGGATGGTATTAAGCCCGATGGCTCTTTCCAGGTGCCATCAATGAATTCATACAACCATTATTCTTATGGAGCTATCGGCGATTGGATGTATCGTGTGATGGTTGGGTTGGATACGTATGAAGATGGCGTAGGGTATAAACACATTAAGATACAACCACATATTGGTGGAGGATTTTCCAATGCGTCCGCTTCGTTACAAACATATTATGGTAAATTGAGCAGTAGTTGGAAAATTGAAGCAGATAAGGTTCTGATGGATGTTGAGATTCCCGCCAATACAACTGCAACCGTTTTTATCCCGGCAACAAATGCGGCGGATATAACAGAAAACGGCGGATCACTAAATGCTGCCGGCGTGCGACCAGGTGAAACGAAAGACGGATATATTGTAGTAACGCTTGGTTCAGGGCAATATCATTTTGCAGTCAAAAAATAAGAAATTTTTTATTCAACTCTATAAAGACATATGAAAACAAAAGCCCTACCTTTTGCATGTCTTTTATGGTTATTGCTGATAACAGGCTGTAGCAAAAATGATACTGCGGGCGATCCCATCCTCAGTGGGCTCTTAACTGCACACACAACTATTATACAGGGTGTATGGCCCATCGAAAAAGCAAATGCCTGGTATGCAGCTCAAAAAAAATTAGCGGGTGCAGTTTATATTCCCTCTACGGCGATCAACCAACTGGAGATGTGGCAGGCAGATACTTTCGACCCTGTTACTATCGATAAAGAATTGGGATGGGGCGAAAGCCTGGGTTTTAATACGATACGTGTGTTCTTACACAGCCTTGCCTGGAAACAGGATCCGGATGGTTTTAAAAAAAGAATGGAGGAGTTCCTCACCATCGCGGCCAGGCATAAGATAAAACCCATTTTTGTTTTTTTTGACGACTGCTGGAACTGGGTTCCCACAGCAGGTAAACAACCTGAACCGATACCAGGCATTCATAACTCAGGGTGGGTACAAGACCCGGGTCAGTTTGCCTCCAATGACACCTCTTACTTTCCCGAACTGGAAAACTATGTTACGGATGTGATGACAAGTTTTGCTCACGACAAACGGATCCTCTTGTGGGATCTCTATAATGAACCAGGTAACAACGGTAAAAATGATTTGTCGATGGCATTGCTGCAGAAAACGTTTCAGTGGGCGAGGGCGGTGAACCCGGATCAGCCGGTCAGTTCAGGTTTATGGCAATTGAGTATGGAAAACCTCATTGCGTTCCAGGCACAGAACTCCGATATTATCACTTACCATAACTATCAAGGGCCCGATGACCATTTGCTTGTGATACAATTATTAAAAACGGCAGGCCGTCCATTGATCTGTACAGAATACATGGCGCGTACGAAGAACAGCCGTTTCTCGAATATACTTCCATTACTGAAAAAAGAAAACATAGGCGCGATCAACTGGGGATTGGTAGCAGGTAAAACCAATACCATCTATGCATGGAACACACCGGTAGCAAATGGTGTGCAACCGGCCGAGTGGTTCCAGGATATCTTTTTCAAAGATGGTACACCCTATAATCAGGATGAGGTAGCATTAATTAAACGATTAAACAAGTAACAATTATAAATAAAGTATGAAAACAAAGATCCCTTTTTTTAAATCTGTATTGCTGTCACTGCTGGTAGCAGGATCCGTAACCACACAAGCGCAGATCATCAATGGCGTATGGCCCATTGAAAAAGCCAACACCTGGTATGCAAAGCACAAATGGTTATCCGGTGCTGATTATATTCCTGCTACTGCGATCAATCAATTAGAAATGTGGCAGGCAGATACATTTGACCCGGCTACCATTGATAAAGAATTGGGTTGGGGCGAAAATATAGGCTTTAATACCATGCGTGTTTTTTTACACAGCCTTGCATGGAAACAGGATCCTGAAGGGTTCAAAAAAAGGGTAGATCAATTCCTCACCATTGCTGCCAAACATAAGATCGAACCCATGTTCGTTTTCTTTGATGATTGCTGGAACAAAGTTCCTGCCATAGGCAAACAACCCGAACCAAAAACAGGCATTCATAATTCAGGATGGATGCAGGATCCCGGGCAACCCGCTTCCAGTATCGCTTCCAATTTTCCTGAACTGGAGAAATATGTGACTGATGTGATGACACATTTTGCCCATGACAAGCGCATTCTCTTATGGGATCTTTATAACGAACCAGGCAATAGCGGAAAAAAAGATTCATCGATGGCACTCTTGCAAAAAACAGTTCAGTGGGCGAGAGCAGTAAATCCTGACCAACCGATCAGTGCCGGTTTATGGGATTGGAGCTTTGAAAATCTCAACGCTTTCCAGGCCTTGAATTCTGATATCATTACCTATCATAATTACGATGAACCTGATAAACACCTTCGTGTGATACAATTATTAAAAGCGTTTGGCCGACCATTGATCTGTACAGAATATATGGCTCGTATCAGGAACAGCCGGTTCTCTAATATTCTTCCCTTGCTGAAAAAAGAAAATGTTGGCGCGATCAATTGGGGCTTTGTAGCAGGCAAGAGTAACACCATCTACGCATGGGATACACCCATGAAAGATGGCGCACAACCGATCGAATGGTTCCATGATATCTTTTTCAAAGATGGAACGCCGTATAGAAAGGATGAGGTTGAGTTGATAAAGAAAGTAAACAAACAATAAACCTTTATTCACCGAATAATAGATAGCCCCATAAAAACAGCAGCATGAACCTCAAAGAGAAAATAACGATCATACTGGTAGCTCTAACATTATCAGTACAATCACAGGATCTGAAAAACATCAATCCTTCTTTATTAAGCGGTTCATGGAACGCTTCATGGATTACCTGTCCGGATGTAGCGCCACGTGATTATGGTATCTATCATTTCAGAAAAAAAATAGCCCTCGATCAAAAGCCTTCCAAATTTATTGTTCATGTTTCTGCCGATAACCGTTACCGTTTATTTGTAAATGGTAAAGCAGTATGCAGCGGCCCCGCACGTGGTGATCTCTACAACTGGTATTTTGAAACAATAGACCTGGCGCCTTATTTGAAAGCTGGCAGTAATACCATCGCTGCGTTGGTATGGAACATGGGTATACTGGCACCGGTGGCTCAGATCTCTAATCAAACTGCTTTTGTATTACAGGGAGATGGTGCCGCTGAGAAGATCATCAATACCGGTGATTCATGGAAAGTGCTTCACAATATTTCTTATACTCCCTGTTCGATAGATAATGGTGCGCGGTTACGAACCTATATGGTGATAGGCCCTGGTGATATTGTAGATGCTTCTACTTATCCATGGGGATGGGAACAGGAAAATTACCAGGACGCATCCTGGTTACAGGTGAAAAAAATTGCGAACCCTGTTCCTGCCGGTTATGGTTCGGATAATCTCTGGACATTGGCACCGAGAAATATTCCGCAGATGCGCGAAGCCATGCAACGCATTTCCAATGTACGCCGCGCAAAAGGAATAGATGTTACGAATGAGTTTCTTGATGGAAAACATCCGCTGACGATTCCTGCAGATACAACTGTGAGTATTTTACTGGACCAGGCTTTTAATACAGTTGCCTATCCTGAATTAGTTGCCAGTAAAGGAAAGGGTTCAACTATTAAGATCACTTATGCAGAAGCCTTGTTTGCAAAGGATGGAACAAAAGGAAACCGCAATCTCATCAATGATAAAGAGATCAAAGGTAATTTTGATATCTATTTGCCAGATGGTTCTTCAAACCGTCATTTCCGCCCGCTATGGTTTCGCACCTATCGTTTTATCCAGCTCGATATTACAACAGGTAAGGAACCATTGGTGATCGATGATATGTATGGATCAGCAACCGGGTACCCATTCGAAGTAAAAGCTTCTTTTACCAGTAACGATGCATCGCTGCAACAAATCTGGGATATTGGCTGGCGCACCGCACAACTCTGCGCCGGTGAAACTTATTTTGATTGTCCTTACTATGAGCAACTGCAATACGAAGGCGATACACGTATTCAATCATTGATCTCCCTGTATGTTACCGGCGACGACAGGTTAATGCGCAAAGCCATTCTTGATTTTTATCATTCACGCGTACCCGAAGGATTAACACAGGGCCGTTACCCAAGCAGCAGGCTGCAGGTAATACCACCTTTCTCTTTATTCTGGGTTTCGATGTTGCATGATTACTGGATGCATCGAAAAGATCAGAAATTTGTATCTGATATGTTGATCCCGATTACAGGAGTACTGGATTGGTTTGAGAAACATATCGATCCATCCAAAAAAATGCTTGGGCCTATGAAATGGTGGAGCTTTGTGGATTGGAACCATGCATTTCCCGGGGGAACACCTGATGGCGCGATGGATGGCAACTCGGCGATCATCACATTGCAATATGTAAATACTTTACAACAGGCGGCAGAACTCTTTGCTTATTTCGGTAAGACCAATGAAGCTGGTCATTACAAACAGCTCGCTGATCAATTGAGCAAGGCTACCTATGCTCAATGCTTCGATAAAACGAAAGGAGTAATGGCCAATACACCATTGAAAAAAACATTCAGCCAGCACGCAAGCATTCTTTCCGTTCTCACAAGTTGTGTTCCTGCAACAGAAACAAAGAATGTAATGAAAAAGATCCTGTACGATACTTCATTGAGCCAGGCAACTTTTTACTATCGTTTTTACCTGAACCGCGCTTTAAAGAAAGCCGGAATGGCCGATATGTATTATTCGCAGTTAACACCCTGGAGAGGAATGATTGATAATGGCCTCACCACTTTTGCAGAAAATCCTGATCCTACACGTTCTGATTGTCATGCATGGAGCTCGAGCCCTAATTATGATTTTCTCGCAACCATCTGTGGTATTCTTCCTGCATCACCGGGATTTTCTTCTGTGCGGATAGAGCCTGCATTGGGGGAACTACAGCAGGCAAAAGGGGTTATGCCGCATCCTGATGGAGATATTACGGTATCTCTCCAGCGAAAAGGAAAAGATGGTATATCGGCAGAAATCATATTACCGGCAAAGTTGAGAGGAGAATTTATATGGAAGGGGAAAATCGTAAAGCTGACGGGCGGTATGCAAAAAATCGATCTGTAAGAGATGTTTCACGCAAAGGCGCCAAAGAAGCAAAGGCGCTAAGAAAAGCGTTGCTATTTTATTCACTCTGAATATTTATTTGTGATCTCAAGGTAAATCTTTGCGCCTTTGCCCTCTTGGCGTCTTTGCGTGAAAAATTATTTTGAACCAGCCCGTGAATAATCATACAACTTCTTAAACACCCAACATACCAGCGCGATCGCCGAATACAGCAGGAGCCCTTTCAGATTTGCATACACATCTTCTATATCAAACCTTCCATGAATTTTTGTTCTTGTGAATTTATTGGATAGCTCCTGTAAATATTCGATCAGTACACCAAATACGGCAAGGACTACTAAGATAATCACAAGACTTTTCCTGAACAGGAAATGCAGGAAAGCAGCCGCGAGAAAATAAAAAGCTGTGTGTAACAGTTTGTCATTGCCTCTTAGAGGAACCGGGATCTTAATCAGGAACCCGATAATAGACAGGATAAAACAGATGATAACAATAATTATTTTACTGGTCGTGTTCACTTGGTTATTTGTCCTGCAATTTTCAATGAATGTAAAACTGAAAGACGAATAATAATGAATTATTTTTTATAGTTAACTAACTCTGCGAAATCTCTGCTTCTCCGCGACTCTGCGGTGAATAGGGTTCCGAATAAAAGCAATCAAACCTTTTTTCGAGATTTCTTTCACCGCAGAGTCGCGGAGAAGCAGAGTCACCGCAGAGAGCTAACGACTATTTTTGCCGGTTAAATAGCACAACACGATATATTTAATGAAAAAAGGTCCGGCTTTGTCAACCCTAGCGTATAAGAGATCTTTAATAAAAGAATTGTTCTAACACAATCTGGCCATTTGCTACTTCATACATCATTACCTCGTTGATTTGTATTCTTCCATATCCCTGCACAGTAATATCCATTTCTCTTCCTACTGCAAAATGATTTCCACCCACAACCGGTTCGGTTGTATGCATTCGGTGAACAGCCTCGATCTTTGCTACAAAGGTTTCTCCTTTTTTGCGAACGGAAGTTTTGCCTTCTGCATTCCCAAAATAAGGGGAATTCGGCGGGTCAACACTTCTTACATTATCTGAAAAAAGCTCTTCCTGGATCTCAAACCATTTTTCCTGCTTTGCTAGTTCATTGAAACGGGAGGCAACCTGTTGTGTTGTCATTCCGTTTGTGTTTGTTGATGTTGTCATTTTAGTATTTTTTAAATTAAGATGCTTTTTATACAAAATTATCGTCCGGAGTTCACTAGAACGGGGTGTGAAATAGACATTCTGATGGGTTGATTTAGACAAACAATGATTCTATCTTTGCATAAAGAAAATTCCATGAAACATATTACGATCGTAGTACCTGATGGAACCGGCAATAACCTTAGCAGTATTGTGGGCGCTTACAAAATATTCACAAGAGCGAACGAATACTGGAAGAGCAGTGGGAAAAAGGAATTGTACCAGATAGAAGTAGCAGGTGTTTCAAAAAAAGTAGAATATTATGAGGGTTTGTTTTCTGTGAAGCCACACAAAAATATTTCTGCCATAGCCAAAACCAATCTTATTATTATTCCTTCTTTGAATCATGATTACCTGAAAGCAGTGAAGCATAATAAATTGCTGATCAACTGGATCGGTGAGCAATATAAACAGGGCGCAGAACTGGCAACGATCTGTACCGGGGCATTCTTATTGGCATCATCCGGGTTGCTTGACGGGAAAACCTGTTCTACCCATTGGGCCGCTGCGAATACGTTCAGAACCATGTTCCCGAAAGTAAATCTGCAAACGGATAAACTGATCACCGATGAAAATGGACTTTATACGAATGGTGGGGCCTATTCATTTCTTAACCTGGTACTTTATCTTGTTGAGAAATATTACGACAGGAAAACTGCCATATTCTGTTCCAAAGTGTTTCAGATCGAGATGGACAGGAACAGCCAGTCGGCTTTCATCGTATTTAGCGGTCAGAAAATGCATGAGGATGAAGTAGTAAAAAAAGCACAGGTGTATATTGAAAATAAGCTGGATGAAAAAATCTCTATTGAGCATTTGTCCGCAAAGTTTGCAGTAGGCAGGCGAAATTTTGACAGGAGGTTTATCAAAGCAACCGGTAATACACCGCTGGAGTATGCACAACGTGTAAAAATGGAAGCTGCCAAAAAAGCCCTTGAAACCAGCCGTAAAACCATCAATGAAGTAATGTACGATGTTGGTTACCTGGATGTGAAAGCTTTTCGTGAAGTGTTCAGGCGGATTACAGGGATATCACCTTTGGAGTATAGAAAAAAATACAATAAAGAAGCAATGGTCTGAGTTGATCTGCTAATTATGTAGTCTTCTTTCCCATATTTTGAAGGTAACAGGCACAGTATTAATCAGGTACCTGCCATTTTAAATACACATTAGCCACCGATGGATCCACTTCTTTAGTCAACATGTCTGTAAATTCTATATCTGTCATTTTCTCCTGGTGCTTTTTTAATGCTTTCCATAATTTTTTCAGTACCTCACTGCCACCCGCATTATAAATGTCTTTAGCGGCTGAATGAAGTTTACATTGATACCAGCCATAATTTTTAGCACCCATACCCAGCGTTGGATACAGTCTTTCAAAATCCTGCAGGCTCGTGAAGCGATATTCTGCCGCACCGGCCCCAACTACCATGTTTGGAAATGCTTCTAACGCTGGCAAGAGTTCGGGTTGTTTTTCGCTAACGTAGGTGTGCAACATAATATTTACAAACAATTCTGCCATCCAGTGGCGGTGCATTTTTAGCCCCGCCTGTGATGTATAAGAATGTCCCATTTCGTGCAGGGCAAGCAAATCAAAGAATGGCATCATGCTGTATGAACCATCTTTTTTTCTATAAGCTTTTGCAACCTGCCCTGCCATCGGTGGTGGAAGTTTGTCAACAGGAGGCAAAAAGCTGGACCAGAAATCATTGTCATCTGAAGCTATGATCAAACGGGCACTATCAATATTATGCGGAAACCCATAAACATCCTGTAACGGTTTGGCTGCCATACTTTTCCAATCTTGCGGTGCAAGGATGAAGAGTGTGGTCCTGGGTGTAAATCCTATTTCCTTTTGAAAATAGTTACCTGCATTCTCCATAAGTTCGGCAATGCTTTTGGCCCTTACCTGGCGACCGGGGCTATAATAAATTGCATGGGTAAATCCCTTCAATGCCTCGAGAGGTAATGTTTTGACGACTGTTTTTGCCGTATCCTGTGCAAAGGAAAAATTAATCAGCAATAGCAATACTACACTTACAGGGATTTTTTTTGTCAGTTTTACATAAGATTGGGCCATCATGTTTTTTTTACAAAACTATGGTCAACACATGTGGCCTGCATAGTATAAAATCGACATTCTAACTGCGCATGTCCTTTTGCATTCTTAAAGGTGTTGAAAGTAGTTGCTGCTCAATGGTGGAAGGATTTACCCCCGCAAATACTTTAAAATCTCTGATCATGTGCATCTGGTCATAATATCCTGCTTCGTATGCTATTTTTGTCCAGCTGAGATGTGGAAAGGTTTCACGCAATCGATAGGCTTTTGAAAATTTCAGAATACGGGCATACAATTTAGGATTCATTCCTATCCTTTCTTTGCACTTTCTTTCAAATTGTTTTATACTAAGACAGGAAAGCGAAGCTATTTTTTCGATAGCTATATCCCCGTTATGAGTCAATAAAATTTGCAGTGCAGAGTCAAAAGGTAGTATTTGCTTTGAATTCTTCAGGTACTTTAAAAGGAATTCCTCTACAATTGTTTTCCCTTCCGCCAAACTCGATGTGTTTTGCAATTGTTCATTAATACACTTCATCTCGGTGTTGAAGAAATACAGTGCATCAAATCCGCCATCAAACAATTCATGCATTGGAATGCCCAGCATGCGATACATACCACCAGGGAGGAAATCAACCCGTATCGCACTTAGCCGACTTTCAACCTTGATATTCACACGTGAAAATTGTGGACCAATCACTACGCTGAGCGGTTGCTTGTCAAAATCCATACTGTCAATCCTGCCCATTGATATAGGATCATTGCAATAGAATATCAGCGATTGAAATGGTGTAGGGGGATAGGGGGTTACAACGTTATTCAATCCTTTGGGTAAGGTTACATTCACCGTTGATATGTTCAGAACATATTCTTGTAAAGCCGGATGTGGTATATATATTTTAACCTCCATCTAAGTAGTGCTTAATTACAAAAATGACCTCAGGTTTTTATGGTCTAACTGTAGCCTGACTTAAGACTGCTGCCAACAGTTAAAAGTACGCAGTTTGATAGGAAATAATGCTTTGAAAATTTTTATTTTTTAGTCTTCTTCTTTGTTTTAGATGCCTTAGCAATTTTATTGTAATCCAAAGCGATATTGATCCAGTATGCAAGTTTCTTTTTTGTATTTAATGCTTCGATAGCAACAAACGCGTAGCCTTTCATTACTTTCCCCGTAAAGTCCATAGGGGAGCAACCCTCTTTTTCCATTACTTCATCTCTTAGTGCAGGATCAAACCGAACCATTAACCGGCTGGTTTCAACGCCAACACACATTTTATCATTTACCATAAAGCATAGGCCGCCAAACATTCTTTTTTCTTCAATTTTTTTCTCCCGCGCGGCAATTAATTCTCTAACACGGTTAGCAAGGGTTTCATTGAATGCCATGGTGTAACGATTTGGAGTTGTTATTCAATAAATGCTGTAATGCAATGTTACCTGCCTGAGCTGTACTTTGATATTAATGATCATAACTTATAACTCTGGATATTCTCCACTTACTATCCTTTTTCTTCCAGATCATAAGAAATTTGAACGTTCCGATTTCTTCTTTGCCATTTTCGATGTGACGGAATTGATGCGTTCCGATTTCTATTGCACCGTAATCTTTAAGTGGATGAACTTCCAAAGTTTCTTTCAAAAGTTGTCTTGTTAATTTATAATCTTTCTTAAATGTGTTTTCAAAATTTTGGAAAACAGTTTTGTAAGGGATTAACCCTCCATTGTCCTGGTACCATTCAAGATCCTCAGTGAATAGAGGTTTAAACTTTCCCATATTTTGAGTATTGAATGCTTCAAACATGATACTGTCCATCGTGGCAATTTCATTAAAAAGTTCTTTCGAAGTTTGCGCAACCTTTTTTTCCTGAGCAAAAACGAAATTTGAAAAAAGAAGTGTGGCGATGATGCAACAGATAAGGAATGGTCGTTTAGTCAAAGTCATAACGATAAGAGAATTTAAGGTTTAGGGCAGCAATTTAGCTTATCGAATTGGTATACTCTTCAAAAGGTGTGGCAGGTAATGTTTGGGCCTGCCGAAGTACGAATAGAAGTTTTTTTACCTATTGCACAAGCTTTTTCTTTTAACCGGCACGTATTTCGTTCAAACCGTCGAATCCCCGTTGGGAGACTCACCGGAGACCGGAATAACTAGTGATCTACTATCAAAACGGAATCTTATAAATACGCCGAATAATGAATGGAACGTCGAACGGATTGCGACCTTGCTTCGCTGAAGCTACGCAAAGGCGAGCGCAACAGCCGATGCCACCGGCACCAAAGCTGGTATCAAAACCTAACACTCATTAGTACTACTCAAACTTTTTCCAAAAAATAATACCCAAATTAATTGTCCATTAAACAGATAGACTATATTTGTCCTATCATTTCAGTAGACTGATAGGTTATGGTGCTTTATAAGTTTTCT
>JAZKBT010000010.1:0-88362 GCA_040388475.1 Bacteroidota bacterium | reverse complement strand
GTTGTGCAGGTGATGATATGATTGCCTTTGCTTGCATACATTTCATACACACCTTTGATGCCGAGGTTATCACCTTCTGTAGCGCCAGAGGTAAAAATGATCTCTTTTGGATCAGCTCCTATTAGTTTAGCAACCTGTTCGCGTGCATAATCAACAGCTTCTTCCGCTTCCCAGCCAAAAGGATGGTTACGGCTCGCCGCATTACCGAAATGTTCGGTAAAATAAGGGATCATCGCTTCCAGCACGCGCGGATCCATTGGAGTGGTGGCATTGTTATCTAAGTAAATCGGTAATTTCAACATAATAAATTCTCGAAAAGGTTTATATTCTTTACTAACACAAAGTTACTGCAATAGGTTGTATAAATTTGACCGATAATGACGGAACCACCGGTTTTTCCACATCTCGAAACGAACATTATCTAAAAATAACATATATGTTGAAAGTTGAACATATCGGTATTGCAGTTAAGACATTTGAAACAGCCATTCCGCTGTATGAGAAGCTATTAAATACGATTTGCTACAAAACCGAGGTGGTTGAGTCGGAACAGGTTAACACAGCCTTTTTCAAACAGGGAGAGACCAAAATCGAACTTCTCGAAGATTCGGCACCAGAGGGGGGGCAGGGGGTAATATCAAAATTCATCGAGAAAAAGGGGGAAGGCATCCATCATATTGCTTTTGAGGTGGAGGATATTGAGGCGGAGATGGAGCGGTTGCGGGGTGAGGGGTTTGTTTTATTGAATGAGAAACCTAAAAAAGGGGCGGATAATAAGTTGATTTGTTTTCTTCATCCGAAAAGCACTAACGGAGTTTTACTTGAGCTATGCCAGGAGGTTAAATAGCAACGCGGATGACGGAAAAAACGGATCTGTTTTAACCCGTTTTTTCCGCGTCATCTGCGTGCTATTCTTCAACGTTGATTATTTCCGTAAACCGAAGTATAAAATCGCAAGTATCCCGATCAATAAAATACTCCCAAAAAGAATTCCCTTCTTCTTCACCTGGAAATTAAACTGATCATCCCCCATAAAATGTAAATTATTTTTAGTGAAAGCTTACTGCAGATTCAACTTCTCCACCGCCACTTGCGCCGCCACCTGGCTCGCATCTTTTTTATTATAGCCCTTACCTACTGCAAGCAATTGCCCGTCGAGCATGGCATTGATAGTGAAGAGGCGTCGGCTGCCTTCCATTCTTTCATCGGCTAATTCGAAAGTGAGTGCTTTGCCGTTCTTATTGGCCCAGCCGATGAGTTTGTTTTTGAGGTTGATATCGATCAGTTCAAGATCATCCACAAACATGTGAGGGATCACGATCTGTTTGAGTACCCAGTTATGGGTTTTGGCATAGCCTTTATCAAGGTATACCGCGCCAACCAAGGCTTCCAGTGTGTTACCAAAAATCTGGCTGCCTTTGAGTGCGTTATCGAATTTGTTGTAGAAGGTAAGTTTTCGGAGACCCATCTTCAAAGCGATATCATTCAGCTGCGAGCGGTTCACCATTTTGCTGCGCATTTCGGTGAGAAAACCTTCGCCTTTGTATGGATAACGTTTGAAGAGATAATCGGCTACGATAGCGCTTAGAACGGCATCACCCAGGTATTCCAATCTTTCATTGTTTTCATCCGGTGTTTCCTTAACGGAACGGTGACTCATTGCGGTGCGATACAAGAGAATATTGCCGGATTTAATACCCAGTACATTTTTCAATTGTTTCTCAAAGGACGAATCGTCGGCTTTTTTAAAAAGATTTCTGAGGACTTGCACAAATTTAAGCTACGTATTTTTTTACAATCACACAAGCATTATGCCCGCCAAAGCCGAAAGTATTACTTAATGCAGCATTAACTGTTCTTTTCTGCGCCGCATTAAAAGTAAAATTCAGTTTGGGATCCAATGTAGGATCGTCGGTAAAGTGATTAATAGTAGGGGGAACGATATCATGTATCACACTCTGGATACAGGCGATGGCTTCTATCACACCGGCCGCACCAAGACAATGTCCTGTCATGGATTTGGTAGCGCTGATATTAAGCTCATACGCATGTTGGCCAAATACTTCGGTGATGGCTTTTGCTTCTGCACCATCTCCTAAAGGAGTTGAGGTTCCATGTGTATTGATGTAATCTATTTCTTCGGGCTTCATGCCAGCATCTTTCAATGCAGCGATCATTACATTTCTTGCACCCAATCCTTCCGGGTGCGGGGCAGTTAAATGATAGGCATCGGCTGTTGCGCCGCCGCCCATGAATTCGCAATAGATCTTTGCGCCGCGTTTGATAGCGTGTTCGTACTCTTCAAGGATCACAACACCCGCAGCTTCTCCCATAACAAAACCATCGCGGTCCTTATCATAAGGGCGGCTGGCTGTTTTAGGATCATCGTTGCGTTCGCTCATGGCTTTCATGGCATTAAATCCGCCAACGCCGGCCATGCTGATCACCGCTTCTGATCCCCCGCTTAGAATGATATCGGCTTTGCCTAAACGGATATTATCCGCAGCAGCTATCATACCGTTGGTGCTCGATGCACAGGCGCTTACCACGGCAAAATTGGGGCCGCGGAAACCATGACGCATAGAGATCTGCCCTGCGGCGATATCCAATATCATTTTGGGAATGAAGAAGGGGTTGAACCTTGGCGTACCATCGCCCGTTGCAAAGTTGATCACTTCGTCCTGGAAAGTGGTCAGGCCACCAATTCCACTTGCGAAGATCACACCAACACGGTCGATGTCTACATTGTCTTTACTGATACCGGCATCTGCTACAGCCATATCACTTGCCACGATGGCGAGTTGTGCAAAGCGGTCTAATTTACGGGCCTCTTTCCTGTCCATGAACTGGGTGGGATCGAAACCTTTCACTTCACATGCAAAACGGGTCTTGAACTTGGCAGCATCAAACAAAGTGATGTTATCAGCACCGGAAACACCGTTGATCAACCCGTTCCAATAATCGTTAAGATTATTCCCGAGTGGCGTCAACGTTCCGATCCCAGTTACAACAACTCTTTTTAATTCCATAAATCATTACCTGTTTGAAGTGATAATCCGCCTTTTGTGGCTTTTGGCCGCAAGAAGGCGGATTAAAATTATTCCATGTAGAGTAGTAGGTTCTTACTTAGCGTGCTCTTCAAGGTAAGCAACGGCCTGGCCAACAGTAGTGATGGTCTCAGCCTGCTCATCAGGGATGGAGATGTTGAATTCTTTTTCGAATTCCATAATTAATTCAACGGTATCCAAAGAATCGGCACCGAGGTCGTTAGTGAAAGAAGCTTCGTTGGTTACTTCAGCTTCGTCAACACCTAACTTGTCAACTATGATTTTCTTAACTCTTGTAGCGATGTCTGACATTGTAAAAAGTTTTTGTTACAGCCGCAAAAATATACTTTTTGTCAAATAAGCAATCTTTTAAGTCATTTTTGTTTTTATAATACAATAATCATGCGCAAACCAAGATTACCGATTTACACGGTATTTTTGCAAAAATGATGCTTATCTTGTACACCTTAGCCCCCAACGCATGGCATTAAAAATTATAGATCACGGATCCAGGGAATACCGCCAAATGGTTGATCTGCGCTTTCAAATACTGCGCAAACCCTTGGGTTTGAGCTTTACAGACGAAGATCTGGCTGCAGAAAAGGATGATATACTACTCGGTTGTTTTGAAGATGATAGCCTCGAAGCTTGTTGCATGCTCACCAAAACAGACCCTAAAACGGTCCGTTTACGCCAAATGGCCGTTAGTTCCGGTTTACAGGGAAAAGGGATCGGAAGGGTGTTAATGAGCTTTGCCGAGAATATTGCCCGTGACCACGGTTTTAAACGCCTCACCATGCATGCGCGCAAATCTGCGGTTGGTTTTTATGAAAAGCATGGATATAAGGTTAGCAGCGACGAATTTGTTGAGGTTACGATACCGCATTATGTGATGGAGAAGGAACTCTGATCTTTTTGTGTTAAATGTTGAATTTTAAATGTTGAATGATCAGCATTCCTACATTCAACATAATTATTTTCCGATCTTATTATTAAGCATCCCCCTCAGCTCATGCCTGAACTCCTCACCCATTCCCTCTTTTGGTACAAGGAAAAAAGATTTTGAATCGAAGTACAGGTGGAAAAAATGAGGACTCTCGAAGAAGCGGCTGAATTTTGTCCAGGGCCATTGCATATGGCCTCTTTCATTTTCCAAACGAACTTCGTCATCCCTGAAGTCTATGATAAAAGAGTCACGGAAAGTGGCTGCTTTTTTATAGATACTGGTGGGTAAGAAATACCAGAAGGTGGCCATTAACATTATCCATATAAAAGATCCTAAGAGAAAAGGTTCGGGACGGATTTTTTTCATCCACAATAAAACAGCGGATATCAGTGCAAATACATTGACCAGAACGATGAGTATACGTATCTCATTCCGTTGTATAAAATGATAGCGGAGTGCCTGGATGACTTTCTTTTTTTCGTAGGAGAAGCTGTGCTGCATGGAGCAAAAATAGAGAAATGCAAGCAGATGTAAAATGATAGATGTCGGATGACAGTTGGCAGATATCAGCCATCCGACATCTGTCACCTGTCAACTATTATCTGACAACTATCTTTATTTAATAAAATCACTCACCAACTGATCAATAGATTTTGTAGAAAGTTTCTCCTTCCCAGATGCGATCACGACCCTGTATTTGAAACTGGTCTTCTCTCCTTTGGCTAATTTAAAATTGAGTGTTTCTTTTCCTTCTGAAAAAACTTTTTGTCCTAATGGATTTGCTGCAAACAAACCATAGTTACGTGCGTGCCAGTAGGTGGGATAGCCTGGATTTTGGGGGTGATCGATCATCACGATACTGATATCATCTCCACCTTTTTTCCCATACAACATACACCAGTTACCGCGTGTGCCCCAGGCGGCATCGCCTTCTTTTCCTGCAGAAGTAATGTAATTTCCTGTTACAGACGGATCCTTTACGGCAGGAACCTTTGTAATATTTCCTTTGTCGTCTTTGTATTCTTTGGTTTGTTTAACAGGTAATTCAAGTTCGTGTGCAACACGCAAACCCAGCATGCCATCTTTTACATCGGGCATTGTTACATCCTGCACAGCTGTGAGTTGTGTTGTGCGGTCTATCACACGGTTGTTGTTGATTACACTGAAAACATACGTGGTGGTTTCCTGCATCAAAACATTCTTTGCCTGGTCCGTCCAGTCGGCTTTGTAAACGAGTATTCCTTCGGAACCACTTTCTGTTTTTTCAATTTTAGTTGTTCTTATCCAGCCGTATTGCTTTTTCTTGTCCGGTGCGATAGCAAATGAATTGTTCCAGAAATCAAGCCCGTTCACATTCTCATAGTTGAACCAAAGACCGATATGATGCGGATGATCTACAGGATCTCCCGGTTGCGGGTTCCATGGAAATCCGCGCGTGATGGTTTGCCCATTGGGTGCATAGATTGGGTAGAGAAAAGGTTTCTCCATCGTATCCGTAAAAATAAATTCTGTGAAGGGCTTGCCATCAATATTGACATAAATTTTGTCTTTTGTTCTATCATCGCTAACCGTAACCCGACTCTTTGATTGCGCAAATAACAGGCATGGCGATGCTGCGATACATATCGCAGTAATTATGTGTTTTATTTGAAACATAAAAAGGTTTTAGCGGTTAGCTTTTAGGCATTAGCTATTTAGTTATGTATGATAATCCCCAAAATGTGATAAACAAAGCTCGCAGCTTAAAGCTCAGCAGCCGCTACCGGTTTTGCTTTCCCTACCAAAAAATGCATGATCAACCATGCAGCCAGGTAAGAGAAGGCACATACAAAGAACATAATATAATACGCCGTTTCAATATGTCCCAATGCACGGTAATGAACAAACATATTTTTTTGTACGAACAGCGATAACAATATTCCACCTACTGATCCAAACATGCCGCCAATACCCGTTACGGATGCTGTTGATTTTTTAGGGAACATATCACTCACTGTCGTAAATATATTGGCGCTCCATGCCTGGTGTCCTGCAGCCGCGAGACCGATAACGATCACTGCCAGCCAATAATTGATTTCTCCCAATAACAATGCCGATATAATTGGTAACACACAGAATGCATAAATCAGCATGGATGTTTTACGTGCCTTGGGAACAGACCAGCCTTTTTTGTTGATAAAATACAATGGCAACCATCCACCCGCAACACTACCTACTGTTGAAATTAGGTATACAGCTGCTACCGGCCAGCTTGCTGCAGTGATCTTCATCTGGTACATGCTCTCGAAGAAATCAGGTAACCAGAAAATATAGAACCACCAGATGGGGTCTGTAAGCAATTTACCAATGGCGAATGCCCAGGTTTGTTTGTATCCCAATAATTTAAACCACGACATTTTTGGCTTGTCTTCATCACCTACACCTCCTTTCTGTTCTTCCCTGTCGCTTTCAATATAAGCCAGCTCTGATGCTGAGATCCTTTTGTGTTTGCGTGGTACTTCATACATGATGAACCAGAATATCAACCAGACAAAACCCAATAAACCGGTTAAGATAAATGCCCATTGCCATCCCCATTGTGCAACGATAAAAGGAACAGTGATCGGTGTAACGATCGCACCAATATTTGCACCCGAATTAAAAATACCTGTTGCAAGTGCACGTTCTTTTTTAGGAAACCATTCCGCTACTGTTTTAATAGCTGAAGGAAAGTTACCCGCTTCTGCCAGTCCCAAAGCGCTTCGCACGATCTGGAAACCCAAAACGGTATTCACCATCGCGGTTGCCACACCTGCTAAACTCCATAAAAAAGTAGCAACACCATAACCGATCTTACTACCTAATTTATCAATGATTCCTCCTACGCCCAATAAGCCGATCGCATAGAATATTTTGAAAGCGATCTCCACATCAGCATAGTCGCCATCTGTCCAGCCCATCGTTTCCGTGAAAGTTGATTTCAGGAAACTGATCACACTACGGTCGATGTAATTGATTGTGGTGGCAAAAAATATCAGGCCGCATACCGTCCACCTGTATTTGGTCATTTTTTCATTCGCAGTTGCTAGGGTCATAGTTATGATTTGATTGACTTGATGATTGATAGGGCTTCCTGTGTTCCTTTTGTAATAGCCGCATAATCTTTCGCCTCTAATAATTGTTTGGTGATGAGTTTACTTCCCATACCCACTGCACAAACGCCTGCTTTGAACCAGCCCGAGATATTGTCTTTATCTAATTCAACTCCACCCGTTGGCATAAACAAAAGACCGGGGAATATTTCTTTGATCGCGGATAAGAAACCAGGCCCGAGTATATTACCAGGGAACAGCTTGATCATTTTCGCGCCCAATGTTTCCGCTTTAATGATCTCAGAAGGTGTCATACAACCCGGTACCCATAACATTTTGTTTTTATCAGCCACTTCCGCAACTGATTCAACAAGACCGGGACAGATCAGGTAATCGGTTCCCGCATCAATAAAGGTTTGAGCCATTTCACCATTTTTAATGGTTCCGATACCAAGGTACATGCCTTTCAGTTCGGTATCGCAGACCTTACGCATTTCTTTAAAATTCTGGAGAGCCGCTTCACCGCGGTTGGTGTATTCTACAGCACGGATACCGGCTGCATATAAGGCTTTGAGCACTTCAATACTAACGGTTGTATCCTTATAAAAGTAGAGGGGTAAAATTCCCTGTTGCGGGATCAATTCAAGAATAGTGTCTTTCTTTTCCATATGGCTTTTTTTCGTGTAGCAATGATACTGAAAACAAAAAAATCATTGCATTTCTATTACGCAATCGTTTGCGTATTTTTATTCCATAAATCAACCGGTTTTCTTTTCCCTCCCCTGATAATTACCCAACTTCGTGGCAAGGGCTTTCAAGTTAATTAATATATATTCGTAACCACCCCTTTATTTAAAAAAATCGATTGACATGTCAAAAAAAGTAGTCACCCTCGGCGAGATCATGCTCCGCCTCTCCACTCCGGGATTTACAAGGTTTGTGCAAAGCGACAGTTTTGATGTTACGTATGGTGGCGGTGAGGCCAATGTAGCCGTGGCCCTTTGTAATTATGGCCTGGATGGCGTATTTGTTACCAAAGTTCCGGATAACGCGATCGGGCAGTCTGCCATTAACCATATCCGTCGTTACGGAGTAGACACACAATTCATCGCCCGTGGCGGAAAACGTTTGGGCATTTACTTTTTAGAAACAGGTGCTTCCATGCGTGCCTCACAGGTTATTTACGACCGTGCCGGCGCGTCTGTTGCTGAAATGGAGATCAGTGAATTTGATTTTGATAAAATATTAGAAGGCGCCAGCTGGTTCCATACCACAGGTATCACACCGGCATTGAGCGATAAAGCCGCTGCATTAACGGAAGCCGCTTTAAAAGCCGCCAAAGCAAAAGGCATTACCACCAGCATCGACCTGAACTACCGTAAAAAATTATGGAGCAAGGAAAAAGCCAGGGAAGTAATGACAAGACTCTGCCAATACGTAGATGTTTGTATCGGTAACGAAGAAGATGCAGATACCACATTAGGTTTTAAAGCAGAAGGTACTGATGTAACCAAAGGAGAACTGAACCTGGATGGTTACAAAAGTGTGTTCAAACAAATGAAAGAGAAATTCGGTTTCAAATACATCGCATCTACTTTACGCGAGAGCCATAGTGCTTCTGACAATGGATGGAGTGCATTGGTATATGATGGAAATGAATTCTACCACACCCGCCAATACGAAGTAAGAATTGTTGACCGTGTAGGTAGCGGCGATTCTTTCGCCAGTGGATTTATTTATGGATTGGTAACCGGCTTACCAATGTCTGAAGCGGCTGAATTTGGTGTTGCTGCTTCTGCCATCAAACACACCATACCAGGTGATCTGAACCATGCTACATTGACTGAAGTGAAGGAGTTGATGAAGGGGGATGGTAGTGGTCGTGTGCAGCGTTAATTTGAAAATTTGATGATTTGAAAATTTAAAAAGGAATTTTTATGGTTCTTGATAGTTTAGCCAGCGCTTCTAAATATGCATCCATGCATCCTTTGTTTGCAAAGGCATTTGATTACATCAACAGCGTTGATCTTGCTTCTCTGGAAGTTGGAAAATTTGATATTGATGGAGATAACCTGCGTGGTATCGTTTCAGACAAGAATGGAATGACGGCTGATGAAAGCACTGCCAAGTTCGAGTGCCACAATGCGCATATCGATATCCAGGTATGCATTCGCGGAAGAGAGAGAATGGGATGGAAATCACGCAGTACCTGTATTGCACCGAGAGGCGAATACAATGCAGAGAAGGATGTATTGTTCTATGACGATAAGCCGGATATGTTCTTTGGTTTAACTGATAACCAGTTCACAATTTTTTACCCAGAAGATGTACATGCACCGATGATCGGAGAAGGGCCGATTAAGAAGTTGGTAATCAAGGTGAAGATCTAGGAAATACATTAGTCAAAAGTTAAAAATGGGAATGTTCATTTTTGACTTTTGACTTTTTAATTTTGATCTGCGTTTAGCTGCAACGTTTTAAACGCCGACCGTGTCAACCGGAAAAAAGCTATGCGAATATTATTTTCCATACTGGCGGCCTTATGGTTGTTTTCTTCCTGCAGCAAGGATGGCAGCAGCGGAAAGATCGCGATCTACCCCGTTACCGTCACTCATTTTACAGCAGGAGAATGCAAAGTTGACCCGGACTCCGCAGTTCTCGATCCCGGCCCCCTGTTTGACGATGGCGATATAGAATCGTACAATGCAACCACCTACGATTTCACTCTTACATCAAATGCCGCGCAATTGTTCAATGCACAGATGCCGAGAAGTGTCTTTGCTATGACGCTTAATAAAAAAGTGATCTATTATTTTGTACACATGCCTATGTTCATGAGTTCGAGTTGTTACCAGTCGATCACAGCCAATGTTCTCACAACAACAAACAAGCTCTCTGTACGGCTTGGCTATGCTGCTCCTTCGTCGATGCAGGCGCTGATTAAAGACGAGCGCAACAATGAGGAACTGATAGAGGCATTGAGAAGCCAGGGAAAAATAAGATAGATAAAAAAATAAGCTCAGTTTAAAATTTTTATTTCCCGTCATTCAGGGCACTTGGCAAATACCCGAGAAATCGGCTTGCGGTACAGATCTTATTTCCGTACCGTTCTTCCATAATTTAGCTGTTGCCGACGAGTTAGTATAATCGTATCCTGCGAGGTAAACATCCGGCCCTGCCATCAGGAAAGCAACTCCTGCCGTTGTTCTGGATCCGTTGATCAGTGAACCAATACCATTTTTCCAGTAGTTGGCTAGCCCCGCGGACGCAGTGCCACCCGCCACATATACATCACTACCCGAAACGCCTATAGACTTCGCTTCTGCCGGGGGAGATGACACTGAACCTAGCAAAACAAGTGTGTTATTCTTCCAATAAGCAGGAACCATATTATTACTGATGTTTTGTTTAATGAGAACATAACCAGCCGTATATACATCAGCACCGGAAACAGTGATTGAACTTACAAATCCTGCAGAAGCGCCTTGGTCCAACGGCAATGGTACGGCAACACCGTTTTTCCAATAGGCCGGCGCACTCGGGCCACTTGTATTTAGCGTACCTCCCACATATACATCGGTACCCGAAACATAAATGCTGCTTGCATCAAAACTGTTCGGCAGCATGTTGAGCGTTCCGTTTTTCCAATACGCAGCCGACCTCCTGTTGTTAGCTGTCAACATGCCCGCCACATATATATCTGTGCCTGAAATGAACAGGCCCACCCCTATCGATTCTAATGAAGTCAGCCCCATACTTTTGCCGTTTTTCCAGCACATGGCATATCGCCCAGCTACAGACGCACTGTCGCCTGCTACATAAACATCTTTTCCTATAACGGCGATCCCACGCGCGTACGCGTAATAGGCTGTTGGTGATAACCTTGTGAATACACCGGTATTGTGGTTCCAGTAACCGGCGCCATTGGTAGCTGGCGAAACAGAAATAGTACCGGCAATAAGAATATCGCCACTCTGTAATGGTTCGGTTCTGTTATTTCCATTCTCTACCGGATCTTTCTTACAGGAAGAAAGTAACGTAGTGAACGTTATCAAACAAACAGCCAAGAATACTGGTAGGCGCATAACGTGTTAGTTAAATAGTCTGAAATAACCGTATCCTGTTTATTTCAACAGCATTTCGGTCGATCCTGTTTAATGATCGATGATTCAGAATAATTGGCGGGGCCTCAAATTATACTATATTTTCTTAATCACCCTTTTAAAACCGTTAACATAAAAAGAAAAGATATTCTTCCTACTGATATGGAAAAGATGATTAAGCAAGTGGGGGATTGATTACCTCATATCTGCAATCGCCACCGGATCCATATCCGTAAACGCATAATTCTCCCCGGCCATTGCCCAGATAAAAGTATAGTTCGTGGATCCAGGCCCGCAATGCACGGACCATGGGGGTGAAATAACAGCTTCATTATTTGCCATTACAATATGTCTTGTTTCCTGAGGCTCTCCCATCAAATGGAAAATGCGATGTTGTTCAGGTACATCAAAATAAAAATACACTTCCATCCTGCGGGTATGCGTGTGCGGTGGTACAGAGTTCCATACGCTGCCATCTTTCAAAGCGGTTACACCCATTACCAGTTGACAGCTTTGTATGCCATCCTGGTGAATGTATTTATAAATGGTTCTCTGATTAGCCGTTGCTGTTTCACCCAAATGCACAGGTGATGCTTCTTCTTTGGTCATCCTTGCATTCGGATAAGTATGATGCGCAGTAGTAGACATTAAAAAGAAATGCGCCGCATCATCTTTTGATTTGCTGGAGAAGCTAACTGACTGTGTTCCTTTTCCAAGGTATAAGCAATCCAATTTATTCAGCTCATAACTCACACCATCTGCTTCCACTGTTCCTGCACCACCGGTGTTGATAATCCCGAGCTCTCTTCTATGCAGAAAATAATCAGCACGTAATTCTGCCTCATTTGGCAGGGCCACTTTTTGTGAAACAGGTTTAACACCACCAACGATCACACGGTCATAATGCGAATACACCAGTTTTACCTGGTCATCAACCATTAATTGCTGCACTAAAAAATTAGAACGGAGTTCTTCGGTACACATCCCTCTTACTTCTTTGGGACTGTTTTGAAAGCGTATTTCCATATAACAGTGTTTGGTCGTTTAATTTTATCTCACGAATATAATAATTGACTACGAGGCGGAATTAACTTCAATATTCAATATTCACTGCCCCGTATTCATCATTCCCTACCTCCCCATCCATCCCCCATCCACTGTAAGTATTGTTCCACTTACATAATCAGCGGCTTTGGATGCAAGAAAAACAGTTGGACCTTTAAAATCTTCCGGCTCACCCCAACGTCCTGCAGGTATGCGCGACATGATCGATGCACTCCTTTCAGGATCATTACGTAAAGCTTCTGTGTTATCAGTTGCAATATAACCCGGCGCGATACCATTTACATTCACACCTTTCGATGCCCATTCATTGGCGAGCGCTTTCACCAGACTACTCAATGCACCTTTACTTGCCGCATAACCCGGCACATTGATACCGCCCTGAAAACTTAACAACGAGCAGGTAAATATAATTTTACCTGAACCTTTTTCGATCATTTTCTTACCGATCTCGCGGGCAAGGATAAAAGGGGCATCAAGATTCAATGCCAATACAGTATCCCAATAATCATCCGGGTGTTCAGCGGCCGGTTTGCGCATAATGGTTCCTGCATTGTTCACCAGGATATCGATCACAGGATTTTCTTCCTGTAATTTTTTGATGAAAATATACAAGGCTTCTCTTTCAGAAAGATTCGCCGCATAGGCTTTGAATTTTCTACCCAGCGCTGTTACTTTCTTTTCAATTTCACTGCCTGATAATTCAAGCGAACCTGATACTCCAATAATATCGGCACCTGCTTCTGCTAAACCAATGGCCATTGCTTTACCGATGCCTTTATTGCATCCTGTAACCAGTGCAGTTTTCCCGCTTAGATCAAATAAATTAGTATTCATAATGTTTTCAAATATCAGGTAAATCCCTGTGAACCTCTGTGCTCTCTGTGTCTCTGTGGTAAAAAAAGATTGAAGCGAAGGCTTTACCACAGAGACACAGAGAGCATAGAGGTTCACAGAGGAAAATGAATCCTCTTGTTAGATCAAAATATAAACTTAGTACTTAAGAAATTAGATTCATGCTCACTCACGATCTCATTAATGATCTGTTTGTTGCTCTCCGTCAATTTCGCTGCTACCAATGAGCGGATAGAGAATGAACGCAACGCATCTACCACTGATAAAGTTCCTTCTGCACTGTCTTTTCTTCCTGTGAATGGAAATACATCCGGTCCACGCTGGCACTGACAATTGATGTTCACCCGGCTCACCTGGTTCACCAATGGATCGATCAATACAGCCAATTCTTTGTCATCATTACTGAATACACTTACCTGCTGTCCGTGTGTTGACTCGATGAGGTATTCGATCGTTTCTTCTATATCATCGAAAGGTATTACAGGTATCAATGGTCCGAACTGTTCTTCGCGATATAATTTCATTTTATTGTTCACAGGATACAATACGGCCGGGTATACAAATGATTCGGAAGTGGCGCCACCATTCTCATTCATCACCTTGGCACCATTCGCGATCGCATCATCAATGCATTCTTTCAGGTAGGCTGGTTTGTTGGGTTCTGGTAGTGGTGTTAAGGCTACACCTGGCTCCCATGGCATACCATATTTTAATTTGTTTACTTCTTCTGATAATTGTTGCACAAAAGCATCTGCAATACTCCTGTGTACAAACACGATCTTTAACGCGGTACAACGCTGGCCATTGAATGATAAACTGCCCAATACTGTTTCCTGCACGGCTAATTTTACATCAGCATTTTTTGTAATGATGGCTGCGTTCTTTGCATCCAATCCTAAAATAGCACGTAAGCGGTTTACCTTGGGATGCAGTTTCTTCAACTCATTGGCCACTTTACTTGATCCGATCAACGTAAGCACATTGATCTTTCCTGATTGCATTAAACCCGGAACGATCACATTTCCTCTTCCATAAATCGTATTCACCACCCCTTTTGGAAAACATTCCTGGAACGCTTTCAACAAAGGATAATGCAATAGGGTACCATGTTTCGGAGGTTTGAATAACAATGTATTCCCCATAATGATCGCAGGGATCAACGTGGTGAAGGTTTCATTCAATGGATAATTAAATGGCCCCATACACAATACCACGCCCAATGGCGAACGGCGGATCTGGGCAGCTATTCCCTGCTCGATCGTAAAACGCGATGAATCGCGGTCAAGATCTTTTAATGCATCGATGGTTGCATAAATGTATTCTACTGTACGGTCAAATTCTTTAACCGAATCAGCATAGGATTTTCCGATCTCCCACATGATCAGTTTCACCACAATATCTTTCTGCTCACGCATTTTGATGATGAACTTCTCAATGCATTTGATCCTGTCTGCCACAGTCATAGTGGGCCATTGGCCACGTCCATTATCATATGCGGCTACTGCTGTATCCAACGCTTCAAACGCTTCTTTCTCGGTACATACAGGGTAAGTGCCGATCAGTTTACGCTGTAATCCATTGGCAGTTCTGATACAAATAGGTGAATACACTTCCTGTACTTTTCCATTCCATGGCTTCATTTCTCCATTACACAAATATTCGCGCTGGTGAATCTCATTTTTAATGGCATACTGTTCAGGGATCTCATCTTCCCTGACAAACATTTTCTCTAGATCTTCTGTAAACGACATGATAATATTTAAATGATGAATATTGGAATCCTCTTTGTGAATCTTCGAGCCTTGGTGTCTTCGTGGCTCAGAGCTTTTGAGCCACGAAGACACTAAGGCACAAAGTAACAAGAAGGTCATTTTAGAGATGCAAAGCTTATTTATTATCTGATAAGTCAGATGCTTTAATTACGAAAACGTTTGCATTCAATTATTTCTTTATATCCGGGATCACCGATTGCCAGCCAAAATAAGAGCGTGCGTTGTAGAAAGATATATCCTGTATAACTTTTCCTACCCATTCAATATCATTCGGCAATTCCCCATTCTCGATCTCATCTCCGAATAGATTACAAAGGATTCTTCTGAAATATTCGTGCCTGGGAAAAGATAAAAAGCTTCTTGAATCTGTAAGCATACCTACAAACCTGCTTAACAAGCCCATATTGGATAAGGCATTCAGTTGTTTTACCATTCCATCCTTCTGGTCAAGGAACCACCAGGCTGAACCAAATTGCACTTTGCCTGCTATAGAACCATCATTGTAATTTCCGATCATCGTAGCCATCAGTTCATTATCTGCCGGATTGAGGTTGTAGATAATTGTTTTGCCGAGTTTGTTATCGCTATCCAGTTTATTCAGGAATGACGCCAATGCTCTTGCCTGTGAAAAATCGCCGATAGAATCCCAACCTGTATCGGGGCCTAACTGTTGCAACATTCTCGAATTATTATTACGCAATGCACCCAAATGAAATTGCTGCACCCATCCTTTTTCCCAATCCCATTCTGCAAAATGGATCAGCATGGCAGAACGGAACTTGCGTTGTTCTGTTTCGTTGAGTTGTTTGCCTGAATGTATTTTGGTAAAGATGGTGTCAATTTCAGAACCGGTAAAATCATCTGCATAAATCTCTTCCAGCCCGTGATCAGAAACCTTACATCCGATAGATGCAAAGAAATCATGACGGCTCTGCAATGCATATAGAAAATCATCAAAAGAAGAAACTGTGATGCCGCTTACTTCTTCTAATTTCTTTACGTAATGATTAAAGTTAACTGCGCTGCTCACGTTCATCGCCTGGTCGGGACGAAACGCCGGTAGTATCGGAATTTCAAACCCGTCATTTTTTAAACGTATATGGTGTTCAAGCGAATCAACAGGATCATCGGTTGTACATACGAGCGCCACATTCATTTTACGAAGAAGGTTCTTTACAGAATATTCTTTTGTTTTGATCAATGAGGTGCAGGTATCATAAATTTTTGAAGCGCTGTTGGCATTCAAAATATCAGTTACACCAAAATATCTTTGCAGTTCCAGGTGTGTCCAGTGATATAAGGGATTACGCAAGGTATAAGGAA
The DNA here is from genome assembly GCA_040388475.1 of Bacteroidota bacterium. GTDB lineage: Bacteria > Bacteroidota > Bacteroidia > Chitinophagales > Chitinophagaceae > Sediminibacterium. The sequence continues at coordinate 72,183 of JAZKBT010000010.1, read as the reverse complement.
CGGTAGCTGCCCACTGTTCAAATTTTTCTATATCTGTTTTATCGCCTGTGCAATAACTTTCATCCACGCCATTGGTGCGCATGGCCCGCCACTTATAATGATCCCCGTATAGCCAAACCTGCGACAGTGTTTGAAACTGGTGATCATCTGCTATCTGTTGAGGCGATAAATGACAATGATAATCGATGATAGGCATGTGTTTAGCATACCCATGGTATAATTGCTGCGCTGTTCTATTCGACAGCAGGAAATTCTCGTCTAAAAAATTTTTCATATCAGCCGTTTTTTTGACCATGGTCCATGGCCCATAGTCTATGGTCTTACAAACTCACTCCGCGTTTCCACGGTATAAAATCATCCTGGTTTAATAATACTGCTTTGGGAATTACTTCGCCGCTTGCTGCACGGATACAGTATTCCAATATTTCTTCACCCATTTCCTGTATTGTTTTTTCTCCCTCTATGATCGGACCGGTGTTGATATCGATGATATCACCCATTCTTTTTGTCAACGCAGAATTGGTTGCCACTTTGATCGTTGGACAAACAGGATTCCCGGTAGGTGTTCCTAATCCAGTAGTGAAGAGGATCAGTGTTGCGCCACTTGCCGCTTTACCGGTTGTGGCTTCCACATCATTACCTGGCGTACAAACCAGGCTGAGACCGGGTTTCAGTGCAGGCTCTGTATAATCAAGTACATCTACCACTGGCGATTCACCACCTTTTTTTGCAGCGCCATTGCTTTTGATCGCATCGGTTATCAGCCCGTCTTTGATATTACCGGGTGATGGGTTCATATCAAAACCGGATCCTGCTTTAATAGCAGAATCACTATAGTTCTGCATGAGATTGATAAATTTTTTGGCTGCTGCTTCGTCGATCGTTCTATCGATCAGTTGTTGCTCCGCACCGCATAATTCAGGAAACTCCGCCAATAAAATTTTACCCCCCAATGCAACCACAAGATCTGAACAGTAACCTACAGCAGGATTTGCCGAGATCCCACTGAACCCATCACTACCGCCACATTTTACGCCAATGCAAAGTTTATCTAACGAAGCAGGTTTTCTCTCGATCTTATTGATCTCTATCAATCCTGAAAATGTTTTACGTATCGCTTCTGTAACCAATTGTTCCTCACTTTGCGATTGCTGCTGTTCAAAAACATACAATGGTTTATCAAACTTCGGATTGCGTTGTTTGATATCATCGAGCAGGTTCTGTGTCTGCAGGTTCTGGCAACCCAAACTTAATATGGTAATACCTGCCACATTGGGATGATCGGCATAGGCAGCCAATAATTTACTAAGTATAGCCGCATCCTGTCTTGTACCGCCACAACCTCCCTGATGATTCAGGAATTTGATACCATCCACATTTTTAAATACACGTTGTGTAGGCACTACGGATTCTTTTACAGTAAGATCCGCATCATTGATATCTCCGCCTTTTTTATACAGCTCTAATAATAGTTGTGTTTTCTGTTTGTATTTATCGGTTACATCATAACCCAGTTGGCTATGCAACGCTTCGCGGATCACATCCAGGTTCCTGTTCTCACAAAAAACAGTTGGTACAAATAACCAGTAATTGGCAGTACCCACTCTTCCATCCGTGCGATGGTAGCCGTTAAAAGTTCTGTTGGCGAATTTTGAAACATCGGGTGCCTGCCAATGATAGTGATAGGGCCTGAATGCATAGGGTTCAGCCGCATGTTTGGTATTGCTGGTACTCATCCGGCTACCTGCGGCCAAAATCGTTTGCGCCTTACCTACCAATACACCGTACATGATCATCTCATCACCCGGCTGCATATCCTGCATAAAGAATTTATGTTTGGCAGGGATGTCTTCCTGTAAAGTATAGTTTGTTCCTTTGAACTGAACAGTCTCTCCTTTGGCAAGATTATCCAATGCTACCAATACATTGTCTTTGGGATGAACCTGCAATATTTTTTGCTTATTACTCATGCGACGGTTTTTTTTGCTAAGATAGAACGAAGAGTATTCTTAGCGCCTGACTGCAGCAATAATTCCAGGTTATTATTCACAGCTTCAGCAAACCCCGGAAATCGGGTAAGGTCCGTACCGAAGATGTTTGTATTCTGTAAACCCAGGTTTACAACCCCTGCTGGTTGATTCGTCTGCCACAGCTCATATAACAAAGAAGCTTTATCATCCTGTATGCGATAGGCGCTTCCATTGCTTTCTCCAAAATATTGTTTATCCATTTCCATTTTCGACCGCATGAATAAAAGGAACGCGGCAAAACCCAGGGCCATTAATTCAGGCACTTCATTTCCATCTTCAAAATTCTTTTCTACCAGGGGCACAGTACGCATGGCCATTTTAGAAGTGTACTGCACCGTAATATTCAGCCAGAGATGTTCTATGTATGGATTTTTGAAGCGATCAATTACCTGGTCGGCAAATGCTATCGCTTCTTCCGTAGTGACATCATTTTGCGCTACCAATGGTATGATCTCCTTTTTCATGAGATTGGTAATGAACAAAACAAAGATTTCATCCTTCATGGCTTCTTTAACCGTAGTGAACCCGGAAAGATGTGCAAGACCACATGATAAAGTATGTGTAGCATTCAATAAACGCAATTTCAACTCCCTGAACTTATTGATATCAGGCGCAAGAATAACGCTGCTGTCAGACTTGCGGAACGATAAAATGTTTTTAGTCCTGTCGCTGTTTGTTTCAATCGCCCATAATCGATAGGGTTCAGACATGATCATCAGTTCATCTTCGTATCCCAGTTTCTTTTCTACCCCTGCCTGTTCTGCCGATGGTAATTTTCCCGGCACGATACAATCCACCAGGGAATTACAGAAATCATTATCATTTATGAGCCACTGTAAAAATTCTGCGGATGAGCCTTTCAGCTTTGCCAGCTTGAGCACAATGTCTTTCAGCTTGGTTCCATTGTCGACGATCAGTTCTGTGGGAAGGATGACCATACCGGCTTCGCTGTTTCCCTTAAATACCCGGAACCGTTCGAGTAAAAAGAATAATACGCGCCCCGGGAAAGAAACTGGTTTTGCTGCCTGTGCATCTGATTCAACCAATGTGATCCCAATCTCGGTTGTATTGGAGATAATGATCTGCATGGCGGGATCAGCAGCGCATTTCAGGATCTCATCCCAATCTTCATTGGCAGATAATACCCGGCTCACGGAAGCATTGATACTTGTACTTTCTGTTTGCTTGCCATTCACTACACCACGCTCAAGAAGTGTATACAAACCATTCTGTTTGGCAAACACATCCGTTCCACCTGTTGAAGTAGATTTTACTACAACGATCCTTCCGTTAAATACGCCTTGTTTATTTGCTTTGTCAATAAAATGATCAGGCAGGCCACGTAACAATACGCCTGTACCAAATTGCAAAATCTTTTCAGGTAATGTAAATAAACTATCGGAAGGAACTGTTACCGTTCCGGCATCAAGCTGCGACAATATTTTTCTCGATAATTGCATTTATATTTCTTTTAATTCAAATTCTTTTTCGCCCATTCCGGGTATTCCGTTTTTAATAATTTTTCCGGCCAGTTGCCATACCAGGCGTAACCGGTTCTTCTTTCTACTTCTATTTCTTTTACATCGTATTTCTTTTCACTATCGCGTCCACTGAAAAAAGGGCGGTTGGTTCCAATCTCGTAAAACCTTGCCCATATAGTGCTCGCAGCATCAGGCAATATCACACGGTCCCTTCCCTTTGGTTGGGCTGGCGCATCAACGTCTACATATTTATACCCGGCTATCTTAACAAGATTAAACCAGTCGACCGCTGCCACGATCGACTGTTTAATTTCGGAAGATGGATTTTTTATTCGCATTAAAAACCTTGTAATGCCCACCGATTCGCTTCCACTTAATGAAACCAGTTCAAATTTTCTTGCCATTTCGGGCTGCAAGGTTTTTTTATTGTATTGCGCGCACCAGGCAGTGCACCTACCGTTTACGACGATCTGGGTTTTCAAAATGCATTGAACGCCGTGTTGTACCGCATTCATAATGGAAGGAACCAAAGAACGGTCGATCACATCAAGATCATTTTTTGATTCAATGATATCCTGTAATACATTCATCACATTCATCATTGCATCATCGTTGTATGTGATCTGGCTGCGATATAGGGTTGAGTCAGGATAATACTGCGGCCAGCCGCCATTGGCGTTTTGTGCTTTCAGGTAATAGCGTACTCCTTTTTCAGCAGCATTCAAATAGGCGCTGTTGTTTGTTTTTTTAAATGCTTTGACCAGGTAACGGATCTCGCGCATGGTGGCTGCATTATCTATCGTGGCATCGATACGCATGGAATCGGCACGTATCGCTTTTTTTTCCGCGCCTGTTAATTCTTTATTGTAATCAACTTTTATTTCATTCACGGCCTTGGGCCATCCGCCGACAGCACGTTGGTATACAAGCATATTTTCTGCAACAGGATCAGTAGATGATTCCTGTATACTGGTGAATTTATCCTGCCCGGCTGTATTTGTCACTATCCGCTTTTCATCTGCATACGCAAAAGAGAGCGACATGCAAAATATCAGCGGCAAAACACGCATCATATTGAATAGCATCTTTCTCACTTTTTCTGAACTCCTGCTTTTGGTGGTATTTGTTTAATGATCCATGATACAAGATCATTGGCCGCTTTAAAATTTTCGTATTCCATCGGAAGTTTTCTTCCATCGGTATATTCATTATACAACCAGGGATCTCCAGTGGCAAACACTGTACCCTTGCCTATTTTAGCAACTGCAAAAACAACAAGGTCATCTTTCTTTAACATGGCCACCGCCGGGCTTTTTAAAGTGAAAGAACAGATCTCTTTCTGATAGATCTTCTTTTCATTTGGCAATATCTTATTTCCGGCGGGTATCAATACTTTTCCTTCTTCATATTGAGTTCCTGTTACACGGTTATAACTGTCTTCGTTAAAATGAATGCCGAACTTATCACCGAGTGTATTGATGTGTTCGAAGTCCGCATTGCCTTTATCGTTATGTAAAAGGATCAGTACTCCACCGGCTTTTACCCAGTTATATATTTCACCAGCATCTTTCGATTGTATGTAATTGGGTGTTGGATTGTCGGTGGCATTATCTGCATCCACGATCAGGTAAATATCATTGCCTTTCAGGTTTTTTGCAGTTGGCGCTTCACTTAATGTTTTGGTTTCAACACCATACCTGTTAAACACATTACCGAGGAATGAAAACCCATTATTATACATCTCGTACCATTTGTAATGATAAGGTTTGAGTGTACCGGTGATGTCTTTCTTTTTTTCTGAATTGAAATAATCGTCGAGCAATACGGTTTTCCCTTTCGCAACGCCGAGTGTGGAAACGAATTCCATTTCATTCGCCGCCTGTATAAATGCACCAACACCTTTAGGGTCATTCACGATCACTTTCTCGCTCATGTAATATTCATAACTGCCATCGCGGTAAGGATTACCACCAAGACCGCTTACACTAACCGTTCCGTTTAAATTGGTCTGGCCTTTGTCGTCTGTCTCAATGAATTTTTTAACGATGCCATCGTAACCTTTTTTGGCAATAGGCAAATAAGAAGCCGGTAAAACACCAAGCCTCACACCTTTAGCGATTGTGATTACGAACATCGAACTGGCCGAAGCTTCAAAATAATTTCCTTTCGCGTTTGGCATATTGAGGATATCATACCATAAACCTGTAGCAGGGTCCTGTACTTTTTTTACCGCGTCTGCAAAACGTTTTAAAATTGCAATCAATGAATCTCTTCTTTTATGATCTTTTGGAAAATTCTCCAGTACATCAACTAAGGCCACACCATACCAACCCATTGCCCTTGCCCAGAAATGCGGTGAAAGACCTGTTTTGGGATCGGCCCATTTCTGTTGTTTGCTTTCATCCCAGCCATGATACATTAAACCCGTTTTCGAATCACGTGCGTGGTTCTCCATCCAGGTGAACTGGTTGGCAATATCATCGAAAGCTATGTGTTCTCCGAAAGTTGCTGCATACTCTGCATAAAATGGTTCACCCATGTATAGTCCATCCAGCCACATTTGATAGGGATATATTTTCTTGTGCCAGAAACCACCTTCGTTTGTCCTGGGTTGTGTTTTTAACTGGTTACGGAGGGTTGTAGCGGCTGTATAATATTTTTCTTTGCCTGTTACATTATACAAAGTCAACAAAACTCTTCCGCAAAGAACATTGTCAATATTATAATCCGACAGTTTATAAGTACGGATCTCACCTTTGTCATTCACAAAAAAATCCATGCTTTTCTGCATGTAGTTAAAATATTTCGCGTTGCCTGTTTTATACCAAAGACCCTCGATGCCTTTGAGTATCACACCCTGGTCGTAGGTCCATTTAGCTGGCCTGCCCGGAGCGGAGAACAATGAATCCTTCCAGATGGTCATAACGGTTGCGGCCATTTTTTCCGATAAGGATTGCGCGTTTACATGCATATTATTTACCGAAAAGGCAAACAATACCATGATAGCTATTTTATTAATTTTTCTCATATGGCTACTTAAATTCTACTGATGATGTATTTGCACCAAATTTAAATTCTGTTTTATTTTTTGCCTTCGAAAGATCGGTTTTGCTTATCCTGATATTTTTACTTCTTTCCCCATTCACACTAAGCAGTACAGGGGCTTTATCATTATAACTGATATTGGTAAACTCGATCCCATTGCTATTTTGAAGGTAGATTACGGGATCAGTCCCCGATGTTATCAGCTTAACATTATTGAAAGCTATATTGGCAGCTTCAGTTATATCGATCCCTTTTTTGGTTTGCAATATCATATTTGTTAACCGGATATTGCTGATGTTCATTTCAGGGATCCCACGAATAAACACCCCTTTTTCAGCGCCAATACAGGAAATATTATTGATATAAAAATCCCTGAATATGGGTGTGCCTTCATTTACCGGTAATAATTCAATTTTAGGCATGTCTCTTTTTTCACCCGCCAACACTACCGGATCCTTAGCCATATAATACATGTCGAACAGCACAGCTTCTGCTGCAATATCTTTCATCACAATGTTTGACGCGTAGATTTTTTCAACAACCCCGCCCCGTCCGCGTGTGGTTTTAAAACGGAGACCGATATCTGTTCCGATAAAAGTACAATTTGATACATATAAATTGCGTGCTCCGCCACTCATTTCACTGCCGATCACAAAACCGCCGTGTGCATGGTATACCGTGCAATTCTGTGCGATCACATTTTCTGTAGGCACGCCACGTTTGCGTCCCTCTTCATCCCGGCCTGATTTGATACAGATTCCGTCATCGCCTGTATCAAATGAACAACCATCCAGCAATACATTGGCGCAGGATTCCAGGTCGAGGGCATCGGTGTTTTGTCCCCAGGCGGGATTCTTTACTGTTACATTTTTGATAGTAATATGCTGGCTCAAAGCCAGGTGCATGGTCCATGCAGGTGAATTCTCAAAGGTTACACCCTCCAGTAAAATGTTTTTGCAATTGGTGAGGCGCATCATATTCGGACGCAGAAAATCTCTGATCTCTTCAAAATCTTTTAACTGCCTGCCACTGCTGAGTTTACCGATATCTGCAGTGAGAGAGCCTTTCAGTGCACCTTCTGAAGAATACCATGTTGCTTTATCCGCAGTTAATACACCGCCGGTTGAGAGTAAATTTTTCCATTCTGATTCTGTGAGTTTGGCTTTTTTTACCGGGCGCCATACATTTCCTGATCCATTAAAAATTCCTTCACCGGTAATGCCAATATTTTCTGCATCGGTAGCAGAGATAGGAGATTGACAACGCGCCGCTTCCACTCCCTCATACAATGCTGCAACCAACGGGTATTGTGTATGGTCTGTTGTAAAAGATATCAATGCGCCTCTTGCTGTATGCAATTGTACATTGCTTTGCAAAACGATCGGGCCCGTGAGCCATAAGCCTGCAGGAATCAAAACAATCCCACCACCTGTTTTGGAGCATTCCAAAATGGTTTGATTGATGGCGGCAGTATTCAATACCATACCGCCATCTTTCGCGCCATATTTTACGATATTAAACGTGTCTTTTTTGAAATTGGGTTGATAAATCTTAGGCAGTTCGTAAGCCATCTTTTCAGGATGCGCAGATCCTTTCAGGTATTTCACGAGTGGAAGATCTTTTTGTTTGATCTCTGTGCAAACCAGCGATGCCATTTGTGAAGCGCCGTATTCTGAAAAATGCGTATCATCTTTTTTTCCATCGGGCGCTGCTTTAAAATGTTTGGCATCCATCCACAGAAATAATTTCTTCGATCCTTCCACACCATGTTGTTCTATCAATGCCTGGCTGCTTGTATGAAGGTCGATCAATGACACGTTCAATTCTTTGGCAATGGTTCTTACAGCGCCAGGGTATTCACCATGTGTATCGGTAAACTTTCCCTTGTCATCAAACTTCCTCCGCATAACCGGTGTTACCAAAATTGGATTCGCACCTTTCGACCTGGCATCTCTGATAAAACGTATGAGATTTTCTCGATACAATCCATTAGGCGCTGCATAACGCGTACTGTCTTCTATCTTCTCATCATTATGTCCAAACTGGATAAATACATAATCATCTTTCTGCAAATATTTCATCACAGAATCCCAACGGCCCTCTTTGATAAAACTCTTGGTGCTTCTTCCGTTTACCGCATAGTTCTTTACCACAACATCGCTGTTCAGGTATTGCGGGAATAACTGGCCCCAACCTCTTTCAGGATTATCATTAAGCGGTTTATCGGCCATGGTTGAATCACCGATCATAAATATCCTGATCTGCTTCTGGGGAAGCTGGAATGCAAATGCAGCGATTATACAGAAAAGAAGACCTGCTTTTTTCATTTTTGAACTTACTACTGTTTCATTAATTTATCACCAAAGCCAACTGTATTTATTTGTTTATTGATATCCCTGGTTTTGCGTAAACGTTGTTTTGTTGGTTACTGCATCAAGCTGGCTTTGTGGTATCGGGCGTAATGCATGTGTGCTCTGAATAAAACCAGCCGCATCCGGGTTCAGGTTTTTAACCCGCTCAACCAGCTTACCAGTTCTTTTCAGGTCAAACCAACGAAGTTGTTCTCCGCAAAGTTCCCTTGCTCTTTCATCAAGAATAAAATCGATGGTCATTTGAGCGGGAAGTACCTGCATATTTGCAACACGGCCGGGATTGGCAGCGCGTGTTCTTACAATATTTACATAGTAAGCCGCAGAATCCGTTTTACCAATGTTTACTTCTGCTTCAGCAGCAATCAGGTACATCTCTGCCAACCGTATTACATATGCATCACGTGCGCTTTGTGCTTCGGCCACACTTGTTCGTGTCGAGTCTTTGAACTTCTTTAATGAGATGTAGAATTTTCTTTGGGTAGGTACGCCGTTTGTTCCGTAAACCGCAGAATAATCATACGTAGTATATTTTTTAGCTGCTTTCTGCGCTGCTGTCCAGGTTCCTTTCGGGCAATAAGCGGCAGTATCACCGATCACAAAACCGGTAGCCGCTTTATTTGCAAGCCATGTGCTCTGGAATGATGCGTTGAATCTTGCATCATCCACATCATTAAACATATTCATCAATGCAAGTGTTGGCATGTAACGGTTGAAAGGTCTTCCGTTTGGAATATCACGTAGAAGGATACCTGTATTGATCTGGTCATACACCTGCAGGAACATTAAATGGCCGTTGTTGGAACCACGAGAGTGCCCTGTGGGGAAAGAACTTGTTGCAAGATCATTCAGTGTGAGATTGGTTGAATAGTCAACCGCCCAGATCACTTCCTTATTTTTTAATTTACCCACATCCCAGAGATCAGAATAGTTGGGCAATAAACTAAATCCATAATTTTTGATCACGTCATTCGCCATGGCGATCGCCGGCGCATTCATTCCACGTGATAAATAAGCTCTTGCTAAAAAAGCTTTGGCAACAGGAATCGTAGCCCTTCCATAATCAGTAGTCGTTGTCGGCAAATTTGTTGTGGCATATTGCAGATCAGCAAAGATCTGGTTATAAAATGTATCAACCGGTGAACGGTTGGCAGTAGTAATTACACCATCTGACGGTTTTGTAGTAAAATGAACGCCACCCCATGTTTCAACAATATGCCAGTAATAAAATGCACGGAGAAAACGAAGTTCTGCTTCGCGTGTTGTTTTTTGAGCGTTGGTATAATCAGCAACACCGCTCACCTGTGCGATACCGGTGTTGCATAAATTGATAGCAGCGTAAAAATTATTCCATTCCAGGTCAAGTGCATTAGTGTTATTTCCCTGGAGATTGTTATAAGTAGATAACTGAGGGTATACATCACCTGAACCATTGGTCCAGATATCCGTCCCCATTTCTGTTAAGCTATAGCCTTCTTCTTTGCCATACCAATAACGGCTATAAGAATAAGCTGCATCAACCAATGTTTCAAAGCCAATGGCTTTGCTGTACACAGTGTTTGCTGTTAAGCCACTGGGGTTATATTCTTCCAGTTTCTTTTGACAGGATGATAAAACGACTACTACACTTACTAAAGAAAGCAGCCAGGTTATTATTTTATTTTTCATGTTGCAATGATTTGATTGTATGAGTTGATATATCAGAATCCAATAGTTAAACCGGTTACGAACAACTTGGTTAATGGCCTTTCAAATGAGCCACCACCTTCCGGGTCATAATCTTGTACTTTAGAGAATGTGACATAATTTTTGGCGCTCACATACCAACGAAGGTTGGCAACATGGATCTTAGCTGCAAGTGAGGCAGGCAATGTATAGCCCACTGTAATCGTTCTGATTTTAAGGAACGAACCATCTTTGAAACCCAATGTTGAAGCAAATGGCATTGCGGCTTTTGAAATATTAATATTAGGACGTGGATAATCATTTGTTGGGTTTTCCGGGGTCCAGTAATCAACATTAGCACCATTCTCAATACCGTTGGGTTCAAATTTTGCTGCATAGTTTGAATTGAACATCTGTCCTACTCTTGCAAACACATACACATTAAGATCAAAATTTTTGAACGTGATATCATTATTAAATCCAACACTGTACTTAGGAACTGAAGAACCTATCACCAGCCTGTCGCCCAATGCGGTGAATTTTTTATCGTTGTTCAGGTCTTCCACCCTTATATCACCAGGTTTATATCCATAGGTAGTAGCCAATGCTGCATCAGCAGTTTGCCATATGCCTATTTTGCGGTAATCATAAAAAGATCTCACTGGTGAACCGATAAAGAATCCGCTTGCCACATCATTTTGACCATTTGGAAGATCAATGATGCGTTCTTTGTTCTTTGTGAAAGTGATCATGGATGTCCATGAAAAATTACGTACCTGAACATTTATGGTTTTCAATGAAACTTCAAAACCGGTGTTCTGTGTTTTTCCTACGTTGCCAAGAATGGATGTACCGCCTGTTGTTGCAGGAAGTTTTACAACGTAAAGCAGGTCATCTGTTTTTGAATCATATACATCAATACTACCTGAAATACGATTTTTCAGCAAGGCGAAATCAAGCCCTACGTTAACTGTTTTGGTCCGTTCCCATTTGAGATCGCTATTACCGATCTGCGGATCAAGACCATAAGCCAATGCGCTTATATCATTAAACTCATAGGGAATAAGTATGATCCCACTTTGTGTCTGGTAAGGGCTCACTGCCGAATTACCGGAAACGCCATAACTCACACGTAATTTCATGTCGTTGAATAAACGGCTGTTCTTCATGAAATTTTCATCTATTATCCTCCACGCAACCGCTGCTGATGGAAAGAATGACCAGCGATTCTGAGAAGCCAGAACCGATGCACCATCCTGACGTCCAGTTAAGGTTAACAGGTATTTTCCTTTGTAGCCATAATTTATCCTGCCTGCATAAGAAGCAAGGTTACTTCCTACATAAGAGCTTGATACAAGAATGTTAGCAGGGTTATTCTGCAAAGCATAAAAAGATTGGCTGCTAAGCAACTGCCCGGTAGCAGAACCTGAATTATTTTCTGAACGGTTAGACAAATAACTGGTTAAACCTGTAACAGTTACACTATGGTTACCGAATTGCTCTTTCCAGGTAACAATGTTTTCCCAGGTAAGGTTGGTACCCATTGAATTGGTGATGCGTGACTGTGAACCGGTAGACAATGCCCTGTTAATAGTATTGGCATCTTCAAAAAATCCATTGCGTGAATTTGAATTAACAACACCTAAATTTGAACGGATGCTCAGGGTTTTAAATGGTTTCCATTCGCCATAAGCAGTTGAAAGCACTCGTGTTGTATTGGTTTTGTTTACATAAGAACCCGGGACATCTTCCAATAAAGGATTGAATTGCGCGCCGTTACCGGGATTCTTTAATATGGTTACACCGTCTGAGGCAAATGGTGAATAATATGGCAATACTTTATTGGCAACATTTAATACACCATCACTTCTCAAATTTTGGTCATAATAAGCCAGTTGGCTCTCGAGACCCACTTTAAATGTGTTGGTTATTGACTGGTCGATATTTAAACGAAGTGAATAACGGTTAGAATAATCGTTAGACAACAACCCTTTCTCTTTCAGATAACCAAAAGAAAAGAAGATCCTTGTTTTTTCTGTACCGCTCGCTACACTTACATTATAATCCTGCTGTGACCCTTTACCCAACATATAACCGGGATAATAATAAGAAGCACCGGATTGAACTGCTGCAAGATCAGCAGGGCTGGTAAATACTTTTGCATCATCAGTAGCGCGGTTATAGGTTGGATTAGCGGTACGGTACGCTTCCCTTTTCAGATCAGCGAATTGAGGACCGGTCATCGGACGTGGGTAACCCGCAACTTCAGAACCGCCATAATAAGCATTCACAGAAACTTTGAGTTTACCAACGGTTCCTTTTTTAGTGGTGATGAGGATTACGCCATTTGCACCTTTCGATCCATAAATAGCAGTAGAAGATCCATCTTTCAATACTTCCATTGATTCGATATCACTTGGATTCACATCCTGGTAATTATCATATTGTATTCCGTCTACGATATACAAAGGTCCATTACCGGCAATGATAGAACGGTTACCTCTTACAGTAACACTAACGTTTGCCCCGGCACCACCATTGGTTCTTACAATATCAACGCCTACCAGTTTACCCTGCAATGCTTCCATTACATTGGTGGCTGCAACTTTTTTGATCTCTTCTGATTTCACAGAAATCACAGAGCCGGTAAGATCTTTTTTCGTGGAGGTACCATAACCGATAACGATCACTTCATCCAGTTCTTTGGTTTCTTTTACCAGTTTTACACTTAGTACAGAACTGCCATCGGTAGTGATCGTTTCTGAGCGATAACCAACATAACTTAAAACGACCTGGCTGTTTTTTGCATTTGCTCTCAGCGTTAATACAAAGTTTCCCTGGGCATCTGTTTTTGTTCCGTTGGTAGTATTTTTTTCTACTACAGAAACATCGGCCAGCGGCTTGCCGGAACTCTCTTCCGTTACGCTACCTTTTATTTGTCTTGTTTGTGCCACAAGTTGTAACATACAACCGGTGAACAGCAAAAGGAGAAGCATTTTTTTCATATGGCTTTGTTGTTTTGGTAAGGGTTAGGTAGATCAATCGAAGAATTTGACAATGCGTTCAAAAAATATAAAACTGAGAGCTTGCATGATCTGAAAGAAGAGATAGGGGGCAATACATACAACCCGTTTACATGCAATGTAAAGGCTGGCATATCGAACCAATAAAATATATTGATCAGTTTCATTTAGCAATCGGGAGAATTGGGACGCTCCTGTATAACAAGTCTACTCACATATTCCGCGCATAAGCAGAAACGGCGTGGATTTATCTACGCAATCGTTCCCGGTAACGATACCATTTTTTAGAAAAACACGACCGGGGCGGGTTATCATGCTCCACCGATAGTATTACCCTATGCATCGCCTCCTTTACACATAGGTGAAATAAATACTGTATTTTAGTGTCGTTTCTAAGCCCTGAAGCGTTTTACCCTGATCTGAAAATGAAATTTGAAGCAGTTACCATAAAAGATATTGCACGTGAATTAGGTTTATCTACATCCACGGTTTCGCGTGCATTGAGAGATAGTTACGAGATCAGCCCCGAAACCAAGAAAAAAGTTTTGGAGTATTCTGAAAAGATCAATTACCGCCCCAATCCCATTGCCCTAAGTTTAAAGGAAAAGCGAAGCCGTTCCATTGGCATCATTGTTTGCGAGATCGCTAACAGTTTTTTCTCACAGATCATTAATGGCATCGAATCGATCGCTTACGACAAAGGTTATAACGTAATCATCGCCCAGAGTCATGAATCGTATGACAGGGAAGTATTGAACGTTCAATATCTCGCATCAAGGTCCATCGATGGATTGCTTGTTTCTGTTTCTTCAGAAACACAGGATCTTGAACACTTAAAGAATCTCCATGAAAGAGGTTTTCCGATCGTATTCTTCGACAGGATCGTGGATGAAATGCAAACGCATAAAGTGATCGTTGATAATTTCAAAGGTGCTTATGATGCAACCCAGCACCTGATCAAAAGCGGTTACAAAAATATTGCGGCGTTGGCAGGATCAGAATATCTCTCTATCACCAAAGAACGTTTGGGTGGTTACCGCAAGGCTTTGGAAGATCATAACCTTGTATATGATGAGTCTTATATCCAGCACTGCCTGCATGGTGGAATGTTGTATGAAGAAGTAGAGAATGCTTTGAATGAGTTATTAAAACTGAAAACCAAACCCGACGCCATTCTTGCCTCTGCAGATAAATTAACAACGAATTGCTTACGCTATTTTAAAAAACTGAAGATAAAAGTACCCGATGATGTGGCACTGATCGGCTTCTCCAACCTCGATCTTACAGACCTGCTTTCGCCTTCACTATCAGTTGTGAGGCAGCCGGCATATGAAATGGGGCAGCTATCTACCGAATTACTGATACAACAGATCGAAAGCAAGCGCCCGGTAAAAGATTTTGAAAGAAGGATCTTGCCGCCACAGTTATTTGTGAGGGAGTCTACGGAAAAGATTAATTAATAATTAGTAATTAAAAGGCAATAGGATTGAGTTTGGTGGTTCTGTTCGTGTTTTCACGATTACTAATTACTAATTTCTAATTTTATGTCAACTTCACCGCTTGCCTCGCTAACATCTTCCACTTTCCTTTCTCCTTCACCCACACAAGCAATACTTTTATTTTCACGTTCCCCGGTTTGCCACCATCATTGGTTGTAGCAGTTAATACATGACGAACAACGGCAACATTATTCATCACTGAAACAGTTTGTTCTGAAAGATCGATTGTTACAAAATCTGATTTGCCGCTGGCGATGCCTTCTACAAATTCAGCTTTGTTCTGAACGTTACCGCCTGAATGCCCGTAACTAACGCTGTCTGAAGCAATCGCTTCCAAAGCAGCGCGTTCACCGCTGATCATTGCTGCGCGTAATTTTTCTACCGCATTAATAACAGATTTATATTCTTTTGATTGTGCTACAGATGAGAAGGAAATGACAGATACTAGTGCAAACAGATACAGGTATTTCATGACAGCAATTTTTATGAGTTACTAAGCTACGTTATCAAAAGCATTTATGAAAGCATATATACGCAAACGTTATCGGTATCTCTCATACAAAGCATAAGGGTCCCAGTTGGTCAGGATGTTTTTAGTAGTGTATCGTTTCACTTCCTCATCCGTTAACTGGTGCGACCATTTTGCCCTTGCTGATCTGTCGGCGCCCGGACCGGTGTTCTTATATTCGGCATATCGAACGGTTTTTTCGTTCTCTGGGTTTTTCCAGTTATCCCATCCTTCCGGAAAAATATGTCCGTCTATTCTACAGGTAATATAGGTAACACTTGCATAAGGCCTCCATGGACGGCCAAGGCTTACCTTGTTTAACCCGCTATCAGCCACTAACCCGCAATTCCTGAACACATACCCGAATTCATGATCCTTTGGAGTTGATGCGGCGGTAATATGCGAATTCTTTTTACTACGGAGAATACAATCATCAAACAATGCCGTAGAGGGCCCAAAAATAAAATCGGTTGAACCTTGTATAAAACAATTCTTATAATATTGCCTGCTGTTCTCTCCACTCGTAAACAAAGTATCCTGGAAACCAAGAATACGGCAGTTTAAAAAAAATACCCGGTCACCCTGTACTCTTACAGCAACAGCCTGCCCAGCAGTAAACCCTGCGTTGTTTTCAATGGTAATATTCTGGACTTTAACATCATCTGCCTTGATGTATAAAGTTTGCGATGTCATGGTATTAATCACACTACCGTCCGGTGCAATGGCTCCTGTGTGATCATCATAGGTAAGAACGGTTTGTATGGGATCTTCGCCAATGATCACTACCGAATTTTTGGTTGAATCGAGATGCAGTTTTTCTTTATAAACACCTTTCTTAATAAAGATCTCCAGCAGTTTTTTGTTATTCGAGGGAACTGTATTAAACGCTTCCTGAACAGATCTGTAATCTCCTGTTCCATCCTGCGATACCACGATACGCTTAACAGGTTGTGCATCTGCAGCGAAATTGATCAGTAGCGTGCATAGAAAGAGAAAAGATTTTTTAAGCATACTTTTTTTTATTGTACCTGTAAAGGATCCCAATGATCGTTGCCGCCTAAAATGTTTCTCAGCGTGTACTTTGCAACTTGCTGTTTGGTTAATTGCCTGGACCAGTTGACCCGTTCTTTTACGGATGCCCCTGGCCCGGTGTTTTTATATTCTGCATAAAACGCAGTCTTTTCTTTATCAGGGAACATCGCATCTCCTTTCCAGGGGTTCCATCCTTCAGCAAGGATATGACTGCCGAGTTCGCAGCCGATAAAAACGGTTTTCGCATACGGGCGCCACGGTCTGCCGAGGTAAACTTTTTTTGCAGCGGTATCGGCTATGAGTGTACAGTTAAAAAACACATATCCAAATGACTGCTTTGCTCTTGTTGCTGCCGCGGTAATGAATGAGTTGACCAGGCTTTTGATGGTACAGTTTTGAAAAACAACGGTCGCTTCACCAAAAATAAAATCAGTGGTTCCTTCTATATAACAGTTCTCGTAATACTGGCGACTGTTTTCTTTGGCTGTATACAGGGTATCCTGGTTGCCCAGCAGTTTGCTGTTTTTGATAATAAAACGATCGCCTTCTACATGAAGTGCAACTGCCTGCCCCACACGTCCGGCTGTATTTTGAATGGTGAGATTTTCTATAGCAATATCATTCCCCTGTACAAGTACAGTATATGAAGTGTACGTAGTGAATTTATCTTTCCCGAAAGCATCTGTTCCGCCAGGGTTTGGTTTGCCTGAAAAATCATCATAGGTAATAATGGTACCATCCCTGCTCTCACCAACCAAAGAGATATTTGTTTTCCATGATGGTATCACCAGTTTTTCGCGATACACACCGTTCTTAATTTGTATGGTTACGCGTTTAGAACCAAGATCGCGAACTGAGTTTATGGCTTCCTGTATTGTTTTATAATTACCTGAACCATCTTTTGCAACTACTATGTTTGAAGGATAGGCAGGTGCGGCTCCTGGTTGCTGTGCAAATCCGGCATGTCCCGCTAATAAAGATACCAGGAAAGCTATCAGGCAGTTTCGTTTCAATAGTTCTCTCATGGGTATACTTACTGGGGTAAGGAAACAATTTTATCGTTAATCTTTACATTGATCAATTCAGAATTTTTGATATGGTCAACCTGTATCGGCGTTTTCACACCTTTGATCGTTGAATTGATCATCCTGAAATTTTCTACGGGAGATTCTTTGTAAGCTTTTGCCCAGATGCCGAATTCTCCACCTTTTTCAACATTCATATTCTCCACCCAGATATTACGGATGGTTGGCATGAAATTGCCCGGCACTTCATAGAACATATTAAAACTTACCGCGGAATTTTTATATGTGCCTACTTTGATATCCTTTGCAAAAACATTCTGAATGATGCCGCCGCGGCTTGAACTTGTTTTTAATCGCAGAATGATATCAAGATTGGGGCTACTTAAATTACAGTTGATCGCATAAATGTTTTTTGCACCACCGGATATCTCGCTGCCGATTGTTATTCCTCCGTGACCATCTTTCATTTCACAGTTCTCGATGATATGGTTTTCGGCGGGGCGGTTGATTCTTCGGCCATCTTCATCCCTGCCGGATTTGATAGCGATACAATCATCGCCTGTATCAAAATAACAATTGCTGATCAACACATTTTTACACGATTCAGGGTCAACACCATCCGTATTGGTTCCGTGAGCAATGATCTTTACATTTTTAATAGTTACATTTTCACAAAGAACAGGATTTACGTTCCACATAGGCGAGTTGATCATCTTTACACCCGAAAGCAATACATTTTTACAATTGTACGGTTGAAAAAAATTGGGGCGTAAGAAACTTCCGTCACCAAATATGCGTGTTTTAGGATCTGTTTGTTTGTGATTTAATTCATGCAGTAAATTTCTCGCCGGTACCTGTTGAGAAGGGCGGCCCTTGTTCCAGTTCCACCAGTTGTCGGCATCTGCGTTGCCATCCAATGTTCCATTTCCGGTTACTGCAATATTTTGTTGTTTGTAAGCGTAAATCAATGCAGAATAATTCATTAATTCCATTCCCTCCCACCTTGTAAAAACGATCGGGTAATCTTTGGGGTTTCTGCTGAATACAATTCTGGCACTATCCACCAGGTGCAACTCAACATTACTTTTCAGGCGAATGGCACCGGTTAAAAAAGTTCCCAGTGGAACAATCACCCTGCCTCCACCTTGTTTATTACAGGCATCGATGGCTTTTTTGAATGCTTCTGTATTCAATGTTTTACCATCTCCAACGGCACCATATTTCGTGATCAAAAATTGCCTGGCTGCAAATCGTGGTGCTTTGATCAGTTTCCGTAATGCTTCTATTTCTTTCAACGGCTGGGAGGAATTTGTCCATTTCTTTTGTGTTTCCTGCGCCGTAACCATCGAAAAAGAAAAAAGTATGATTGCTAAAATGTATCTGCTCATTGTTTTGTTTTTTTTCAGGAAAGGAAAGGTACTTTTTATAACTTCTCTCCTGCACTTTTCTTTTATCGAAATCTTGTTTCCTAAAATAAACAAGGCTGCCTTCTTAAAGCAGCCTTGTAATATATATTATCCAAAAAACAGGTTAAGATTAATAACCAAAATTCTGTGTCAGATTGATATTTGCATCACGTGAAGGTTGTGGTATCGGCAGCAATTCAGATTTACCCACAGTATATCCTGTTGCATACCTGCCTACAGGTGATGAGGTTCCTGCAGCAGCAATGGCTGAACTTAACCAGGTAACTTTGGTAGTACCTGCCGGTGTTGCCGTTGGCGCTGTTTTATAAAATGAATTTTTCCATATGCCATCTATATTATTATCGTCTGATACAGTTGTTGTAACATAATACATGGCTATCGGAAGTGTTGTACTCTTACTATAGGAAGGGAACCCAGCCATATAAGAAGGATCTGTCATCGCGGTAAGCGTAGACATTTTTGTCATGTTAGCTCTTGATTCCGATATCGCTGTCCCTAACAGGTTCCAGCGGATGAGGTCAAATTTTCTTACGCCTTCGCCACCCAGTTCCAATGAGCGTTCTCTTACTAGTGCCTGGAAGAATGCGGTTTTGCTCAGGCCGGCAGGAAGATCAACTGTTACATTGGTTGTTGTGATCGGTTTACCGAATCCTCTTCTTCTTACCTGGTTTACCGCATTGTATGCGCCGGCAGTTGGCCCGTTCAACTCATTCTCTGCTTCGGCAAACATTAACAACACATCAGCATAGCGAAGTATCTGCCATTTCAATCCAAAATACTGGATCGCATTAGTAGGAGAAACGGTTGGATTTGTGATCCAGTCCCTGCGGTATTTTCCATCGCAAATAGCTGTAACGGCCTGCCCGATTTTTGTAGCGCCATCAGCTGCAACATTGTATACGGCACAGGTAACATCTCTTCTCAGGTCTGTTGAATCAAAAAGATAAAAATAGCTAGGTAATACATTGATGCTTTTATTACCTAATGCATTTACGGTAGGACCATTATAATAAGCCAGTTTGGTATCTTCTGCACCTACACCGCCAATACCAGCTGCCTGGAACAACAGTTCACCATTCGGGTCCGCCACCGCATGTGCATTTACCTGGTTCTTCCAGAGTGCTTTGTAACTTGGGTTCATTGAATGCTGGCCCGAATTAATGATATCATTACATTCGTCTTTTGCTATCTGGTAAAAACTAAGATAATCTGCATTGCGTTTCATTGTTCCATCCTGGCGCAATGCGTATCCGCCACGGAATAAAGCGATCCTTGCACGTAAACCTTTTACTGCTCCTTTGGTAAGCCTCTCATCTACCGCGTCGCCAATACTGGTAATGTCGTTACGCCATGGAACAAGGTCCTCAGCAATTTTCAGGTCGGCAACCAGGTGATTGTATAAGGTATCCCTGTCTGTTCTGGAAGGAAAAGGATTAGTAAGCGCCTGGGTGGATGCAGAACTAAAATGCGCAGGAAGATCGCCCCAATTCATGATCGCTTCAAGATAAAATTGCGCACGAAGGGTTAGTGCTTCGCCGTACATTCTTTGTAATTGTTTTTTCTGCTGATCCGTTCCATTGGTATAGAGCGCCATTTTAGGAATATTATCTATACAGATATTCGCATATTCTATTCCCTGGAACAGCTGGTTGAATGGATTAAGGATTTGCGCATTACCTGATGTGGCAGCGAAACGTGCAATGTCCCTTCTGTCATTATCCCCGGCGCCGGTTGGTCCCTGCATCTCATCATTATCAACCGTATAATACAGGCTTAGGCGGATCCCGAAACCGGCATCACCTACCAGCCTGCTGTACACACCTGCCAATGCTTTGTAAGCGCTTGGTACATCAGAAAATACAGTCTCAGTACTAACATCAGTGATGGGTTGCTGATCCAGGAATTTTTTACAACTGCCCAAAAGCAATAACACTCCTGCCGAAATAGCCAGTAAGGTTCGTTTATGGAGGTATTTTGTATTCATATCAGTATTTTTATTTGTAGTAGTTAGATTAAAAAGTTGCATTTACCCCAAAAATAAAACTGCGGCTCTTCGGGTATGCCGAATAATCGAGCCCCTGCGTTACCGGGCTATTCTTCACACTTACTTCAGGATCATACCCGGAGTAACTGGTGAACACAGCCAGGTTATTGCCTGTGAGATAAAACCGGAGTTTACTTATCAATTTACCGGTTTTCATCGGCACATTATATCCTACGGTCAGGTTATTGATACGTAAGAACGAGCCGTCTTCAATAGCCCATGAGGAAGGATAAAATGCACCCGCACTTTTAATCGGCTGCCAGATAGTTGCATTGGCATTCAGTGCAGCAAGCTGATCCGGTGCAATACCTACTGACTGCCCGGTTCCGTTGATCCACTGTGCAGTTTGCCCGGTGGCAGTTACTGTTTTCCAACGGCCCGCCATGATATCGAGCATATTTGAATTGTTTGTATAACCATTGGTCAATTCAATTTTGTTCGCGTTATAAATATCATTGCCGTAAGAGAAGTTCAGGAACAAACTTGCATCCCAATTTTTGTAAGTGAACTGCTGGAACAATCCGCCTGTAAATTTAGGTGTAGGGTTCCCGATGATCTGCCTGTCTTTATCAAGATCAATTACTTTGTCGCCATTCAGATCCTTGAATTTAATAGAACCCGGTTGTACCGTTCCAATGATAAGTGCATCCGATACCATACCGGCTTTTAATGTATATACCCCTGTGGCTGCATTGTAATCGAAGTCAGATACTTTATAAAAACCATCGTTCACTAGGCCATACATAGAACCTACCGGCGCCTCAATCTTTACAATATAATCGGTTGGCTGCCCGGAAACACCACCCCAGCTTGGTGCAGGATAAAAGAACTGTTGCCCAACACCCAACTGTTCGATCTTATTCTTATTAAATGCTATATTGAAATTAGCGGTCCAGCTAAAGTCTTTTTTACGCATGATCTGCGTGTTCAGTTGTATTTCAACCCCTTTATTATTTGTTCTTCCAATATTCTGCAACTGCGTGGAATAACCATAGGTTGATGCGATTGGAACATTCAGCAACAGGTGACTGGATGTATTGTTATAATAGTCAACTGTAAGGTTGATCCTGTTGTTGAACAGGCTAACATCCAAACCAATATTGCGGTTTACATTAGACTCCCACTGCAAAATGGGGTTAGGTAATGAAGATGGATAATAACCGGTAACTGCTGTATTGCCGATACCATAATAATAAAGACCGTTATTGCTGAACGTAGGTAAGTAGAGATAATCGCCTATGCGGTTATTACCCAGTTCTCCATAACCGACTCTCAATTTCAGGTCGCTGATAAAATCCACTTTCTTCATAAAGTTCTCATTCTTGATCCTCCATCCGATAGAACCGGCAGGGAAATAACCCCACTGTAATCCCGGTGCGAACTTGGAAGCGCCATCTGCCCGCATGTTAAAACTAAAGAGGTATTTATCCAGGTAAGAATAGTTAACACGGCCAAAGAATGAAAGATTGGTATACCTTGTTTTGGTTAAGCGCGGGTAACCCGTAAAAGCTGTTGCCAGGTTGGTTTTATCAAACGCATCAGTGGGTGTAATAAGATTTGGATAATTCTTAAACAGCTGATTCTGTATCATCACTTTCTGATCATAGGTTTCCTCACCTACCAGTACGCTGAATGAATGCCTGTTTTTATAATTCGAAACAGCATATGTTAATACATTTGAATTGGTGATCGTTTTCTTGGTAGTGGTATCCAGTTGCACAATGGGTTTGCGGCTTCCCGAGGTAGTTGAGTAGGTTGTAATAGAATCGCTGAACTGGCGGTCAGTCAGTGCATTGTTATCATACGAAAAAGTTGATTTGAAACTCAGGTTACGTACGATGGTGTAATTAACATAGGCAGTTACATTATACGCATCTGTTGTTTTCCTGCGGTATTCGGCACCAGCCAGTGCAATAGGGTTAATCAACCCCAGCCCATTACCTGGATTCGCATCCGCCAAAGGATCGGTATCATCGAGGTCCTGCGCAGCTGAAAGAAAAGGCCTGTATTTTACAGCATTCCGTAACCTGTTGTACGAAGCACCCTGGTCCGATGAAACACCTGCCCCATATACATTCTGGTTCGTATACCTGGCGCTCACGCCCATCTGTAATTTGGAAGTAATGTTGTAATCGCCTTTGAAACTCAGGATATGTCTTTTATAACTTGAGTTGATCACGATCGCTTTATCATCATTATAAGTATACCCGAAATTATACGTGATTTTTTTTGATCCGCCTGAAACAGACAATACCTGTGTTGATGTAATGCCTGTTCTTCCAAAAACCTCTCCCTGCCAGTCAAGAACCGGTACATTTTTATAATTGTTCAAAGTATCCCAGGTGGTTCCGAAGTTCTTTGCGAAGTTGGTACTGTCTGTACTGTTGCCGCGCGATCTTTCTGACTGGTAGGTCACATAGTCATAAGGGCTGAGTACACCCAGTTTTTTAGCCAGGCTCTTAACACCAACAAAACCGCTGTAATTAACAAGTAATCTACCCACGCGACCGCTTTTTGTAGTGATGATAAACACACCGTTCGCGCCTCTTGCACCATATATTGCGGAAGCTGATGCGTCTTTTAACACATCGATGCTCTGGATATTTTGCGGTGCGATTATATTAAGTGCGTTCTCCATCTGCACACCATCCACAATGTACAATGGTGAGTTATCCTGCGTAATAGAGATTCCGCCACGAACCCTTACACGGATATCTGCATCGGGCGAACCTTCTGCAGTGGTTGCAGTAACACCTGCCAAACGTCCGTTCAGCATTTCTGCTGCAGAATTAACAGGAACATCTTTCAGATCCCTGGCACTGATACTGGATACGGAAGCCAGTACATCTTTTCTTCTGACCGTCTGGTAACCGATCACTACCACATCTTCGGTTTGTTTAGCTTCAGGGGTCAGTGAAACATTAACCGTGGTCCTGCCATTTAACGCTTCGTCGCGGACAGCGAATCCAACATAAGAAAAAGAAAGCGTTACGTTGCCGTTATCAACAACGATCCGGTAAACACCGTTTTTATCTGTAACAGTTCCGGTTTTGGCTCCTTTTACAGTAACACTCACACCTTCCAAAGGCTGGTTATCGGCAGAGTTAACCGTACCCCGGACTTCAACTTTTTTATCCTGTGCAAACAAATGACCCGGCTGCAACAGCAGGATCCCGGCCAGGAGTAATACACACAGGCTTATTTTTTTCTTAAGCATAGACATACGCAATCGATTTAGGCAATCAATAATAAGTGATGGGTTAATAATTGAAAAGGGAATAAAGTTGCGCAGGTACGCAACATAAGAAACATGGCTATGTTCTTCTTTGATAAGCATGGCAAGCAGTTTTTATAAAATCGCAGGACAAAAATCCCATTTTCTCCGGGATATTCCGCCTACCCAATTCTACACCTATATAGACAATGCGGAAAGGGAAAGTGATTTTTTTTCTACGCAATCGTTCCCGGTAACGTTATCAATTGATCTTATTTAATCATATCAACCCGAAACTGGCTTTTTTACAGGATGATTTGATTATTTTAGGAGATTATAACCCGGGTGATTATGAAGATTTTATGCATTGGAGAGGCTCTGATCGACCTGATCTGTACCGATATGGGGTCGCCCCTGTCCGAAGGAAAAAATTTTTTATCCAAACCGGGCGGTGCACCCACCAATGTGGCGGCTGCCATTGCAGCGCTTGGGGGTATCGTGGAGCTGGCTGCTAAAGTGGGAAATGATCCCTTTGGGAAAAAGCTCATTACAGTGATGCAGGATTTCGGCGTATCAACCCGCTGGATGTTACAGGATGATGCCCATTTTACCAGTTTTGCCTTTGTTTCACTAATGGAAGATGGCGAGCGCGATTTTGTATTTAACCGTGGTGCAGATGGCCAGCTTAGCCGCGAAGAAGTAGATGAGATAGATCTCGATGATGTTTCGATCATTCATTTCGGTTCTGCTACAGGTTTTTTACCCGGCCCTTTGCAGGCTGCTTACCAAAGTCTTTTACAAAAAGCATTACAAAGAAATATTTTCATCAGCTTCGACCCCAACTACAGGCATTTACTTTTCAGGAACAATACCCAAACCTTTATTGACCAGTCCTGGAATTTTTTAAAAGCCTGCCAGTTCTTTAAATTAAGTGATGAAGAAGCCATCCTGATCACAGGGGCACTCACTGTTGCCGATGCAGCAACTATTTTGCTTGAAAAAACATCTGCTGTTTTTACCATTACATTGGGCAAAGAAGGAACCTTGCTTGGGTTTGATCACGCTACTATTACTATACCAAGTATTCCCATTCAACCTGTTGATACAACGGGTGCAGGCGATGCGTTTGTTGGAGCCGTATTATATCAGTTGCGTGATAAAAGTGTTTCTGCTATTAACGCGTTATCGGTTAACGATTGGGAACAGATTGTTGCCAATGGCAATAAAGCCGGTGCCAGAACCTGCGAATACCTGGGTGCGATGGAGGCGTTCAAACATTTGAATAACCAGATATTTCAATAACAGCTAAAATAAATTATTCTATAACACGAATTAGGGGCACGAATTATGCCGAATTGAAAGAAGATAATGATGAAATCGCAGCATGCTTATGTTCATTCGTATAATTCGTCCTCATTCGTGTTATTAAGAGATTTTACAACGACCCGCCTTCAATAAGCACTGAATCAATAACTACTTCTTCAATTGTTTCATTACCATTGAGCCGTGATAACATTTGCATAAATGCGCGTTTGCCAAGTTTATAACCGCTGGTTTCTACATGTGTGATCTTTGGATCATATAGTGTTGGCAGCAGGCCATTGCTGATGCTGATCACGGAAATATCTTCAGGTACACGCAGTTTTTTTTCGTGGATGGCATACATCACACCGATCAGTATCAGATCACCCATACAAAAGATCACATCCGGTGGTTCGGGTTGATTAAGCGCTGCAAGTGTTACTTCTTTAGACGGTTGTGATTGTTCAGGGAAAGCGTAATCGATTTTTGTATTCGGAGAAAGTCTTACGAACGTTTCTTTGAACGATTCAAGTCTTTTCTGTGTAATACTCAGGTGCGGATGTCCAAATAGCGCCAGTACTTTTTTCTTATCTTTTTTAATGATCGCTTCTGCCGCAACACGTGCCGTTTCCGTGTCTGCCAGACACACTTTATTACAGATATCAGAAACAGGAACCCTGTCGAAAAAAATAACAGGTGCTTTCAGGTCGTTTAATTTAAAGAAAGGGGCAATATCTTCTGTTTCAATACTGATGGAGGCAAACAGACCTGCAATCATATTTTTTCGAAAAAAATTAAGGTTATTTTTTTCAATATTCAGGTCATCCCTCGATTGCATAATCAATACCGAATATCCATGTAACCTTGCATCTTCTTCTACTGCTGCGATAAAAGAATCATAAAAAAAATTATTGATTGTTGGAACCAGTATCCCTAATACATTATTGTGTTTGGTACGCAACTGAACAGCATAGCTGTTGGGTTCATATTCCATGGCTACAGCCAGCTCTTTTACTTTTATTTTTGTTTTTTCAGAAATATCCGGATGGTCCTTTAATGCACGCGACACTGTTGAGATACTCAACCCCAATACCTCTGATAATTTTTTTAGTGTGCTTTGCTGTATCATGAACCCGATTATTCTGAAAGATACAGTTTTGGCAAATCAGGAATGAGGCAGTTCCAAAAAAAAATAGTGGCTCATCCTTTCCCCAACCAAACCGTGCCTTTGTACCTTGGTGTGCAAATTAAATCTCACACCAAGGTACAAAGGCCCGGTTTGGTTGGGGATGCGCTGTACATCTTTAAAATAGTAACCGGTATGAGTCAAAAAAAGAACCCCCTTGGTAGAAACCAAAGGGGTGTTCAATAAACTGCCATTTATTGGAACTAAAAAAAGTTTAATCCGCTCCATCTGTTTTAGCTCTTGCCACTGCATAACCACCGATCTTCTTTCCGGTTATGATTCCCTGTTCACAATCACTGCGATAATGGATACCGCCATACATGCGTGAGAAAGAAGCTTCCATTGCCATTTCGAGGTAAGCGTTTGCTCTTTCCGGTACGATATAACCAAGAATAACAGCAGCAGCTCCACTGAATGTTGAATGACCAGATATATAAGAAGGAAAATTAGGTAGACCTGTCAGTGTTTTTATGGCCGGGTTCATTTGCGAGGGACGCGGATTGCAATAAAAAGTTTTTGCATCCCAGCAAACGATCGCAGCATCCATCATAGACATATTGAGCAATGCCATGTTTCGTGCCCAACGGACCTCACTGTAGTTCTTGGTGATAAAATCTTCTGCTGCAATTGCGTTCCAGTGACCCGGTGGTGTATAAGTTCCCACTCCATCCGCCCAGAAATGTACGACCCGTAATCGTTCGCGGGTTGGGTTATTCACCAGGTCCAGTATCTCTGCAGTTTCTTTTTTCATTTGATCACCAGCAGTTAATGGTGGTGGTGGCGGGCGTAATGAAAGTGCTGTTGTATTATCAAATAAACAAGGCGTTACTTTTCCAAACAAGGGTAACATGGGTGGTCTTTTGGGTATCTCCTGGCTGATCCATGCGATCTCGCCTTTTGAGGTTACATCCTGTGCCATTTGTGTCCAGTCAGCAGGGGTACCTATCGCAGCTCCTGCTTTATCAGTTCTTGCACGTGCAGTGAATTTCTGTGCCACCAATCTACCCAATGCCTCTCCTGCTTCAATATCACTCCTGGTAGCAGTACCTGCCATGATACTTGCCAGTTCATGTTCTTCTAATTTTTGCTGGATATACGCAATCTCTCCCGGAAATAATAACTTCATCATTTCAGCAGTAACACCTGCCAATACAGCACTCTCCGAAGGATAGGAAGGAAGATCTGTTACAGTAAATTTTGCTTGTATCGTTGCATCCGTTTTATAGGGTGCAGGACGATTGTATAATTTTTTATAATACCATGCTGCCACCAATGCATCATACTGCGCCATACTGATATATGCATATGCCCTTGCAGAGTAGGGTGGATTGGTAAATGGAAACAATGGATACGCAAATGGATTTGCTGCACTCGGGGCAGGATACGTACCATCTGCATTCTGGTATGGAGGCAGGTTATACTTTGCCACCAGTTCCCGCATTAATTCGTTCCATCTCAATACCCCACCGGCTGCCCAATAATCCATTTTTGATCCCTGGTCTTTACTGATGTTTTTTTGCAGTGCTTTGATCTCATTCAACTCGGCTATGTAGCCGGGTGTAGTAACTGCTGCAGGAGCTGCAACTGCAAATTCTGTTGGACCGATTAATAACACGGTTTTCCAGTTGCCTGCATCGATATCTGTTTTGGCAGGAGCCAATGGAGCAAGATAATCTGTTCTGCCCGGTGTGAGTTTTGAACACGACAACTGTATCGCAACAATTGCAATAAGAAGCGTGGCTGATGATAGAAATATCTTTTTCATAATTATTTATCTTTTTCAGTTGTAGTTGATTTTTTTACTTTTTTTGAAAAGTCAAAAATGTAAAACACACCGGCATTGATGCTGGTTGCCTGTCCCATATTTCTACCGGCAAGCGTAACACTGCCGCCACCTATCAATGACAAGCCATCTACTGCAGCCACGTTGTATTTGATATTGATGCCCGCTGTAGTCGCATTCATTTTATTGCTGGGGAAAGGCATGTTATTACGCGTGATATCAAATCCACCTAATGTTGTCCAGTTGTTGAGTATTGCTTCTGCGATCATTCTTCCGCTGCGATAACCTGTTCTCAATTGAAGATTGGAAGCATCCGGCATAGCCACTTCGTTGGTTGTATGTATTTCGGTTGTGTAATAAGATGTACGATCAATTTTGATATTGCTTCTCGCAACATAGGTACCTGAAGCTGTTGCGAAAAAATGACCAACCTGGTAGTCAACCATTCCGCGAAGCGTAAGATTGGTGCTGTGTAAACCGATAGACATGGGTAAGAAATCCGGTGTATAATCATCAACCGGAAAAGAGATGCCTCCAACTCCGTAGAACGAAATAATTCCTTTACCTAATTGTGTTTCAACCGGCATCCACTTTACAAACAAAGAAAGATCCTGTAAACCTTTCATCCCGTGTAAAGTACCTGCAGAAGCTTTGGTTTGTACATAAGGGATCCCGAATAATACATTCAGCTTTCCTGATACACCATAGTTACCCATCACACCATACATTTTGGTAGATACGGTTCCGAGATTCTCATTTGTTCTTTTCAGCGTGCCTTCCCAATAGTTGTCCCATTGGCTGCTTTGATACATAAAACCTGTACAGAAATTATTTTTCGACATCATGATAGCATCCATATCTGTTTGCGCAGAAAGATGGGAGCATACCATTATACATATGCATACGGCCATGCAATGACCTGTTATTGATCTTCTCATAAATAGAAATTTTTGGTTAGTACACACGACGGTGCAGACGCACCTGTCATGTGCACCTCAATAAATCTTTTGTTTAGAACCTGAGTGAAAACCCGATGTTCACTGCATAATCTGCAAATGCGGCATCGCCTTTTGTGTACTTTCCTGAGTTCGCTGTAGTTATTTTATCTGCCATACTCTGTGTACGGTTGCGCGTAATAGCGATCGGTACAAAAGTATACACACTTATTTTTTTGAAAGCATACGTTACACCAGGTTCACCCGAAATAATATAACCGGGTCTTCTGAAACCAAGACTGCCGCCGATTAGATCATGTACAGGTAAACATTCATTACGTAAACCCGCAGAGAAAGTAAATTTATCTACCATATAATTAAAACCGCCTCTTAACATCATCTGGTCAGGCACACTCATTACATCACTTCCATTGGCAATTGCACTTGCAGAAGCTGTACCACCACGTGCAGTAGATGTTCCGTTCTGCTCTCTCGGATTGATCAGATAATAGAAATTAGCATACATGCTTAAGTTGCGGGTAAGGCTGTAATACGCATTTACTTCTGTTGTAAAGCCGGTTCCGCCATCTCCTAATTGAATAGACTGGTCAACAGGTCCGATAATAGTGGTTCCTGCAGTAGCTGTATAAAAACGGTCGGTGTATTTGTAATCGCCGGTTGGTAATTTGAGTCCCAGGCCTACCTGTACATTTCCTTTGCTGTGTTTGGCTGGATTGAGTAACCAGTAGTAAGCAGTAAAGCGAACATCACCCAAACCGAAAGAAGCAGTGGTATGCCTTTCTTTACCACCATGCTCATATAAAGATGAACGTGTGTTGGAAACAATCGGCACATCAACACCAACAGACCAGCGGGCATTGATATTACGTGTTACGGCTACATCAACCGTATTCGCATGGTTGATCACCTGCGTACCAAGATCCGTTCTTTGTTTTTGTTCTTCTGTTCCTACAAAGTGACGGAATGAATTGAAGTAACGGTTGTTTACATTCAATACCCATTTTTTTGAAGATGAAGCGTCGGCTCCATCACCATGATCCATGGTACATAAACCTCCTACGCTGCGGATGGCCACACAACCCTGGGCTCCGGCATAGAAAGAAATTCCGAATGAAGCAATTAGTATGATGATTAATGATTTCATAAAAAGTTTTTTAAATAGCAGTTAGGTGTTTGGATTATTTCTTTTTCATTCGTAAACGGTCGGCTACTAATTGGCCAACCTGTTGTCCGAGATTTGTACTTACAATACAGGAATTGTGAAAATGGATACCCCCGTAAAAGCGGGCCCAGTTGTTCTCTTCGGCAGCAGCGCGGAATGACGCGAATGAGCGGCTCTTGATACCAAATTCCAGTTCCGTAGAATCTGTGTATGCAAAATTATCACCGAACACACTTGTCAAAGCCTCAGCTGCGGAGGAGGATATAGTTGAATGCCCGCAGGTATATTCAGGAAATGCGGGTGTTTGTAAATACGGGCGCCAGTTGGGATCAATGTATTTATTGATCACCGTTTCGGGTCTTGCCGTATTGTATTTATATTTTACTTCCCAACACTGGATAAAAGAATCGAACAAAGCAATACCTGTTACAGTATATGCATACACCGTAGTTGCAAAATCAGCTTTTGCTTTTTTTGCAGCGATGCCTACCACACTCATCCAATGCCCGGATGGTGAGAATTTTTTGCTTCCATACATTACATGTCCTGTAACATTCATCTTAAAAGGATTGTCATCCCAGAATTCTGCAATATGTCTTTGTTCCGGTGTTAAACTATCGCCTGCATTTTTTATCGCCATTACTTCCTTATAATATTTACTGTTCTTATCAGTAATATTAAAATCGGGTGGCGGAGGTGCGCCGAAAATTCCTGCACTGTCAATTACCATAGGTCTGATCTCTTTCCAATGCGGCTCTGCAGCAGATGCATACATAGGTGGTGTTGGTACCCATCTTCCGGGAATATCCTTCACCGTATATTTTTCTGCACCGCGTGTTTCCAGGTAATTATCTTTCTTACTCCAGCGGATCACAGAAGCAGCAACACTATCTGCCAGTTCCTTTGAAGCTTTTTCTACTTCTTCGGGCAGACCTTTATCACGTGCGATCTGTAAAATGCTGTCACGATAATCTCCCATACTTCCTTCGGGAAAAGTAACGGCTTCACCTACTTTCATATAGGCCAATAAAGCGGCCAGTTCAACGTCTGCCTGTTTATTGGCAGGCGGCAGCGATACATTTTTAAACCCCGTTAACTGTCCCGTTAACGATGTATAATGTTCAGGATCACCCGAAGCAATTACTTCATAAGCGGCTATCGATCCATATACATAATTACGTGCTGCTACCATAGGAGGAAAATTGTTTCCCATCACCACGGTATTCAATTCATGTACTGTCTGACTAAATAATTCCGGATTATGCAGGTATGTTTTGTACTCGGTACTTTTTTTACAAGCAGCTAAACATATAACTACACAAAGACCCAAAAAGAGTCTTTTCATATTGCTGAAAATTAATAAGAGAAAATAAGATAGGGTTTGCTTAATTAACCAACATTAGGCTTGCGGGGGACGGTCTAACCGATCAAGGAAATCAGATTTCATTTCAGCAAAGATCATCTGGTTCCAGTTTGCAGATGGGTCACTATCCCTAAACTGCCAAGCAAAAGAATGATGATCATCTGTAAAATCCTGTACAGAGAACTTTGTGAGATGTGAGTGGTTATTGTCGGTTGATTTTTTAGAAGAGTTGTTGGTTGCAATATCATTCGCCAGGCGATAAAAATCATTACCCGCGCGCTTAACACCTGTTTTCGCCATATTGGGAATACAAAGCAATTCAAGTGAATCATTATACAAACGGCGTTTTACATAACTGTAAGTAACCCCTTTAATGTCGATCTCACCATCGATTCGTTCGTAAGTTTCTGAATTGGCTAAATAAGGAAGATTGGCCGCAACTTTAATGCTGATTAATTCTGCGTCGTTGTAATCGTTTTGATCAAGCTTTGCTTCCAGTTTGCTGTCGGCACGGGTCTCGAGATAGGTCGTGAATAAACGGTAGCCTCCAAAATTAAACAGGAGTATCCCCAATAGCAGTATGGCAGCAATACGTTTCACGCTATGTGAAAATAACATATTCTTATTTAACAGAAAATATTTTCTTTTCAACGCCAACACCAGTGATGGTAAGGCTTTTCCACTGTTTTGGCAGGGCCGATTTCACCTGTATAATGCCTTTTGGGGTGATCTCCAATCCCCCAAAACCCATTAAAACACTTTGTATGATGCCACCCGCCCCTGTTGCGAAATAGGGGTTGGTTCCACCCTTGGTTTCAGCGATCACCCGTAAAGGTGGATTGAGGTTTGGCACATAAGCATCTTTGAAAAAATGATAGGCTTTGTCACCATCACCTAACCTTGCATACAATAACGTAAAAATAGCCTGTGTCATCGCCGGTGTTCCTTCATTGGGTACCCGGGTTTCGTAGTATTCAAGGTCCTTGCGTATTTGTTTTGGATCAGATACTTCTTTTAAAGGATATGCCAGCAGGTTTACATCGGCCTGTTTAATGCCTTCGCCATGATAGGCCGCATGTTCACGGGTTACACCATTTTCTAATTTGAGGATTGGAATATTATTCGCAACATTCATCCAATCGGGATCTGGTGTTATCCCTAATAATTTTGCGGCTTCCGTTGCATTTTGCAAAACGGCTTTGGCTGATGCGTTCGTCCATGCATTGTTGTCTACATTCTCGGCCCACTCATCTGCGGCTACTACATTTTTGATATCATATTTCCCGGGACCGTTTCTTTCCACGCGGCTCGCCCAGAAATCTGCGGTCTCTTTCATTACCGGCCAGCCTTTTTCTTTCAGCCATTCTTTATCCTGCGTTACACAATAATAGTTCCATGCAGCAATACCTACGCATGCAGTGATATGATGTTCGAACGGGCCACTCAATGCCCATACCGGTGTTTCTTCCACACCTGTTGCCGCACTCTCCCATGGGAACATCGCTCCTTTGTAACCGTGATTGAATGCATTTTTTTTTGCGGCTGATAATCTTTGGTAACGATATTCTACCAGGCTCTTTGCCATTTCTGGATGCAGTACAAGTATGGATGGATACATCCACAACTCTGTATCCCAGAAAACATGGCCATTATAACCCAGCCCGCTTAATCCCATGGGTGATGGACTCATATCGGTTCCTTCTCTTACAAAAGAATACAAATGATATAACATACTGTGAATATCCTGCTGCGACTGATCGTCCCCTTCGATGGTAATATCGCTTTTCCATAATTCGTTCCATGCTTTGTTATGAAAACTGATCAGTCTTTCTCTTCCTTCCAATTTCGCGAAGATGGTCATGCGTTCGGCTTCATTCAATGGATCATCATGATGTGCCGATGTGATGGATGTACCTGCAATAGAATAGCGATACGTTTCACCTGCTTTTATTTTCCTGCTGAATTTCATCAGGTGCATATTGTTGTCCCACATTTCATGTATCACTCTTGGCTCTTGTCCGTGTGGCTCGCTGAATAAAAATGTATTCGATGCACACATCAATAATTTACCTGTAGGGCTTTTCGCTGATGAAGTAAGCAAACTGATCACCACATGCGGTCTGTCGATTTCGTTGTAATAATTCTGTACATCTTTCAATGCATCCGGCGCTTCCATTACACTGGCGCTTCCTAAAGTAATGTCTTTTTTGGCAGTAATGGTAACATCCATCAAAACAGTAAAAGGAAGATGTCGCAAAGAATAATAAGTGTAGGAAATCGTTGCTTTATCACCATAATCAAACGAGGTGGTGAAGCTGGCCCGCTTCATATCAAGTTCCTGTTTCATATTATTTGCATCACCTGAACCCAAACGCCTGCCATCAATATCTAGTTGCATGTTCAGCAGGTTAAAACTGCGGAGGAAATTGCTTACCCGGCCGCGACCATAGAGATCATAGGCACCTGCCAGGACCACATCTTTTACTTTGAAGGGTTCCGGTGAAGAAACGATACCGATCATTCCGTTGGCAACGGTAATGCCATAATACTTCGAGGGATCGATTTTATCTGTGCTGATCTTCCAGGTATCAATTTTTGTTTGAGCGGAAATAAGAGTAACCGCAAACAGGCAGGTAAACAAAACAGGCAGTTTTTTCATATGGCATTTTTCGGTCGGAGATACTAATTTACGTGCAATTAGCGGATTAACGGATTGCGGATTTGTGAATTAAATAAATAATCCGCCAATCACCTATCTGCCAATCTACCAATGCTTTTTCTTCGCTATTTTGCACTGTTGACAGACGTCTCGTACTATGAAAAA
This sequence comes from Bacteroidota bacterium, assembly GCA_040388475.1. GTDB lineage: Bacteria > Bacteroidota > Bacteroidia > Chitinophagales > Chitinophagaceae > Sediminibacterium. The sequence goes on along the minus strand of JAZKBT010000010.1, from coordinate 37,245 downwards.
ATTGATCATATTTCTTGTTGCCGTTATTGCTATAGGTCTTGTGTGTTTGTACACAATTGTTCCTACCAAACTAAACATAAGTGCTGTCAGTTATATCCAATGCCCCGATAATGCGGCAACCCGTTTTTTAGCTGATGAATCCAGGTGGAAATTATGGTGGCCGGATTCCGTTGCCATGGTTAATAATGCTGTGTCAAAAGGTGGTTTTGCCGGTACAAATACAGATGGCAGTTTCTTCTATGGCGGAACTACTTTTACCATTGCACAAAAAACGTTTAATGGCGCTGTACTTTCTACGTCCTTCGCCGGTGAAAAAATAACGGGCAACCTGGTCCATGCCGCATCTTCGCCGGATTCGCTTGCTGTGATTTTGCAATATGCCACTACACTTAGTCTTAATCCGTTAAAAAGAATTGAGCAATACCAGGAAGCTCAGAAATTAAAAAAGAACAGCAGTGCCATCCTCAATCATTTGAAAAGTTTTCTTGAGAACAGGGAGAATGTATATGGCATCGTTATTAAAGAGATCAGGGTTACAGATACTTTATTGATGAGTACTTTTTTTATGTCTCCCACTTATCCTTCAGTTGACGCGATTTATACTTCTATCAATAAATTAAAAACTTATATCGCAGCCAATGGTTCACAGGAAACAGGTTTCCCTATGTTGAATGTTACTGTAATAGACAGCACACATTTTAAAATACGTGTAGGTATCCCGGTTAATAAAGCGTTGAAAGAAAATGCTGACATGCAATTAAAAAAAATGATCCCTGGCCGGATCCTCGTAACAGAAATAAAGGGCGGTTTGCAGGCGATCAAAAATGCATATGCCCAATTGCATTATTATCTTGCTGATTATGATCTTTCTTCACCGGCAATCCCCTTTGAATCACTGATCAGCAACCGTGTTCAGGAAAAAGACAGTTCTAAATGGATAACCCGCATTTACTATCCGATTTTGTGACAGGATTTCGGTAAATTGATACTGGAATATATTTTCCACGCCCCGGAAAATAAAACGCTGAGCCATGTGCTGCCAAAGAGTGCTTGTAAAAGCCCTTTTATCTTTTTTACTCTTTGCCTATATGCATCCTGCCATATCGCAGACATGTACCATAAATAATTTTGCAGTTAATTATAAAGGAAGTGAAAATCAAACCATTGTTCATTCTTTACTTACCAAACAAAATGAATTGCTTTGTGCCGGCAATATCAACTATGCAAAAAATAATTTAGTAAAGGCAGATGGATGGCTCAGCCTGTATACCGCATTAGGTTCTGTTATCTGGTCTAAACGGATCACTGCACCCGGATTTGATCTCTTAACCTTTCGTGATATTATTGCAGCAACAGATTCTTCTTACTTTGTTACCGGGTTTGTACAAACCTATTGGGGTGTAACAGACCCGTCTCCGCCCAATCCGAACTGGGGTATTCTTCTTCATATTGACAGATATGGAAATATATTATGGTCAAAAAAAATGGATCAGGGTTTTGAAACAGGTGTAGAAAGTACTTTCCTTGAAAACATTATGAAAACAAGTGATGGTGATTTTATCACCAATGCAGTTGTCTGGAAAAAATCGCCGTTTCAAACCAAATCCATGTTGCTACGTATCAATAACAAAGCAACAGTTAAATGGGCAACCACGTATTCATCAGACCTGTTTGAATTCAAATTCAATTTATCCAACAGCATCAAACAAACCAGTTCCGGCGATATTGTTGCTGCAGGTATTGTTGATCAACGTCTTGTAAGCAAGGATTCTATTTTAAAAGTGAATTATTATTGGGCTGGAATAGATTATGCAACGGGTAATAAACGCTGGGATAGATCATACCTTATCCGCGCGCAGTCTGCTAATGTCTTTTTTACTGAAAGTTCTGTCAGGCATATTACCGAATTGCCCAATGGTGATCTTTCGTTTTTAGGATACGCCGATACCAATTCAATCATCGTACCACCAAATAGTACGCATGCAGTAAATATTATTACCAACGCAACCGGTACAATTAAAAAAGTGAACGCCTATCAAACCGATCTGCCCGGTTCATATGCGATTGGCGGGTATACAATGGATAATACAGGTAACCAGTTTTCATTGCTGATAGATGCCAATAAATCGATACTCACACAACTTGATGCAAGTGGAAATATCCTATCACAAAAAGGATACTACTCATCTAACGGTTTACAACAAGCCGCAGATTTTGCAATAGGCAATAACGGCTATTATGTTTTTATGAATAACCGTTCCGCTAATGGCTTGACACATTTGCTTAAGACAGAAGCCAGTGGCGATCTTGTTTGCCGGTCAACCCCGCCACAGTTAACCAGCTTCGATGGAAGTTCTTTTTTTAAACCCGGTGATGCATTAATGAAATATACAACCGAGACAAAACCGGCAGATGTTTTTTCAGTCATTGCGCTTAACAGTGATCCGTATCCATTACAAATGACTGTAGATTGCAGAGATGCCTGCTGCAAAGATGTGATCGACACTATCAACATCACGAGGGCCACTATTTGTGACAACGAAACATATACACTGCCTAATAACCAGGTAGTAAAAGATTCGGGCACTTATTACATCACTTATAAAACGGCATCGGGTTGCGACAGTATTACTTTTTTTCATCTTAGTGTTATTAAACACCCATCTGCATTAAGCTTAGGCAAAGACACTTGTTTGGAAGGAAAAGACTCACTCACTTTACAGGCTACCCCCGGTTATGCAAATTACAGCTGGATGAACGCCACTACCACGTTTCCTTTTTATACAATAAAACAACCAGGCACTTATTCAGTGAGTGTAGCAAACACCTGTGGCAGTAAATCATCTTCCATCCAGGTCTTTGCCATTTGCGATCCGGAGATTTTTATTCCAACTGCTTTTACACCGAATGGTGATCATCTGAATGATGTATTCAGGATACAACCGTCAATCAAATACAAACTCATCAGCTTTACTGTATTTAACCGATGGGGACAGGTTGTTTTTTTTAGTACAGATATTATGAAGGGATGGGATGGCTTATACAAACGAGCGCCTCAACAGAGTGGGAGGTATACATACATTATTGTTACAGAATCCATTTCAACAGGGAGACAGTCTCAAAAAACAGGCAGTGTTCAATTGCTGAGGTAACGGGTTATTTTTTCCTGGGGAGCAGATCCTTGAATTGTATCACCATTGCACTATCGTTATTCCTTGCAAGTATGAATGCTTCTTTGTTTGCGATATTTATTTTCCTGATCTTTCTTACCTGGCCCTTAACCTGCAGTCCATTCAAAGGCGCTGCATCAAAAACGCCTTTACCCTTGTTTAGCAGAATAGTTCCATAGTCGCCATCATAACGACCCATTTGTATGTTGTTGTCGTAGTAATTACCCATTAATAAAATATCAGGTAACGCATCATTATTTGCATTTACTGCAATGGCCTCTTTGTAAGAAGTTAACTGCGCCTGCCATGGCAGTGGCTGTATGGTAAAACTCAGGCTACCGTTGTTGATCAATACCGCATTGGAAAAATAATTGGCAGTAAGCACACTTGCTTTTTGCAGTTTTTCTTTATTAAAGATCTCATTGATGGATGCTTTTGCAAATTGTTCCGCATACAGGAATTTCTTTTTCTGTATAGGCATCTGTTTTTCCAGTTCTGCTTTGTTGGCAAATGGCAATTGCCTGTCGCCCACAAAATAGGTAAGCACCTGTTCTTTTTTTCCGTTACCATCAAAATCGTAATAATACAAATTCACAGGATGTTTATCTGTTGCCTGTAAGCGGCTGTTTAAACCCAGGTTACCGGCTACAATATCTATATCTCCATCGTTATCAATATCCACTGGCAGTATACAGTTCCACCAGCCTTTTTTATCTGTTAACGGTTTACGTGCAAACATTCCCCTGGTGTTGATGAATGCATCAATACCACCCCATTCTGAACAAAGCAAGAGATCCTTATCTCCATCCTTATCAATATCAAACCACAAAGATTGTGTTACCATACCAGCCTTCTGTAATTCTTTTGCGTGGGCGTTGGTTACATCTTTGAATTTACCGGTGCCATTATTCTGTAACAAATAAGAAGCTGGAATTTCTCCGTAGGCAAATGGCACTGTTCGTCCACTGATAAAGAGGTCGTTAAATCCATCTCCATTAAAATCATAAGCGCTTACCGAAGATGCTGTTAAAAAAATATTATCAAACGCATGATCCAGTTTGGTGAAATGTGCTTTACCATCATTCAGGTAAACACGTGGTTGCAGGTATTCTTCCTGTCCATAATATTCGTTACCGCCACTTGCAATCACAAGGTCAATATGCCCGTCGTTATTTACATCTACCCAGCTTGCGTCTACGTTTTCATAAATACTATCCTTGTCTAAATTCGGCTGTTGCGATTTAGTAAACCTGCCAGAAGGTTGTTGCAAAAAGATCGTGCTTTTGGTTTCTTTGGATGATCCGATAAATACATCATCCAATCCATCATGGTTAATATCTGCCACAGCCAATGCCGGACCTTCAGTTGATACCATATGCGGCATCAACGGCTCGCGGTTAAACTCGTTAAAGTTATTCTCCTGGTGCTTGTATTGCAACCCGGTTTGTGCCGTAATATCAGTTATTGAATTCAACGGGCTTGACCAATAAGAAGTGATGCGTGTGTAATCAAATTTCGGTAATCCGGCAGTATATACAAACGATTGTTTTGGTCCTGCTTTTATTTGTAACGGTTGAAATGTATTATCCGGCCATATTAAAAATGCCGAATCAACTTTTGTTTTATCCAACCCTATATGCACAGGTGTTTCTATGGTTGATTGAAACCCATGCGCCGGATTTTTTTCATAGGTACGGATCCCGCCTTCTGAAAACAGTACTATTTTGGCACCGACCGCATTGATATTTTTTTTAGTTCCTGTTAATTTTATCTCTGCAAAAGCTTTGTCTTTTTTATCATTGCTTTTGTTTGCGTATAACATAGCAGGTTCATCAATATTATTTACCACCACATCAAGATCGCCGTCATTATCAAAGTCGGCGTATACTGCGCCATTGGAATAAGTAGGCTGGTCATTTTTGATCTGTTTATCCAGGTCCATAAAAACCATATCGCCGTTGTTCCGGTAAAATTTATTCGGGATCTTTATTTGCGGGAATTTGTCTATCAGGCTCATATCTGTTTCTCCCAGGTTATTATCCCTGATCTTACTTTGTATATCGCCATTGGAAACAAAATTGATGTAATCAATATCATTCATTCTCTTAGGAATACCATTCGAGATAAAAAGATCTTTCTTACCGTCATTATCAAAGTCCATCCACAAAGGCGCCCAGCTCCAGTCTGTTGCAGCCACTCCTGAATACAAACCCGTTTCTGTAAACATGCCATTGCGTCTGTTTAATTGCAGGTTATTTCTTGTGTATTGATACGCGTATCCGTATCCTATTTTAAGATGGAAAATATCATAAGCGTCTTCCCCTTCTGATCTTTTTAAAATATATGGATCTGACGGAAGCATATCCATCGATACCACTTCCGGATACCCATCATTATTTACATCAGCCACATCCACTCCCATTGAGTACTGGCTTGTATGCATCATGTGGTTCCCAAGTTCTTCTTTGAATGTACCATCGTGCTGATTAATGTAGAGGTAATCATTCTCATGAAAATCATTGCCGATATACAAATCAGGATATCCATCAAGATTGATATCTGCAACAGAAACACCTAATCCATAGCTGATGGCTGAACTGTTGATTCCCGTTTGTTTGGTAACATCTGTAAAAATATCTCCATCATTGCGGTAGATCCTGTCGCCCGATAATTCGTTATACGTACCAAGAAAATTCTTTCTTTCGGCAAATGTGCCGTTCTGGTGCACTGAGTGATTCAGCAGGAATACATCCAGGTCACCATCCATATCATAATCAAAGAATGCTGCCTGCGTACTGAATCCTGAAAAATCCAATCCATAACTTCGGGCTCTCTCTGCATAATGTGGCACGCCTTCTTTATCAATGCCCGTACAAACCAATAAAAGATTGTGGCCTTTTAGTATTTCATACTTTCCAACACGGCAGATATATATGTCAAGCAACCCATCATTGTTGATATCAATAACAGAAACTCCGGTTGACCATGCGCTATCCTGCGGAATATTTGCAGCGGCAGTTACATCTTTAAAATGAAGTTCACCTGTATTTAAGTATAATTTATTATCACCCTGGTTAGCAGTAAAAAAAAGATCTGTTAATCCATCATTGTTAAAATCACCTGCGCCTACGCCTCCGCCATTGTAGAAATACATGTATTTAAACATGTTAAACTGTTGTGTGGGTGTCAGATGATTATTAAAATCCAACCCGGTTTTACTGTTATCCAATACCTCGAACATGGCGGGTTCTTTTGAACCGCTGTTACAGGCTGAGAACAGTATTCCTGTTAAACACAACGCACTGATTAAAAAATGAGTTCTACGCAGCATACTATTTTTTCTTATCCGCTTTTTTTATTTCATACAATACCGGCAGTTCATTGTTCTGCAGGAATAGCAGGCTTTGCTTGTTGGCATTTTGTATCAACTGTATATCCCTGATCTCACCGCGAAGTTCCAAACCCGACTGGTTTGTTTCCATGGCAGTGAACCGGTGTTTCCCATTATTCATGAGGATGGATCCATAACCTGCGTCCTGTCTTCCAAATTGTGGTTGAAACCCGAATTTATTTCCACCCAATACAATATCCATTTGTCCGTCCTGGTTTACATCCACACAACGAATAGCGCCAACAGAGGACAGCTGCTGCATAAAAGGCAGTTTCTGAACCGTGAATTTTCCATTGCCATCATTAAAAGCGATGCAGGAGCTTCCGTAATTAAATTCTTTTACAATGCATTTCCTGATCTGCTCAGGCGCTAATAATTCCTGTATTGATTTTTTTGCAAACACTTCGTGACGCAGGTTTTTCTTTTTTAAAGATGGAACCTGTTCTTCCAGGTCGCGTTTTAAAAATACAGGCATGTCTTTCCCATCAATAGAACGGGTAATGATCTTATCCATGATATTGTTGTTATCAAGATCGGCTACCCAGATCTTAACAGGGTTTTGTACATCAGGGCGCAGGTAAAAATTCTCACCGATATTTCCCAGCACGAGATCTTCATCCCCATCGCCATCAAGGTCTGCTACTGAAATGGTTTGCCACCAGCCCTGCATCGTGGAAAGATTTGTTTTTACTTCTTCAAAATGATCTTTCTTAAATGAAAAAACTTTGGGCGACATCCATTCTCCTACAATAACCAATTCTTTTTCTCTATCGCCGGTCACATCAACCCATGCGGCACCGGTAACCATTCCTATATTACTGATCTCCGGATTTTTTGTTTTTGCGATATCAGTAAAATGACCCTTCCCATCATTTACATATACATAACTGGTTGGTGTAACACCATACACACCCGGCACACTTCGTGCACCAACAAAAAGATCAAGATCGCCATCATGATCAAAATCATTGGCAACTGCTACAGCAATATTCATGGCATTATCAGGAAATGCATCTGCACCGGTTGTAAAATTTCCTTTGCCATCATTGATAAACAAACGATGTTTAAATACACGCTCTCCAAAAGATGCATTGTTGCCACCTGCACCAACAAAAAGGTCTAGATCTCCATCATGGTCACAATCAAAGAACAGAACAGCTACATCTTCAAAATCCGAAAAACTTTCAAACGCATCTGTTTTCTTTTTTGTAAAAGAACCTGTTGCTGTTTGCAGGTATAATTGTCCCGGGTGTTTGATTGTTCCTGCAATAAATACATCCATCAAACCGTCGCCGTTTACATCACCTGTTGTTGCTTTGGGGCCTTCGCGGGATAACATTTCCGGGATATTTCTCTCCGTATAAAAATCTATGTAATCGTCTTCCGTATGTTTTTCAAAACCATTGCTGGTTTTCACCAATAATGCTTCATTTATTTCTGCAGAAGTTTCAGGAACCTTTGGTTGATGATCTTTTTGCTGTAAGGTATGTACCTGGTTAATAGCAGGATGATCCAGTTTCGTGTATGTACGGTCGGGCCAGATGATGATCATTGAATCGATCACCGTTTTATCGCCGATACCTACGATCACTTTATAATCGATAGATGATTGAAATCCACGGCTTGGCATTACTTCGCGACTAAGGATCTGATCGCCCTGGTATATTTTTATTTCGCTCCCGACAGCAAACGTGTTCTTTCCTTTTCCTTTTAGCGAGATACCGATATAATTATTCTTTGTGGTTTCACGGCTATTATTGCGATAGATAAATGCGGGTTGATTAACATTGTTAACGATCATATCAAGATCGCCATCATTATCAAGATCGCCATAAGCAGCCCCGTTTGAAAAAGAAGGTTGTGTAAAGCCCCATGCTTTCCCCTGGTCCGAGAATTTTAAATTGCCGTTATTTTTATATGCCTTGTTCAGTAACTTTTCCGAGGGCATTTTATTTACAATACTATCCATTTCCTCTTTCCTGCCCGACAGTGCCATTTTCTGCACTACATCATTTGCAAAGAAATCGATAAAGTCCTGGTTGGTCAGGTCATTGTTGATGCCATTGCAGACATAGAGATCTGTTAATCCATCATTATCGGCATCAAACATCAATCCACCCCAGCTCCAGTCAGACGCTGCTACACCGCTGAAATAAGCGGCATCAGAAAATTTTCCGTGTTTGTTGTTTACCTGTAATGTGTTCTGTTGGTATTGATGATAAAAACCGGAAGCTTCTTTTAAACGATATACATCTATGTTTTCAAAAGTGGAGGTTGTTTTTAAACGGTAGTCATCTTCAGCAAGCATATCGGTTGTAAAAATATCCGGGAAGCCATCATTGTTTACATCAGCAATATCTGCCCCCATGGAAGCGAGACTGGTATGTTGCATCCATGTTTCCAACTCATCTTTAAAGGTTCCGTTCTTTTGATTGATGTATAAGTAATCTCTTTCAAAAAAATCATTTGATATATAGATGTCCGGGTAATGATCGCCATTTACATCACCAACTGTCACACCCAAACCAAAACTGATCAGGCTGCCATGGATGCCGGTCTTATGTGTTACATCAATATATTTTCCATTGTCGTTGCGCAGTAAATGATCACCCCCCCCTTTCAAAAAATCAGCAACAGGCCAGTTCTCTGCGGGTACCTCTCTTTTATTGGCATAGTTTAAAGTGTTTACAGGAATAGGGCTGTTGTTTACAATAAAACAATCCAGGTCCCCATCCATATCATAATCAAAGAAAGAAGCCTGTGTAGTATATCCTGAATCTGCGAGTCCATATGCTTTTGCAGATTCCGTAAAAGTGAGGTTATGGTTATTGATAAAAAGCTGGTTGGCTTTACTCACACCATCATTCATGTGGGCAGAGTTGGCGATAAAGATATCGAGCCATCCATCGCTGTTAATATCAACCATTACCACACCGGTACTCCATTGTTGCTTATCAGTAAAACCTGCTTTTGCTGATACGTCATCAAATTTCCAGTTACCTTTGTTAAGGAAGAGTCTATTACTGCCCATGTTGGCGGTGAAAAAAACATCGGCAAGGCCATCATTGTTAATGTCGCCAATGGCAGCACCACCACCGTTATAAAAATTACGGAACGTAAAAATGTTCTGGTCCTTTGTATTCTGTACGGTATTGGTAAAATTGATGCCGGTCTGCTCCATCATTTCAAACAACGGTGTTTCTTTTTTTTGATTGCAGGAAATACCAATGATTAAAAAAGCGACAGGTAAGTAGAGGAGGCGTTGTTTCATATATAAAAAGCAAAAAGGTCATTAAAAATAATGACCTTTTTGCTAGTATGATTGATTATTTAAAATAATTAATAACCAGGATTTTGTTTCAGATTCGGATTCACAGCCAAAGCTGCATTTGGAATCGGGTATAACAAATATTTAGGATCAGACGCAGCTGGTTTTAAAGTTCTTGCTGCAAGGAAAGTTCCGAAACGAACCATGTCCTGTCTTCTCCAGCCATCCCAATAAAATTCTCTTTGTCTTTCATCCAACAGGTTTTGTGCAGTAAGTGCCGTTAAAAGACTTGCGCCACGTTTAACACGTAAAGCGTTTACAGTAATCAATGCAGCCGGTGCAGAACCTGACCTGAATTGTGCTTCTGCCTTCATTAACAATACATCAGCATAACGGAAGAATACGTAATCGTTATCAGCCTGGCCATCATTGTTAGGAGACGCATCGATTGGATAACGAAGTACGCGGATACCGGTAACTTCTAAATTGGTTCCGCTTTCCTGTACAGCAACCGCTCTTGTGAAAGCCAATGGAGCACTTTTCCTGTCCTGCAAAGCAGCACCTGTAACCCAGTCATATTGCTGGCCAATCAGGAATCCTGTATTGATCGCATTGGCAGGGTTTGGATAGTTGGCAACTGCATTGTTTGGATCTTTGTAAGCAACACCTCTTCTTGTATCGGTTGCTTCAAAACGGTCATATACTTCAGCTAAAGTGCTGAAACCATTCCAGCTGCTTTTGTTGTTGTTATAGTGCAATGTTTTATACCAGGTAGAACGAACGCCACCACCTTTTGAACCACCGATGTTAAGGTTGGTAAAGATGTTTTCGTTTACGCTTGTGGTATTACTTGGTGCATAGTTATCAAACACGCTGTTAGACAACGCATATTTATTTGTATTGATGATCTGATCAGCCAATGTAATTACGTTGGTCATATCACCTGCAGCAAACGTTGGTGCGGCGCGGTTAGAATATACACCTTTGTTCAGGTAACATTTCATCAGGAATACTTTACAGGCATCTTTGTTTGCTTTGTAAGCAAGGCCACCTGCAGAAGGTCCGTTAGGAAGGTCATTCTGTATCGCAGTTAATTCGCTGATGATAAAATCGATCGCTTCTGTTCCTGATAATACTTTCGGTGCATTCAACAGGTTCTCACCCGGCTGTCTGAATGGAACCTGTCCGTACAGATCCAATACCGTGTACATCGCAAAAGCGCGGATAAATCTTGCTTCAGCTGCCTGGGATGCACTTGGTTTAAAAGTAAGTGTATTGGTCGTGTTGAACACGATACCCAACAGGCCGTTGAATGAATTTCCCACTTGTGCGTGGTCGGCGTTCCAGCTATGTGTGTGTATCACTCTCCATACACCATTATCATCCCAGTCACCACCTCTTGTAGGAACGAGTGATTCATCAGAACTATTTTCTTCCAGGGAAGTAGGACCATCCTGGTTCTGGAAAGTTTGTAAACCGTCGTAGCAGGCCTGCAGCAGAACGGATACGTCTGTGCTTGACAACAGGATACCTGATGCCTGGCTTTCGGTTAAGGTGCTGTTCAGTTTCTCGTCCAGTTTGGTACACGCTACCAGACTGATGGTTAAGGCGAGAACTAAGGCGACCGTTGAAGTCTTTATATGTCTCATAAATTTTATTTTAGAAGTATTCTTATTAACGTTTAAATGTCCAAGTTGGTTGCTCAGTTTTTTATAATCCAAAATTAAATCCGAACAGGAATGACCTTGATGATGGGTAAGGAATGTACTCAATACCCAATGAAGGAACACCACCGATATTTTTATCAGTGTTAACCTCTGGATCAAATCCGGAATATTTAGTGATCACGAACAGGTTCTGCGCGCTTGCAAATATTTTCACATTTTTAAGCACATTACCTAATGATCCAACATTATAGCTCAGTGATACGTTAGCCATTTTCAGGAAGTCGCCTTTTTCAAGGTACCTGGTTGATGTTGAGATCGGGTTCGCTAAACTTTCTTTCACAGGACCGCCAATCAAAGAAGCTGCAATATTTCTTGAACCCAGGTTACCGATTGGTACTATCGCGTTCAATGTGTTATTGTAGATCATGTGACCGAAGGCGCCGTTCATGTTGGCAACCAATGTCCATTTTTTATACGTTACATCTGTGCTGAAACCCAATAAAGTGCTTGGGTTAGGATTGCCGATATAATATAATGTATTACCATTATCACCATATATACTGTTTCCTGTTGCATCTAAACCATCAAACCTTTTGAGGTAATAAGCATTCAGGGGCTGGCCCGAAGCGAGGCGCTGGATACTTGCACCTGATAAACCCTGTCCGCTGATCGCACCTGTTAATACTGATGGTCCGTTATAGTTCTCCATTACGTTCTTCATGAAAGCAGCATTGATGCTGGCATTCCATGTTAGGTTTGTGTTCCTTACCAATGGCGTTCCCAATGTAACTTCAAAACCTTTGTTGATCACGCTACCTGGCAGGTTGATCCAGTATTTAGTGGCAGGAGCCGGCTGGATCGCATCAAAATTGAACAGGATGTCTGTTGTGTTCTTGTGGAAATAATCTACGCTACCGAATACTTTGCCACCGAAGAGGTCAAAGTCGATACCTACATCAAACTGTTTGGTGCTTTCCCATTTCAGATCCGGGTTAGCAACATTTACAAGTGCAATAGATCCTTGTCCGAAAGCATAAGCAGACTGGGCAGAACCGGCAGGGAATGCCTGGTTACCTGTAATACCCCATGAGGCCCTTACTTTCAGATTACTGAATGTTGCATCATTTTTCAGGAAGTCTTCGTTGGTCACGTTCCATGCTGCACCCAGTGATGGGAAATAACCATACTTGTTGTTCGCACCGAACTTGCTTGAGCCATCGGCCCTAAAAGTACCTGTTAACAGGTATCTGTCTTTATAGTTAAAATTAACTCTTGCAAAATATGACTGAAGAGAAGAACTAGGATCTTCAAATCCGAAGATGGCTCTGCTGGATGCACTTGAGTTCTGTAGAATGCTGGTATAAGAAACCAGGTCGCTTGTAAAGTCCTGGGCTGAAATACCAGTTCCTTTGTACGCGAACTTCTGGTATTCGTAACCTACCAAAGCACCCAGGTTAAATGCAGAAGAAATCTGTTTGTTATAGTTCAAAGTGTGTTGTAACACCGTTGAAGTAAGTTCATTGTTTGCATACGCAGCAACACCCCTGTTTTCAACACCCGGTAAAGTGATGTAAGCAGCTTCTGTTAATCTACGCACACCTACCTGGTGGTTGATACTGAAATTGAATTTGTAATCCAGTTCATCTGTCAGTTTGTAACCTGCACCGGCTGTTGCAAAAAGGTTTGTCATATCAGCCTTATCATTATAACCGTTTTGCATAGCAATCGGGTTAACGGTTGATGAACCCGGGATGATATTTAAATTACCGTTAGCAAGTCTTAATGCCTGCGTTGGGTTCCACTGAAGGGCCATACCGATCAGGTTACCTGTAAAGCCCGCATCATTACTGATAGGTGAGATCATCTCTGTATTATGTGCTGCCAATACATTGAAATCAATACTCAGGCGTTTGTTTTCCAGGAATTTGTATTGTCCGTTCAGGCTAAAAGTATATTTCTTAAGACCTGTTCTTTTCAGGATACCCTGTTGGTCCATGTAGCCGAATGCCATACGGTATTTACCGTTGTCATTACCACCACTGATACCCAGGTTGAAATTTTGGGTAGGAGCAGTCTGGGTGATCTCATCCATTGCATCTACTGTAGTCCCTAAATCACCAGTATTAATCCCGTATGTTTTTAAAGCTGCTCTATACTGATCGGCAGTAAGCACTTTATATTTTTTCAATATTTTACTTAGACCAACTGAATAGTTGAAATCAAGTTTGTTCTGACCGGCGGTTCCTCTTTTGGTAGTGATCATGATCACACCATTTGCACCTCTTGAACCATAGATGGCTGTAGCAGATGCATCTTTCAGAACATCCATTGAAGCGATGTCGTTAGGATTGTAGAAGTAGAGTGGGTTGGCATCCGGTGTAGAACCTAAACCTGTTGCATTGATGAAAGGACGTGCATTTCTGCCATCCAAAGGAATTCCATCGATCACAAATAAAGGTGAGTTACCAGACCTTACGGAGCTGTTACCCCTGATACGGATGGTTGTTGCACCACCGGGAGCACCGCTGTTGTTAATTACCTGCAGACCCGCAACTTTACCCTGGATCAACTGATCAGGCGCTGTGATCACACCGGTATTAAAATCTTTGGCTTTTACGGAAGAAACCGCACCGGTAAGGTCACGCTTTCGTGAAGTACCGTAGCCGATCACTATAATCTCACCCAATTGTTCATTGGTGGCAGTCAGCGCAACACTAACCGAAGTTGTGTTTGCAATGCTTACCTCTTTCGTGCCGAAGCCTACGGAAGAGATTACTAATGCGGTAGCAGAAGTAGGAACTGAGATTCTGAAAGAACCGTCGGCACCTGTTTGGGTACCGGTTTGGGAGCCTTTCACTACCACTGAAGCACCGACCATGGCCGATCCGTCTTTGGAGTCAGTTACCTTACCTGTAACAGTTTTGTTTTGGGCTTGCGAGGAAATGACGAACAAGCAAGCAAATAAACCCACGAGTGTGGGCCTGACAAGCTTCGAAAAATTCATAAATGGCAGTTTATTGGTTATTAAGCGTGTACAAAGTACACATTTTTGTTTCTAAAAAAACTTTTTGTTAATTTTTCTTGAAAAAAACGGTGAAAACACCGCTCAATTATCAGCAATCATAATCAAGACTTCTGTTACGTGATAAAAGATGCACCGATCAAATGTTTTTCATCTTGATTAACAACGTTCATCTTCCTAAAAGTATGCGTATTAATGAATTTAAGTTTTAGGCTTTTTTATCATTTGTTTCCGCAAACGTTTGCGGAAACCTTTGCTGTGGACAATTTTTTTGCGCAAAAAGGCATTCTGAAAATTGTAACCGATTGAAATTCTGGCTGGAGCGGAAAGAAAACTGTTAAAATCTAATGAACCGGAGCTTACGCCTTTCCTACCTTATATATACCATGCCTGATCGCATAAATAACGATACCGGCGGTATTCTTTACGTTCATTTTATCCAGGATCTTACTTCGGTAGCCTTCTACGGTGCGGGTGCTATGAAA
Source organism: Bacteroidota bacterium (assembly GCA_040388475.1). Classification (GTDB taxonomy): domain Bacteria; phylum Bacteroidota; class Bacteroidia; order Chitinophagales; family Chitinophagaceae; genus Sediminibacterium. The sequence goes on along the minus strand of JAZKBT010000010.1, from coordinate 22,242 downwards.
AAGCTTATCGCCGATCTCTTTGGCGGAGTATTCTTCGCAGATAAGACAGATAATATCGATCTCCTTGGGTGTAAAAAGAGAAGTTGAGGGGTTCTTTTTATAGGGATTGAATTTGCTTTCTGTAATCGTTATGGCCAGTCTTGCCGAGGTTGACTTGCAATAATACGGGTGATGCTGGTACACGGCATTGATCGCATCAATGATCTCCGATTTATCGGAACTCTTTAATAAATACCCCATCGCCCCTGCTTCCAGCATATCTATCACCAGGCTCTCTTCGTTAAACATGGATAAGGCGATGATACCGATGGTGCTGTCCTGCTCGTGTATCCTGCGCGTGGCTTCAATGCCATCGGCTTTGGGCATTTTAATGTCGGTAAGGATGATATCGGGTGAGGACCGTTTGGCGAGTTCTACCAGTTCCAGCCCGTTTTCAGCTTCACCAACAATTGTATAGGCTTTTTCTTTAGCGAGCATCAGTTTGAGTCCATCACGGTATACTTCGTGATCATCGGCAATAATGATCTTTATCGGTTGAAGGTTCATTGGTTCCTGGCATTAGGTATATTGATGGCATAATGGGTTCCTTTACCAACAGCGGTATCAATAAAGATCTCGCCATCGAGCATTTCTACGCGACTGATAATATTTTTCAATCCCAGCCCGAGCGAATTCTTCCGGCTCGAGTCGTAATTATAGCCAACACCATTATCATCTATGGTAAACTGTATGTTTTGTGCAGTGTTCTTAAAATCGATCATCATGCGATCAGCTTTTGCATGCTTCAGTGTATTGTGTATGGCTTCCTGTATGATCCGGTAAATATGGATCTCATTGGCTTTGACCACTTCCAGTTCATTGGTTTCTGATGATACGGTAATACGTATTTTACCGGTACTGTTGATATCATCTGCAAACTGCTTCAGTGCAATAATCACTCCTTTTCTTTCCAGTGCATTTGGCATCAGGTTATTGGCTATCTGGTGGATCTGAGAAAGCATATCATTGATCAGGTGCAATGATTTTTTTTGAAGCGATTCATCATCAGGAGAAGATGGGCTGAGAGAAGCCACATGCAATTTTACAGAGGACAATACGGGACCGAAGTCGTCGTGCAGGTCGCTTACAAAGCGGCGACGTTCATTTTCCAGTGCGGTGATCTCTGCCTGTACTTTCTCTTTATACAATGTGACGTTCTTTCGCTGATGTTTCATCAAAGAAAGAACATACACGATAATAAGTAATACAAGGATACCCGCAAAGATCAATAAGGCAATGTAAATTTTTGTTTCGTTGGTATCCATAATGTTGCTAAAGCGTAACCCAAATTAGTGAAAAGATTCACAAATACAAGAATGAGAAAAAGGTTCTGATCAAAACGTGCGCTCATCGGCATCGGAACAAAATAAAACACTTCATACATTGCTTTGAATGTGTAATAAAACGCGAACAGAAAACAGATAATGAACTTTGCATTCCTGAAAAGATTTTTCCGTTCATGCATCATCGTCACATTGATCTGGTCGATACTCAGTATCACGATTGCCAATGAATAAAAAAGTCTGAAAAAAGAATTGATGCGGAACAGGGAACCGAACACAAGATTCTCGCCTACCCATACAAGAACAAAAAGGCTAAGTAAAAAATACAATACCTTTTTTCCGAAAGAACCCCAGTTATAAAAAATAAATACCAGCACAATTGATTCTATCAGTATATAGATATTTCCATTGGCTGCGTTGCTGTGCCAATATTTGATCATAATTGGACTCAGCATATCGTTTATAGCTCCGGCTGCAAGAAACATAATAAAGAGCCGGTACGGTTTAAGAATTTTCTTAAACCGCACCAACCCTATCATCAATGCGATAAGATTGCTATATCCGAATACAACAACATAATAGTAATTGAGCATGCTACGGGATTGAATTCAATTTTGGCCATCCGGGTGGCGGGCAGGTAGATGGGCAACGTAAAGCATCTTCAAAAATTTCTCCTTCCTCACCATCTCCCACCGGCGGGTGTGGATGACCATGCTCCGTACCTTGTTGCGGGCTTTTAGGAAGGATATCATTGCCGTCTTTATCAACGCCAATAATAATCGCATGTACCTGCTTGTCTTCTGTCATACCATAGTAAATACGAATGGCATATACAAAATCCTTGGCGAGATAAGCAAGGATCGCATCTTTCCTGAATGTTTCTGAGACCGGAAGAATGTTCTGAGCTTGTAAATCGGGATTTAGAATTTCTTCTTTCTGCTCGTTGTAACGCAGCACCATCGTTTTTGCCTGCTCAAGAGGAATCCTGTGTGAGCCAGGGGGGATTACATAACTCATAAGTAGTTATTGGTTTGGTTAATAAATTCAAATTTCGATAAACATAGTATCCTTTCAAAGCGAAGAAGTACGGAAAGATTGCGTAGTTCTACGTAGAGCGCCAGCTATGAGTTGCGAGCCATGAGCTATGAGCCTCCTGCTCACAGCTCACGGCTTGCTTACAACATACTGATAAATCATCTCTGAAACTCGAGCCATCGCTACAGTAGCTCCCGGCTCATCTTCCAGTTTTTTAGAAAGGATTACGAGTGTGTATTTTCGTCCATCGGGCAGAAATACAATTCCTGAATCATGATGCACACCGGTGATGGTGCCGGTCTTGTGTGCTACTTTTACTTCTTTTGGAAGGAAAGCGGGAATCAATGTGTTGTGTTTCTGATCAAGCAATATTTTGATCATATCATCACATGCTTTTTTGTTGATGATCTTTCCTTCTGCCATCAGGTTAAAGATCAGCATAAGGTCATAAGCAGTGGTTGTATTACTCAATCCTTTGTCGTATGCTTTCTGATCTTCCACACCACGCAATACCAAAATATCTTTTGCCCCCAGATCACGCATGGTTTGTGTTACTTTTTTGCCGTTCACCATTTCCATAAGAATATTTGTGGCGAGATTACTGCTCATGATGATCATCTGGTACACCAATTCAGACAATGGCAGTTTTGTACCAACCTGTTTGTACAATTCCTGTTGACTATCATCTGCAGGGTTCAGTTTAAATACACTGCTGTCTACGATACTTTTAAATTCATTCTTGATAACAATACTATCTGTGAGTGAAAATTTTCCTGCTGCTACCTGTTTAAAGACTTCTATCATCACCGGTGTTTTCATGGTACTGGCTGCATGGAATGTTTCTGTACCGTTCCATACGATCTGTTCCCTGGTTTGCAGATCGGTGAATGCGAGTGCGAACACGCCTTTCTGCTTACCGAGTTCTGTTTTTATTTTTTCTAATAGCTGCATACCGGCCGGCGTAATGGTTTGAGTATAAGAATGCGTAACTGTGAGTGTTGTAAGCAGGCAAAACAAAACATATTTCATTCAGGATTATTTTGAAGGTTCAGACAGTTTCAATAATTCCGCAAGATACTGCCCCCATATGGCGGGATTGGAATGTGTGCCATGCCCTGTGGTTTTATCCGTGATCGGCAATAAAATATAACGGCCCTTTTGAACTTTTGGCATCAGCATCTCCATCAATCCGAGTTCAGGGGGATTTACCTGGTCATCTGCAGAATTAATGGCGAATAATGGCGCTTTGATCTTTGCAAGATGAGGAGAAGGATCATAGTCACGCGATGCATCGAACTGGTAAATAAAATCATTGGCATCCAGTGCACCCAAAAAACGGTTTCTTAAATTGTCCAGCATGTCTTCCGCCTGTTTGCGTGTAGGTGCATTTTTTTGCCATTGCAGCGGGCTGCTGGTCATATAGATCATGGATGAGATCGCTCCGGTTAATCCGACTTTAGGTTGCTGTGTGTATTCACCACCTTTCCATTCAGGATCCATCTTGATAAGGTCGATCGCCATTTTTCTTTGTATGCGGTTTCTTCCTGCTATCGCTGTGGGAATACTGGCCAATGGCATCAATGCATCCATAAAATCGGGATATCGATAACCCCATATCCATGTATGCATGCCACCCATCGATGTACCCATTACTAATCGCAGGTGACCAACGTGCAAATGTTCTGTGAGCAAACGATAATCTGCCAACACCATATCATCATAGTTATAGGTTGGAAAACGCATATGCAACCCATCGCTTGGTTTTTCAGATTTACCATGGCCTATTGCATCGGGAAGAATGATATAATATTTTGTGGCATCCAGTAACTGGCCAGGACCAAACAGGGCACCCGCAAATGTTTCAGTAAGAAAATTCTTACCGCTGCCTGTTGAGCCATGCATGATAAGAACCGCATTCATCACATCCCCATTCTTGTCGTATTGTGGTTTACCAACAGTTGTATAATGAATTTTAAAAGGAGATAATCCCTTAACCTGAGCATCCGAAAACATGAAGAACTTCATGATATAGTCGCCTTCTACCGGCGTTGGATATTTGGCCTGGGAATGAGCGGCGCTTTGCAGCAGTAAAGTAATTACTAACAAAAGAACAGGCAGGGAGGAGTTGTTTTTTTCTTTCATAGTTTTGATTGATCAGTTGTGAGCTATAAACTGTGAGCTATGAGCCAATGCTCGCGGCTCGTAGCTTGCCCTCTAAAATACACAAACACAACGAATAAAACTTATTCAATGGAGAATACTAAATTGTTTATGCTATTGCTCGGATGCAAGCCAGAGGGAAGATTTACTGAGCAGCATGATATTTTCTTTGGGGTGGGAAAATCATTGAAAGACCTGTTACAGGAAATTCTTGCCGCATGGCCGGGCCCGCACAAGATTCATATTGATGCATGGCGCGAGGTTACGGAGACGGATGGTTATGCGATCAGTCTCTTACCAAAAGAACATAGTGATGCTGCACCAAAAGACAAACGATTATTCTTTCTTAACCTCGGCGGGTATAAAGAGAATGAATTTGAAGAATATCATTATAAAATGCTTTCTGTTGCCAGCGATAAAAGTGAAGCGATCAAACAGGCGAAAGCAACAGCGTTCTATAAACATACCGGTTTTAAAGGTGCCGACTCACATATTGATGATAAGTATGGTGTAGATGTTGATGATCTGTACGAGATAGAAGATATTCTTCCTTCATCCATCAAAGAAAAATATACGATCGTGATCAGGCCCGCTGAAGGAATTAAAAAAGATGCATGGCACCTGGGTTATACCAAACTCAGTTCACTGGTTGATACAACTGTTTCCTGAAAAAAATTTCACGCAAAGAGGCTGAAACATACCGCTAAATGCTTCACTTAAGGATATTGCCCTATGCGTGAAACACTATTGTTTATCCACGAAGTATTGAAAATGCCTGTGGCAGATGATCACATAAGTCACCCGCTATCATACCTGTTTCTCCCAATGCATCGCGCGTAATATCACCGGCGAGTCCATGAACAAACACACTGATCAGGCATGTTTCCAGAGGTGAATATCCCTGTGCAAGCAGGGCTGTAATAATACCCGTGAGCAAATCGCCACTCCCACCTTTTGCCATACCGGGATTGCCGGTTGTATTAAAATAGGTTTCTCCCGATGGTGTGGTAATGCATGTATGTGCTCCTTTCAAAATGATAAAGAGCCGGTATTTTTTTGAGAAAGCTATTTGCAATGCATGTCGTTCAAAATCATTGCCAGTAACGCCCGCCAACCGTTCAAATTCTTTGGGATGCGGGGTGAGGATGGCATTTGCCGGCAATGCTTCAAGCCAATCTTTGTGCAGGCTGAGAATATTCAATGCATCTGCATCTAACACCAATGGCTTTTCATGACGCTTGATGATGGCGTGAAGTGATTTTTGTGTTTGCTCATTCATACCGACACCCGGGCCGATGCCTACTGCTGAAAATGTTTTGGTTATGATCTCATCACCGATCCATTGTTCTTTACTATCTGGTGACACCATGGCTTCCGGTATGGTTGTTTGCATAATATCATAACCACACTTCGGTATATGCATGGTAAGCAGGCCAACCCCGCTGCGCAAACATGCTTTTGCAGCCAGCACTGCGGCACCCATTTTCCCATAACTACCCGCGATCAGTATGGCGTGGCCATAGGTTCCTTTGTGCGAGAATTTTGGTCTCGGTTTTAGCAGGCTTTGTATATAAGCATGTGTAAGCTGGTAATGACTTGTCGTTTCGTTTGCAATGAATGTTTCGTGCAAGCCAATGGTAAGGATCTTCCAGTTGCCAGTATACATTTCATTTTCAGGAAAGAAAAAAGCGAGTTTGGGAAATTGAAAACTGAGGGTATAACAGGCTTTGATAATGGCTTGTGAAGGATCTGTATGCTGATCTGCCAATAAACCGGATGGCATATCAATCGAGATCACTGTTGCATTAATTTTATTGATCGATGTGATTATATCACCGGTCAATCCGGCAATCGGTTTAGATAAACCTGTTCCGAAGATCGCATCTATGATAATATCATCCTGTTTAACAACAAGCTCTGTAGCTGACTGGATTTTTTTGATAAGAGACCCCTCCATTTTTTGTAACCGATCCAGGTTCGCAAGAAAATCACCGGATTGTTTTCCACCTGTTTCTATGATGAATGCCTGTACTTTATATTCCAGGAGATGCAGTTGCCTCGCAATCGCCAATCCATCGCCACCATTATTACCGGGGCCGCAGATGATGATGAATGAATCCTTTTGTGTAAAATGCTCCTGTATCCATTTTGTGCAGGCTGATGCGGCGCGTTCCATGAGGTCTACTGAGTTTACCGGCTCATGTTGTATTGTGTACAGATCGGCCGCCTGTATTTGTGGTACATAGAATATTTTTGAAGGGTTGCTCATTAATGTAAACTAAGAATTATTGGCGAAAATTTCAATAAGAGAAAACAGGAGAAAAAGAGGGTAACAAGAGTGGGTCGTCTCCCTCTTACTACACTCTTTTTCTCTTTGAACTCTTTTGAACCCAAGGCTGGCACAAAAAATGCATAGGTAATCTGTGCGCTCTAAGCGTATGTCATTATTTCAACAGAAATCTTACCATGAAAAAGTTTATTGTCGGCTTATTTGCCGTTTGCACTATGGGTTTGAGTGGTTGCAGTACCCTTCAATCCCTGAGTAATTATTTATCTGAGGCGGATGCCGCCAATGCGCTTCGGGAGGCTTTGTCTATCGGCGCCAATATGGGGGCAAACAGTCTCGGCCAAAAAAATTCATTCAGCCGGGATGTTTTGCTGGCTGCTGTTTTACCACAGGAAGTGCAGAAAGTGGTACAGGTTCTGGACAGGCTCGGTCTTGCCACTGAATTCAACCGGTTTGCCAATACTTTGGATGATGCGGCTGTGAATGCTACGTTGCGGTCAGCCCCGATTTTTGTGGACGGGATCAAGCGTATGACGATCAGGGATGCCATTACAATCGTTAAAAGTGGTGGTACAGCCGGTACCGATTATCTGCGTATGAAGATCGGTGATAGCTTACGAAGCGCTGTTACACCCGTAATGCGAACTGCATTAAATGAATACAGTGTTGTACAGCAATGGGATAAATTGGTAGCACCCGCTAAATTATTATTAGGCAGTAAAGCTTCATTGAATCTTGATCTTGATCATATTCTTGCTGTGATGCTCACCAATGAAATGTTTAAACAGATAGAAAAACAGGAGATCAATATCCGCACGAATGCACAGGCGAGAACTTCTTCTACTTTGCAAAGAGTTTTTGGAAAGGATTGGAACACGACTGCCTCGATGAGATAAAAATTATCGTGATTTTTTTTGAAACACATAGGAACATAGAAAAGAACAAGAGCACATAGATAACCTTATGTGCTCTTGGCTTTAAACTATGTTCCTATGTGTTTCAAAAAAATCTTCGAAGTGCCTACTGTCCCCATATTTTATAAATAACATAGATCAATACAAGACCCCCTACTGCGAGCAATAACCCGTTCTTTCTTTTTTTCTTCAGGAACAAAAGAAGGATAAGACCACTCAGCGAGATCAATATCATCAATATTGCGGAGACATCTATTACCCATGACCATGCTTTTCCGGTATCACGTCCTTTGTGCAGATCGTTCATAAAGCCGACTATACCGGTGCGTATCTGTGTTAGTTCATATGCCCCGGTTTCGCGCGTGATAAAAATATCTCCTGCATAACCCGGTCCTTTGAATGCAACACTGATCTGTGATTCCTCAATTCTGAAATCGCTTACTGCCCCTTTTACGTGATATGTGTTCCTGAAAAATTCTACCACGTTCAGTTTGGCCACCAGGTTTGTGTCTTGTGGGTTTACCCATGACACGTTTAGTTTTCCTGTATCCTGTGTGGTGATGGTCTTACCTGCAAAAAAATCTGCATGGTTCAATGTAAGACCGGTAACAGAAAAGAAGAGTACAATGGCAAAGCTTGCCATCGATAAATAGATGTGCAACCAGCGTGAGATCTTGGCAACTTTTTTCTTTGCTTTTTTGGGATCTTTATGTTTTGTTACCGGTATATTGGACTCGTTCATCAATTAATTCTTTTTCCTGTAATCGAGTGATGCTGATGCAATTTCAACATTACCGGTGAGTGTTATTTGTTTTGCTGTTCCCGTAAAATTCATTTCCTGGCTAATGATCTGGTAGGTACCATGCTCACGGGCAGCCTCAATGTATATTGTATACTTACCAGGTTTTACAAATTCGCCCTTGTCATCTTTTCCATCCCATTTTACAGAATATTTACCGGCAGAGCGGGTAGCACTTGATATAGAACTGGTGTTTGCCTTATTGGCTCCTCCTTCAAAACGTGTGTTGTTGGTGGTATACCATAACCGCAAATCGCGAAGCCAACGGTCTTTTTGAAACCACAATGCAACAGTGCGCACAGGTTTTTTATCCTTGTCTTCTACCCAAACCGCAACATAGGGTCTCCTGGCAAAACCTTCCAGCTGGCTGATCTCAAAATTGATCAGTAATTCATAGTCTGTATTCCACTGGTCAGCTTTACTAATGGCCGTTGTTGTTTTTTCTTTTTTTGGTTCGGGTATTTCCAATGCTTTCCATCCCTTACTTTCTATGCGTTTGCCTTCTTTGGTAATGAGCATATATTCAGTACCCGGAACAGTTGCTGCGAGTGCGGCGCTTTCGTCCGGTGTTAATACATTCATCGCTGTGGCCAATGCACCTGCATCTGTTGCGTTGGGAGAAACAACTGTTGCGCTGATCACTTCGCCCGCAGGTTCTCCAGTACGAGGATCGATGATATGTGAGTACCATTTTCCATTGATCAATTGCCCGCGGCGATAGTTACCACTGGTAGCAATTGCTTTGTTGCTGATCATTAATTTATCCAGTGGTGCATCATTCTCTGCGTCTGCTTTCGGATCGCTCACCTGTACCGGTTCTGCCAGGTTTCCTGCAACAACGATATCTCCACCTATGTTTATCACTACCGCATTTACATTGTCAACCGCCATTGCTGCATCCACCGCACGTTTGATGATATAACTTTTTGCAAAAGAATTTAACATGAGTGGTGCCTTGCTGAGATGTGTTGCCGTTTGATTAGCCGCATCTAATTTCCAATGTGCCTGTTTTACTTCTACCACAGCAACATTCAACTCGTTTTGTGTGGGTATGGTTTGTTTAGCAGCGGCTTCTTTCCATAATTTGCTTATTATTTGTGCAGAAGCATCCAGTGCGCCATTGCTACGTGTTCTCCATTGATCAAACAAATTCAAAACCTCGAATAATTCGGGCGAGATATTTTTTGCTTCATGAAAGGTGCGCATCCATTTACTGAATTCACTGTTGGCATCATACGCGCTTACGATCTTACCTACACGGTCTATTTCTTTCATAGCAGCGGCTTCTGCAGCAGCAGCCTGTTTTTCAGAAACCGATCTGATCTTGATTTCAAGTGAAGTGCCCAGTACATTTTCGAAATGTGAAACAAACAGGCGGGGTGCCGTTTTGCTTTTAGGAGATACTGATGCATGTACAGTAATCACACTGAATAAAAGTGAACACAGGGTTAATCTTGCTAACAACTTCATGAAAGGGTGGATTTGTATAATAATAAATTTTAACTCGTACTAAAGATGTGCAAATTTACTTTCATGCGAATATGCGATAGTTATCAAATCAGGAAATAAATAACAGGTAAAAAGCCCGTTTTAGCCGATATATACCGCTTTGGTAACTCAATGCGGAAAATCCGGGCCGGTTCGGTTTGCAAAGCGTTAACATATCTTTTTTATTCTTTGTATATTTAGATCAGCCCCGTTTCACCAAATCGTGACAATGAAAAAAAGATCATTCATAAAAGGATTGGCCCTTACAGGTTTAAGTGCGCCATTTTCTGCCAGTGCATTAGATAAATGGATCAGCCTGTCAAATAAAAAAACAGTCATGGAACTTTCATCTGATGACGACTTCTGGAAAGGCATTCGTGGCGAATACGATCTAAAACCGGATTATACCAATCTCGAAAATGGTTATTATAATATTCTCCCGAAAGAGATCCTTGAAAATTATATCAAACATATACGCGAAGTGAATTACCAGGGTTCTTATTATATGCGTACTGTGCAGTTTGATAATAAGAAAAACATGGCGGCTAAAGTGGCGGCTCTAACAGGTTGTTTAACAGAAGAATTTATTCTCACCAGGAATACAACAGAATCACTTGATATGATCATTGGTGGTTTTCATTGGAACGCAGGTGATGAAGCAATTATGGCTGAGCAGGATTATGGAGCGATGCTGGAAATGTTCAAACAGGTTGGTAAACGATTTGGCGTGGTAAATAAAATCATTTCCATTCCCAATCACCCTTCTTCCGACGAAGAGATCGTGGAGCTGTATGCAAAGGCGATCACATCAAAAACAAAACTGCTGATGGTTTGTCATATGGTAAATGTTACAGGGCAGATCTTACCTATCCGCAAGATCTGTGATATGGCGCATAGCAAGGGTGTACAGGTGATGGTTGATGGCGCGCATGCGATCGCTCATATCAAATTCAATATTCCCGATCTGCATTGTGATTATTATGGTGCGAGTTTACATAAGTGGTTAAGTGTGCCATTGGGTGTTGGTATCTTATATGTGAAGAAGGAGCATATCAAAAACATATGGCCGCTGCTGGCCGAGGGGGACAGGAAAGAAGATGATATTTCAAGATTGAATCATATTGGAACACATCCTGTGCATACTGATCTTGCGATCAGCCATTCGATCGATTTTTATAACATGATCGGAGCAGAGAAAAAAGAAGCGAGGTTGCGTTACCTGCAGCAATACTGGACAAGCAAAGTGCGTAGCCTTCCCAATGTAATTGTGAATACGCCCGCTGACCCGGCACGTTCCTGCGGTATTGCCAATGTAGGTATCAAAGGAATGAAGCCGGCTGATATGGCGAGTATGCTATTAAAAAAATATTCGATCTATACCGTTGCGATTGATGGTGCGAATGTACATGGATGCAGGATCACTCCGAATGTGTATACGACAACTGCCGAGTTGGACGTTTTGGTGAAGGCGTTATCGGAAATCGGTCGGGACGCTGGAGCGGCCTGAAAGATTACACGGATTTTTGAAAGAAAAATATGATCAGTGCAGTTAACGTTCAGGCAGCGGGAGCGTCCCGACCGTAAAAAAAAGAGCCAAACCAAGGTTTGACTCTTTTCATCAGTATAGCTAGGGGTAATTACTTACTATCGCCGTAGGTTGCTTTGTTGAACTGGATACGGAAGCCCTTTTCTGTTTTCACGATCTTGCCACCCCAGTTATTGCTACGGAACATACCGGCCTTCCACTCGATGGTATTGGTATCGCTATGATATACATAGGCCCCTCTTTCATCGTAGTTCTCTTCATCGGTATTAAACGCTACTTTGTATTTTCCATTTGCAAGCAGGATAAAATGTCCCAGGTATATTGACGGGATCCCTGAATACAATTCATAGCGTCCGAGATGAAGTTCAGCTGTTTCGGTGTTGGCAGCGGTTACGGTATTTGTGTTCACCGGTGTAACAGTTGTCTGAACTGTTTTTGGCACTGTTGTTTTACCAGTGTTCCTGTTTGTTTGTGCAATGCCGGTAAACGCACACATCACGGTAACGAGGAAACAAAGCAGGTTTTTACAATTTTGCATATACTTGAGTTTAAACAATTCTTATTGATGAAAATTCACTTTAATCGATACGCGTCTGTTCATTGCCCTTCCTTCTTCTGTTTCGTTATCAGCAATCGGCCTGGTTAAACCAAATCCTTCTGATGTGAACCTGCTTTCTGCAAATCCTTTCTTTATGAAATAATCCTTTACCGTTTTAGCCCTTCTTTTCGAGAGATCAAGGTTATATGGTGCAGCCGCCCTGTTATCGGTATGACCTTCTATATACAATGTGAGTTTAGGATATTTGGCAAGATACTTACACACTTCATCCAATGGTTTGATAGAGGCCGGTGATAATTCTGCACTCGCTGTTTTAAAGAATATCATTTTAGCCAAAGCATCGATCTCTGCCTGAAGGTCACGAACAGGTTCTTTGGCTTGTTCAACACGTGCAGGTATAATTGGTGCAGGGTGCGGTGTTAATAGTATAGATTGTAATGACAATGTTCTCTCAGTACCCGTATTGTCTATATGCATGTAATCATTTCTAAAATCGCGGTGTGAGGCGTACAAAGAATAGGCATGTCCCGGTCTTACGGGAAAAGTAAAATTACCAGTGATGTCAGTTTTATATTCTATCGCCGATTTATCTTCGTCATCAACTCTTATTACTGTTGCCGAATCGAGCCTGCGCATAGTTGCCTTGTTCAAAACAGTTCCCTGCATCATAACAGTGAATGGTATGTTCTCAAAAACATAGATATCATCTGTACCTAAACGGTTACTTGTAAAGAACCCTTTTGCCTTACTGCTGCTGAAAATAATTCCGAAATCATCAAAGCTGGAATTAAGGGGATACCCTATGTTCGCTGGTGTTTTCCAACCATCGCGCGATTCATAGGTCTTGTAAATATCCAATCCGCCCAATCCCGCAAAACCATCTGAACTAAAATATAATGTATCGCCATGTACGGTAGGAAACAGTTCATTGCCGGTTGTGTTAATCTTACTATCCACGCCGAAAACGGTATTCCTGTTAGCATCAGGCAAGAGACTTACATAATAAATATCACTGCCACCCATTCCACCAGGTTTATTGCTGCAGAAATACAAACGCATTTCATCACTGCTAAGTGCAGGGTGATAAAAATCATATTCCGGCTGCACAAAAGGAAGAACGTGTATTTTGCCCCATACTCCTTTCTCCATTGTTGACTCACAGATCTCAAGATTATATCTTCCGCTATTAGGACTCAGGTTATTTCGTGTGAAATAAACTTTGTTACCCGCTTTATTAAAACAGAGCGGCCCGTAATTATATTTCGAATTCAGTTCATCGCTGAATTTAGCGAGCCGGTGTATAGTACCGTTATAATCACCGATTGAACCTTTTGCAACAACGATATCATTATCATTACTTGTTTGAGCAGTATAATCATCATTTGCACGGATCGAATTTATATTATTGGAGCGTGAAGAATATCCGGGAACTATATCTGTTGTATACAGGTCAGCCGTATCTTTTACCCAATAGATATTTGCGAACGGAAGGCCATCCCATCCGAATTCTTTTTCTATTACTTTTTTAGAATAACGGTTTGATACGAATACCATTCCGCGCTGAAAAAACTGCGGACTGAAATCTTGTTGTTTGGTATTCAGGTTCAGTAAACGGACGGTGTAATTCAATGAATCGCGAAGGAAAGGAGTTGTATTGGAAAAACCTTTGTAGCGTTCCGCCAATAATTTATCTGCTTTTGCCCGGGGTTCTTTGGTTAGTTTTTGATAGATAGCCGAAGCCTGCGGGTACTGTTTGAGGTTAGCCGATAATTCCGCGATACGTTGTCTTGATGAAAATACAGGGCCGAATTTTTTTTCATACAACTCGTAATACAATAATGCAGAGTCATAATTTTTTACATACCAGTATGATTCAGCAATATGCAGGGTCGCCATTGAATCGTTTTTCCCGGGATGTTCCAGGATGGTTTTGAAGAAGGATACCGCATACATGTAACGCTGGTTGTTAAACTCTTTTTCAGCATTTTGAAAATAGGCTTCCCCCTTTCTTGACCGGCTAGCTGGTTGCGCATAGCTGATTGCCTGGAAGCCTGAAAGAAAAACAACAATATATAAGACACTTTTTTTCATTACACTTTCATTAAGATCAGAAGTACCTTGGTGAGGCAACGTTACCGGTATTGGACCTGAGTTCAAAACGCAGCATCAATTCATGAGTACCCCTATTAAATGTGCCCAGGCTGTTAAATGTTTTGTCGTACGCGTATCCAATACGGAATTGTTTACTTATTTGTAATTCGGTCATGCCTACATAAGCATCGCCTGTTCGGTATGAGAACCCAAATGCGATGATGTTTGATATCCAGAGATTCGCATTCATATCGTATTCGATCGGCGCACCGCTAACCGCTTTTACCAGTATAGAAGGTTTCAGTACCAGATCGCGGTTAAGGTTCATTACAAAACCTGATGCAAGGTATAAATGCATATCCCTTCCTGTTACACCGGTAACATTTGCCACACCATCATAGTCGATCTTTGTTTTTAATAAGGCAGGCGTTGATACGCCAACATAGAATTTATCAGAGTTGTAATAAATACCTGCTGCTGTTGCCGGAAGAATCCCACTTATATTCTGACTGAATGCAGGATCACCCGGCTGGAAAAGCACGGACTCAGTATAATTGGCGCGGTAATTCAGCAGGCCCGCCTGCAAACCAAGGCTGAGTGTTCCGGATTCTGATAAATGTATACGAAATGCATAAGATGCATTGAACCCCGATGTACGTTCGATACCCAGTTTGTCATCATATACCTGGAATCCGACACCTATCTTTTTTTCGTTGATTGGCATATCAATTCCTACGGAAACGGTTTTGGGCGCCCCTTCAATTCCCTCCCATTGGTTCCGGTATAAAGCGGTCACTGTACCTACGCCCCTGCTGCCAGCATATGCGGGATTAATGTTCATCATGTTGAACATATACTGAGAGTACATTGGATGTTGCTGCGCCTTAGCAGTTAAAGTAACCGTTAATAGTAAAACCACCAGGCCCCATTTGATTTTCATCATCATACGCACATGTTATTATTTTCTTCTTCTACTATAATAAGAGCCATTTTGTTTTTGTTCCGCATTATCGTTTTAAAGTAACGACGCCTGCAAATTTTCTGACTAAACCAGTTACTTTATCAGTTGCCAATACTACATAATAATATGTACCATCCGGAAGATCATCTCCCAGGGCCCTGTTTCCAAGGTTACCTTTTCCGGCCCACTCATTTTTATAGTCAGCCGATTTGTACACCAGGTTACTCCAGCGGTTAAATATTTCAAGACTGATCGTTGTATTATTTGGTCTGATGATTATAAAATTATCGTTAATGCCATCACGGTTTGGTGAGTAACCTGTCGGGATAAAAATATCAACCTCGGGGATCACAAATTTTGTCGGGAGCCTTACTATCGCGTCTCTATTATTAACCGGGTCATTTGATACAGCAGTTAGTTTTCCGAATGGTGATCTCGCTGTAATGGTAGCCACATTGTTCAGGGTTCCTGCAAATCCATTCGGGAACACTTTAACAGTGATCTGAACCGAATCTTTGCTGAGTCCCGTCAGTATACTTATATCGTTCAGCAGATTGGTCTGTGTTTTGCCATCATAGGAACTATTAACAAAGAATGAGCCGCTCGCTTTAATATCCACTACGCTGAATGTGGAATAAGAATGGAACACCTTAGACAAATCATCGTTCACCCTCACACTATCCAGGAATTCCGATCTCAGGTTAGAGACAACAATATTAAAGGATAACAGGAAGCTTCCATCTGCCTGTAATACCGGCGCTTTTGATAAGGTCTTCTGCACATCTGCCACTTTATATGGATCAAGTGCAGTGATGGCAAACGCAGTGGCTGTCGCGGTACAACCATTGGCATCCGTGATGGTTAATCCATAGTTACCTGCATCCTGAACAAAGATGCTTCTGGTGGTTGCGCCTGTTGACCATGCATAAGCAGCAGACAATGGAGCAGTAAGTGTGATGTTTCCTTTACCAACCACCATTGATCCTGTACCTGTAATCACCGGTACAGCAGGTGCAGCATAGATCTGTATGTAAACAGAATTACTGTATTTGATCTGGCTGCCAGAAATAGTTCCTCTGCGCAGGTAGAAACTACCGGTAACCGTACCTGTTGTATAAGTTTCACTTTCTGCACCAATGATATCTTTGAACGTTACATTGTCTGCAGAACTTTGCCACTGGAACTGGTAAGTATCCAAGCCACCATTATTGGCTGTGATCGGAATGATCTCAACACCGGCAGTTGATACGCAATATCCTTTGGCAGGAACAGTTGTGGCTGGACCCGTTTTGATACCGATATTGGCCGGAACCAATGGTGGAACAGGAAGATTGATAATGATCGTTGTAATCAGTTTCTCATTTGGAATATTGTTATTATCAGAATCGGGTTCCGTTCCATCATTAGACTGATCAGTAACTGTTGCAAGAATATCTTCACTATAACCAGATGCGATCGCCTGTAACCTGTAAATAGAACTTAACTGGTTAGGTGTGATATTGATCACATAAGATAGGATTGATTCCTGGTTGAATCCGAGCATACTGTTGGCAGACAGCAGCATACTCGTATCCGATTTACCATTGAACCCAGGGTTTGGAATGAGATTACCTGTAGATGTTACGGATCCCACTACATTAAATGCAGACGGAAGACCGATCGATTTCAACAGGTCATGCGACAGTTGCACATTCTTCAGGTTTACGTTACCGTAATTTTTTACTTTATAAGAAAGGGTAACATTAAATGTTCCGTTGCCCTGCAGTACCGGGGTGCCCGCACTTAGTGCCGCACCGATCACTGCGGTAGGGAACAGGTTGATAATTGCCGGTAACGGGTCACCTGATTTGGTAACTTCAGGGTGCATATTTACATCGTCATTATCATTTGATAAACTGGTTGTTAAGGCGGTTGCCCCTTCTGTATTTCCTGAACCCAACGCTACGGCCTGCATTACAAATGGTGCTGTATAACCATTTGGTCTTACATGCAGCCATAAGATGATCGAGGCTTCTCCGTCTATTGGAAGTGAAGACATTGGGCCGAACATATAAATACTATGACCGTCATCCACCACTTCAAGACCATTCATGTCTTCTGCCTGGCCGGTACTTGCATTGTTCCACATTTCTATGCTGGCGCTTCCATCCGGCGCTGCCAGTTCGGCCATTCCCAAAGCATTTGCTGTTGTTGAACCATTATAAAGATTACGTCTTCCTTTATTCAACCTGGCAAAGAGATCCTCATTTGATATGCCATCATAATTCTGATTAGGTACCACTGTTTTACCGGAAACACGCACGCTGTCGAGCACATACGTTACAGGTAACGGGAACACTGTTCTTAGGTTCAGCCTTGCCTGTGAATTCGACAGATCCAGGTCGCCGATATTTTTTGTGTGCACTACAATACGTGTTGCCCATGTGCTGTCAGGCTCTTTTATAGGCACATCAGCTTTCAACGTGATGATCACTTTCGGCGCCAATACTAGGGTTGTGGTTGTATCGCGTATAAAATTATTATCGCGTCGTTCTTTATTCGCATCTATCACAGACACCAATGTATACAGCGTAGTTGAAGGTATCAGTGTTACAGGATAAGCTGTTCCGCTGGTAACATTCGTCAACGTGTCATTCTTACCCACAGGGCTTTTGTCTGAATGATAGATCACAGTAAATGGAGCCCTTCCCTCTGTAGCGGTAAAGGTGATCTTTGGTATTTCAAAATCAAGTATCGGTCCGTTGCTCGTAATGCGACCCTGCGGACCCGTAAAGGTTACTTTGGTGGTTTTCGAGATCGGAACACCTGCTACTGAACCGCAGATAATTACATCATTGGCTGATGAGCTAAGGAAGGAAGTATAAGTTCCATCTCCATTATCAACCACAGGAGAGAATGTTCCCGAGTTGCTGCATAGCATTGCTGTTCCACCGGTGCAACCGATGGGGTTACCGAGAATATCTATCAGTTGTACCGTAACCTTAATAGGGCTGTTACCATTACCCGATGATGTTACAGGTGTTCCTGAAATAGTTACCCTGGCATAATCGATAATGGATACCGCGTAAGAAACCGGTTCGCCTGCGCAACTTCCGTTAAATGGTGTTACGCTGATGGTACCATTCGTGGTTCCTGCTTTTACATCAATCGTATTGGTTGTTGATGAACCGCTCCATCCACCCGTGGAAGGAATCGTCCATACATAATGCGTTGCATTGATTGCTCCTGTTACAGAGAAGGTTCTGGTTGTATCTCTCGGCATCGCACAAGGGCCGTTGATGCCCGCAATAACTGGTTTCGGCAATACCGTAACTTTTACTACTGGAGTATATACAACCGCATCATTTGGAGTGCTTGCCCCTCTCCTGTAATAAGTTGTTTGTGTTAATGTACCTGCTCCATACGTAGCGGATGTAGCGCCGGTAATATTTGTGAAGTTCACACTATCTGTACTCACCTGCCATTGGTAATTAATGGTTCCTAATCCACCGCTTGCTGCTGTAGAAGTAAACGCATCAGGTGTGCCCGCTAAGCAAATTGTTTGCGGAGAACCAATGAGTCCGGGTGCCAATGTGCCCGGAGATATTACTGTGAGCAATACCGATCCGGTACTTGTACAACCTGATGCAGTGATCGTTCCAACAACAGAATAGGTTGTGGTACTAACAGGTGATGCAATAACAACAGCTGTATTAGTTGCCGAGAGACCGGTTGATGGTGACCATACATAAGTATTTGCGCCACTGGCAGTAAGCGTTTGTGTGAGTCCCGCTGCAAGGATTACGCTAGTTGGTGCAATGGTGATAACAGGTAATTCATTTACGGTAGCAGTGATCACATTGCTATTGTATGATTTACCTGCGCCGGTTGCTACTCTTCTATAATAAGTAGTAGTGGTAATAGCTTCAGATGGTGTATACGATGCCGTTGTTGCCGATATGATATTAGTGAAACCAGTTGTTGATGATGTAGTGGATGATTGCCATTGATAAATAATCGTTCCTGTTCCGCTTGCATCAGCAGCAGAAGTTATGGTTGCCGGTGTAAAGGCTCCACAATTCACCTGGCTGGTTGCGATCGTTCCCGGATCGATCACTGTTACAACAATATTTGCTGTATTGGTGCAACTTCCTGTTGTTCCCGTTACAGTATAGGTAGTACTGCTTATCGGACCGGCAATGACAGTTGCAGTTGTGGCGGAAGATAATCCTGTTGATGGCGACCATGCATAGGTACTTGCTCCACTGGCTGTAAGTGTTGATGTAAACCCTTTTTGTATTGTAATACTGGTAGGCAATATTGATACAACAGGTTTGGCAGTAACTGTTGCAGTTACCACATTACTATTATAAGATTGGCCCGAGCCTGTTGCGACTCTCCTATAGTAAGTAGTAGCAGTAATAGCTGCAGCTGGTGCATACGATGCAGTTGTTGCCGATATGATATTAGAGAACCCTGTTGTGGATGATGTTGTGGATGACTGCCATTGATAGGTAATCGTTTCTGTGCCACTTGCAGCAGTAGCAGAAGTTATGGTTGCCGGTGTGAAGGCTCCACAATTCACCTGGTTGGCTGCAATAGTTCCAGGATCGATAACAGTTACAACAATATTTGCTGTATTAGTACAGGTTCCTGTTGTTCCTGTTACTGTATAGGTAGTGCTGCTTACCGGATTGGCAATTACTATTGCTGTTGTGGTGGAAGATAATCCTGCTGATGACGACCATGCATAGGTATCTGCCCCACTGGCTGTAAGCGTTGATGCTGATCCTTTTTGTATTGTAATACTGGTAGGTAATATTGATACAACAGGCTTGGCAGTAACCGTTACAGAGACAACTGTTGTATAAATAACTGCATCAACTGTTGTTTTTGCGCCTCTTCTGTAATAAGTGGTTTGTGTTAACGCACCCGCACCATAGGTTATTGAAGTTGCTCCCGGAATATCGGCATAATTTATATTATCGGTGCTTTGTTGCCATTGATAAGTAATGGTTCCTGTTCCACCTGTTGCTGATGATGTTGATGTAAATGCATTAGGTGTTGATCCGGCACAGATAGTTTGTGATACTGCAATGCTTCCTGGTGTAAGAGGTATTATTACAGTTGCAGGAGGCGCCGCATTACATGCTGGAGTAGCCGGCGGATAACTTACCCTAATCGTATCAGTAGGATTCACACTGAATACCATATAAGCATCAGGCCTTGTTTTTTCAAAACCATCTGCACCTTGTACCCATGCACCATTGGTGAATAACCATCCTGGCCAATCCGTTGCATTTCCTGAATTATCCAATACAGCTCCCGGCCATAATATTTCACCTGTTAATGACAAGCCACTGGTTGTTGCCTGCGCAGTAACTACGGTTTTATCCCCGTTTAACCAGTTTAAGGTAACCGGGTTAACGCCTGCAATGAAGTTTGGCGTAACTGTATATTGGATATATGGAACATCATTTTTACAAATAGCTGTAGCGGTTAATGCCAAGCCTCTGCTGATAGTGATCAGCACATTTGCTTGGTCGCAATTGCCCGGAACCACTTTTTCACAAATGGAATAGGTAGCTGTGTAGGTGCCTTCAAAAGTATTTGCCGGAATAACCAAAGCACCGGTAGCATCAAATGAAAGTCCATTGATACCACCATTTGAAACCAGCGTGAGATTCAATAATGAGATATCTGCTTTTACATTGTTCAGTTTATCATTTTCTAAAACAACAGGTGTTGTTCCGCCCTTAGCTCCATTAATAACAACTGAACGGTAATCATCATCAACTGCATCGATGGTTTGTACTGTGACCTTAGCGGTTGTAGTATTGGTACATGAGTTGGCATCAGTACCGGTAACAGTATAAGTAGTGGTTGTAAGCGGACTGGCAACAACTGCAGCACCTACCGAAGAAGATAAATTGGTATTTGGTGTCCATGTATAACTGCTTGCCCCACTCGCAGTAAGTGTAACACTGCCACCCATCACGATTGTTGTTGTGGCAGGACTTGCAACAATATTTGGTAATGTATTAACTGTTACAGTTGTTGAAGCTGTAGCGGTGCATGCGTTCGCTCCGATAACCGTCACTGTGTACGTTCCGCCTGCAGCAGTCGTTATTGTTGGTATCGATGGGTTTTGCTGCGTTGAACTAAATCCATCAGGGCCTGTCCAGCTATAACTGCTTCCACCGGATGAAGTAAGACTGATGGTGCCACCAGGACATATAGAACTGCTTACTGCACCTGCTGTTGGCGTCGGTAAGGCTTTTACTGTAGCTGTAATAATATTACTGTTGAATGAGCTTCCGCTATAAGTGGCTACCCTTCTGTAATAAGTTGTTGTTGAGATCGAGCCTGGTGAATATGTTGTAGCAGTAGCGCCTGCAATGGTTGTTACAGCAGAACTAAAATCAGCTGTTGTGGATGACTGCCACTCATAGGTAATAGGACTTGCACCGCTTGCATCTGATACTGATGTTAAACCTGTTGGTGTAAACGTACCGCATCCCGCATCGTTACTGCCTATCACACCAGGGTTGATTACTGTTACGGTTACCGTTGCAATGTTTACACAACCGGTGGTAGTAGCCGTGCCTGTTACTATATAAGCTGTAGTAGTAATCGGTGTTGCTATTACTGTTGCTGTATTCGTTGCAGATAATCCTGTTGATGGACTCCAGCTATAACTTAATGCACCACTTGCAGTAAGCGTGGTACTCATACCACTTGCTATGATCACTGCTGTTGGACTTACGCTTACTGTTGGTAAGGTATTGACCGTGACAGTGGTCGATGCTATTGCAGTACATCCGTTTGCTCCGGTAACCGTAACGTTATAAGTTCCGCCTGCAGCAGTCGTTGCTGTTGGTATCGATGGATTTTGCTGCGTTGAACTAAATCCATCAGGGCCTGTCCAGCTATAACTGCTTCCACCGGATGAAGTAAGACTGATGGTGCCACCAGGACATATAGAACTGCTTACTGCACCTGCTGTTGGCGTCGGTAAGGCTTTTACTGTAGCTGTAATAATATTACTGTTGAATGAGCTTCCGCTATAAGTGGCTACCCTTCGGTAATAAGTTGTTGTTG
>JAZKBT010000009.1:0-11469 GCA_040388475.1 Bacteroidota bacterium | reverse complement strand
ATGTTCCGAAAGACAAACTCGATTCCAAGAAAGTATATGATGCAGCAATGGAAGGCGATGAACTGGCCAAAGAAATATTTGAGTACACAGGAAAGATATTAGGAATGGCGCTTGCCAATTTTGTCATGTTCTCCAGCCCGGAAGCCATTGTTTTATTTGGCGGACTCACCAAAGCCGGCGACCTCATACTCAAACCTACGCGTGAACACATGGAAGCGAATTTGATCCAGGTGTTCCAGAACAAAGTAAAAATATTGGTGAGCCATTTGAAAGAATCAGATGCTGCGATCTTGGGAGCGAGTGCGTTGGTTTGGGAGTTGAAATAGGATTTTCGGATTCGCGGATTACGAATTAGCGAATTGATTATTGAAAGATAATCCGCTAATTCGTAATCCGTTAATCCGCTAATAAAAAAAAGGCACATAAATGATATGTGCCTTTTTTTTATCCTGTATTTCAATCAATCAATAGATCAAATATTTCCTTTGGGTTGTGTAAAGGATGATGAACAGCAACATGATACCGAGACCGATCATTGCTGCCATTCCGGAAGTAACAGAAGCAACATTGACAAAAATCATCATTCCGATCAAAGGAAGGATCTCACCAATCAGCCATAAAAAATACCCCTGTTTTTTTAACTTACGCATCTGTGCAGCGCCAACGATGCAAAGGATCGCTGCAACTAACGATATAATAAGCACAGGGAATTTGTTAGCAGCCATTGTTCTTGCATTGGCGATGGCTTCAGGAGTCATCATATCTCTCAGAAAGGCAGGTGTGGCTTCGTTATCCCTTGCAGCTTCCATATCGGCAACTGCTTTGTCTGCTTTAACGAAATTCCATAATGAGCCGCAAATGGCTAAACCGCTCCCGATAAATGTCAGGACCGTTAATGTTTTGATACTGCCGGTTTTTGGTTCGGTTGTTTCAAGGGTTTCCATGGTTGAGTTTTAAACTAAACTTAAGGATTTATAACAGGGGAACCAATTTTTGCGTATTATTTTAATCACCAGTGCAGGAACAACTATTTGTTTACCTTGATCATAAACACAGCCGGCACCGCTCGTTGCACTTCTTTATCACTAGGTGTGATGGTTTGTTTTCCATTGATTAACAGGCAACTGCTTCCACCGCCATCCAGGTTCAATGCTTCTACACAACCAATGTCTTTCAACATCTGTGCTTCCTGTGTAAGGGAGGCTCCTTCTGCTTTACCGGGGAATCTTCCTTCGATCACTAATAAGATCAATTTGCCATCGGCGGTATAACCCATGGATGTGCGGGGATGTTTATCATCGATGGCTTTACCTGTGAATTTCAATTCTTCGTTGTTGGTGATTTTGATATTTCCATTTTGCAAAAGCACAGGACCTCCACCAACAGCCGCATTCATTTTCCATTTTTTAAAATTACCTGCACGCAACATTTCTTTTTTTGAATGTTTGTTAACGGAATCTTTTAAAAAACTGATCACTTCCTGGCTGGCAAATGCATTTGTTTCTGCAGAGTCGGTGTACAACCACGCAACATCCGCTTTCCTTTTCTTTGAGATACCGATCGCACTTCCAAATGGATGACGATAGGTAAATGTATCTTTTCCCCTTCCATTGATCGTATGCAACTGGTATGCTTCCATTTTACCATCCCTGATCACCATATTCTGGTTGCTGTTATGTACGAACTCAAAGAAAGTACAATTCATCACTATCAATGGTTGCTGTTCCTGCTCAAAATATTGTGCGGGAGTTAAACGCTTGCCATTACCTACCTGTGTGGTAAAGTCAAGTGACTTGTCTTTTAAGTCAGCGCTTACATAGTAAGCTATATTTGGTTTGCCATCTACCAGCCCTGTTGTTTTATAAACATGTATTCCTTTGGGTAGTGGTTGATAGAGAGAATCTACATTTTTCCAATAAAGTTGCGCGTTGGAAGTAAAGATTAGCACGCAAAAGAAAGTAGTAATTGATATTATTTTTTTCATGAGAGGAGTTGAATGGCTGGAAGCCATTGGATACTAGTCACTCGGCGGAGCCGAGCGACTACGTGGTTAAACAGTTATCAGTTCTTTTTCTTCTTTCCATTTATTTTTTCCATAACCGGGTATCACATGTTTTTCACTATGATAAGAAGAACGTACCAGCGGGCCGCTTTCTACATAATCAAACCCTAACTCATACCCTATCTCACGTAATTCTGCAAACTCATCAGGATGCACGAAACGTTGTACCGCTAAATGTTTTTTGGTAGGTTGAAGATATTGCCCAAGCGTTAATACATCGCAACCAACGCCAACAAGATCCTCCATTGATTGAATTACTTCTTCTTTTGTTTCACCCAGGCCGAGCATGATACCAGTTTTTGTGCGCATGCCTCCTTCTTTCAGCAAACGCAATACTTCCAGGCTGCGGCGATATTTGGCCTGTATGCGTACCTGGCGCGTCATGCGTTCAACAGTTTCCATGTTATGGCTCACCACATCAGGGGCTGCACTAATGATGCGTTGCACCTGGTCGGGTCTTCCCTGGAAATCGGGGATCAGGGTTTCTAAAGTAGTATCGGGGTTTAATCCTTTTACAGCCTCTATCGTATTATACCAGATGATCGATCCGCCATCTTTCAATTCATCACGGTCAACACTGGTGATTACTGCATGCTTCACTTTCATTAAATGAATCGCTTCTGCCACACGTTGCGGTTCGTCCCAATCCACGGCTTCGGGCCTGCCTGTGGCAACGGCGCAAAATCCACAGCTACGGGTACAGATATTGCCAAGGATCATGAAAGTGGCCGTTCCTGCGCCCCAGCATTCGCCCATATTTGGGCAATTACCGCTTTCACAAATGGTATGGAGTTTATGTGTATCCACCAGCCCGCGAACATGCTTATAACTCTCGCCGATAGGCAGTTTCACACGGAGCCAGTTGGGTTTTTTAAGTGGTGATTCTGAAGGGTCTATTTTGGGGACCACGGGTAGTTCTTGCATCATCTTTATAATTATAAGCTGGAGTTATCCCGCAATATGCGGGATGGAGCTAGAAGCAAGGTGTTTACCCCAGACTTCTGACTCCAGACTTGCAAAAATAACTACTTTCTCTTACCAAAAACTAAGGCTATATAGGCGTTGAAAAAGAACTTTTGTTCTTTATTCTGGAGCATGATGGGCATTGTTTTGGAGTAATATTCTGCATTTATGCCCACTTCCATGGCTGAAAGGACTTCATTGTAGCGGCCATAATCGAAACGGAGCGCCGCACGTACATGGGCGCCGGGTACGAATTTGATCTCGTTAAACCCTTTGGTCAGTCCACCCCGGCCAAGTGCGATCGTTCCATCGAGAAAAAGGGCATCATTGTTATCATATTTGATCTCTTCCCGCTTGCCGGTATTTGGATTCTCAATCTCTATATAATAAGGTTTTAGTAAGCCAGCCGTAAGTCCTCCGCCATAGATTGCGGAAACGGCCACGCCGTTCTTATTACCTTTTCCGCCGATCAGGGTCTGTTGCCCCAGTCCCGCTTTCAGGTAATAAAAATTATTCTGCTTGCCATATATGTAACTGGACATGATCAGGAAGCCTCCTGAAGTGCTAAGTGTTGGCGCTTTTTCTTCCTTGGGATGTTTTCTTTCACCGAATTCAAGCCACCATAGGCTGGTCTTCGTTAGCGTCTTGTATTTACCATGTTCATAGAACATGCTCCAGGCATCGGTATTAAATTTAAACCCAAATGCTCCTTGTTTCTGGAAGATCAGTGCGCCTTCTTCTTCCTGTTTGATCAACTGGTTGATCTTTTCACGGCGCTCTGCTTTTTTTTGTTGTTTCAGATCAGCGCCTGCAGATTTCACTTTCTGCTGTGCAGAAACGGCTAACGAACTCAATACGAATATTATTAAAAATAGCTTCTTCACTTCCATTTGGTTTGTTACTTGTAAATTTATAGTAAAATGATACAATGACTTCACAAATTATTTATAAAGGCGACCTGAGAACCGCTGCCACGCACCTTCAGAGCGGTACCCTTATCGAAACTGATGCCCCTACCGATAACCAGGGCAAAGGCGAAAGATTTTCTCCAACCGACCTGGTGGTAGTGGCTTTAGGCACCTGTATGGTAACCACCATGGCCATTAAGGCCCGCACGATGGATATCCAGTTAGATGGCACCCGCGTGGATGTTACCAAAATCATGGTAAGCGATCCGCGCCGGATCGGCAAGATCATCGCACATATTTTTTTCCCTCCTGGTTTAAACCTCGACGAAAAACAAAAGGACCTGCTCGAAAGAACCGCCCGCACCTGCCCTGTTGAAAGATCGCTGCATCCGGATATTGAATTGGATATGGCGTTCAACTGGCAGTAAACAAGTCTGTGGTTTGTGATCTCTTGTCTATAGTTAGTTTCAAGTTATAGAGAACTACAGACAACAGACCACAAACTACAGACTCTGCTTTACAAGACGTAATTTTTTAGAATTCTGTTGCCTACCGCACAATCAAGACAACGTTTATTAACACAATATTGATTGGTTAGTTCTATCAGCGCCTGAGAATCCAATGCAGACCTGTGACCGATGCCGAGCTTTTGCCATTGCCGGGTAACCTGGTTCTGCTCTTTTGGCAAATCATATAACCATTGAATGGCTTTTTCTTTATAGATATTCTCTTTACTATATGATCCATAGGCAAACAAAACAGGGATCACCGTATTGATGAGGATATTCTCCGCCATCTGTTTACCAAGATGTTTTGGTTGAAAAGTTGTTAGCTCATCAAAACGATAATGATAGTGCCAGTAATCGTTCGCGGTTATCATAAAAGTATCCTGTATTTTTTTACAATCTTTGATCTCTTTGATCATAGAAAATAAATGCGTCGATTGAAAAAGCAGCATAGCCAGT
This sequence comes from Bacteroidota bacterium, assembly GCA_040388475.1. Classification (GTDB taxonomy): domain Bacteria; phylum Bacteroidota; class Bacteroidia; order Chitinophagales; family Chitinophagaceae; genus Sediminibacterium. The sequence goes on along the minus strand of JAZKBT010000009.1, from coordinate 6,571 downwards.
TGTGCCAACCGTATGGTTGGAAAAGCGGCCGGCCGCATCCGCAAAAAAGCGGGCTGTTTATTTACGGGACGCAACTGGTATTTCTTTTTTAGAAAACGATATTCTTTCTGCAATAACAAAGCATAATCGTCTTCATATTTCCCTGCTAAAAGATTTGCCTGGCCGAGCAGTAAAGCTTCCAATTGATGGATCTGGTTCTTGTGTTTAGCTAATAGATTAGTAGAGATGCTTTTTGCCATCATTTCAAATAAAACGCTGTTTACTTTGATGCCGAAATTGGCGGCCAGCATCCACCAGAAAACTTCCTCCCAATGATAATTGGACATTTTTAGCAAACTGAACACATGTTCGGATCGTCTTTGCAGCCGTTCTGCTGCCAGTCTTTCTTTCCATGCGCACCAGTTGAGATGATCCATTGCGGGCAAAAAAGAATGACAGGGAACCACTACCAGTGTTTCCATCATCTGCATATAACGCTCCAGCAATAATTTAGGGATCAGGGGTTGCAGTACCAGTGTTGGAAAAATGTTTCCGTTCAGGTCATAAACAGGTTCATCTTCCTCCCAAACTACGTGAAGGATAATATTATTATAATTACTATCGGATCCATGCCGGTGTTTATACCAATCCGATGAACGCAGGTGCAATTCGATATTGCCCACCCATTTGGTATTGCCGATGCGTATAATGGCTTCCGAAAAATCTGGGCCCTGGTGATGGTTCCAGGTGCCGGCTCTTTCAATAAATAAGGCTTCGCCCTGCGAAGTGCTTAACTGTTGCTTACTATAATATTGAAACTGCCAGATGAACTGTAATAATCTTTCATTCATAACATACCGCTTTTGTTGCGGCCAAATGAAAAATTACAAAGTATAGGAACGTAATAAATACCTGATTTTTGTTTACAAATTTATCGTATGCAATGCCTGCACCACCCTGCTTACCGGCAAACCCATCACGTTATAAAAATCACCGGTAACCGATTTGATCCCAACCACCCCGATCCATTCCTGGATGGCGTAAGCGCCGGCCTTATCGTAGGGCTCATATTTGTCAACATAGAAAATGATCTGCTCATCTGTCAATTCGTGAAAACTAACTTCTGTGATATCCGCGAATGCTTTTTCACTTTCACCGTATAGTATAACAACGCCTGTAATTACCTGGTGCTGTTTACCTGATAAAGATCTGAGTATACTGATTGCATGATCACGGTCTTCAGGTTTACCAATCACCTCATCACCCAATACAACAATCGTATCTGCAGCCAATATTGTTTTTTTTGCGAGTTGTCCGTGATAAGCGCTTTGTACATACGAACGAACAGCCAGGGCTTTATTACGTGCAATATGAATTGCAATATCGGGCATAGAAAGATCAGCCGGAAACGTTTCATCCGTACTCTGTACAATCACCTGGAAAGGAACTTCCGCCCATTCGAGTAATGTTTTTCTTCGGGGAGATTGGGAGGCGAGGATGATGTCTTGCATATTTCTTTTTTTCTTAGTGACCCTTGGTGCCTTGGTGTCTTAGTGGTTAAAAATAAATGGAACCACTAAGACACCAAGGCACCAAGTAGCACGAAGTCTTATAAGTATACCCTAAAAAAAATCATTGATAAAATCCCTGTAAACATTACCAGTTTTACTACTGAACTCAACTTATGAAAATCTTCAGCAGATTGTGCTTTGAATAATTTCCGGAAGATCCATACCAAAGGCGCTACTACAAAAAGCATACAATACAAAGCGCTGTGCCACCATCCGAAAGGCAGTACATAAAATTGAACGATCACAATAGCTGCGATCAATACGATGATCCATACGGCAACAAATACTTTACTCGCATTCACACCCCAAAGAATGGGCATGGTGCGGCAACCATATTTTCTGTCTCCTTCCATATCTTCCATATCCTTGATCACTTCACGTATCAATGAAATAATAAAAGCAAATGCAGCATACAGTACAGTGAACCTGAAAAAACGAACCTCATCATGATCTACCAACAAAAGATCGCGGATCTGCAAGGGATATTTTGAAAAGAAAATGATCAGTAATACCCATGCCGTTAACAACGAGATCAATACATTCCCGATCAGCAATTGTTTTTTGAGATTGGTGGAATAGAACCACAATAAAATAATGCTTCCAAAATTAGCCAGTACCAGGTGCCAATGCTCCGCGATAGGCAATGCGGATACGGTAAAGAAAAGTCCGAGTAAGCTCAGGAACATGTGCCAGAAAATAACCCATCGCCTGTTGATGAGTACGCTCACTACTACTTTGGATGGCTTGTTCACCTGGTCAATATTCAGATCAAAATAATCGTTGATGATATAACCTGCTGCAGCAATCACAACGGAAGCAAGTACCAGGAAAATAAATTGTTTTGTTTCACCAGTATTGTCGGTGATGTTCGGGTATATTTTCCGGTATATGCAATACTCGAACAGCACCTGTGTAAGTGCGATGAATACCAGGTTGGGCCACCTGATCAACCTGAAAAAAGCAGCGAGTATTTTCAAAGTATATTTTTATGTAGTTGGAAGGTTTCACGCTAAGGCGCCAAGAAGCAAAGAGGCAAAGGGTTTTCTTGGCGCCTTAGCACCTTTGCGCCTTTGCGTGAAATTTTTCTACTGCGATCGTACCGTAACATCCTCTCCCCAATCGCCGCGGAGCTTCATCACTTTTTCGATCACATCCCTGCCACAGCCGTCTCCTCCTTTAACATGTGATATATAAACAGAAATTTCTTTGATCTCCTGAACCGCGTCGGCCGGGCAGCAGGGCAGTCCCGCAAGCTGCATCACCTGCAGGTCGGGAATATCATCACCCATATACAATACTTTTTCTTTGGCCAGCTGATGTTGCTTCATAAATTGCTGAAGTACGGCTGATTTATTTTCAACCTGCATCCAGACATCTTTTATACCGAGCTTAGACAATCTCTCTTTTACTTCAGCAGAATTGCCGCCTGAAATAATCACCACATGATATCCTTTCTTTACCGCGAGCTGCAAAGCATACCCATCTTTAATACTCATTCTTCTCGCCATCACGCCTTCGGGTAATACAAACAATGAACCATCTGTCAATACGCCATCGACATCGAAGACAAATGTGGTGATATGTTTAAATTTTTCGAGCAAGACTCTCTACTTGTTTATTGGTTTATTGGTTCGCTATTTATCGGTTTGTATCACTATTTACAAGCTTACCAATAAGCTAATAAACAAGTAAACCAACAAACAAACTACTTCTGGTTATCCCTCCACTCATACACCCACGCACTCTGTATCATCTCAAGGTGCCCTTCGGTACTTTGTTCACGGGTGCCATCGAAATTGGGGATCTGTAAAATCCATTCCAGTAAATCTGTAAAACGGATCCGGTATATTTTTCCTTCGTTGAAATCATCGCCAAATCGCTCGTATAATTTCATTGCTATGTCTTCGTGGTCGGCCCAGTGGATCGGCGGTTCAAAATGACTCATTCGTGATTGGAGTTTGGGGTTTGGTGCCTGCCTATCGGCAGACAGGTTAGTTTATTCGCCTAAGAATTGGGTTTGGTCGGGTAATGTTACCACTACTTCACCATCACCCTCCTGCAATACGCACTGGCAACCTAATCTTGAATTAATGCGTGGATTTACGGCACGGTCAATGAAGTCTTCTTCCTTATCACTCAGTTCTTCCAGGCTGTCCATTCCTTTTTCAACATATAAATGACAGGTACTACAGGCACAAACTGCCCCGCAGTTATGGTGAAGTTCAATATCATTATCCAGGCATACCTCCAGCAAACTCTGGTCGGGTGCAATATTGGTAAGCGTAACGGGCTCCAGTCCTTTCTGCTCAAATTTTATCGTAATCGTATACATACCTCATCCGTTTTGGCAGGCAAAAGTATCTTAGAATACTTATTTAACCATTCGAGTTAGGGAAAAACTTGGAAATCGGGTTTGGAGTTTGGAGTTTAAGGTTTGGCCTCTGCACTTCAGAGCCTGGTACAAAAACACAGATTTTGCGTCTAAAAACACCTTTGCAGGATCTAAAAACTCTTGAAGAGCCAAAGATCACCCTTCGAGGGTCTAAAAACATCGTTGTAAGGTCTAAGAGTACCGATTGGGTCTGATTCCATCAGCCTGCCGGTCTTTGAGTAGCGAAACCACCAATCAAAACCCCCAAACGACCTATCGCTTAAAAGATCCCCGGATACTCTCCGTCATCGCCTCGTAAACCTTCCTGATCTGCGGGTAATTAGCAAGTATTTGTACGTGTTTTTCCAAAGTCTGCCTGTCGCCGCGAAAAGCAGGGCCGGCCTGTACCTCTTTGGGATGATGGGTTTGGATCTGCTGCGCTGTTTCTTCTATCAAAGGATAAAAAACGGAAAAATCAATATTCTCCGCTTCACAGAAATCCGCCGCAAGATGGTAGAGGTGATTGGTAAAATTGGAAGTGAGGGCGGCCAGCATGTGCATCTTACTTCGTGTGTCATCATCGGCGCGCGTAACTGTTTTTGAAAATATCGATGCGAGTTGTTCGAGTTGTTTGGTTACCGATTCCGTATTTCCATCAACCACTATCGTTACAGGTTCCAGTGTTTTCATCGGCTTCCGTATCATTTTCATGGGCCATAACACACCATAACTATCGCTCACCGTTTTCAATATTTCTTTTGAAACGGAACCTGCCGTATGCATCACCAGTTTATTGTGTAAGGATAATTGTGAGGCTATTTCTGCAAGTGCATCATCAGCAACTGCAATAAGATATACATCTGAGTTCCTGTTTAACATTTCAATATTGCTAACAGCATTTGCGTGTAATTGCTTTGCGAGATCGGCGACATGAGACGGATCCCGGCTATAAACTTCCGCTATCACATGTCCTTTTTCCGTTAATACCTTACCCATGACCGTTGCTATATTCCCCGAACCAATGATGGTAACCAGCATATCTTTGAACTTATGAAGATGAAATTAGCACAAAGGCTTCTCATAGGCTACTAATAAAACCAAACTAAAGACCATTGGCATGGTCTCACCCCGCAAAGCGGCTGAGGCGGCTTTCAAAATATTCTGTACCCCTTTTGCCCGCCGGAGCAGGATTCATAATTTATTATTTTCAATACTAAGTCAATACGCTTTTAATTTTTTTTTAATAAAAACCGGCTTTTCCCAAATGCTGGAGTATATTTAAGCGACTTGAGCACTACTATTATCTAATTAAACTGGTATTGCAAAGCAACTTCACCCAACCAAAACTATCCTATGAGCCCTTTTACCAGGCTTCTTTTTGTTGTTGTTTTATTATTAACAACTCTATCCCGGCTTGATGCACAATCAATGGCAATTAATACTACGGGAGCTCTCGCTGATACCTCAGCCATCCTTGATATCCTGCATCCTTCCAAGGGTATATTGATCCCAAGAATGACAGCCGTGCAACGGTCGGCAATTGTTTCTCCTGCAACGGGCCTCCTCGTTTTTCAAACGGATGCACCGGCCGGTTTTTATTATAACAGCGGTACTGCCATTAACCCGGCATGGGTGTTGATCCAATCAAGTGCTTCAGGCAATATGATCGGAACACTTACTACAGCGGCACAACCCAATATCACTTCGCTGGGTACACTAACAGCATTAACGGTAACAGGACCTGTTACCGCTGCCACCTTTAACGGAATCGTAGTTACGCCAGCTCAACCCAATATTACATCGCTAGGCGCTTTAACCGCATTGACGGTAAATGGGAATTTAGCTGTGTTGGGGGATATATCCGGAAGGATCATAACACCGGCTCAAGCAAACATCACATCACTGGGCACGTTAACCAACCTGACTGTAACAGGAATCATATCAGGAGGAATATTCAGTGGCAGTTTATCGCCCGGAACAGTATCAACCCTTTTCAATAATCTTGGTTCTCTTACGGTGAACGGGCCATTAATAGCTACAACTGTGAGTGGTACGGTTGCAAGTCCCGCACAACCCAATATTACATCGCTGGGTACTTTAACCAATTTAACCGTAAGCGGAACCATCTCAGGTGGAGTTTTTAGCGGCACATTATCCCAAGGAACATTATCAACCGCTTTCAACAGCCTGAGTTCTCTTACTGTAAACGGTGCTTTAACCGCAACTACGGTAAGTGGAACTATTGTAACACCTGCGCAACCCAATATCACTTCGGTAGGTAGCCTATCCAACTTAACGGTAGCAGGTACTATTGCAGGTGGAACTTTAAGCGGAACATTATCGCCGGGTACATTGGCTGGTATTAGCTCTCTGAATAATCTTTCTTCGCTTACAGTAAACGGTGCTTTAACCGCAACTACGGTAAGTGGAACTATTGTAACACCTGCGCAACCCAATATTACTTCGGTAGGTAGCTTATCCAACTTAACGGTAGCAGGTACTATTGCAGGTGGAACTTTAAGCGGAACATTATCGCCGGGTACATTGGCTGGTATTAGCTCTCTGAATAATCTTTCTTCGCTTACAGTAAACGGTGCTTTAACCGCAACTACGGTAAGTGGAACTATTGTAACACCTGCGCAACCCAATA